>NZ_JAUSYD010000001.1:623333-1246666 GCF_030816615.1 Streptomyces sp. B1I3
CCACGTCGACGACGGGGTAGGTGTTGCCGTCGTCCCAGTCGATCGTCCGCTCGCTCGACGCGGTGGACCGGGTCAGGAAGGCGTAGCCGGCGGAACGGTCGCGGAAGACCACGGGACGGTACGACGGGTGCTTGTCCTTCTGCATGGCTGCTCCTGGGGATACGGGGATCTCACGTCCCGGCTTCGGGCCAGCCTCGCGAACGCCGGGAGCCGACGCGATCCGGCACGTCCGTACGGAGCAGTGGGCGGCCGTGCCGTACCGCCGGTGGCCCGGCCGTGCCGGACTCGTCGTCGACGCGTGCACCGCGCTCCCCGGGCGCCCCGCCGGACGCCTCTTCGGTCCCGCCGCCGGGAGGCACGGCCCGAGACGCGTAGCCGGACCTCGTGGCGGGCCGGGGCGTCCCCTGGCGGAGTTTCCGTCAGCGGACGACGTCGAAGACGTTCTTCTGCAGGCCGTTGGCGTAGGCCTCGTGCTCGACGAGCTTCAGCTTCTGCGTGTCCTTGTCCGTGGCGCTGAAGAGCCGCTTGCCCGCGCCGAGCAGCAGCGGGAAGACGATGAGGTGGTAACGGTCGATCAGGCCGGCGTCGGACAGTGCCTGGTTCAGCGAGGCGCTGCCGTGGACGATGATCGGCCCGCCCTCCGTCTCCTTCAGTGCGGCGACCTCGTCGAGGGACCGCAGAATCGTCGTCTCGCCCCAGTTCGGCACCAGGCCGTCCTCGGTGAGCGTGGTGGAGACGACGTACTTCGGCATCGCCTTGTAGCCGGCGAAGTCCTCCATGTCGGGCCAGACGGGGCTGAACGCCTCGTAGCTGGTGCGGCCCATCAGCATCGCGGTGGCTTCCTCCTGCTCCCGGCCCTTGAGTTCGAAGGCCTCGGGGAGGAACTCGACGTCCTTGAAGGTCCACCCCGAGTTCCGGTAACCGGGCTCGCCGCCCGGGGCCTCAACGACACCGTCGAGCGACATGAAGGCGGTGCTGATCAGGGTACGCATTTCAGGTTCCTCGGTATCTCGTGTCCGGATCTCAGCGGGTTCGGCCGGTGCGCCCTCCGCCACCTCGCGGCCGCGGTGCACCAACTCATGATCTATGACTGCGGAGCACACAGGAACTCATCGGCTGTCGTCCGCCCGTTCACTCAAGAGCCGAGCAGGGTCAGGGACCGGCGGCTGTGCGGGCCCGGGCGTCGGGACACCCCGGGGCGGCACGCACCACCGCACGCACGCCGGCCGCCCTACGCCACGGGGGCAGGGACAGGCGGGGTGCGGCGGGTCCACAGAGCCGCTCCCGCCAGCAGGGCCGCCGCGCCGAGCAGCCACGGCAGGGGGCCCGCGGGCAGCGCGCCGATGACGAGTCCGCCGGTCGCCGCGACGAGTTGCAGGGCGAGGGACTGCACGGACAGCGCGGTCGCGCGTCCCGCCGAGCCGACACGGCGGTGCAGCAGGTCGCTCTCGCTGGGCCCGGCGGCCCCGAGACCCAGGTGCACCAGGGCGTACCCGGTGGCCGCCAACGTGAGCGCGAGTGCCCCGGTGGAGAGCACGGTGCCGGCGATGAGCAGGAGGCCGGTACCGCCGGCCGCGAGGCTCACGAGGACGGCGCGCTCGCTGCCTCCCGCCAGTCGGGCGACGAGCGGCGCCGCGTGGCTGCCGAGTGCCGAACAGACGAACCCGGCGGTGGCCAGACCGGCGAACAGCACCGCACCGGCCTCGGCCGTTCCGGCGAGCTCCGCGGCGCGTCCGGGGGTGAGCAGTTCGAGGGCCGCCAGCGCCGTGCCCGCGGCACTCGCGGTCATCAGGATGCGGCGGACGGTTGCGTCCCTGGCACCGAGCCGCATCCCCCCGGCAACGGCCGCAGGGACGCCCCGCAGTACACCCCGCAGGGTGGCGGGAGGGCGGGGAGGTTCGCGCAGGGCCACCAGCACGTGGGCCACGAAGGCGATCTCGACGAGCACTCCCAGGAGGGCGGGAACGGAGAGGGGCAGGACGAGGCCCGAGGTGTACGCGCGCAGCCGGGATGCCAGGTCCGGGCCCAGGCCCAGCAGCCACGGCAGCGCGCCGCCGGCCAGCGTGCCGAGTGCGAGGGCCGCCGACGAGGCGGTGCTGCCGCGTGCCAGTCCTGTCCGGAGATCGGCGTCCGGGCCGGAGTGCGCGTGCACGGTGTCGACGTACCAGGCCTCGGCCGGTCCGCTGGAGAGCGCGCGGGCCGCGCCCATGAACGCCATGCCGAGGGCGATGGCCCATCCGGTCGTGCCGAGGCCTATGAGGAGGAGGGCGCCCACGTCGAGTACGCCGGCGCCGGCCAGGACGGGGCGGCGGCCGATGACGTCGCACAGGCCGCCGGTGGGGAGTTCCAGGGCGGCGGCCGTGAGCGAATGCGCGGCCATGACCGCGGCGACCGCGGTGAGGCCGAGGCCTCGTTCGGTGAAGAGCAGCACCATGGGCGCCAGGGCCAGGCCCATGGGAAGCCAGAAGAGGAAGGATGCGGCGACGAACCGGCGGCGCGCGGTGCGTTCGTCGAGCCGGCCGGGGAATGCGACGGCCTGCGGCGGCGTGGTCACCGGCCGCCTGCGTCCGGGTCCGTGGGGGCGTGGGCCGCGGAGTCCGGGACTGCGGAGGCCGGGGCGGGGCCCTCGGGTACGGCGGAATCGGGTGGGGCGGCGTCGAGTGCGTCGGGTGCAGGGGTCCGGCCCGCGGCCAGGGGGAGGCCACGGCGAGCACGGCCGCGACGAGCGCCCACACCGCGTAGACGGTCCACGCTCCGCCGGTGGTCCACGGGAAGACGGTCGGGGCGTGGCCGACCGCTGTGAGTCGGAGCCACGCCTGGAAGGGCATGGCGTGGTCGGCGACCGCCGACCAGTGGCGGCCGTCGGTGAAGACCAGCGGCAACACAAGGATGACCGCGACCGAGACGATCATGGTGGCCGCGGTCTGCCGGACGAGGGCGCCGAGTGCGAGGCCGGCGAGTACGCACACCGGCGCGAGGAGCGCGGACGCCAGGACGACGCGCAGGGCGCCCGGGTCGCTGATCGAGACGCCCACCTCCCGGCGGTCGAGGATCGCCTGGGTCGGAGCAAGCCGACGAGAGTGTGATCGCGGGCGAGGTCATCGAGCACAAGACCGAAGTTGCCGTGGATACCGCCTCCGGCGCCGTGGGCGAGCAGCAGCGCGGGGCCGCTGCCCTTCACGACGACATCGAGGCGGGGAACGGGAAGTGCTTGTTCGGTGGTCATGCCGACGACGCTGAACTCTGACGTCAGTGTCAGAGTCAAGCCGCACACATCGGAGACGAACCACGTGCGCATGCAGGAGATGGTCCGGCGCACCGGAGTCAATGAGCGGCTGCTGCGCTATTACGAACAGCAGGGATTGCTGGCACCGGACCGACTGTCGAGCGGCTATCGGATCCACAGCGATACGGATGTGGAAACGGTGCGCCCTATCCGGTGCTTGCTGGCGGCGGGGCTCCCGACGTCCCTGATCGCCCAGGTCCTGCCCTGCATCACGGTTGACGACGATCGCATCATGCCCACCTGCCCGGACCTGGTCGCCCAGTTGCAGCAGGAACACGAGAGGATCAGCCGCGCCATCGAGGAGTTGCAGGCATCCCGCGCGATGCTCGGCACCATCATCACCGAGGCACCGCCCCAGAACGGCGAGGAGGCACCGCGAAAGCTCCGGGCCAGGCAGCGCCGATCTCCGACAGCCACGGCCACAGTGAATACCGCGTGGCCTGAGGCGATCAGGGGAGGGCACCACTCTCCTTGTGCCCGGGTACAGCAGGCGCCGACATCTGTCGAACCGGTGCGGAAGCGGTGACGGATCACTGGGGGTGGCGCACGATCAGCAGAGCCTCGACGTCTCCGGACGGTGCTTCGTAGACATGCGGAACGTCGGCGGCCCAACTGCCGTGCATGCCCGGACCGATCAGGGCGGGAGCGGAGAGTCCACCGACGCGTGCGGTGCCGTCGAGGACGATGATGTGCTCTGTCGTGCCGGGGGCGTGGCCGGCGGACTCCTGCGTCGTTCCGGCGCGGATGCGCACCCGGTAGGTCTCCGTGACCGCAGCGGCAGCCTCGAAGCGCTCGGTGAGAACAGCGTCCACGGCATGACCGGAGACTTCGGCGGGAAACGCAAGGTTGTGCAGCGCCGTGCTGAGGGGCACTTTGAGGGCCGTCGTCAGGGCGTAGAGCGTTTCCAGAGTGGGATTGCGCCGACCGCTCTCCAACTCGGACAGCGTCCCCTTGCCGATCTTGGACCTACGGGCAAGCTCGGACAGCGACATGCCCTGCGCCTCGCGCAAGTCCCGCAGGCGCAACCCGACGCGGGCGGCCAGGTCCATGGTGCCCACCTTTTTTGCCGAGGCCGGTTGATTCATTGCCACAGGAACCCCTATCGTTCCACATACAGAACGTTCTGTATGTGGAACACGTCATGATGCGACCTCTATCAAGGAGTTCCCATGGTGCCTCGGCAAAGCACGTCACTGCCTGTTCGCAGCATCCAGGTGGCCCGCGTCCTCGCTGCGGCCGGCGTCGCTGGTCAGGTACGCGAACTTGCGGATGCGACGCGCACGGCCGCCGAGGCCGCCTCGGCTCTGGGATGCGACGTGGGCGCTATCGCCAACAGCCTCGTATTCATCTCCGACGATGAAGCCGTTATGGTTCTGACCAGCGGTCGGCACAAAGTGGACACCACTGCCCTCGCCGCCCGGTGGGGCCGTGGCGAACTCCGCCGCGCCTCCCCGGAACAGGTACGTCAGGCAACCGGACAGGCGATCGGCGGCGTGGCTCCCGTCGGTCACCCGCGCGCCCTTCCCACCGTGGTCGACACAGCACTGGCCGACTACGCGCAGGTCTGGGCTGCGGCCGGCACTCCCCGCACAGTCTTCCCTACCACCACCAGCGAGCTTGTCCGGCTCACAGGTGGACTCCTGCTCCCTGTCAGCTCGTGACGGGGTCCCCGGGCGCGGCGTCGGATCTGTCCGGGCGGGTGGCGCTGGTCACCGGAGGCTCGAGCGGGCTCGGCCGAGCCATCGCGCTGGGCCTGGCGTCCGCAGGATGCACGACGGTGGTGGCCGGCCGGCGGCTGGAGGCATGCCGTCAGACGGCGGCCGAGATCACCGCTCGGACGGGCGGTGCCTCCCTGGGACTCGCCTGCGATGTCACCGAGGAGAACGAGGTCCGCCATCTCGTGGACAAGGTCCTCACAAAGTATGGCCGTGTGGACGTGCTCGTGACCAGCGCCGGAGTTCAGGCCCGAGGCGAGCTCGGCGCGCTCGATGCCGCCACGTTGCGTCGCTGCCTGGATGTCAATGTCGTCGGAACCTACCTCGCCTGCCAGGCGGTCGTGCCTGCGATGCGGAGGGCCGGGTACGGCCGCATCGTCACCATGGCCAGCGCACTCGGGCTCGTCGGCGCCGCAGGCCGGGCAGGCTACGCAGCCAGCAAAGGCGCGGTCGTCCAACTCACCCGTAGCCTCGGCGTCGAACTCGCCGGCACCGGCATCTGTGTCAACGCGCTGGCCCCGGGCCCCTTTCGCACCCCACTGAACGACAGCGTCGATGACGACCTGCGGGTACGGGACTTCCTCGATCACCAGGTCCCCATGGGGCGTTGGGCCGACCCGGAAGAACTCGTCGGCGCGGCAGTCCTTCTGGCCGGCCCAGCGGCTTCATACCTCACGGGCACCATACTTCCGGTCGACGGCGGCTGGACAGCCCACTGACACGCACGGCGCCGTCACAGCGATACAGGTGGGCCCAACGGAAGACTGCCCTGCCCTGTCCCTTTCATGCGGCGTCGTACACCCTTCGTGCATGTGTGGCTCTTGGGTCACTGCTCATTCCGACTGCCCAGCCCCGTGATCCCACGCGCTGAGCGAAACGAACCACCCGCGAAACCTCTCTCAACCGCTGCACGGCCGCACAAGCCGGCCGAGCAGCCCTCGCCTCGCTGCCCGGCCCCCGCGCCGGCGGCGCCCCCCGCCCCGTCGGCCTCACAGCAGCCGCCCCCGAACGCCTGGCCGTCTACGACCGACGAGCCGGCTGCCCTCGGGACCGGCCAGATCACGCCACGGGCGATGTGCGGCATCGGGATGCCCGACCGGCGCAGCGCGTGGGCGTGAAGAATCGCGGAGGAACCGACTGCCACGACAGCCAAGTGGTCGAACCTATGTGGTCAGAGCACTGGTACGACAACGGGGCCAGGGCCCTCACCGTCATGAGCTTCCTGTCTCATCGATGATGCCGGCGGCGGGTTCCAGGGGTGCTCGTTCGGCCTCACGGCGTGGCGTGCACAATGTTGCGTCAGCTGATCACGCTTCACTGCTCATGGTCTGCCGGAGTTTGAGGCCCCCTCACGATTGCGAAGCCGTTCTTGTCTGCACATCCGTTCAACCTGGTCGCCCCGCCGTCTGGCGCGGCCCCTTCCTCCCCCCACCCGTCTCCCGCGCGAGCCCCAGTTCTTTTCCGTCTGCCGTCGGACGGTGACTGGAGATGATGCCGATACCGCCCACGAGCCGGGAGGTCTCCTTGGTGCGCTCCAGCCTGACGGTGGTCGCACCGCAGGCCACGGAGCTGACGGTGTACTTCTACGCCATCCTCTTCGCCCGTTATCCCGAGGTCCGCAGCCTGTTTCCCGACAACATGGACGTCCAGCGTGATCGACTGCTGCGTGGGCTGCTGCGCATCATCGACCTGGTCGACGACGTTGACAACCTTGTCAAATTCTGTTCCCGGCTGGGGCGCGACCACCGCAAGTTCGGGACCATGGACGCCCACTACCCCGCGGTGGGGGAATGTCTGCTGGCCGCCGTGGCCCGCTATGCGGGGCCGGCCTGGAACGACGAGGTCGCCGCCGCCTGGACCCGCTCGTACTCCCTCGCTGCCCACGTGATGATTGCGGCCGCGGCCGATGACATGCGCCTGCGCCCGGCCACCTGGGAGGCGCAGATCATCCACCATGCGTACCGCGGGCACGGGATCGCCGAGATCACCGTGCGCCCCGATCTGCCTTACCCCTTCGTGGCCGGGCAGTACGTGAGCATGGAAACCCCGTGGCATCCTCGTGCCTGGCGGCACTACTCCCCCTGCCACCCGCCGCGTTCGGATGGCACCCTCACCTTCCATGTGCGGGCTGTACCCGATGGGCTGGTGAGCAGTGCGTTGGTGTATCACGGAACGCCCGGTCATGTCGTGCGACTGGGGCCGCCGCAGGGCGACATGACGCTCGCTTCGGCAGGCGACCGTGATCTGGTGTGTGTGGCGGGCGGTACCGGCCTCGCACCGATTCGCGCCTTGCTGGAGGAAGCAGCCACTCACGAAATGCGCCGATACGTCGACCTCTTCGTCGGGGCCCGCACCGCCGAGGAGCTCTACGGCCTCGATGACATGCTGCGCATGGCCCAGCGCCACTACTGGTTGACTGTCCGCGCCTGCGTTTCCCACCAGGAGATTCCCGGCCAGCAGGGCACGCTCCCGCAGGTCCTGCGCGAGTTCGGGCCCTGGGACCGGCACGAGGCCTTTCTCTGCGGCCCGCCCGTCATGGTCACCACAGCCGTTGACACCCTCCTGCGCCAGGGCACACCACGGGCTCACATCCATCACGACCCGCTCGACACCCCTGTGCTCACCGCCCCCCTCACTCCCCCACGACCCGGTCTGGAGAACGACCCCCTGTGACGCATCACGATGCCACCCCCTCGCACGGAGAGCGCCAGCTGCAGGCCCACCTGGGTAGCCGGGAGCGGGCCGACGCCTTCTACGACCGGCAGGTTCACGCGCACCTCACTGCGGCCATGCGCGACTTCATCCACCGCCAGTCCATGGTTTTCCTCTCCACCGCGGACGCCCGCGGGCAGTGCGATGCCACCTTCCGCGCCGGTCCGCCCGGCTTCGTCGTCGTTCTGGACGACCGGACCCTTGCCTACCCCGAGTACCGTGGCAACGGCGTCCTCGCCAGCGCGGGCAACATCACCGAGAATCCGCACATCGGACTGCTGTTCATGGATTTCACCCAGGATCACATCGGACTGCACGTCAACGGCTCCGCGGGGCTCGTCGGTGATCACGACCTGCGTGGCGCCCACCCCTGGATACCGGCCGACACCGCCCCTGGCCGCAGGCCCGTGCTGTGGACCCTGATCAGCGTCCACGAGGCTTATGTGCACTGCTCCAAACACATCCCGCACCTCGAACCCGCGCCCCGCGCGTTGTCCGCGCGCACACGCCCCAAGGACGCCGACTACTTCACCGAGAGCACCGCCCCCACCGTCGTCTCCGAGCCCGACCACGGCAGGCCTCTCGAGCACCCTCACGCCGGGAAGGCCGATTACTGAGCAGGAGCCGACCGCTGCGGCCGAAGTCGGCCGGTTTCCCGCGCCTGCTGGGTGGTCCACGCGTTCGGGCAGGGCGCCGCGTGCATGGCTGCGCGCACCAAAGTTCCCGGTCGTTACGCGCATTGCGCTCCGGGCCGTCTCCACCGGACCGGCGACAGCCCCTGACGGGCCGCCCACACGGTACGGAAGCCGGCCCACGCCGTGCTGCGTAACAGGTCCGGGGCCGGTCCAGTGACAACGCCTACCGGCAGGTCGCGCGGCACCGCCCGGACTCCGGCCCGGCACGGCAAGGTGGACAGCGGTTGCGCGCTCGGCCCTGCCCGGCCGCTGGACAGCGCCAACCCTCCTGTGGCTTCCGGGACGGCACCCCCACACCTCCCGGAAGCCACAGCACCACAACCCGCCCAGCCCGAGGTGCTGTACGCGATGTCTCCTGGCGCGCCCGTGCAGCGTGGGAGAAGGCGAGTCAGCTGCTCGACCGCTGATCGGCGTCAGCGTTTCGCACGTACGGGACGGCGCTGCGACACCGTCTCCCGGGTGCCGCAGCCCCACACGCTTCCCAGCGTGGAGTGCCTCAGCGGTGGTTGATGGTCTTGCGCAGGCCGTGGACGGCGGCGCCGAGGGCGAGGACCACCGCGCCGGAGGCGGCTGCTGTCGGTGGCAGGGCGAAGGCCAGAGCAGTGCAGCCGATGAGGCCGACGACGGGTACCGCACGCGGCGGGCGGCCCTCGGCGGGGGTGAGGGTGAAAGCTGCGGCATTGGCGATGGCGTAGTACGCCAGTACGCCGAAGGAGGAGAAGCCGATCGTTCCGCGCACGTCCACGGTCGCGGCGAGCACGGCAACGATGGCCCCGACGGCGAGTACGGCACGGTAGGGGACGTGGAAGCGGGGGTGAACGGCGGCCAGGGTGTGCGGCAGGTGCCGGTCGCGGGCCATGGCCAGGGTGGTGCGCGAGACGCCGAGGATCAACGCCAGCAGGGAGCCCAGCGCGGCGACGGCGGCCCCGACGCGTACCACCGGCGCCAGGGAGGGGACACCGGCGGCGCGGACGGCGTCGACGAGCGGAGCGGTGGCATGCCCCAGTCTTTCCGGCCCGAGCACGGCCAAGACGGTGACGGCAACGGCGGCGTACACCATGAGGGTGATGCCCAGGGCGATCGGGATGGCGCGCGGGATGGTGCGGGCGGGGTCGCGGACTTCCTCGCCGAGGGTCGCGATGCGTGCGTACCCGGCGAAGGCGAAGAACAGCAGCCCGGCGGCCTGGAGTACCCCACCCACGGTCACGTCCGAACCGATGTCGAGTCGCGCGGTGTCGGCCGTCCCGCCGGCCAGGCAGGCGGTCACCACCGCGGCGAGCACCGCCAGCACGATCGCGACGATGCCCCGGGTCAGGAGCGCGGACTTCTGCGTCCCCCGGTAACTGACCGCCGTCAGCGCCACCACCGTGGCGACCGCCACCGCGTGCGCCTGGCCCGGCCACACGTAGGAGCCCACCGTCAGAGCCATCGCCGCACAGGATGCGGTCTTGCCCACCACGAACGCCCATCCGGCCAGGTAGCCCCAGAAGTCGCCGAGGCGCTCACGGCCGTAGACGTAGGTACCGCCCGAGGCCGGGTAGCGGGCGGCGAGCCGGGCGGAGGACGTCGCGTTGCAGTACGCCACCACCGCCGCCAGCGCCAGGCCGAGCAGCAGCCCGGGCCCCGCCGCGCCGGCGGCCGGGGCGAGCACGGCGAAGACGCCCGCCCCGATCATGGAACCGAGGCCGATCACCACAGCGTCGAGGACTCCCAGCCGACGCTTCAGCTCGGGGCCTTCCGCCGGGGGCGCTGGCGTGTTCACCGTTCACTCCTTGAGCGGGGGCCTGTCTCGCTTCTCCCGCGTCTGTCCGGCTTCTTGATACCGGCGCACGGTATCGAGCCAAGGTGTCGTGCAGGGGGCGCTGAAGGGCTAGCCGGCGCGTACACCTGATCGCTGCTGACGGTGGGGCGCCGGCCAGGACCACATCGGTCGTTCTCGCAGGGGAGGTGTCAATGGAGTGGGAGGTCGGCGAGCAGGCTGCGGACGCGCTGTTCGACCTCGTCCCGAATCGGGCGGACGGCTTCGACGCCGTGGCCGGCGGGGTCGTCGAGTGTCCAGTCGAGGTAGGTCTTGCCGGGGAAGACGGGGCACGTGTCGCCACAGCCCATGGTGACAACCACGTCGGACGCCTGCACGGCTTCGGTGGTCAGGAACTTCGGCGTTCGGGTGGACAGGTCGATACCGACCTCCGCCATCGCCTGTACGGCGGCGGGGTTGACTGTGTCGGTCGGTGCGGACCCGGCGGAGCGGACCTCGACCTGACCCTTGGAGAGGTGGGTGAGGAAGGCGGCGGCCATCTGCGAGCGGCCGGCGTTGTGGACGCACACGAACAGCACGGACGGCTTGGTCTCAGACACGGGCGGAACCTTCCGGGGCGACGGCCTCTCCGGCCGCCGGGGTGGGCTGGGGGAAGAAGCGGCGGGCGGCGAGGGCGACGTAGACCAGGCCGATCAGGACCGGTACCTCGATGAGGGGCCCGACGACTCCGGCGAGGGCCTGGCCGGAGGTGGCGCCGAAGGTAGCGATGGCGACCGCGATGGCCAGCTCGAAGTTGTTGCCCGCGGCGGTGAACGCCAGGGTGGCCGCCTTGGGGTAGTCCAGTCCGACCGCGCGGCCGGCGGCCATGGAGCCGGCCCACATCACGGCGAAG
The DNA here is from genome assembly GCF_030816615.1 of Streptomyces sp. B1I3. Taxonomy (NCBI): domain Bacteria; kingdom Bacillati; phylum Actinomycetota; class Actinomycetes; order Kitasatosporales; family Streptomycetaceae; genus Streptomyces; species Streptomyces sp. B1I3. The sequence continues at coordinate 634,393 of NZ_JAUSYD010000001.1, forward strand.
TACACCAGGAGCGGCAGTGCGATCCGTACGACGTCGAGCGGCTGGGAGGTGATGGCGTCACCCTGGAGGGCGAAGAGCACCACGATGGTGAAGAGCAGTCCGTACAGGGCGAACGGCCCGATGCGCGGGATCAGCTTCGTCTCGTACCAGGTGCGTCCCCTGGCCTTCTCACCCAGGCGGCGGGTCAGGAACCCGGCCAGGAGCGGGATGCCCAGAAAAACCAGTACGGAGCGGGCGATCTCCCATACGGACACGTCGAGGACAGTCTGTTCCAGGCCCAGCCAACCCGGCAGCACGGAGAGGTAGAACCAGCCGAGCAGGCTGAACGCGACGACCTGGAAGACGGAGTTGACGGCGACGAGGACAGCGGCGGCCTCGCGGTCGCCACAGGCCAGGTCGTTCCAGATGATGACCATGGCGATGCAGCGGGCCAGGCCGACGATGATCAGCCCGGTGCGGTACTCGGGCAGGTCGGGCAGGAAGATCCAGGCGAGGGTGAACATCAAGGCCGGGCCGACAAGCCAGTTCAGGATCAGGGACGGGATGAGCAGGCGCCGGTCGCGGGTGACGGTGTCCAGCCGGTCGTAGCGGACCTTGGCGAGCACCGGGTACATCATCACGAGCAGACCGAGCGCGATCGGCAAGGACACCCCGGTGACGGTGACCTTCGCAAGCGTGTCCCCGAGGCCGGGGACGAGGCGGCCCAGGCCGAGGCCGACGGCCATCGCGATCAGGATCCACACGGCGAGGAAGCGGTCGAGGAACGACAGCCGCCCGGCGACCGGCCCCGCGGGCGTCGCGGTGGTGGTGGCTTCTGCGCTCATGAGGTGGCTCCGGCAGGGGCGGGTTCGGCCGGCGGCCGGCCGGCGGGCCGGGTGAGGAGCGCGGCGAGGCGGTCGGTCATCTGCGGCAGCAGCCGGTAGTACACCCACGTTCCGCGCCGTTCGGAGTCGATGAGTCCGGCCTGTTTGAGCAGCTTGAGATGGTGGGAGATCGTCGGCTGGGACAGGTCGAAGGCCGGGGTGAGATCGCAGACGCAGACCTCACCGCCGGCACGCGAGGCGATCATCGACAGCAGCCGCAGCCGGACCGGGTCGCCCAGGGCCTTGAACACCTTCGCCAGCGTTTCGGCCTGGTCCTCGTCCAGCGGAGCGGTCAGCAACCCCGGGCAACACCCGTCGGCGCCGTCCTGGCCGAGTATCACAAGCTCTTGATTCGACATGCTTCTATGTTGACGTTTTTCGATCCACGGCGCAAGCTTGAATCGACAGACATCAATACAACCCGATCGGGGAGACCGTCATGTCACGTGCCCAGCTCGCGCTCAACGTCGCCGACCTCGAAGCGTCGGTCGACTTCTACTCCAAGCTGTTCGGTGTCGAGCCCGCCAAGCGTCGCCCCGGCTATGCGAACTTCGCGATCACCACGCCGCCGCTCAAGCTCGTCCTCATCGAGGGCGAACCGGGACAGGAGACCCGCCTGGACCACCTCGGCGTCGAGGTCGACACCACCGACGAGGTCACCGCCGCCACGACCCGGCTCAAGGACGCGGGGCTCGCAACGTTCGAGGAGAACGACACGTCCTGCTGCTACGCCCTCCAGGACAAGGTGTGGGTGCACGGCCCCGGCAAGGAGCCGTGGGAGGTCTACGTCGTCAAGGCTGATGCCGACCAGCTGGGCAAGAACGCCGCGCTCGGCGGCGACGCCTGCTGCGCCGGTGAGCAGGAAGCGGCCGAGGCCGCGCCGGTGACTGCCGGCTGCGCCTGCGGCAGCAGGTGAGCCACTCCGCATTCAGCGCCGGACCGGCGAGCCTGACCGCCAGTTCGGCGCGGGGATCATCGATGCCCCTGTAGGAGTAGGGCGGGCGCGGCGCGGGAGGCCCCGGCTCGGAGCCCCTGAGGTCGGAGGTGTGGTTGTGCCGCGTTCCGGCGGACACGCCCAGGAGCTCGGCGATCGTCTCGAGGCTGTCCTCCGGAACGGGGGACGGCACGACGCCGGGCCGGTCACTGTCATCGACGACCAACGCGTCGAGCGCGTCCTCGAGGCGAAAGCCCTGGAGTTCGGCGTCGGCGCTACTGCTGTTCTCCGACCCGGGCAACGCACACTCGTCGCTCCGAAGGAGTTCCAGACCACAGATCTGCCCCGCCTCGCAGCCCAGCACGACGAGATCACCGCACTACGGAAGGAGCTGAGGCCCACCCCACACGCCAAGGTCCGCACGCTCCCCTCGTCTCTGAGAAGTTGACCCTGCCGCTGGCGGCAGGGTTGCACGATGACCGGCATGAACAGCACCGCAGCGCAGGACACCAGGATCGTCGTTGTCACCGGAGCAGGTACCGGCATCGGCCGGGCTACCGCCCGCGCCTTTGCCGCCGAGGGCGCCCATGTGGTCGCGATCGGACGGCGAGGCGAACCCCTCAAGGAGACCGCGGCCGGGCACGACCGGATCACACCGCTGCCCGCCGACATCACCGCCGAGGATGAGCCCGAGCGGATCGTCCAGGCCGTGTCGGAAACGCACGGTCGATTGGACGTGCTGGTCAACAATGCCGGCATCGTGCGCAGCGGCGCCCTTGGCACACTGACGCCGGAGATGATCACGGTTCAGCTTGCCACCAATCTCGTCGCCCCCATCCTGCTGGCGCAGGCGGCGCTGCCGCTTCTGGAGGCGTCGGGCGGAGTGATCGTCAATGTCAGCACGTCGGTGGGGCAGCGGGCTTGGCCCGGCAGCTCGGTCTACGCGGCGACCAAGACCGCACTGGAACTGCTGACCCGTAGTTGGGCGGTCGAGCTGGCACCCCACGGGGTCCGGGTGGTGGCGGTCGCCCCCGGGGCGATCGACACCCCCATAGGCGAGCACCAGGGGCTGACGCCGGAGAGAATGGCCGCAGTGCGGAAGTGGCAGCTGGCGCACACCCCGCTGGCTCGAATCGGCCGCCCCGAGGAGGTGGCCTGGGCGATCACCCAGCTTGCCGCACCGGTCGCATCGTTCGTCACCGGAGTGGTGCTCCCGGTCGACGGCGGAGCGGTCGTGGCGTGATAGGAGTGGTCTGGGAGGTGGGGCGGGTGCGGATCGGTGAGCTGGCCAGGGCGACCGGGACGACTGCTCGTGCACTGCGGCACTACGAACAGGCCGGGTTGATCTCATCCGAGCGGGCGTCCAACGGCTACCGCGTCTACGAAGAGCAGGCCACGGTGCGGGTCCGCAACATCCGCTACCTGCTGGCCGCCGGACTCACCCTGGACGACGTGAGCGTGTTCCTGCCATGCCTGGACGGCGATGTGGCTGCCTCACCGCCCTCGGGCAAGGGCCTGCGTGTCGCGCTGGAACGGCTGGAGGTCCTGAACGAACGGATCGCCGCCCAGACCGAGGCCCGCGATCGGCTGGAAGCAGCGCTCCGGGAGAAGACCGGCGATCGGATCCGTCCGGTGGCCTGACCCGAGGTCTCCGGCAGAGCCCGGAATGGCCCGGTCCCGGTCAATGGCCGGGGCCGGGTGATATGGGACTGGTGCAGTCGGCCGCCGCCCGCACCCAGGCTTGAGATCACATCACTTGGTGGCCGGCCGCATCGTCGCCCGGGCCGTCGGCAAGAACGACGGCCGCCCTGATGCGTTTGCCGCCCGGTTCGCGATGCGCCTCGAAGCTGCGGCACACCGCCTTGACGATCTCCAGCCCGTGCTGGCCGATCCGGGCCGGATCCGGCGCCGGAATCGACGGCAGTGTCATGTCGCTGTCCCACACCGTCACCTCCACCGCGCCCCCGCGCACCTCCAACGTCAGCTGACACGCGCCTGGGGCGTACTTGCGGGCGTTGGTCACCAGCTCGCTCACCACCAGCTGGACCGTGTCCATCGCCCGCTGTGACACCGACAGCCCGTGTTCAGCCTGCAGAGACATCAAAAACTCACAGGCCATGTCCCGAGCCACAGCAATCTTCTCGCTGCCCTCGAACGTGGCGGAGACCGACAGCGTACGTCCCTCCAGCGGCTGCCGGCCCTCGTCCTGCCCAGCCAGATCCATACACCTACTTCCCTGAAACGCCGTTGCGGGATCGTCCTCCGTACCCCTGAAACATCCGCACACTCCCGCACAGCGGAGACACGCACACACTCGGTGCCCGACCTTCACAAACAGCTGTAGGGACACCGGCCGCCCTCGTCTCGCTGCGGCCACCCTGGCCCCCGCAGCCCTCTCCGGGCCGGCGCAGCGCCGCCCGACGCCGAGCGGATGCGGGACGGTGAGGCCCGCCGCGGATCGTCCGGGCAGGGCCCTGACCTGCCGTGGCGAGGGGAGGCATGGTCGCGAAGGCAGGCTGTGCGGCCCGTCGAGCAGGCCGATCCCGTTGGACACCATCACTGCGGTCGGGACGGCTCCGACGACCCACATCAGCGGATGGTGCCCTGTGCGCCGACGAGCGGTGGGACGGGCGGTGGCGGTGACACGCTCCAGCAGCGCCTGCCAGCCGTCCGCGGTCGGGACCCCGGAACGTCGGTTTCATCCCGGGCCGTCCCTGTTCCCGGGGGCCGGAGCAGGGCGATGCCGCCCCAGAGCTCCTATTCCGTCAATTGTTTCCGGTCACGCCTCTGCCATCTGGCTGATTCCGGTGCCATGCTGAATCCCGCGTGGAACCCCGGACCACCCCCGAGATCGGGTTCCTGCGACGGCCCCGCCTGCCCGTCCTGGGAGAGGCGGGGTCTGCAGCCCCTCCCGGCCTCCCCACGGGAGGGTCGCTGCATGATGTCTCCCGCGAGCCATGCTCCCGCAGGCAGTCGAAGGATGCTCCATCCGCACCGGCCGGTGACGCAGAACCTGCGCCTGGACGCACCGTGGATGAACCCGCCAGTCTCCGTCCACCACCTCGGCCAGGGCGGTGGTCGCCGCGTGTCCGTACGTAGCCCCGCCGACACGCACATCCTTGGCATCACCTACGACGACCACGACGTCACCGCGTTCCTGCGCCACGCCGGACTCGGAAGCCCCGACCTCTTGCCCGATGACCCGGCCTGGGTCTGGTGGCACGAGGGCAGGCCGCACGAGTGGGCCGCAACATGGAGGACACCGCCGATCTCGAGGTGCACCGCCAGGGAGAATTCTCGGGCGGTGAATGCAGGTCCGCGGTGGCCGAACGCACGGACATCCTCGTGCCTGAGCGCGGCACTTGGCCCGGATGGACGAATCAGATGCTCGAACTCGACCCGTCGGCCGACCCCGAGCGAGGCTGCCGGAGCTGTGCGACGACGTCACCGGCCTGGTGGTCGGACAAGTCGGCGATGCCCTCGATGCTCACGGACATGTGGCATCGGGCGCGTGGGTGGCGAGCAGCGCGAGTGAGCGAGCGGCGTATCCGCGGAGGTTGCCGTCGTTGAAGTCGACGCCCGGTGCGGACATCGGCGCCGCGGCGGCTCGCGTCAGCTCCGCGACCACCTGGGACACCAGGCCGTCCTCGCCGAGGGTCGTGGCTGGGCCGGCCGTCACCAGGCGGGCCGGTGCGGTGGCGGCGCCCCATCGCACCAGCGGAGCCGAGGCGGTGAGCCAGGGCCGCAGGCGGTCCACGAGGGCGTGATCGCCGACGAGCCCGGCCGCCACCAAGGCAGTGGCGGCGGCCCGGGGATCGGTTTCGCGGTCCAGCTGGACGAGGAGCTCGGGGATGCTGCGGACGCCTTCCTCAGGGAACCAGGCCAGCAGGTAAGCGGCCCGGCTACGGATTTCGGGGCCCAGGTCATGGAGGAGACAGAACAGGGGGGCCGGAGCGATCAGCCAGGTGATCGTCCACGACGCCGAGTACCGGGAGCTCACCGCCCCGGGTGGTGGGTTCGCGGGCGGCCTGTGCCCTGCTGTCGAGAACCAGATCGCTGGAAGCTGCCTCGTGAGGGTGAACAGAGGCCGTTGGACGGAAAACGATGGTGAGTTGGCTGAAGACTGTGTGCGGACACTTCGGAGACTCGGGCAGAGGCGGACGACATGACCGACGGGGTAATCCTTCTGGCAATGCGCGAAGACCCGCTCGGCGGCGGTGCCGACGGTGAGCAACTGCGGCGGATCGGGAAGGAGTTGGAGAATCGGGGCCTTGCGCTGCGGTGGGCTCGCGACGTGCGAGAGGCGCGCGCGGTCATGCACACCGAAACCGGACTCTCAGCGGCTGTGGTCGCCTGGGACCTTCGAGGTGATGCGGGCACCGAGGGAGGCGGAGCCGCGGTACTGCGGCAGATCGAGCGGCGTTTCAAGGATCTTCCGGTCTTCCTGGTGATGGCGGACGAGTCGGACCACGCCCTCGACGGACTGCCCCTGTGGGTGTCGGAGACGGTCATCGGCTACATCTGGGCCTTGGAGGACACGCCCGCCTTCATCGCCGGTCGCGTTGCAGCCGCCGCACGCGCCTACCGCAAGGACGTGCTGCCGCCGTTCTTCAAAGCGCTGCAGCAGTTCGAGGACGCGCACGAGTACTCCTGGCACACGCCCGCCCACGCGGGCGGTGTGGCGTTCTTGAAGTCCGCGGCCGGACGAGCGTTCTTCGACTACTACGGCGAGCGGCTCTTCCGCAGCGATCTGTCGATTTCCGTAGGAGAGCTCGGTTCGCTCTTCGAGCACAGCGGTCCCATCGGCGAGGCGGAGCGCAATGCGGCTCGGGTTTTCGGCGCCGATCGTACGTACTTCGTCCTGCACGGTGATTCCACCGCTGACCGGATGGTGGGCCACTACAGCGTGGCCCGCGACGAGATCGCCCTGGTGGACCGCAACTGTCACAAGTCGGTCCTGCACGGCCTGGTCATCTCCGGTGCCCGGCCGGTGTACCTGGTGCCGACTCGCAACGGCTACGGCCTGGCCGGACCGCTGCCACCGGCCGAGATCAGCTCCTCGGCGGTAGCGGCCCGGATCGCGGGCCACCCGCTGTCGGAGGGAGCCGTGTCCTGCGAGGCGACGTACGCCGTGCTGACGAATTCGACCTATGACGGTCTGTGCTACGACGCTGTGCAGGTGGCCCGCGCGATGGCGCCCAGCACCCCTCGTCTGCACTTCGACGAGGCGTGGTTCGCCTACGCCCGCTTCCATCCCCTCTACGCCGGCCGCTACGGGATGGCCGTGGGGCCTGACACCTTCGACGGGCCACTGCGCCCCACGGTCTTCGCGACGCAGTCGACGCACAAGCTCCTGGCGGCCCTGTCGCAAACGGCGATGGTGCATGTGAAGTCCGCACCGAGGGCCCCGGTGGAACACGAGCGGTTCAACGAGACCTTCATGATGCACGGCACGACCTCGCCGCTCTATCCGGCGATCGCGTCACTGGACGTGGCGACCGCCATGATGGACGGCCCGCAGGGAGAGTGGCTGATCGAGGAGGCCATCACCGAAGCGGTCCGCTTCCGCCAGGCGGTCGTGCGTACCGGCCGGCGTATCGCGGCCGCCGATGACCGTCCGGCCTGGTTCTTCGGGATCTGGCAACCCGACTCCGTCACCGACCCTGCCACCGGCGAACGCAGCGCGTTCGCCGACGCCTCTCCCGCGCTGCTGACGCGCGAGCCCAGTTGCTGGTACCTCGAACCGGACGCCCAGTGGCACGGCTTCTCCGGCCTCAGCGAGGGCCACTGCATGCTGGACCCGGTCAAGGTGACGGTCACCTGCCCGGGCGTCAGTGCCACCGGCGAGACGGGCGAGTGGGGCATCCCCGCCCGCATCCTGACCGCCTACCTGGCCACCCGCGGCATCGTCGTGGAGAAGACCGACACCTACAGCACCCTCGTGCTGTTCTCCATGGGCATCACCAAGGGTAAATGGGGCACCCTCATGGACGCACTCATGGACTTCAAAGTCCTGTACGACAGTGACGCTCCACTCCACCGCGTCCTGCCCGAACTCACCGGGCAGTTCCACCGCCGCTATGCCGGTACCACGCTTCGCGCCCTGTGCCAGGACATGCACGAGCACCTCACCCGCGCTGAACTCATCACCGCACTCGACGCCGCCTTCCAGCAGCTTCCGCGACCGGTCGCCCCGCCGCAGCACTGCTACCAGCAGCTCATCCGCCAGGGCACGCAGCGCCTGCGTCTCGCGGACGCCGCCGGCCACGTCGCCGCCGCGATGGTCACCGTCACTCCCCCGGGGATCCCGGTACTCATGCCCGGCGAAGCCATCGGCACCCCGGACGGGCCCCTCCTTCGCTACCTGCAGGCCCTGGAAGCCTTCGACCGGTCCTTCCCCGGCTTCCACAGCGAAGCCCACGGCGTCACCATCGACCCCGAGACCGGCGACTACCTCATTGAATGCATCCGCTCGGATTCGGAATAGAACCGGGAGCCCGTCGCAAAGCTCCCGGAGGCGTGCCCGATGGCGATCACGCCCGAGAAGCGCGAATCGGTGACCATGGCCGGCGCCCGTGGTGGGGCGTGGTGATCTGCCCGGCCTGACCCTGGCCGAGCACCGGCCACTCCCCGGCTCGCGGCAGCCACCCGGACCGCCACAGCCCCCTCTCAGCCAGCGCAGCACCGCCCGACACCGAACGAAGGCCGGGACGACGAGGACGCCGCGGATCGTCCGGGTACGCAAGGCATGCCGTCTCGGACCCGCTGCCACCGGCGCACCAGCCTCGTGCCGCAGGGCCGGCGCGAAGATCAACGGCTACAGAGCGGGACAGGACAGAAGTTGAGCCGGAGCCCGAGTGCGGGCAGCACGCGGAAGCTCTGCATGAATCGAGCAGTTCATGACCGCAGGCACCACGAGCCCCTGCCGGGAGTTCAGCAGGGGCCCACGGTGTAGAGAGCTGCGGAGGGCCGGAACCTGTCCTCGATGAGCGGCATGCCGACCGACATCAGCTACCGTCTGCTGCCGGTCTGACGGTCTGGTCTCACTTCAGATGTCGGGTGAAGAACTGGGCCGCGGCGTCCCCCGCGAACTGCGGGACGCCGGTGTGCCCGCCGAGATGGGCGTGCAGGGACTTCTCCTCGGAGCCGAAGGCGTCGAACAGGTCCAGAGCCGCCTGCCGGTCGTTGCCTTCGTCGTCCCACTGCAGCAGGACGTGCAGTGGAATGGTGACCTGCCGGGCCTCCTCGAAGATGGTGCGAGGCAAGAAACTCCCGGCGAACAGAACGGCGGCCGAGATACGCGGCTCGACCACCGCCAGCCGGATACCGATGGAGATCACTCCTCCCGAGTACCCGACCGGGCCGCCGATCTCGGGGAGCGAAAGGACGGCGTCCAGGGCGGCCTGCCATTCCGGGACGGCCCTTTCCACCAACGGGAGGACGAGGGCGTCGACGATCTCGTCGCTGACCGGCTCGCCGGCCTCCATCGCCCGGCGTAGGTCGGCTCGGGCCTGCTCGGCGGCGGGCCAGCGGGGCCGGTCGCCGCTTCCGGGGAGCTCGATGGTGGCCGTGGCGAAGCCGTCCGCCGCGGAGTGTCGGGCCCGGGCCACCAGTCGGGGGTACATCTTGCGCAAGCCGAGGGGAGGGTGGCCGAGCAGGATCAGCGGCGCCGGTGCGGTTGCGGATGCCGATGCGGGTGTCCACAGGATGCCGGGGACCTCACCGAGGGTGAATTCGCGTTCGGTGACGCCGTCGTCGAGGCGGTGCCCGGAAGTGAAATGCATGGTCGTGCCTTTCGGGAGTGCACTGGAACGGCGCTCCCGGACGACCTGTCTATCGCCCGACCGTGGCCCCGGAGGGGAGCACCCATGTCGATACTGCGTTCACGGGTACCACCTCCTCGATCTCTCCTACGGCCTCCGGCAATGTAGCAGTGGCCGCCCTCGCCCGCCTAACGGGTTTTCGCGGAGTCTGCGTGACCGGATGCCACGCAGGCAGGCACCACGCAGACAGGTATGGGTGCAGACCGGAGCGGACGAGAACCGGTGCCTGCTGATCCACCGCAACCGGTGACCAGCACCGGTGAACCACTGGCCCTCCAGGCACCGCCGCATCACGCGCATCACCCTGGCCATGCTCGCGCTGGCCTTCCTCGCCGCCGTCGCCGTCAGCACGAAGCCCGAGCGGAGCACCGGCCCCTGTCGGTCTGCAGCAGCGACCCGACCGCCCCGGAGGTCTGCCATCGCATCGCCAGACCCTTCAGACCACCGACCACGCCATGTCGATGGTTATGTCGGTGTTGTTGTCCTGCCCGAGCCCGGACGCTCGCCCGGGGCGGAAGCCCCTGCCGGCCTATGGCCCAGGACAGCGGGCCGACAGATACGGCATGAGAGGCCGCCAGAGCAGCCGCCTGGCTCAACCGGGCGGCGTGAGCGCGGGGTACACGCCGAACCACTGCTCGGCGCTGTACTCCTCGAACCGATTGGACGGCGAGTGGTTCGCAAGTCCGAAGGTACGTCACCAGCCGTAGCTTATCGAGAGGTTGAAAGATGGCATCAAGCGATCTGTCGCACCCTGGCGTTGACGACCTCGAAGCGGGGCCGGTGCTCCTTGCACTTGCTGATGAGAACCGGCGTCGAGTCATCGCTGAACTCGCTGTGTGGCCGGAGGAGGAAGGACTCTGCGCCTCCTTCGGCCTACCAGTCAGCAAATCGAGCCGCACCCACCACTGGCGGGTGCTGCGCGAAGCCGGCCTGGTGTATCAGCGCGACGCCGGGAACAGGCTGTACATGCGCCTTCGAAAGGAAGACCTGGACCACAGATTCCCCGGGCTCATCGAGGCGGTTGTAACCGCAGACCGGGGCACAGGCTGAAAAACTGCACCCCTGGCGAGACGGCGTTGGCAGTTGAGAGCTGTGGCTATGCCGACGAAAGCGAGGAGGCCGCGCGACTGGACGCGGTCGATGACGCCTGCCGGACGGGCGTGACGTGCTGCGATGGATACATCCGCCCACACGGCGCGCCTCCCCTCACTGCCAGCGGCTGTGGGCCTCATCTAGGGAGGTGACCAAGGACGTCACTTCCGCAGGTCCGGGTACCCGATGGACCACATCCTTCTTCGAGCGCTGTCGCGCGTTCGGGGTGGTCGGACGGGGCGCTGTACACGAGGAGGGCGGTGGCCATGCCGTGGCAGTGTCGCTCGCTGAGTATCCGGAAGGCGGACACCTCGCCCCGGTCGTCGCCCGCGTACAGAACGCCCCGCAGCCCCGGCCCGTCGCCTCGCTTGCGGGACCTACCCGCCATGCCGGCTCGTCACGGGGGAGCGCAAGTGCCCGTCCTGTGTCAGGTTCACTGGGGCCGAGCTCGATCACCAGGCAGCCGCCCTCCGGGGTGAGGCGCTTCCACAGGGCGAAATCCGTCAGAGGCGTGAGCGGGCGGCGGTATGCCTCGCACGATTGCGGGCCTGGCGGAAACCGTGACCCTGGTGGCAACGCCCGTGGCGGGCGCGGATCCCAGTTCGGTCCGTGTGCGGGCATGAGCGCTCTCGGTCCCCCAGCATGGGCGGCGGGTTCGGTACTCCGGGGCACGTCGTCGCCCCTCCTGGACGGTAACGCCCGAGGTCACGACGTGGTGGCGAGCCTGCCTTTCGCGGTGCGACTTTGAGACGTCGACACTCCCGAACCTGACACGGGCACGGTAAGTGGCGAAGGGGGCTGAATAGGCCAACTCTCCTTCTGCTCGCTTGTGACCTGACACGCCACGGGAAAATATCCCCCCACGACGGTTTAGTACGCCAGACCTCGAAGGGACATCGTGGTCAAGCAAGACAGAGCGCGCCGGACGCACAAGTTGTTGCTGGACGCGGCAGCGAAGGAGTTCGTGCGGCACGGGTACACCGGTGCCAATCTCCAACGGGTCGCGAGTGAGGCCAGTATGACGAGGGGGCCCTCTCTGGATCGCGTCCAGTAGGGGTGTCAACTGGGTGACGTCGTGCCTGTTTCCGCCGGTCAGGGTGACGGCGAGAGGGGTGCCGTGCCGGTCGACGATCAGGTGGCGTTCGCTGCCCGGCCGTGCGCGGTCGACCGGCGAAGGCCCGGTGTGAGCCCCCTTTGAGGGCTCGAACGTGTGAGCCGTCGATCGCAGCGTCGTCCATGTCCAGCAGTCCTGCCTTGCGCAGCTCGGCCAGGAGCACTTTGTGCAGGCGGGACCACACCCCGGCCTCGGTCCAGTCCCGCAACCGCCGCCACGCTGTCACGCCGCTGCACCCGGTCTGCTCGGCGGGTACATCTCTCCAGCTCACGTTCTTACGCAGTACCTAAAACGATGCCTCGCAGGGCCGCGCGGTCGTCCGCCGGCAGGCGTCCGGGATACCGATGACGGCGCGGCGGCCGGGGCGGCAGCAGCGGAGCGATACGTTCCCACAGATCATCAGGCACAAGATCATCCGGCACCTGGATCACTCTGCCGCCACCGGATCCGATCGCCAAGCCCTCACACCGAACTCATCCCGAAACAATCAGCTTCACAGGGTTGGAGGCGGCCCGTACGGTCGTTCGACCCGAATTACCAAACGGACCGTACGGACAACTTCTGCACTCCACCCGCGCAGGGCGATTCGTTACGAATGTCGGACGAGGTTCGCGCGCAGCACCTTTTCGAGGTTCAGCTCCACCTCGCGCGTGTGAACCCCGGCCGCGAGCGCTGCCCGGGCAAGCTCTCCAGACGCGGGAGTGAACGTCTCGCCGAGCAGGCGGTTTTCTGCGCGCAGTGCGTCCTCAAGCGTGCCGTCGGCCGCGTCGATTGCTTCGATAGCCGCGGCGCGGACACCGTCGGGCAGAGACGCGATGGCCAGTGCGACCCACTCAACATATTCATCCAGTTCTGCGGCGGGCAGAGCTCGGTTCACCCAACCCCACCGCTCGGCAGTCGCCGCGTCGACGAGCCCGCCTGTCAACACGATCTCGAGAGCGCGAGCGCGACCCACGAGGCGGGGCAGGTGGGCAGTTGCACCGGCTCCAGGGACGATGCCGATCAGTGCCTCGAACTGGCCGAACGCCGCAGTCTCGAGGGCCGCGAAGCGCAGATCCAGGCTGGAGACCAGCTCGGCTCCACCGCCACGGGCGAGTCCCGCGACCTTGGCGATGGTGGTCTGAGGCAGACGCCGCCAGCGTTCATGAAGCCGCATCATCGGGCCCGTCCCGACAAGCGTCTCCTCCGCGACCGGGAGGGCGGCGTAGGTCGCGGGGTCCTCCACGAATGACAGGTCGCCGTGCGCCAGGAAGAACTCCGGATTAGCGCTCTGGACCACGATGACGTGCAGATCGGGATCATTCTCGGCCGATGCAGCGACGGCGTCCAGGTCGAGCATGAGCTGCGCCGTCATCAGGTTGACGGGCGGAACATCAATCGAGACCCATAGCACTCCGTCCCGGCGCTTGAGATTGAGGCTGGGCAGGGACTGTTCGGTCATGGGATTCCTTTGGGTTGCCGGTATCTCTGGTATACCTGGTACATGGCAGGTACTTCAAAGAAACCTGGTATCCGCGAAGATCGGGCCGGTCACGAGACCATCGTTGGCCCGCAGCGCGAGCTCCTGGATCAGCTGCTGGACAAGTGGGGTCATCTGCTGCTGGCCGCGTTGTGCCGGCAGCCGCGACGCTTCAACGAGCTCAAGAGAGAGCTCGATGGGGTCACTCAAAAATCGCTGACGCAGGCACTGCGACGGTTGGAACGCAACGGCCTCGTCGAGCGCCGGGTACTGACGCAACGCCCCGTTGCTGTGGAGTACCGGATCACACCGCTGGGCCGCACGCTTGAGGAGCCCTTTTCGATCCTGCGCTCCTGGACCGCCGACCACCTGCCCGAAGTCGAACGACACAGGGAGGCATTTGACAAAGGCGCGGACACCCTTCACTGATTTTTTCGGGATGAGTTCGGTGTGAGGGCTTGGCGATCGGATCCGGTGGCGGCAGAGTGGTCCAGGTGTCGGATGATCTTGTGCCTGATGATCTGTGGGAACGTGTCGCGCCGCTGCTCCCTCCTCGTCCGCCGCGGCGTCGGCGGTATCCGGGCCGCCTGCCGGTGGATGACCGTGCGGCTCTGCGCGGGATCGTCTACGCCTTGCGCACGGGTGTGACCTGGGTGGATGTGCCGACCGAGACGATCGGCTGCAGCGGGGTGACGTGCTGGCGGCGCCTGCGACAAGCACCGACGACTCCTCCGCGCTCGCGGCATCACGCCGAAGATCGCCCGCAGGGCACCGCCCACGGAACCGGCCTGGGCAAGACCAGGTGGGTCGTCGAGCGCACCTTCGCCTGGCTCCACCAGTTCAAACGCCTGCGGACCCGCTACGAGATACGCGCCGACCTCCACCTCGGACTGCTCCGACTCGCCTGCAGCATCATCTGCTTGCGACGACTCCGAACCTCATTCTGAAATGATCAATATGACCATTTCCCCTCCAAGGAGGCGCTGGCGGCTGCGCTGACAGCACCCTTCGAACGGACCTGGGGCGAGTTGCTCCAAGGGGCGGAAACGGCCGGTCCGGCAGCGGAGGGAGCACTCTCCGACCTCATCCTCGCCCTGGTGAGCCGCTTGCGGGCAGATCTGCGGTTCCGGGCCGGCTTCCACCTGATGGCGGAATACGCGCGTGCCGAGCAGCGACTCCCCCCGGTGGTCGAGGACTTGAGCCGGGCTCTGCCGGGCCTGATCCGCCAGGCGCAGGAGCGTGGGGACCTGAGTCGCTCCCGGTCTCCCGAAGTTCTGAGCCGCCTGCTGCTCACGCTGATCTGCAGCGTCTACTACACGACCGCGGAATGCGAGCTCGATGCGCACCCGGACGAGTGGACGGACATCTGGCAGTTGGTGCCACGGTCGTCCGTCGACGCGGTTGCGCTCCAGGACGAGGACTCCGAAGCCACGTCGAGGGAAGGTTCTGCGCGGCGGGCATGCGAAGGGGCGCCACTCAGTGCACCGGAATAGTGCGCGCCCCGGGCAGAGCGGCGAGGAGTTGCGCGTCGCCTCCCATAACAGTGGCGTGTCCCACCTGCGCCAGCATCGGCAGGTCGGAGACATGGTCGCCGTAACCCTGGCAGTTGGCCGGCCTGATGTGCGGATAGCGGCGCAACATGGCTTGCACCGCAGCCCGTTTGCCTTCGGCGATGACCGGACTACCGACGATGCGCCCGCTGAGGATCCCGCGCGCACCTCGGGACGGGTGCACAGCAGGTGCTGCGCGCCGATATCGGCGGCGATCGGTGCACTCGCACTCGCCGTCACCACCGAGTTCTACGAGCGGTTGCCCGCCATCGCCCGAGACGTGGAGGAACTCGGGCTCTCGCCCCTCGCCTCCGTGGCCGAGCTACTGACCCGAACCGCGCTCGCATTGCGGGACGACACCGTGATGCAGGCGGCGCCCGACTTCAGATCGAACGCGCACTGATCGGGGTCGAACTCCCCGTGCCCTTCCAGAACTACACGAAATTGACGTGCGCGTGGCTGGAGGAGGCCGACGAGCAGGGGGAGCTGCAGCACCCCACTCCCCCCGAGCCCTCGCCCGGGTCATCGTCTCCGCCATTTTCGGCACCCAGCACATCTCCTGGGTCCTGCACGACCGCAGCGACATCGCCGAACGCACTCTGGAAGTGATCGAGGCAGTTCTGCCCTCCTGCCACGAGGCGTTGCAGACCTGCCCCTCCGCGCAACAACACCGCCGCACAAGCTGACTGACACTCTCCTGCCGAGACACAGCTCGACCTCGAGAAGGACCCCCACCAGCTGATCGAGGCAATGCGGTCCGGGTTCGAACGGGGTTCCACTGCACTGCGCCTGACTGTCGAGCAGGCCAGAAGTCCGTGTCGACCGCGGTGACGGCCAGGCGGTGCGGGGACTCGCCGCAGTTCGAGTGCTCGAGCGGGAGGCAGTTCGGCCTGGAAGGCGCGGCCGTCCAGGGCGACCGGGGGATCGCCAGAACCTGCCTGAGTACGGGTCATGGAGTGCACGAGTTGGGGGGTCACGTGAGGGGACTGCAGTGACCGAACCGCTCGCCAGCCGAGAAGTACCAACAGCTCCGGCAGATCGGAGTTCGGCGGTCCGCCTGATCCCAGCCTGTGGGCAGGGTGGAGTGTCGGCGGGCCGCTGACGCTTGAGGCGCTGGGGCTCAGTCTCGCCGGCCCCAGTCCAGGCGGTCGGCAAGACCGGCGGCGCTGAAGGCGGCTACCAGCGCGTCGCGGCCTTCGGTGAAGTGAGCCCAGCTGTCGTAGTGGACGGGGACCACGCGGCGGGCGCCGAGGAGTTGGGTGGCCTCAGCAGCCTGGGCACTGTCCAGGACGATGAGCTGGTTGTCGAAGAGTTCGGGGAAGCGGGGGGCGCCGGCAAAGAGTAGGGCTGTGTCGATGGGGGCGAAGCGTTCGGCGATTTCCCTGACCGCGTCGAGGGAAGCGTTGTCGCCGCTTACGTAGACGGTCGGCAGCCCCTCTCCGGTCAGAACGAAGCCGACAACCTGGCCGGTGACCGGCTCGACCTCCTCACGCGGGCCGGGGCCGTGGACGGCGGGGACGCCGGTCACGGTGATCGAGCCGCCCTCGGGGCGGTTCAGCTCGATGGACTCCCAGTCGGCCAGGCCCTTGGCTGACGCCTTGAGGCGCTGTCCGCCACCGGGGGTGGTGAGGGTGAGCGGGATGTCGGCGAGCAGGGCCCGGCCGGAGGTGTCGAGGTTGTCGGGGTGCTCGTCGTGTGAGAGCAGAACCACGTCGATGGAGCCGAGATCGGCGGGCGCTCCGCCGGAGGGGGCGGTCTTGGTCAGGAACCGGCCGTCGGGGCGGGCGTAGTCGCCGGGGGTGTCGAAGGTCGGGTCGGTCAGGAAGCGCAGGCCGCCGTACTCGAAGAGGGCGGTCGGGCCGCCGAAGACGCGGACGGGAAACGAGTGGGGCGTAGCGGGAAGAGAAGACATCAAACACCTCACGGATGAGCGATATTTAACCGTGAGAGGATCGTACTCCCGTCTCACGGATAAGCGCAAGATGTACCATGAGGAACATGAAGGAGCCCTTGATCGAACAGCCCGGCCTGCCACCCGCGCAGGGCGAGGAAGAGCACCTCTCGCTCGCCCTTGCAAACAGCGCGATCACGCTGACGGGCGGGCACACGCTCGATCTTCTGGGCACTCCCGAACAGGCGAACCACTGGCTGACAGAACGCGGTCTCGCCCCCGTCGACGCCGGCATGCGGGAGATGTGCGCGACACAGCTGCGCTCGTTGCGCGAACAGGTCAGGTCGCTGTTCGCCTCCCGCGCCGAAGGTCTGCCCGCCCTCCCCGCCGCGGTCGGCGCCGTCAACGACGCGATGACCCGCGTCCCCACCGCTGCGTTGCTGCAGTGGGACGACAGAACCGGTCCCTACCGCGCCACCCCCCACCCCACCACCGCAATCGTGGAACACGCCCTGGCCACCCTCGCCACCGAGGCCTCCGACTTGCTCACAGGGCCCGACGCGGACCGCCTCACCGCCTGCGGCTCCGCCCCCTGCAACCGCTATCTGCTTCGCTACGGCCGCCGTCACTGGTGCTCCACCCGCTGCGGCGACCGCGCGCGCGCCGCCCGCGCCTACGCCCGTCGCACCGCCTCCCCATGACACTGCAACCGCCCAGCGGCCACCGGCGCTGAATCGAGCAACGCCCGGGCTCGCTGCTGCTCGAACCGGTTGCACATCTGCTGCCCGCTCGTGAACGGAGCCGTACGCGCCGCCGGCGAACGACTGCTCGGACCCCACCGCCCCTCGATGTCCGCAGGAGGAACGAGCGGGTCGGCCGGCCGCCAAGTGTTCTCCGACAAGCCGGAAAACCGGGGCGCGATGGGATCCCCTGCCATGTGATGATCATTCCGGTGCGCCGGGACTGCCTGCGCACCAGTCGCGGCACCACACCCTTGGGGGGTAGCAATGAGACTGTTCTCTGCTGGACGCCCGGTACGTCTCAGATCCGGCGCCGCCGTGGCGGTGGCGGCCGGTCTGCTGACTGCCGGCCTCGCAGCGCCCGCGTTCGCCGACGACGGCCCGCCGCAGACCGACCAGTTGTGGATCAACGAGCCGTATGAGCAAACGCTGCCGCTCGCCACCGACGGCGGCCAGCCGCAGTCCCGCACCCTCGGCGTCGGCATCTACCACGACAACGACAACTTCACGGTGACCGACGGCAGGCTCACCGTTGACGTCTCCGACCTCGCCGGGGTCGCCGAGGTGACCTGGCCTGACAACTGCACGCCGAGCGGCACAAGCGCGGTGTGCGACATCCCCGTGGTGCCCGCGATCGGGGGCGATTACGAGGACCAGGTGCTCCTGACGGTGCACGCGGCCGACGGCGCCGCAGCCGGCGTGCAGGGCAGTATCACCTACGAGGCGACGGCCACCGGTGGGCCCGACGGTGCGCTCACCGCACCGCACGAGAGCTTCCGCACCACGCTCACCGTCGGCGCCGGGCCCGACCTCGCCATCGCCCCCGTCGCCGACATCGAGGACGGTCGGCCCGGTGACGAGCGGACGATTCCGTTCAGGGTCACCAACAACGGCAACGAGAGCGCGAACGGGTTCACCGTCAAGCTGTACGCCTCCTACGGCCTCACGGATCTGACCCGGTACGACGCCTGCACCTACACCACGACGGACGGCACCGACTACGCCCCGTCGCACACGGCGGTCTGCACGTTCGAACAGGTGCTGGCGCCGGGCGACTCCTTCGAGCTGCCCGAACCGCTGACGGTGCGACTTGCTCCGCACGCCCTCAACGAGCGGCTCGACATCGACCTCGAGCCGAGCGACGGCGCCCAGGACCTCGACTCCCAAAACGACTACACGGTCCTCCAGATCAGCGCGGAGAGCACTGCGGACTTCTCCGTGACCGGTGACGCCATCTCCGGCGTGGCGGGCGAGACACGCACGGTCGAGCTCACGTTCAAGAACAACGGCCCGGCATGGTTCGGCAACCTCGGCTCCGGAGACCCGGTCGCCGAGGTCCGCCTGATCGTGCCCGAGGGCACCAAGGTGACCGGAGTGCCGTCCGGCTGCTACCCGCGTACCCTCGGCGGCGGCTACTACCCGAAGCAGACGGGTGCCCCGCGCTACGACTGCGACCTGCGGTACTGGGTACTGGAGGACGCCCGGCGCACGTTCGCGTTCTCCGTACGCGTCGACACCGTGGTGCCCGGCGCGACCGGTGCCGTGAGCATCCACCCCGCGTTCGGCGAGTTCGGTGAGTACCCCTTCGACTTCGACCCGGACCTCACGAACAACACGGCGGTCCTGGCCGTCAACTGATCAGCCCCCGGGTTCGGAGCAAGCCGTCCGCGCGGCTGCTCCGAACCCACCAAGCAGACAGCATCACTCACAGGCCGAACGACCGTACAAGGCGCGTGTCTGCGCACCGCTTCGTACGGCGGACCGGCCCGGAGTGTCGACGACGTCCAGGACCGTCCGGTCGGCGTGTCGGGGTACCCGGAGGGCACTTGGCTGGGACGGATATCGTCCTGGTATGAGACAAGGATTTGATCTTGCCGCGTCGCTCGCCAGAGGCGTCGAAGGCCGCAGTGGTGCGTGGACCTTCATCCAGGGCTTCGCCGCTCACTGGGCCGGCGCCGCCCTGAGAAGCAACGACGGATGGACGGAAGCCGATCTCGACGCTGCCGAGGAGAGGCTGGGTGTCCGGCTGCCCACGGTGTTGCGCGAGGCATATCTGCTGTTCGGACGTCGGCGGGATCTCACCAGCAACCACGATCTGCTCCTCGGCCCTGCGGAGCTGTATGTCGATGATGCCAAGGAGTCCCTGGTCTTCCGTCATGAGAATCAGGGAGCCGCGTCCTGGGGAGTCCTCCTCGACACTCTCCAGGATGACGATCCTGCGGTACTCATCCGGCTCGACCTTGCCGACAAGAGCGCGGAGCGGTGGGAGAGTTGGCTGGAGCGTCTTTCCCTTTGCTTCGTCGAGATCATCTTGTCGGAGTCTCTGCAGGCCGGTGAGGAGCTCTGCGACTTCCTCGACCCGGATGGCGACAGCCTCGAACTGCTGGAGACGCATTTCGTCCGACTGCCGTTCCCGGCGTACCCCCTCGGCGAGGAGACCCGCTGGTTCCTGGGCCAGGACGTCCTTCTGCGCGATGACGACGGGGCGGCCATCCTGGCGCGCGGCCGGACGACAGAAGACCTCGAGCGCGTTCGTGACCTGATCTCGGGCGATTGGCTCAATGACGGACGCTGACCCCGCCCTCCCCCACTCCTGCCGACCGATTCGGCCACGTAGGAGTCAGCCGAGCCCTGCTGGGGGCTCGGGTGACGGCGAGGCGGTAGGAGTCGGTGCAGTCTTCGCCGCACTCCCCCGACCTGCGGGGGCCAGTCTCGAAGCCTGCGCCACCAAGGCCCGGTCCTGCGCCGAGTCCTCGACGCAAGGGGGGCCCACAAAGCCCGCTTTCGGCTGACGAGGACTTTATCCGTCTGAGCACCGGCCGGAACATCGAGCAGTGCCTGACCGTCATGGCCGGCCAGCAGAAGATCGTCACCGGCACCGGGGAACGGCGCACGGCTTTCCTGTCCGCCCGCCCCACGGCCATCGTGACGGCGGAACAGCGCCTGTTCCCCGTCTCTGCGACGTAGGTATTGAAATCCGCCGGACGAGGGCCTGGTACTCCACCCATAGATCGTGATCTTGCTGGTGGGCGTGACTGGGCGCACTGGTTGGCCACCTAGGGCGTGTTTCGAAAGTAGCGTCGTCTGCCCGAAGGCAGGCCCGGGGGCGTCTGGTGCGTGCGATCGCAAGGCGGAGGGTCGCCTCGATACCGGGTGTATCGGGGTGATCCCGACAACGCAGCGAGCGTGCGTGCCAGACGCCCCCGGGCAGGCGGGACTTTCGAAACACGCCCTAGGGTCTCAGCTGGCCGATGTGCGTATTCTGCCGAGGGGTCTGGGGCGTCGGGCCGTTCCTGTGCCCGTCGGGACGGCAGTACAGGTCCCCGCGACCCAGATGTCGGCGGCTGCACGTACGGTCTGTGCATGACTGATCAGCGGTGGGTGGGTGTACGTCAGCGGGTCGAGGCGGCGGGTGCAGGGCCTGGGGGCGGCGAGGTGTTCGGGGCTTTGGGGCACAAGTGGGTCGTGGAGGAGCCGCTCACCCGGGGCGAGCTTGCCGAACTCGAGGCTCAGATAGGCGTACGGCTACCGGAGGAGTACAGGGCCTTCCTGCTCCACGTGGGCGCGGGCGGCTCCGGCCCGGCGTACGGCCTGTTCCCGGTTCGGCGCATGCAAGGCCGCTGGCGTTGGGAAGGCGACGGCGCGGACCTGGCCGACCTGTCCAGGCTTGCCGAGCCGTTCCCCGACCAGGGCCCGGACCCGAAGCTGCTCGACGACCTCCTTGCCCAACGCCCCGAGGAAGAGGGCTTCGACGACATTGAGGACTTCGACGACGCCATCGAGGCATGGGACGAGCGGTGGGAGACCGTCATGTTCTCCCCTGAGCGCACCGCCGGCGCCATCGTGATCTCCCACCTGGGCTGCGCCCAGAGGGAGTGGCTGATCATCAGCGGCAGCCACCGCGGCACGATCTGGTCCGACTGCCGGGTGGACGACGTCGACCTCGCGCCACTCCTCGACGACGACGCCATGCCGGTGAGGTTCGCCCGCTGGTACACCGACTGGCTGGAGGAAGCCGAGCGCACAGCCCTGTCGGCGTAGGCAAGTCGCCCTGTGCTGTTGAGCCTGTCCGGGCCGCTTTCCTTCGGACGGGCGGCCTGGGTCAACGCGAGCCGGCTACACCTCGCCGGTGGCGAACAGCTCGAGGTGCCCGCACTTGGGGCAGCGGAACGCCTCTATCTGCCGCCGGGGCCGGCCCATCCGCTTGGCGCCCCCGAAGACCCCCCGTTCCAACGCGCCCTCGATCCAGCGCGCGTACCCGCGCGAGTGCTCGCCGGCGTCCTCGATGAACCCATCCATCAGGCCGACGGTGCCGCAATCGGTGCAGGTGTAGTTGTTCATCCCGCGAGTGTAGGAAACGGTGCGTCCGAATACCGTCTGACTCTTCGGCTGCTGCCCGTCGCAGCGCTCTCGACTGTTCACCGGACACCTCAGCGACAGCCAGAACTCGAGGCGGTAAGGTCAGCGGCGAGGCACAGCCGAATTGATTGACGCCAACAGGGTGGCCCATAGGGGCAGTTCGCGCCTGTCATCCATCAGGCGCTGGTGGACGTCGATCAGTTCGCGGTACGTGAGCTGCGGCTCGGCGGCGGGTGTGGGTGGCCTCGTCGGCCGCTTCCTTCTGCAGCTACCGGGCGCGGATGAGCGCCGCGTACGTCCGGATGCGGCACCGACAGTCATCCATCGCCCCTCTCCCGGCCGACGGCCGGCGGGCCACCGTCAGGGGGCAGATCGCCGGACTCGCGCGTGACGACAGGGACGTCGTGGAGGTCCTGCACCCGGGCCGGCCCGCCCGACGCCGAGTACCCGGGCCGGCCCGACACCGAGCAACTGCTGGACGACCGTCCTCGCAGTGGCCGACCTCGTCGCGCTGGAGTGATTACTCAAAGACACTGTCCTCGGATGCCGGACGGACTCCCTGGTGCTCGCCGGATCCTTGGGGGCCGTACGTAGGATTACGGCACAGTCGAAGTACAGGGGCAGGTCAGGTGGCAGGGCGGCGCAAGGACAGCAAGGGCGGCAGGGGCAGCAGGGGCAACAGGGGCAACAGGGGCAACAGGGGCAACAACCGTAAGGAGAACTGTGGCGACGCGTGCGCCGACAGCTGCTTCTGGAGCCGTACGTGTTGCCCCGACATGTGGGTCGCCCTCCTCCTCGCCGCTGTCCTGTCTCGAGGAGCCGACCCTTCGCAGTCCGGGGGTGAGGATCGGGCGGCCCCCCGCCCGGACGGCCGGGCGGCGGGCGCGCTGTACGAGGTGGTCCGGCGCTACCGGACGAGGGTCAGTCCACTGCTGCCCGCGTGCTGTCCGTACACGCCGAGCTGCTCCACCTGCGCCGTCAAGGCGCTGCACCGGCATGGTGCGCTCCGTGGTGGCCGGCTGGTCCTGGCGCGTCTTCTGCGGTGCCGGCCGGGAGCCGCCCGGCGGCGGGGCTTCCACGATCCGGTTCCCGCCTGACGGACGGTCCCAAGACCAGGTGCCATGACCTCGTGTCATGACGAGTAGCGCGACGATTCTCGCGCTCCTCCGGACCACGGCCAGTCCCCCCACGAGCCACAGCACGGAGAGCCCGCCGAGCGCCCGCCAGGACCACGTCCGGCCGGTCCGTCCCATGCGATGCTCCCGGTGGCTACATCCGTCCGGGACGCCCTACCCAGCAGCCGGGCCACACAACCGCACGGGCTTGCGAAATATCCTGGCAGGCCGGCTCCCGGCGCCTGCACCGGGAGCGCTCCCGCGGTGCAGCCGATCGGCGGCCGCACCGAGCAGCACGCCCGCCGGTCACGACGCCACCGGCCCCGTCGCGACCGGATCGCCGCACGCGCGTCGAACCATGCACGTGTCACTTTCCGTCAACACCGGGACGCGTGCAGGCAAGGCGCGCCGCCTTCCGGCTCCGGGCCCGCGCACACCGCCGACTCCACGCACGCCATCGCACTTCGCCATGACCACTCCCCCTCCCCCATCTTCCCTGCCAGGCGCTTCATCCCCTTACCGACTCACGCCACTGTCCGGCGACGGCACCGGTCACGATCCGTGCGGGCTTACCCACGGAGGTGGACCGCACCGGTGCGCCGTCTCACACAGGGCGCCTTCTGTGTCACCGAACGTAAGAACTCAGGATGTGGCGGGCCGGCGCGGCAGCAGCCACCGACGCGCGCACGCGAACGGTCCGGGACCGCTGCCGCGCACCCCCGCAGGGCGTTCATGCCGTGGCCGCGAAGGCATCGCTCCACCGCCCGGAACCGCCGCTCCGACGTGCGCAACCCACCCCTTCGACATCGGCAACTGCAGTCGTCCGGGCCCTCGTTCAACGTGTGGCCGCGTTAACGCGCTCGTAAGGCAGTTGTGATGCAAGTCTTGACAGGTGCCTATCATCACGTCACCTTGGGAGCGCTCCCATAGCCACGACTTACAGAGTCCAGCCACTCCATGACCCCCTTCTCCCCCAGCACCGGGTGGAGAAGAGCGTTACGGGGCGCAGAAGCGCTCCCCGTCACGCTCCACGCTGCCCGGCAGAGGAAGGCGTTTGCCATGAGCTCGGTGAAGCGCTGCAGAAGCAGCCGCGCCAGAGGGATCCCGGCCCTTTTGGTCGGAGCCCTCGCCCTCGCCCTGACGGGTGGATCGGCGACCGCGGCCCAGCAGGGCACATTGCATGTACTCGCCGCCGCACACGGCAAGTATTTCGGCTCCGCCACCGACAACCCCGAACTGCCCGATGCCGCCTACTCGGCCACCCTGGGTTCCGAGTTCGGGCAGATCACCCCCGGCAACTCCATGAAGTGGGATGCCACCGAGCCCGCCCAGGGCCGGTTCGACTTCGCCAAGGGCGATGCGATCACCGACTTCGCCGCACAGCACGGCCAGACCGTGCGCGGCCACACCCTCGTCTGGCACAGCCAGTTGCCGAACTGGGTCGGCGCTCTGCCGTCGGCGCAGGTCGAGGCGGCGATGACTCACCACGTCACCGAGGTGGTCACGCATTACCGCGGCGCGGTCACCGCGTGGGACGTGGTGAACGAGCCGTTCAACGAGGACGGGACCTTCCGCACAAGTCCCTTCCACACCGCCATGGGAACCGACTACATCGCCACCGCCCTGCGCGCCGCCCACGCCGCGGACCCGGACGCCAAGCTGTACCTCAACGACTACAACATCGAGGGGCTCGGTGCGAAGAGCGACGCCATGTACGAGCTGGTGAGCGAGCTGCTCGACGAGGGCGTGCCGCTCGACGGAGTCGGGATGCAGGCACATCTGGCCGTCCAGTACGGCTTCCCGTACCAGATGCAGGCGAACATGCAGCGGTTCGCCGACCTCGGCCTCGACGTCGCCATCACGGAACTCGACGTGCGCATGCAACTGCCCGCCGACGCCGCCAAGACCGCCACGCAGGCCACGTACTACCGGCAAGTGGTCGAGGCCTGCCTGGCGGTCGAGCACTGCGTCGGCATCACGGTCTGGGACTACACCGACAAGTACTCCTGGGTTCCGAGCACGTTCCCCGGTCAGGGCGCGGCCAACCTGTACGACGAGAACCTGCTGCCGAAGCCCGCCTACTCCGCCGTGCGCACCGCTCTGGGCGGCGGGGACGACGCCGGGGAGGGCGGAGACCCGGGCGCGCTCAGGGCGCAGTACCGCAACAGCGACTCTTCGGCGGGCGACAACCAGATCAAGCCCAGCCTCCAACTCGTGAACACCGGCGGCACGACGATCAGCCTCTCGGACGTGACGGTCCGGTACTGGTTCACCTCCGACGACGGGGCTTCCACATACAGCACGTGGTGCGACTGGTCGTCGATCGGCTGTTCCGACGTCACCCACCGGGTGGCCGCCCCGAGCACGCCGAAGGCCGGAGCAGACCACTACCTCGAAGTCGGCTTCGGCGGCGGCAATCTGGCCCCGGGCGCCGCAACCGGCGAGATTCAGCTGCGCCTGAACAAGACTGACTGGTCCGCCTTCGACGAGTCGGACGACTACAGCCACGGTAGCGGCACCTCGTACGCGGATGCCTCGAAGATCACCGTCTACCTGGGCGGCGAGCCGGTCTGGGGCATCGAGCCCTGACCGGCCGGCCAGACCGGCCGCACCGCCTTCCGCTCGCCGCCACGCTTTCCCCCTCGACCTCCGCCCCCTTCTTCACCCCCTCCTTCCCCCAACGACCCCGCCAATGGAGGATTTGTGTCGATATCACGTAGAACTTTCAGTAGCGCGCTGGGCGGCAGCCTGCTCGCCGTGGGTATGGCGCAGGGCACCGCCGTCGCCAAGCCCGCGTCGCCTGCGGCCGGCACCGGTGCCCGCGCGGCCGCGGCCGACGACCCGTACACCCAGGCCTTCCTCACCCAGTACGGCAAGATCAAAGCGTCCGCCAACGGCTACTTCAGTCCGGAGGGTCTGCCCTACCACTCGGTCGAGACCCTGATGGTCGAGGCCCCCGACCACGGCCACCAGACCACATCGGAGGCCGTCAGCTTCTGGATGTGGCTGGAGGCCGCGTACGGCAGGGTGACCGGGAACTGGGCGCCCTTCAACGCTGCCTGGGCTGTCGCTGAGAAGACCATCATTCCCCAGCACGCGGACCAGTCGACCGCCGGCTCCTACAACCCGTCGGCTCCCGCGACCTACGCCCCGGAGCATCCGCTGCCCAGCGGCTACCCCTCCGCCCTGGACGGCACGGTCAAGGTCGGCACGGACCCGCTCGCCACCGAACTCGCCGCGTCCTACGGGACGATGGACGTCTACGGCATGCACTGGTTGATGGACCTGGACAACGTCTACGGCTACGGCAACAAGCCGGGCACCGGTGGCGAGTCAGGGCCGGGCGCCGGGGCCTCTTTCATCAACTCCTACCAGCGCGGTGCGCAGGAATCGGTGTGGGAGACGGTCCCGCAGCCCACCACGGACCTGTTCAAGTACGGCGGTCCCAACGGATATCTGGATCTGTTCGTCGACGACGCCAGTTACGCCAAGCAGTGGAAGTACACCAACGCGCCGGACGCCGATGCCCGCGCGGTGCAGGCTGCCTACTGGGCGTACCGCTGGGCCTCCGCCCAGGGCAAGGCCGGCGAGGTCGCGGCCTCGGTCGCGAAGGCCGCCAAGATGGGCGACTACCTCCGCTATGCCATGTTCGACAAGTACTTCAAGCGGGTCGGCGACTGCACCGACCCCGCCTCCTGCCCGGCCGCCACGGGCCGTGACTCCCAGCACTACCTGCTGTCCTGGTACTACGCCTGGGGCGGCGCCGCAGCGGGCAGCGGCGGCGGCTGGGCCTGGCGCATCGGTGACGGTGCCTCCCACCAGGGCTACCAGAACCCGCTGTCGGCCTGGGCGCTTTCCAACGTGCCGGCGCTGACCCCCAAGTCGGCGACGGCCAGGGGCGACTGGTCCAAGAGCCTGACCCGGCAGCTGGAGTTCCTGACCTGGCTGCAGTCCAGCGAGGGTGCCTTCGCGGGCGGCTGCACCAACAGCTGGGAGGGCAGGTACAGCAAGCCTCCGGCCGGAACGCCCACCTTCTACGGCATGGCCTACGACTGGCAGCCGGTCTACCACGACCCGCCGAGCAACAACTGGTTCGGCTTCCAGGCCTGGGGCATGGAGCGCCTCGCCGCGTACTACCACGAAACAGGCAACGCGACCGCCAAGGCGGTGCTGTCCAAGTGGGTCGCCTGGGCCTCGTCCGAGACGACGGTGGGCGCCGACGGCAGCTTCCGCTTCCCGTCCACGCTCAACTGGACGGGGAAACCCGACACCTGGAACCCGGCGTCCCCCGGTGGCAACGCGGGTCTGCACGTCACGGTCGTGGACTACGCCAACGACGTCGGTGTGGGCGCCGCGTACGTCAAGACGCTCACCTACTACGCCGCCAAGTCGGGTGACGAGGATGCCGCGGCGCTGGCCAAGGCGCTGCTGGACGCGATGGCGCTGAACGCCACCGACAAGGGCATCTCGGTGCCGGAGACCAGGAGGGACTACAACCGCTTCAACGACGAGGTGTACATCCCGGCCGGGTGGTCGGGGACGATGCCGAACGGCGACAGCATCGCGCCGGGTTCGACGTTCATCGACATCCGCAGCTGGTACAAGGACGACCCGGACTGGCCGAAGGTGCAGGCCTACCTGGACGGCGGCGCGGCCCCCACGTTCACGTACCACCGGTTCTGGGCGCAGGCCGCCCTCGCGCTGGCCTTCGCCATCTACGCGGAGCTGCTGGTGGAGGGCGGCGGGGGCCCGGGTGGGGACACCGAGGCGCCGACGGCCCCGGCCGGCCTCACCGTGACCGCGACGACCAGCAGCAGCGTGTCGCTCTCCTGGTCGGCCGCCACCGACAACGTCGCCGTGACCGGCTACGACGTCTACCGCAACGGGGTGCTGGCGGGGAACGCCACCACCCGGACGTTCACCGACACGAACCTCGCGGCGGCGACCGGGTACAGCTACGCGGTCG
This sequence comes from Streptomyces sp. B1I3, assembly GCF_030816615.1. Classification (NCBI taxonomy): domain Bacteria; kingdom Bacillati; phylum Actinomycetota; class Actinomycetes; order Kitasatosporales; family Streptomycetaceae; genus Streptomyces; species Streptomyces sp. B1I3. The sequence continues at coordinate 662,299 of NZ_JAUSYD010000001.1, forward strand.
CGGCACGGGACGCGAGCGGCAACACCTCGGCGCTTTCGGCCGCGGTCACCGCCACCACGAAGAGCGGTGGCTCCACGGGCACCGGCGCGGTGAAGGTCCGGTACAGGAACAGCGACTCGTCCCCCGGTGACAACCAGATCAGGCTGGGCCTGCAGGTGCTGAACACGGGCAGCGCCCCGATCGACCTGTCGACGGTCAAGGTGCGGTACTGGTTCACCTCCGACGGCGGCCCGAGCACCTTCAGCACCTACTGCGACTACGCCGCACTCGGTTCGTCCACCATCACCCATTCGGTGTCGGCCGTCTCCAGCCCGAAGACGGGTGCCGACCGCTATCTGGAGGTCGGCTTCACCGGCGGTGCCGGCACCTTGGCCGGCGGCGCGTCGACGGGTGAGATCCAGCTGCGGCTGAACAAGAGCAACTGGTCCAACTTCAACGAGAGCGACGACTACAGCCGCGCCACCAACACCGCGTACGCCGACGCCTCCAAGATCGGGGCCTACGTCGCCGGCACCCTCGCCTGGGGGATCGAGCCGTGACCCGCATGAGGTTCCCGGCGCCGACCGGAGCTGCTGCGGTGCTCGCACTCCGGCGCCCTGTCCGCGGGCACCGCCCCGTGACCTGCCGCTGACCGGCCGGCCACCCATCCCACTCCCGATGGCGGGGTACCCATCCGCCCCGCGGTACCCGCCATCGGGGCAAGACCACCGTCCTCACCGACGCACCGCAGGTCCCGTCCCCACCGACGGCGGCCTGACGGGAGCAGTGAGCCCCGACCGGGCCGCCCGCTCCCGGGACACACCCCCACGAACCGTCTGCGGGGAGCACTCGCAGGCGTACGAGAGGAGCACGGAGCCGCAATGAGTACCAGAGGCACCATCATGCACGGGCTGCGCCGGAGGCTGGCCGCAGTCTCCGCCCTGGCCATGGGCGCGGCGCTGGCCGTCGCCATCCCCACACCCGCCTCGGCGGCGGCACGGGTCGACAACCCCTACGTGGGCGCCAAGGCATACGTGAATACTGACTGGTCCGCCAAGGCGGCGGCCGAACCGGGCGGCGCCGCCATCGCCGACACGCCGTCCTTCGTCTGGATGGACCGCATCGCGGCCATCGAGGGCTCGGCCACGGCGAAGAGCCTGCGGCAGCACCTCGACACGGCACTGGACCAGGGTGCGAACCTGTTCCAGGTCGTCATCTACGACCTGCCGGGACGGGACTGCGCCGCACTGGCGTCCAACGGTGAGCTCGGCCCCACCGAGCTCGGCCGCTACAAGAGCGAGTACATCGACCCGATCTCCGACATCCTCGCCGACCCGGCGTACGCGAGCCTGCGCATCGTCACGATCATCGAGCCCGACTCGCTGCCCAACATAGTCACCAACGCGGGCGGCACAGCAGGTTCGACCGACGCCTGCGCGACGATGAAGGCGAATGGCAACTACGAGAAGGGTATCGGCTACGCGCTGCACACTCTCGGCGCCATTCCCAACGTCTACAACTACATCGACGCCGCCCACCACGGCTGGCTGGGCTGGGACACCAACATGGGCCCGGCCGCAACGGAGTTCAAGAAGGCGGCCACGTCCGAGGGCGCGACGGTCGCCGACGTCTCGGGCTTCATCGTGAACACGGCCAACTACTCGGCGCTCAAGGAGCCGAACTTCAAGATCACCGACTCCGTGAACGGCACCACGGTGCGCCAGTCCAAGTGGATCGACTGGAACTACTACGCCGATGAGCTGTCGTTCGCCCAGGCGCTGCGCACCAAGCTGGTGGCCGAAGGGTTCAACTCCAACATCGGCATGCTGATCGACACGGCCCGCAACGGCTGGGGCGGCTCCCAGCGGCCCACCGCCGCCGGTCCGCTGACCAGCGTGGACACCTACGTGAACGGCGGCCGGGTCGACCGGCGCATCCACGCGGGCAACTGGTGCAACCAGAGCGGCGCCGGCATCGGCGAGCGTCCCACCACCGCCCCGGAGCCCGGTATCGACGCGTACGTCTGGGCCAAGCCCCCGGGTGAGTCGGACGGCAACAGCGCCCCCGTCGAGAACGACGAGGGCAAGGGCTTCGACCGGATGTGCGACCCGACGTACACCGGTAACGGCCGGAACGGCAACAGCATGACCGGCGCACTGCCGAACTCCCCGCTCGCGGGTCACTGGTTCTCCGCGCAGTTCCAGGAGCTGGTGCGCAACGCCTACCCGGCGATCGACGGCAACGGCGGCGGTGGCAACGGCGACACCCAGGCGCCGTCCGCCCCGACCGGCGTGACCACGACGGCGAAGACCAGCAGCAGCGTCTCGCTGTCCTGGACGGCGTCGACCGACAACACCGGCGTGACCGGCTATGACGTGTTCCGCAACGGAGTGAAGGTGGGCTCCTCCGCCACGACCTCGTACACCGACTCGGGCCTGACGGCCTCGACCGCCTACAGCTACACGGTCAAGGCCAAGGACGCCGCCGGTAACGTCTCGGCGGCCTCCAGCGCCCTCTCGGTCACCACGTCCGCGGGCGGCGGCACCGGAACGGGCACGCTCAAGGTCCAGTACAAGAACACCGACTCCTCCGCGACCGACAACCAGATCCGGATGGGTCTGCAGCTGGTCAACACCGGCAGCACCGCGGTGAACCTGTCCACCGTGAAGCTGCGCTACTGGTTCACCCCTGAGGCCGGGGCCTCCACCTTCGGCACCGCGTGCGACTGGGCGGTCGTCGGCTGCGGGACCCTGACGCACGGGGTGAAGACCGCCGGTTCGGCAGCCGGTGCCAGCCACTACCTCGAGGTCGGCTTCGGCAGCGGCACCCTCGCCGCCGGCGCCTCCACCGGTGAGATGCAGCTCCGGGTGAACAAGAGCGACTGGTCCAACTTCAACGAGGCGGACGACTACAGCCGTTCGACCGGCACGTCGTACGCCGACGCGGCGAAGATCGGCGTGTACGTGGCAGGCGCGCTCTCCTGGGGCACCGCCCCTTGATCCTGCCGCCCCCGCCCCCACCGCCGTACTGACGCGGTGACGGGCCCGGGCCCGGGATCTCATGCGACCCGCCCCCTGCCGGACAGCCGGCAGGGGGCGGTGTCATGTTCACGAAGCCGGACCCCCGATCCTCTGCTGCTGTGTCGTCATGGCGGAGACGCTGGATGCTGGAGCGCGCTCCCGGTCAAGGGCGGTCAGGCAATGCGCGGGTCTTGCCATAACGGGTGGTGACAGCCCGCTACCGTTCAATGTGTCGCGGCAGCGCCCGACAACAATGCGCTGCTTGTAGCGTGTTCGCGTTCCCCGGGTGTTCTCGATGGAGGGGTGCGGTCGCTGCGGCAAGCGACGACTCCGCCGTGAACGGCGGTCGCTTGCACCCTCCGCACAGGGCGAGCTGCGTCACCTATGGCCCCTCGAAACTCCGTTGATGAACGAGGAATCGAAGGTTCGCGCCTGGGCCGGGCAAGTTTGTCAGACAGGCGCGAGATTTCCTTACATAATCCTTGAATATGGGAAAGACTCACGAACGAATCGACGGCCGGTTGCGCACCTTCATAGAGCAGCAGCCGATATTCTTCACCGCGACCGCCCCGCTGGACGGCGACGGCACGGTCAACCTCTCCCCCAAGGGCCTCAAGGGCTCCTTCGCGGTGCTCGACGAGGAGCGGGTCGCCTATCTCGACTTCGCCGGCAGCACTGCCGAGACCATTGCGCACCTGAGGGAGAACGGCCGGATCACGGTGATGTGGTGCGCCTTCCAGGGGCCGCCCAACATCGTTCGGGTACACGGCCGGGGCGAGCCCGTCTTCCGTGACGACCCGCGCTTCAAGACACTGCTCGCACACTTCCCGGGCATCGACCCGGCCCTGCACGGGCTGCGCGCGATCATCGTGGTGACGGCCGAACTCGTCCGTGACTCCTGCGGATACGCGGTGCCCTTCATGGCGTACGACGAAGATCGCGACCTGCACGGCAAGCGCTTCTCGCGAGAGGACGACGCCTCGCTGAGCGCCTACTTCACCAAGAAGGAGCACATCGCACAGAGCATCGACGGCCTGCCCGGGCTGCCTCTTCCGCTGCCGCCCGGTGACTTCTGAGCAACGGCACCTCCTCCTGCGGCGGCTGCCCTGGCCGTCGTACCTGCCGTTGGCGCGCTCCCTACCTTCCTGCCGGCCATGCCACTGGACGGTAACGGCCCGCCGAGCCGGACCGGATGGCCACCACCGGCGGGGCGTCCTCCATCCCGCCCAGACGGCTCCCGCACAGCCCACCCGCCCCTTTGCTTCTTGTCCTGCCCTGCAGCAACACCCCCTCGTGGCAGCCCTGTTCGCGATCACCGGATCCGCGAAGTCGGCCGAAGAGGCCGAGGCGGAGCTGAAGGCGTACAGCGAGACCATCGGCTAGGACTCGTCCGGGCGATACGGCGTCGCCTGATGATGAGGGATGAGACATCGTGATGCGGCACGCCCGGGCGGGCCGCATCAGCGAGGAAGCCGATGTCGACGCGGAGGCTGGGGCGATACCTCCGCGTCGGAGCGGTCGTCTCAGCGGTCGACGAGCGTGCGAAGGAGTTCCCGGCCGACCTGCCAGTCGCCGAGGTCGCTGTCTGAATTGATATGTCCGTGGCTTCCGATGAGGGGCTGTTGTGCCTGCCATCCGTGCGCGATTGAGGCGGACGTCGTCGGGTCGCAGTAGGGGTCGTCGTCGCTGGCGACCATCAGGCTCCGGCATGGCAGGGGGCGAACGGCCAACTCCAGGAACGTTGATGCGGCCTCGCGCGGGAACGCCGGTCCATGGAGATCGGGCGGCGCGACCAGGAACGCGGTAACCCCGTCGGGTTCCGCCTGGTTCAACCAGTGCGCAGCCGCCCAGCAGCCCAGACTGTGAGCCACCAGAACCACCTCACTGTCACGCCGGGAAGCGATCTCGTAGGCCGCCTGGACCGCGGCGACCCAGTCCTGCAGGTCCGGCCTGCTCCACGAGGTGGGTACGATCCGGACCGCTGAGGCTCCCCACTGGTTCTCCCACAGGCTCTGCCAGTGCCTGTCATCCGAACCATCGATGCCGGGGATGATGACGTACGCGGCCACCGCGCACCGCCCTTCCGCTCGTGGCCCCCACACTTCGTGGACACCTCCTGGGGGGATTCTCGATGGGCCGGCCGCAACAAGCGAGCCCAGCAGATGAGAAGGACAGTCGCTGAGATGGTCGGATCACGTTCGGGTGCGACGCTGCCGAGTCGCCCGGCAAGAGCGAGCGTTGCCAACCGCGGGATCGAGCGTGGTGTGATGTATACGACCTGGTGCGAGCCACCTGCACCGCGCTGTCTTCGAGGTTCACGAGATGCGACAGGCCCCGTCCGCGCCGGCGCGGCTCCAGGAGCCGGCCCGCCGAGGCTCGACGTCCCGCTAACGCTCCTGGCGCTGATCTCCGGCGGCACGCGTGGTGAGGTCCTCGTCCGTGATGGAGCGAACCACCCGGCAGGGGGTGCCGACCGCGACGGTCATCGCGGGAATGCTGCGGCTGACAACACTGCCGGCGCCGACGACCGCCCCGTATCCGATACGAACGCCGGGCAGGACCACGACGTTGCTGCCGATCCAGACCTTGTCCTCGATCGTGATCGGTTCCGAGAACCGTCCGAAGTCAGCCCGTCGCGAGGGATGCACCGGGTGTCCGGTCGTGGACAGTGTCACGCTGGGCGCGATCATGACCCCGTTGCCTATGCGGATGTCCACGTCGTCGACGAACGTGAGGTTCACGTTTCCGAAGAAGTCGTCGCCGATGTGGACGTTGCTGCCGAACCCGGCGTGGAACGGCGGCAGCAACACCGTGCGCTCACCGACTGATCCGAAGATCGCTACGAGCAGCGATCGGCGCTTCTCCGCTTCACCCGGTGGCGTGTGGTTGTACTCGAAGATCTGATCGGTTCGGCGCTGCGGGGCCTGGAAGGCCGCTTCCGACTCGGTGTAGACCAGCCCCTTGGCTATCCGCGCCCGGACTTCTCCCTCGCGCGCATGCGTCACAGCGCAATGCTCCCCTCGACCAACCGTCGGGCACTGGCCCGGCGCGCGCTCCGGTCGACCACGCGCATCGAGAGCCTACGTGCACAGCGGAGACCCTGTGATCTCTTTGGGATCACAGGATCGGCATGACCACGCGCCCCACGCCCTTCTGCGAACTACCGGTTCAACGTGTCGGGTTCGCGGGAGGCAAGCGAGGCCACCTTTCGCGTCCGGCCACCGGCGACTAGGGTTCAGGCGCGGCAAGTCACCTACGAGGAGCTGAGACATGGTCGGTCTCCCGAGCGCGCGCTGACGTTCCAGGCCGATCGGCCTGTCATCGCGTGCTGCCCTTGATGGCGCGGCACAGCGAGCCTCTCTCCGCCTGAACTGCCGGACTCCCGTTGCGTGCCGGACGGCGGGGCCCGTTGTCGGCGACCCAAGGGATCCGCGTGCCATCCGCTTCCTCCGTAGGATCCGACTCCGGTCACCGTGTTCCGTCAAGCCTGTGGCGGGACGCCGACTTCCGCCGGCTCTGGGTGGGCCAGACGGCCTCCCAACTCGGTGAACACGCAAGTCTGGTGGTCCTTCCGCTCTTTGCCGTCCTGACACTCAGCGCCAGCGCCGGCCAGTTGGGCGTCCTCCGCGCGGTGGGGCAGGCGCCGGTCCTGTTGCTCTCGCTCTTCGTCGGCGCGTGGGTGGACCGGTGGCGGACCCGCACGACGATGGTCCTCACGGACGTCGGTCGGGCCCTGGCCCTGGGCGCCGCCGCAGTAGCCGGCCTCTTCGGCTGGCTCGGCTTGCCCGGCCTGCTTCTGCTCGCCTTCGTCACCGGGGCCTTGTCCGTGTTCTTCGACGTGGCGTACCAGGTGTCTCTCGTACGACTGGTGGAACGGGACCAACTGGTGCAGGGGAACAGTGCGCTGGAGGGCAGCCGGTCCGCAGCGCAGATCGGCGGTCCCGCTCTGGGTGGTGCGTTGGTGTCCCTGTTGTCGATGCCGGTCGCTGCCGTCTCCAGCGCGCTGTTTTTCGCACTGTCGTTCCTGTCGATCCGGCAGATCCGCCGGTCCGAATCGATCCCGGAGCGCGCGGACCACCGCCCTCGGGTCTGGCGACGGATTCACGAGGGTTTACGTTTCGTCGCCGGCAATACCGCGCTGCGGACCGTGTGTCTGGCCGCGGCCGCCTTCCAGTTCTCCTTCGCGGCCATGATGACCGGCTATCTGCTCTTCCTGCCACGGGAACTGCACCTGTCCGGCACCGCCACCGGGCTGGCACTCGCGGCAACAGGACCGGGGGCGTTGCTGGGCTCCATGCTGGCCGCCCGCCTGCCTAACCGGTTCGGGTACGGCCCTGTACTCGTGTCCGCGGCTGTACTCGGCGACGGCGTGTTCCTGTGTGTACCCGCGCTGCGTGGCTCCTCTGCGATGACGATCCCCGTGCTCCTAGCGATCAACTTCGTGTTCGGCATTTTCAGCCAGTTGGTGAATGTCACGATCATGGCCGTCCGGCAGGCCTCGACTCCGGACTGGATACAGGGCCGTGCGGCTGCCACGATCACGTTCGTCGGCATGGGTATGGCCCCGATCGGGTCTCTGATCGGCGGATTACTCGCGGAGCAGTGGGGGTTGCGCACCAGCCTCCTCGTAACGGCCGCATGCATGATGCTGTCCCCAGTGGTGATGGCTCTGTCCTCGCTCGCACGCCTGGGACGGGTGCTTCCGTCATCGCGCGACGCTCCGCTGAAGGCCGCCCACCCCAAGGCCCACGTACTGGCCCGGCGCGATACTGATACAGATCATGACAGATCTGCTGAAACCCATACGTGAGTCGGGAGTCGGACCGCCAGCCTGCCATGTGGCACTGCTGCGCCCTTCGGGCCGATTGTCGGTGGCTGGTGATACCCATAGGGCGTGAAGGATGCGATTCTCGGTGCGATAGCCGTCCTGCATGAAGCCTTGCCGACAGCAATCCGAATCGCTCGCCTGGGTTGGGACGAGTTTCGGGCGTGGGAGCGAACGCAGGGGGTGGTGCTGCCTGAGCCGTATCGCACCTTCGTGGCTGAGATCGCGCATGGAACCGACGACGGTCCGCCTGATAAGGGTGGTCTCCTGCCCGTGGGCAAGAAGCCGGAAAGCTGGGCTGTCTGGGAAGCGGACCGTCGGATGGGCCCGAAGTCGTTCGCCGGCACCGCCGCACGCGTGCTCGATCGCCAGGTGGCCTGGGTGAGGGCCCCGTCGGAAGCCACCCGATGTCCCCTTAGGATCGGCTCGGCAGGGAGATCGGCAACAGGTGGGGTGGGAGATGGCCGGCCGGATCACGGCAGTGAGCCGCAACGGGACGTACTCGTTCAGCAAACCGAATCGCGAGTCCGTCACCCTGCTCGTCGGCCTCGGGGTCGAGGGGGATGTCCACGCGGGTGAGACGATCCGCCATCAGTTCCGCATGAGCTACGAGCCGGACCTGCCCAACCTGCGCCAGGTCCACCTGATGCATGAGGAACTCTTCGACGAGCTCGCGCTCAAGGGCTTCGCGGTCTCCGCGGGCCAGCTCGGGGAGAACATCACCACGCGTGGCGTGGACCTGCTCGGCCTCCCCACCGGTGCCCTGCTGCACCTCGGCGAGGAGGCGGTGCTCGAGGTGACGGGGCTGCGCAACCCGTGCGCGAAGATCAACGACTTCCGCAAGGGTCTGCTCGGCGAGGTCTTCGCCCTGGATCCCGTCTCGGGAGACTTCACCTTCAAGTCCGGGATCATGGCCGTGGTCCGCCGTGGTGGACCCGTTCGCCCGCGCGACCCCATCGAGATCGAACTTCCGCCCACCCCCCACCGCCCGCTGGAGCGCGTCTGAAGGGTGTTGCAGAACCGAGACAGCGCTGCGAATCGGCCATCATTCGCGAGCGCCTCGCAATGCCCCATTTTCAACTGGGGCCACGTGGCTGGCACGACGAAACGATGTACCACTTTCGGTGGAGGACCGGGAGAGCGGAGTGCTGGTGTCATCCGTCAATGTGCACCGTCACGCTGACACATGGGGAATCGGGTACTGGTGGCGGAGCACCGACGCCGGGGCTATGCGACGGAGGCGGTGCTCGCCCTGGCCACATGGTCCTTCACCGAACGAGGGGTTCAGCGCCTGGAATGAAAAGCGGAGGCGGGGAACAGGGCCTCCTGGGCCGTGGCGGAGAAGGCCGGCTTCGTCAGGGAAGGCACCTTGCGGGCGGCGCTGGCCGGCAGGAACGGTCTGAGGGACACCTGGGTCGGCGCTCTGCTGCCCGCCGACCTCGGTCTGCCCTTCGCTCTCCCCTGCTGCCCCGCACAGAGCGATCTTCCGGAGTGACGCGCACAGCCTGGGTCGGCCCGAAGCTGGGGGCGCGGCCTCCCTTTGTGTGCGGGTGGGCGGTGATGCGGCCCGCCCGGACCGGAACTCCACGGGCGCACGTCTTGCCTCGGCCTCCAACTCGAGTCGCCCAGCCGTGCAGTGCCCGGCAGAGAGAATCGGCGGGGTCGACAGCTTGCGGAAGCGTCTGCTCCCTCGGAGCCGGGGGTACGCGGACCCCATGACACTGGCCCGCTCCTTACCCGACACCGCGACCGAGTGGTGGCTCTACCTCGGCGTACTGGCTCTCTACCTGCTCACCCGATGGTTCCTCGCTTGGCACCAGGCGAGGAAAGAGGGTGTTGAGCACCCCGTACGCGCAGCCTTCGACGACGAGGAGCCTGGGGAGAACGCCGGGCCGGCGGCTGCCATGGGAGCATTCCGCTCCTACCGGCAGCTCCTGGGTTTCCTGGCGGGCGGGATATTGATCGTGCTGGTCGCCACCCTGACCGAGGGCGGGCTGCAACTGGCCCTTATGTGCGCCCTCATCCCTGTCGTCGTCACCCTGCTGGCTTACGTCGATTTCCGTCGCGCGCGGACGCACAGGCGGGCACACGCGCACAGCTGATGCGCCCCGGCAGCCGGGACGCGCGACGACTACGGCCCCGTGCCCCGCATGAGCAACAAGTCGCATGCGGCACCTGGCCGTGGCGCTGGGACACGTCGGCGCACAGCAGTCAGATGCGCCAGCGTCGGATGCGCTCGGCAGCCTGGTAGACGTTTGCCTTGTCAGCCTGGATGTCCCGGACGAGATCGACCATGGCGCCGTACGGGGGGTCGATGCCGTCGCCGGAGGCGTGCATGTAGGCAGCGGCCACCTGGCACGCGTAGAGGCTGTTGCGATAGGGCAGCGGCTGCAGGCACACCACGGTGTGCAGGAGTGCGGCGGCGCGCCAGGCGGGGTCGGGGTCGGCAGTGGTGGGTCGGGGGATGCGGGTCTTGTGGCGGGCGACGGCGGCGACGAGGGCGGAGTAGTCGGCGACGCTGACGTCTTCGGGGACAGCCTGCTCCTGGACGTCCAGGAGCCAGGGGACGTCGATGTGGAGGATCATCAGGCTGCGTCCGCTCCCTGATGGCGCGCGGGAGGCGGGGCCTCGTCGGGAAAGGCGTCGTCGAATTCCTTCCGGTGCGCTTCGCCCCAGGAGACGGCGTATCGAACGAACTGGAGGCGCTGCTGTTCACGCAGGGGCAGGTCGTGGACGAACTGCTTGAGAGACTTGCCCTCGGCGGCCGCGGCGGCACGGACCGCTTCGAGTTCCTCGTCGGTGAAAGCGATGTTCAACGATGGCATATCCCCATGGTACCTACTAGGTACCTGAGCGGCCAGCAGCGGCGGCTGAGCAGGCGCAGACGTCCGCCCCGGCAAGTCATGGGGAAGCGTGGGTGTGGCAAGTGGGTGATTGCGTACATGCCGGTGACCCCAGACTGTCCGGAGTCCCGAGACGAGATGTCCGGCCTGGCACGATGAACGCCTATGAGTGATCAAGAAGCTGCGCCGGCTCAGGCTGCTCCTGGGGAGAGAGCTGCGCACCCAGCGGCTGCTTGCGGGAAGGCTGGTACCGGCGCGCGCGGCCTCCGCCATGACGAGATGGCCCGCCGGAGTGAATCGGGCAGAGGGCGGCTCCAGGCCGCTTCGCCTCCGGATGCGGGGGCATACGGAAGTCCCGCGGCCCGATTCGGCGGCCGCCAAGAGGAGGCGACGATGGGCAGAGTCTGGACCTGCCCGGCACAGCTGAACCGCGTGCTGGGTGACGACATGGTCGATTACACAGTGGAATGCCAGGACGGCAGTCTGGGCAGTGTCGTCAGGGTCTCGCAGGTGCCCGGCTTCGATCACCTGGTGATCGACGCAGGGGTCTGGAAGTTCGGCAGGAGCGTCGTCGTGCCGGCGGGCATGGTGGCCGCCGTCGACGACTCCGAACGAGTGATCAGGGTCGCGTGCACCAAGGACGAGATCATGGACGCCCCGCGCTTCGAGCGCGATCAGGACACCGGCGACCTCTTCTATCTGAGGTCGCTGGGCGCGTACTACACATCCCTGGTCACTGTCCCGGAGTGAGACCTGACACGGCGCCACCGACGGGAAGTCGGTGGCGCCGTTCTGCTGTTCTCACTCCGCTGTCGGGCATGCGCCCACCGGGGCCGCATGCCCGCCGGCAGCGGTATGAGGTGCCGGCCGCTCAGGCGGCCTGAAGGCGGTCGTCCTGCTGGGGACCCGCCAGGCGGCGGCCGCCCGAGGAGTCCGCGGGTCGCAGGCCGAGCATGGTGTCGGCCACGTGCAACGCCTGGGAGATCTCCCGGGTGCCGGTCATGACGCACAGGGTGTAGGTGGCGTTCTCGACCGCTCGGACCGTGGCATCCGTGGAATGGCGCGCGTCCTCGATGCGGGCGTCGGCGTAGCGTGCCAGAGCTACTCGCAGGTCCTGAGGACCGGGTGTCAGCACAGCAGGTTCTCCTCTGGTGTTCGATCCACTCCGGATGCGGGCCGCGCGTCGTCGCGTGTGCCGCGGCATGCGTGTACCCACTCGCGGACGGAGTACGCTCCCGACTGCGTGTACTGCAGCGGGAGTCGGCGGTCCGGGCGTCCTACCGCGCTGTGAGCGCTCCGCCGTCCGGCGGGCTCTGTTCTCCTCGGTGTGCGCCCGTATCGTGCGCGTCGGCGGCTCGACCGCCTCGGGGTGCTCCAGGTCCTGGTTCACGACCCGCCTCGTCGACGAGCAGCCCCCTGACCGCCCACGGCGCCGGCGGATACCGGGTGATGAAGTCGGCGCTGCTCGCGCTCGGGGCCTGCCATGCGGTCACCGCGTGCGGACGGCGCCTTGCCGCGTCCCTCCGGTGGGTGGCACTCGCGGGAGACGGGCTCGCCGCGAGATGCTCGCACTGTTGCCCGCGCCGAGCGTCGGACGCCGGCAGCCTGCGGGTCGCAGGCCAGTTGCCCGACGGCCGAAGGTGGTCGCCCCGGCCGCCGGTGCCGTAACAGGCCCTCTCGGCGACCACTCCGTGCACCGTGTCGCGAGGGCCCCCGCCGATCCGCACCGGATGACGGCCCAGCCCGCCATCCTCCAGCATGGGGACTACCGGGCCACCGACCGCCCGGCCGGCCTGGGTGGCGTTGGCCTTGGCGCTCGGCTTCTGTTCCGAGCGATGGCGCTCGGCCTGCCCTGGCAGCCGGACACTCTGTTCGAGGCATCCGACCGGCTGAACGCCCCGCTGCGCTGTCGCTGCCGCGTCGAAGGCGGACGTTTCCGGACCCTGGTTGAGCCCGGTCCCGAGTGAGCTCCGACCACCATCCGCACATTGGCCGCGGACGACGGTTCCGGATGCGACAACCGTCGGCGTACACAATTTCTCCGCTTCCTTCACCAGAAGATCACACTTTTCGGTAGGCTCCGGGACGCTACATTCGCACCAGCGGGGGGACTCCTCATGCACATCCGTCACGCCCTGACCAGCGCCGCAGCTGCCGCTTCGGTCATCGCACTCGGCTTCGTGGCCGCCGCGCCGGCCCAGGCAGCCGAGTACTCATCGGCCCTGAAGATAAAGGGTGTCCAGTACGACGCCCCGGGCCGCGACTCCAACAAGTGCTCGGGCGGCAACACCAAGGACGAGTACCTGACGATAAAGAACTACTCGCGCACCTCGACCGTCAACCTCAAGGGCTATGTGGTCAAGGACGCCGTCGGTAACAAGTTCACCTTCGCGGCGTCCCACAACCTGCAGCCCGGCGACTACATCAAGCTGCGCGGCGCACGCGGCACCGATTCCGACGCCAAGAACGTCGTCTATCGCCAGAACTGCAACTTCATCTGGAACAACGACAAGGACACCATCTACCTGTACAAGCCCACAGGCGCCCGCGCCGACGTCCACTCGTACACCAAGAAGACCAACGACCGGGACGGCAACGGCTACATCACCTACCACGGGTGACATTCCGGGCAGCTGACGGCACGGCTCCCATGTGACGCCGTCCGCATCGCCGCAGCCGGCCGCCGGGTCGCTCCACGCCGGAGTGCGTGGAGCGGCCCGGCCACCGGGGCGATGTCCGAGATCACCTGGCGTCCTCATGCGAAGTGTGTCCGGTTCTGGCGGCGGGGACGATCCGGTGCGACGCCCGCTCCGGACCGATCCCGTCGTTCCGCACGACGCCCGGCCTCTCCCCCACCAGGTGGAAACGCGGTGGCCCGGCAACGGATGACGACAGCCGACGCGGTGCTCCGGCACGACCTGTACGATCTGCCGCGGGCGACGCCGCGTTTCGCAACGTCGGTGCTCGGCCCGGCCGCGCCCGGTGACCGGGTCGACGCGACGGGGAGCGAAAGCGACTGATGCCGGACTGGACGTATCACCCGCTGCGCGGTCCGGCCGCCGCCGCCCTCGGCAAACGTCGCTCGCAGCGAACCGCACTGCGGTTGCTGGCCTCTGTCGGCTCCCGTCCCGCGGGCGCGCGGCTGATCGCCTGGGTGGTCGGCCACCGCCCCACGCCGAAGCGGCTCGCCGGCGAGATCGCCGGCGTCCCCGTGGCCGTGCGTCTCGGTATATCCGTTCCGCCCTCGCTCGCCCGCGAAGCGGTACGCGTCATGCCACCGCTCGGGGCCGGTGTCGTCGAGGTGGCGCCGGTCTCGGCGGCCGACGCGGAGACCATACGCGAGGCCGCTGCCGGCCGGTCGGTCCCGCTCGTTGTCCGCGCCTGCGATCCGGAGGCCGAGGCCACACTCGAGCCCTATGTCGACGGGTTCACCAGGAGTGACGACCCGTACGTGGTCCATGTGTCCGCCCCATCGGTCACCGCCCCGGCCGCGGCACTCACGGAGCCGGGCATCGTCGTACTCGCCCGTCCCGGAGTGCTCGTCGCGGCCGGACCCGGCTGGTTCCAGCGGGTCACCGAGGCAGCCATGCCCACCGAGCCCCCTCCGGTGCTACGGGACGTCGGCCGCGATCCCCGCCGCTGGCCCGCCTGGTGGTGGGCGCTGCTCGTCGGGCTCGGTATGACGGGCGCCGGACTCGGCGCCGCGGCGATCACGCTCGGGCCGGTGCTGCTCTCGTACGACCGCGACTACCTCGACATGACGGTGCACGAACTGCATGCCGCCAACCACCACCTCGTGCACTTCATCCAACACGACCGGATCACCATGGCGGGCACGATGGTAGCCATCGGCGCCCTCTACACCGGCCTCGCCGTGGGCGGGATCAGACGCTGCTGGCCCTGGGCCCGCGAGATCTATCTGCTCTCGGGGGCGATCGGCTTCCCCACCTTGTTCTACTTCCTGGCCACCGGCTTCGTGGAACCTCTGCACACGGCCACCACCATCGCGCTGTTCCCGATGTTCGTGGCCGCGGTCCGTCGGACTCCGCGCACACCCCGGTGGCGCCCGGTGCCCGAGGGGCCGGAGCCGGAGCGCCGACGGGCTCTCATCGGCCAACTACTGCTGATCACCACGGGAGCAGGGCTCTTCGTCGGCGGAGTGGTGATTTCGGTGGTCGGTCTGACCGGCGTCTTCGTGCCGACCGACCTGGCCTTCCTGGGCGCCAGTGCGCAGACGCTGGAAGTCGTGAACCCCCGGCTCGTGCCGTTCGTCGCCCACGACCGGGCGGGGTTCGGTGGCGCCCTGATGGCCGCTGCGGTGGCCATCACCCTTCTCAGCGCGTGGGGCTGGCGACGAGGTGAGGCCTGGGTGTTCTGGACCCTTTCCGCGGCGGCAACGGCCGGCTTCCTGCCGCCTGTGCTGATACACGGCGCGATCCACTACACCGACCTCTCTCACCTCGCGCCTGTCTACTTCGGCATCGTCACGACCGGCACCGGCCTGCTGCTCGCGCGTCCGTACCTCTGCGCCGG
This sequence comes from Streptomyces sp. B1I3, assembly GCF_030816615.1. NCBI lineage: Bacteria > Bacillati > Actinomycetota > Actinomycetes > Kitasatosporales > Streptomycetaceae > Streptomyces > Streptomyces sp. B1I3. The sequence continues at coordinate 677,499 of NZ_JAUSYD010000001.1, forward strand.
AAGATCGGCGAGGCCGAAGGGCTGACGAGCCGTCCCGGCAAGCGCTCCACCAGGAGCGCATGGACGCCTCGGAAACCCTGAGCCTGCGATCAGCTGTCGCCGGGGCCGGACAGGCGACCGTCCCGCCTTCGTCCTCTTCGTCCCCTTCGGCGACAACGGCTCCGACACACCGCCCCCTGCTCGTCTCCGGGTGAGCGGCAGTCCGGCAGGGTACGTGCTCACGAGCGGACTGTCCGGCCGCCCCACCCGCTGTGGGCATCGCGTCGGGTGGCATGGGCTCCGTACTCTTGCACGGCCGACACCACTCGGCCTCTCATCGAGCAGTCCGCTCGGGGATCGTCGGAAGCACCGCGTCTGCGATGTCGAGGAGAACGCCGTCGTCCGGGAGGGCTCCGGACGAACTCCATACGGTGATGTCGTAGTAGCCGCCCCGGTCCTTACGGTCGAAGGCCACGGACAGCGTCCTGGCGAGGGGACCCTGCTCGACCGGTCCGCTGGATCCTTCACTCCCCAGGTCGAGCTCGAGCCGCATGGTGTGTTCCGAGGAGAAGAACGCGGGCCGGCCGAGGACCGTCAGCGTCTTGAGGTTTTCGCCCCCGCTCTTCATCAGCTGCACGTACTGGGCAGTCGACAGCTCGTTGTAAGTGGCCGAAAAGTTCACGGTGTAGGTGTCGAACGTGACCTCGGCCTCAGGCTGTGCGACGTTCCCGTCGGTCAGGGGCGCAGTGTTGCTGGTGCCGGAAACGGTGGTCGCGGCTTCTTCAGGCGTTCCGAGGAGCTGGGCCAGGTCGGGCCGGTTGAGTGCCTCGCACAGCTCGTCACCCGTGACAGCCTGAGGCGTCTTGGTGTAAGCCTTCGGCAGCTTCTCGTGTTCCCCGCCCGGACACGAGACGGGCTGCGGTGTGCTGTCGTCGGATGGCAGCACGCGTGGGCCGAACCACAACGCGGCTGCGAGCGCCCCGAACACGGCTACGGCCGCGACGGCCTGACCCCATGCGTTGGGCTCCTTCACGGGAGTGTCAGGGCCGGGGCGCGGCCCGGCTCCCGCGGGGGCCGGGGCTTGGACCAGGGCTTGGACCGGGCCTTGGACCTGAGCTCGGGCCGCGGCCGGCATATAGGCCGGAATGTGGGCCGGGGCCGGGGCGTGGGCCGGGGTCACAGTATCGACCACCGCCCCGTCCGGGGAGGCGGCCGGACTCTGCCTCCTCCGGCGTGCGCGCAGCGCACGGACCACCGTGTGGACGCGGATCGCGGTGAACACGAGGAACACCACGCCGAGGCAGGCCGCCGTCCCGTTGTGCTCGCTGATGGCGAGATACGTGATGCGTACGCCGAGGACGGACCCGACCAGGATGAGTAGGGGCTCACGGACCCAGAAGGGCAGGAGACGAAGGAGGAAACCGAGCACCCGGTGATCTCACCAGAGCAAGACCGCAACCGCCGTGACGGAAGCCACAGTTCCGGAAGACTCGGCAGACGCTTGTCCTGCCCCCCCCCCAGGACCATGCAGCGCAAGACCACACGGTTCGTCGGTCAGCCCGAACTCGTCGCCCCCGCAGAACAGGTCGTCAGCGGCAATCCACTATCGAATGGGCCGCCCCCAATCGAGCACGCGCGGGGGCCGGGCTCCCCCGAGGGAGTGCGGTCGGCCGACGAAATCTGAGGCCACGGCGACACGAGCGTGCTGCCGGTCGAGAACACGGGCCATTCGCTCCCACCGGAACTGGTGCCGACCCTCACCGAACCCTTCCGGCGCGGAACGGAACGCGTACGCACAGACGAGCACGCCGGCGTGGGCCTCGGCCTGGCCATCGTGCACAGCATCGTCGGCGCCCACGACTGGACCCTCGAGCTCGCCCCCCGCACCGCCGGGGGTCTCCTCGTCACGGTCGGGCTCGCCGGCACGCTGTAGGCGTCATTCCCGTGTGGCGGGGCCGGTCAGCCGCGGGTCGTCCCGTTCTCACCCGCCGCCTTGCACCCAGGGCCCTGAATGTCGCTGCACCTGAAACCGCTCCGGCTCTCGGCGGACAACTGCAAGGCTGCGCTGAGCCGGCGGTCGGCCGTAGGAGCTGTCGGCACCCTGACGGCCATCCACCACGGCCGGAACGTGAGGGGCGCGGGAAACAAGGGTGTGCTTGTGGCCGGCCCTCGGTATCCTGCCTCGTCCTGACGGGCCAGAGAGGTACCCCACCATGAGCAGCACCACGTCGTCCTTTCCCGAGCGGATCGAACTGTCGGGCGAGGGCCTCGTCCTCCGCGACTGGACGGAGGCGGATTTGACCGCGATGCCGGAACTCTTCGACCACCCCGACATCGCTTACTGGACACCGATCGTCTCCCCCTTCGACGAAGCGGCCGCCCGCGCACGACTGCGCCGGGACCGGCAACTGCGGGCGGAGGGCGCTGCCATCTTGCTCGCCATCACCGTCGACGGCGCAGCACCGCTCGGCGAGGTGATGTTGCGCCGAGCCCCCGAAGGCACGGAGCTCGGTTACGCAGTCGGCCCGGCGCACCGCGGCCAGGGGCTGGCGGCACGGGCGGTGCGGGTGATGGCCGCTTACGCCTTCGAGCAGTTGGGGGCGGGGCAGGTGATTCTGGAGCTCGAGGCCGAGAACGCCGCCAGCGTTGCCGTCGCCACCAGGGTGGGCTTCGTGCCGCTGGACGTGCCGCTGATCACGGGTGAGGAGAAGGGAAGGCCCTACGCCCTGCAGACGTGGGGCCTGGACCGCCCCTGACCCCTGGGGCGCGTATCGAGTCGTGATCAATCGGTGGGTTTCGCCCTCGTAGATCTTCGTTCCGGTGGATCGCCTGGCGTGGGCGGTGCCTGGGACGCTCGCACCGGCCGGAATACGCACTCGCGGCAGCCGGTTGCAGCGCAACGTGCACCATCCTCAGGAGCCGCCCAGCGGCATACACCCATTGCTTGCCGGGCGCTTCAGCCCCTACCGGTTCGATCCGTCTGCGGTGGTCGACGACCACGCCCTCGGGCTGCTGCTGGAAGCCGCGCGGTGGGCACCGTCGGCGGGGAACTCCCAGCCGTGGGGCTTCTCCATCGGCCGGCCCGGTGAGCCGGAGCACGACCGGATGCTCCCTCACCTTGCGCCGAGCTCGGCCCGCTGGGCGACGGACGCGAGCCTGCTCGTCGTCACGGTGACGCGCCGGTACGTCGATGACACGCAGCTGCTCTACTCCGAGTTCGCGGACCACGACCTCGGCCAGGCCATCGCCCACATGACTGTTCAGGCCCAGGCCATGGGACTGGCCACGCACCAATTCCGGGCCTTCGACCTTGAAGGGCTCACCAACGAGCTGGACCCGAACCCAGGCTGGGTGATCGTCTCCATGGTCGCGGTGGGCACGGCGTCCGGCGGACCTCCGGAGGGCCGTGGCCGACGCAGCGTCGAGCACTTGCGCTCCGCTCCCTGGTCACCGGCAACCGAGTCGTGATCATTGACCGGCCCGGGTGAGGTCCCTGATCCAGATCATCGAGGCGCGCAGGTGGAGGCCGGCGAGCTAGCTGTCCGGGGTGGCCCTCCGGCAGGGCCTCGAAGACGCCGGCATCAGAAGCGGTTGTGGACGGTCGACCAGGCGCCGAACTCCTGCGGCACCTCCCGCCACTGCCCGTCGGTTCTGAACCGCCGGATGACACCCTCGAACTACTGTCCCAGCCGCTCGGGGTAAGGGCCGTACTCACCGATCGGAAGGTACGGCTTGATGAAGTAGCCACACGCGCTCAACTCCCCTCGCCTCCCTGTGGTTCCGGGGCAGCGGCAGGGCCGGTGATGCGGCTGGAGCAGGTGGACGATTGCCTCCGGGGAGTGGTGAGCGGATGCTGGTCCTGACGTGCACGCACGAATGAGGAGCTTGGCCAATGACCAGCGACCATCGCATAGGACCGCCGAACAGTGGAAGCGAACGTGACATGCTGCGGTCCTTCCTCGACTACCACCGCGCGACCCTCGCCATGAAGTGCCAAGGACTTACCGACGAGGAGCTGAGACAGCAGTCGATGCCGCCGTCGACACTGTCGCTGCTCGGTCTGGTACGGCACATGGCGGAGGTGGAGCGTGCTTGGTTCCGTCGGGTCTTCACGGACAACGACGCGCCCATGGTCTGGTCCGACGAGATCGACTTTCAGGCAGCGTACGACGCGAGCGCGTCCACCCGAGGCGAGGCGTTCGCAGCCTGGGAGGCCGAGGTGCACGAGTCGCGCCGTATCGAGCAGGAGGCCGGGTCGTTGGACCGGACCGGATATCAGCCGCGATGGAAGGAGGAGGTGTCCCTGCGGATGGTGATGTTGCACGTGCTCCTGGAGTACGGCAGACACAACGGGCATGCGGACCTTCTGCGCGAAGGTGTCGACGGAACCGTTGGCGCCTGAGTCCGCAGGTGCCACCGACAGCAGGCCACCACACCTGACCTGTGCAGGGTGCCGCCACCGTGCGGCCGGGGCTTCAGCTGTTGGTCAGGCTGCGTCCGAGGAGGGACAGCAGGCGGTCCCAATGGCGCTGCAGCGCGGAAGAATCGAAGGCGTCGGTGTCGGCCATGGTGAAGCCGTGGACGGTGCCGGGGTATGTCTCGGCGGTGTGACCGAGTCCTGCGGCGTCCAGAGCCCGGCTGAGCTCGCTGATGGCTGCGGACGGAAGGTCGTCGGAGAGGCCGAGGTGCACTTGGGCGGTGAGCTCGGGGACGAGGCGATGCGGGCTGTCGGGCGTGTCGGTCACCACGAAGCCGGGGTGGAATCCGGCGACGGCTGCCACCTGGTCGGGGTGGGCCGCTGCGGTGCGCAGCGCCAAGGCGGCGCCGATGCAGTAGCCGATCACTGCGACCGGTCCGGCGCCGACCTCGGGCCGGGTGGCGAGGAACGCGAGATAGGCGTCGGCGTCGCGCCGGACCCGGTGTTCGGTGATGTGCGCCTTGAGCAGGGGCATCAGCTGGGCGATGACTGCGGGCCGGATCTCCTCTCCGATGTGCTCGGGAAGCGGGATCACGGGTGCCGGGCCGTGCCGGTAGTAGAGGTTGGGGACGAGCACGTAGTAGCCGTGGTCGGCTAGTTCACCGGCCATTTCCTTCAGTACGGGCCGCACGCCGAAAGCGTCCGGGTAGAGCAGCACCCCTGGGTGCCGCTCACCGCCGTCGGGGAACGCGGCGAAAGCGTCGGCCGGGCCGTCCGGGGTGGGGATCTGCAGTGTCTTGGTGGGCAAGAGCTTCCTTCCTCGGCGCTCACACAACTAGCGTTAGCCGCACTAACGTTCACGGTGCGAGTGAACGTACATCGTTAGTCCCACTGTCGCAACGGTAGGCTTGGCGCCGTGACCAGAGCCGAAGCCACGGACATGCCCGACGAGACCGCGCTGAGGACGCCGGACAGGCTCAGGCGGCGGGCGAGCAGGCTGCTGTCGCAGCTGACCTTGCGGTCGGACCGGCTGGTCACCGAGGGCCTGGCCGGGGCCGACGCCCGCAAGTGGCACTACGCGGTGCTCGCCTCGCTGCAGGAGTACGGGCCGTGCAGCCAGGCCGACCTGAGCAGACGCTCCGGCATCTACCGCAGCGACATGGTCGGTGTGCTCAACGAACTGGTCGAGCGTGACCTCGTCGAAAGGGCACCGGATCCCGGCGACCGGCGCCGTAACGTCATCACGCTCTCCGCCCGAGGCCGCCGCCATCTGCGCCTCCTCGACGAGGTTCTGGACGACCTCCATGACCAGCTGCTCGCGCCGCTCCGTCCGGCCGAACGCGACCAGTTCGTGCAGTTGCTCACCCGCCTGTTGGACCACCACACCCAGGCCCCCTGAGGAGGAGTCCTCGGGATGAGGATACGGGGTGGTGGCACGGGCGATCGTGCGGAGGCGCAGACAGCCCTCGGCGCCGCTCTCGCATACTGCTGACGTAGGCCGGTCACCCACCCTTACGCACCCCGTTGCGTTCTTGTCCGAAAACGGTGCACGCCGCGGCGGGGCTGTTCGCCGACCGCCGCAGGTCGGCCTCGACGAGAGCGCCGCCTGACGCGAACAGGGGGCCCGCCGCCTGGGCAAGGAGCCGGCCGTGACCGACCCCTGGCCGACCTGCTTGCTCACGTACCGTGGGAGGGCGGCCGCAGGGTTGCGGTCGGCGCTACGCGTGTGGCACACCCGATGGGACGGTTCCGGCTCACAGAGCTGCGATGTCGAGCACGAGTTTGCCCGTGGTCGTGCCCGACTCGATGCGTCGGTGCGCCTCTACCACGCGTGCCAGTGGCAGGACCTCGGTCCGTACCCGCAGATCACCTGTCGCCGCGGCCGCCACCGCGCGGCGCAGCGCCTGCCCCGTCTCCGCGGGTTGAGCGGCGGAGAATGCGGCCAGGTTGAAGCCGGAGACGGTCTTGTTGGTGAACCACAGTTCATTGGCCGGGATTCCGACGTCTTCGGCGCCGGAGGCGTTACCCATCACCACCAGGCGTCCCATCGGGGCCAGCCGGTCCAGGCCGGCGCGACGTGCGGGGCCGCCGACCATGTCGACCACGATGTCGAACTCGCCGGCGTCGGCCATCTGGTCGCGCTGGACGACCTCGTCATAGCCGAAACGCTTGGCGATCTCGATCTTGGCCTCGCTGCCGACGGTGCCCACCACGCGGCCCGCACCCAGGAGACGGGCGGCCTGGCCGAGCTGGCTTCCCACGCCACCGGCCGCCGCGTGGACCAGAACGCTCTCTCCGGGCTCGACCCGGGCCACCCGGTCGAGCACGAGGAACGCGGTGGTGCTGTTGGAAGGCAGAGCCGCGGCGACGTCCAGCCCGATGCCGAGGCCGTCCAGCGGCGCGATCAGCTCGGCGGAGGTGACCACCACCTCGGCGTAGCCCCCACTTCCGACGATCGTGAGCGCGGCCACGGGCTGCCCCGCGGTCAGGCCCTCCACGCCCTCGCCGACAGCTCGTATCCGGCCCGCCACCTCGATGCCCGGCACGAACGGGAGCGGCACGTCGACCACGCCGCGCCGGTAGAGGATCTCGGCGAAGTTCGCGCCCGCGTACGCCACATCGATGGCGACCTGGCCCGGCCCGGGCTCGGGTATCGGCAGGGTGGCGGGGCGGAGCACGTCGGCCTCACCGAACTCGGGGACGATCACTGCGTTCATGTGCGTGCGGTCGCTGTTCATGTCCCCGATCCTGTGGCCACGGCGGCACGACGGGCAGTGTCCGCTCATCCTGGGTGTGGCACCACCAGTCTGTGCTGCTGCCGCATCAACGTCTGCAGCCGCTGCTGGGTGCCGGTGCCGGGACGTGGGCTGTGCAGGATCAGGTGGTGCCCAGGGTGCTCGGGCAGTGGCAGCAGCGTGGCCTCGAAGATCATCGTTCCGGCCTCGGGGTGATCGACCGCCTTGACCGCGCTGGTGTGCTCGGCAACATCGTGGCGGGCCCACAGTTCGGCGAACTCGGGGCAGACCGCGGCCAGATCGGAGGCGATGCGGCCGAACTCCGAGTCGTCCGGGTAACGTGCCGCGTCGGCCCGGAAGGCAGCGGCCACATCGGGGGCGGTCTCCGCCCAGTACCGGTGCAGGACCCGGTAGCGGGCGTTGGTGAAGAAGGAGACCAGGCAGTTGTGGTCGCTCTCGCGGTAGCCGAAGACCACGCGGGCCGCGTCGTTGACGGCGGTGAAATTCCAGTGGCGGTCGCGAACGTAGCCGGGCCTCGGTGCCCAGGCGTCCAGTAGCCGCTGCACCTCGGGTGAGGGGGCTGCCGAGGGCGCGGAGGTGACCTGTGGCGGGATGAGCCCGGCCAGACGGTACAGATGGGCGCGCTCGGCGGGGTCCAGCAGCAGAACGCGGGCGATCGCGTCGATGACTTGCGCGGACACCTTGATGTCACGCCCCTGTTCCAGCCACGTGTACCAGGACACTCCGACGCCTGCCAGCACCGCGACTTCCTCACGGCGCAGGCCCGGCGTGCGCCGTCGGCCACCGTCCGGCATGCCGACGTCGGCCGGCGAGACCCGGGCTCGGCGGCTGCGCAGGAACTCCCTCATCTCGGTGCGGCGGTCGTCGCGGGACAGAGACGAATGTATGGCGGCCATGGGCCAACCTTAGGCAGTCGCCCCGCACCACCGCGAAGGCCTTACCGCGTCAGCCCGCCGGTGCAGGAGTACAGGAGTACAGGAGGAGGCGCGGAGAACCGGCAACCGACCCCTTCATCGATGTTCGGGACCGGGCATCCCGGGACGACGAGGGGCTGCCGGACCATCCTGGTACGTCAATACCGCCCCGCTCCCGCGGCGGCATGCGGCGGCAGTGGTGCGGCGTGGGCCCTTCGGGAACAAGTTCGAGGTGGCGCCTGTCGCGGCCGTCAGTACCGCTCGCAGAGCCGCCGCACCGGGGTCCGGCCGGGCGCCGGAGTACATGCTGAGCTGCCTGGATTCACCACCGCCGCCATTTCGCGGCCTGCGGGACGCCGGTCAGCGGGTTCCTTTCGACGGAGGCGCGCTCCGCGCCGGACGGACGGCCGGTACCCCGGGTGCAACGGATGGAAGAGGGCTCACCGATACTGCAGTGGCACATGCTTCGCGGTGGGGTTCCCGCCGCCCGGCATTCCAGAGCCCCACAGTGGAAGGCTGTCACGGTGACCACCGTCGCATATCAGGGTGAACCCGGATCAAACTCGGCGACCGCAGGCCACGCCCTGTTCCCGGAAGGACAGGAGCTCCCCTGTACGAGCTTCGACCAGGCTCTGGACGCCGTCACACTCGGCACCGCGGACGTCGCGGTGATTCCGGTGGACAACTCTGCGGCCGGGCGCGTCGCGGACGTGCACCATCTGCTGCCGGAATCGGGGCTGTTCATCGTCGCCGAATACTTCCTCGCCATCCGCTTCGATCTGATGGGTGTCCCCGGCGCCGCCCTCGATCAGGTGGAGTGCGTACGTAGCCACGTGCATGCCCTGGGGCAGTGCCGGAAGGTACTGCGGGAGGGCGGTTGGCGCACCCTCGTCAGCGATGACACGGCCGGGGCGGCGCGTGAGGTGGCGGAACTGGGTGATCCGCGGCACGCGGCGCTCGCCCCGCCTGCCGCGGCTCGGCTCTACGGGCTGGATGTCCTGCGGTCCGAGGTCGAGGACGACCCGGAGAACACCACGCGCTTCGTCGTCCTCTCCCGGGACTCCTCCCTCGCCCCGGACACGGGCGAGGCGATGATGACGAGCCTGTTCTTCTGCGTGCGCAACATCCCCAGCGCCCTCTACAAGGCGCTCGGCGGCTTCGCCAGCAACGCCGTGAACCTCACCAAGATCGAGAGCTACCAGATCGGCGCCGGGCTGAACCCCAGCCGGTTCTACGTGGAGATCGAGGGGCACCCCGACGAGCCGCATGTGGCACTCGCCCTGCAGGAGTTGCGCTTCTTCTCGTCCGAGGTGCGCACCCTGGGGACGTACCCGGCGCATCCGCACCGGCTGCGGGGCCAGGCCGGCTGAATCGCCGAGCGTGCGGTTCGGTGGCGCGGAGCAGTCAGACGAAGTTCGAGGCGTCGAGCCATGCCGACCGCAGCGGTGGTTCCTGCCGTCACCCACACCGGCGTGACATCGGGCCATGCGCCGTGACGGGCCGTTTCGGCAGCAGTGGACGCCCGAATCGCATCCGCGGCGGCGACGGGCCGACGGCGCGGGTGCACTCGCGTGCGCGGGGCTGGGGACCGGCAGGTCCTGTGGCGCGCTGATCCTTCGGTGTCGTGCAGCGCCACGGCACGCGCATCGTTGCTCGGAGACGACGTGACCGGGCCTCAGGCGGTCGAGGGGCCGGACATGCCTGGGCGTAGTCGAAAAGGAACGATGGTTCGCGGCCTGAACCCGGCGGTTCGGGGCAGGAGCGATGCGACATTCGGGCTGGGCGGAAGCTTAGGCGGGGGACATGAACGCAACGACGACACTCGACAGGACCGAGCGGGACGAGCAGGAGTTCGGCAGCGGTCGGGTGGCGGCCGGCACGGCCTACGACATGGAGGCCGGAGAGATCGCCGCCGCGCGCTCTTTCACCCGGGAGTTCCTGACGGACGTGCAGGCCGCACACGGCGTGCGTGTTCCCTCACGGGCGTCTGAGATCGCGCAGCTGGTCGTCAGCGAGTTGGCCACAAATGTGTGCAAGTACGCGCCGGATCCGTGTCTGCTGGACCTCGAAGTGAGCGGCGGCATGCTGATGATCACGATGTGGGACTCCGGTCCGGTGCTTCCCGCAGCACGGCACACCGACCCCGGCCGCGTGGGACAACACGGTTTGGAGATCGTTCTCGCCGTCTGTCAGAGCTTCGAGATGCGACGCGAGCCTGTGGGAAAGCGGATTCGTGTGCAGATCCCGTTGCTGGACGAGCCCCACAACGAGCCGGTCGGCCGGTCTCCCTGGGGCCTTTCGTAATCAGCTCACCTGCCTTCGGGCCGGCGGGGCGACCGCGCAGCACGAAGGCAGGTGAGCCGGCACACAGCGCCTACCCCGGTGTGGTGGGCACTGTGGTGTCAGGCTGCGGTCTGCGGTGTCGAGGAGTGGGTGGCGCGGTGTTCGGCGTTGATGCGCTGGGCTTCCTCGAGCTGGTCCTCAAGGATCACGATGCGGCAGGCAGCCTCGATCGGGGTTCCCGCGTCGACGAGTTCCCGGGCCCGGGCCGCGATACGCAACTGGTAGCGGGAGTAGCGGCGGTGTCCGCCTTTTGAACGCAGCGGGGTGATGAGGCGGGCGTCCCCGATGGCACGCAGGAAGTTCTGGCTGGTACCGAGGATGTCGGCGGCGCGGCCCATGGTGTAGGCGGGGTAGTCGTCGTCTTCCAGACGGCCGAAGGAATCGTCTGCTGTCATTGCACCTCTCTGTGAAACACGCTGGAGGGGCCCCGGTGCCATACGGCACCAGGGCCCCGAAGGAACTGCTACACCATCTGCCGGCCCTCGTGCTGCGCCGGCCCATTTGCTCCGCAGACCCGACCTGAACGGCGTCGGGGGTACGGGGATCGCTGTTGCTCGACCGGAGACCACCTCACTATCGATGTCCTGCGGTACCCGGACATAGACCCTGCCCGGGCGATCCTGATGGTGTGTCACTCCTCCGTTTCTTCCTCTGGACCAACTACTTGCAACCAGTACTGCGAACTACCGAACTGCTGGTGAAACGAACTGCTCGGTGGCCTGCGGTAGCGCCACTCTTCGGCAGCCAGCCCCGTCGCCCGTCCTGCATCAGCTCTGGCTTGGAACCCCACTGCCGAACGTCCCGGTACGCGCGCCCCACAGCCGGCGCCTTTACCGAGGAACCACTTCGTACTGCACTGCGGGCACTGGATCCTGCGTGTGGCGGCCCCTGATCACCGCGGGCCACCCGGTCCGGTCGTCAGTCCCGTCGCCATCCTGCAACAACTCCGGCTTCGGAACTCCACCACCGCACCGACCTGCGAACTACGGGTACTGCTGCCCGGCAGTGCATCCCTGCCGGGCCCTGCTTTCCTTCTGGCTACGAGAGAAACCATAACCACACCGCCACCCAATGTCTACTCCCTGCGGAACAGATTTTACGGCCCCTGAAGAGGAGTAATCCACTGGCGGACTAGGGCGGCGGACAGAAGAGGGCCGCGCTCACGCCTCGCGACAGCCACCCGGCTCTCCTGACTTGCCTGCAGGTCGCCGCGGAAGCACAGTCGTCGGTCGAGGCCGCCACATCGGCCGCCGGCTGCCGCGAGACCCTCATGCCAGGTCGGCACCGAGGAATCCACCTGCCTGTCGTCCATCAAGTGCCTCTGTGACGGAGCACGGCATCAACCGATGGCCTCCCCCGTGCCCGGCGAACGACCGCATCCCACATCAAGGGCGAGACCGCGTTCGACACCCGATGAACAACGAGCTCAGTCGCCGAGGATCCGCTCCCACAGGAGCCCGTCCCGCCAGCTCCCGTCAAGAAAGATCGAGGAGTGCGCGACGCCGTACGGGCTGAACCCGTTGCGGCGCAGCACCCGCTGCGACGGCAGATTCTCCAGATTGGTGGACGCCTCCGCACGGTGCAGACCGAGTTCGTCCGTCATCACCCGGAGTACAAGCCCGACGGCGTGCCCGGCGTGCCCTTGGTTCTGGGCGACGCCGGCGATCCAGTATCCGACGGAGCCGCGGCGCAGGTGCGGCTGCGGCAGGATGCCTCCGACGGTCACCTGCCCGATCACCTGGTCGTCGGCGAGCACCACACCCGGCCAGACCGCGCCGGCCCGGTATCCGGCCAGCAGGCTGTCGATCCGCTCCGCCTGGCCCTCCGGGGTGAAGAAGCCGGCCGGCTGGGCCGGTTCCCACGGCCGGAAAGCCTCGAAGTCACGCACCCGGTGCGCGGCTATCGGGGCGGCGTCGGTGGGCTCGATCAGGCGGATCCTGGTGCTGCTGCGCATGGGCTGATCCTCGTCGCGGTACGTCGGATGAGACGGCAGCCTATGCGTGGGGGGCCTTCGTCGGCGCACTCCCACCCGCCGGAGGATCGAGACGATCGCGCAGCTCGGCGTCGCCGCGTGGAGCAGGCCCCGGCTGGGCCTTACTCCTCCTTTCCGTGCACGGCTCCAGACTCCTCCTTTCCGTGCACGGCTCCAGGCCCCGCTCCCTCATCAGCCTGATCGGCGAAAAACCCAGGCACGCACCGCAGGTCCCGCCGCCTTCCCTGAAGACACTGCCGGCTGAGTGAGGCCGCAGGTTCGGCTCCACAGGCTTTCGCCGTGATCCAGGTGATGTGCAAGCGGCCAAGTCTGCGCGATCAGGCTGCGGCCGGCGCCTCAGTACCCACCCTGGGAGCGAGCGCAAGACCTGGGCCAGGGGCAGCACGCACCCGTGGCAGCACGCACTCTGAAAGGTGCAACGCCGACAAGCGGTACGGCCCTCGAGCCCGTGACTCGAGCCGTAACCAAGATGCCATTGATGCGTTGACTCGGTCATGCACCTTCGACGCATCACTACTGCCCTGGGCGTGTTCGCGGCGTCAGCCCTCTTGGCCGCATCCGGGCCCACCTCTGCCTTCGCCGCTGAGGGTGTCCTCATCGTCAACGGCAACGCGTACGACGATCCGAGCGGCTGTTACCCCATCGACTGGTTCCCGACGAGCGTGACCAACCACACCGATGCCATCGCCGAGGTCCATGCGGGCCCAGCCTGCAGTGGCCAGGTGGAATGGCTGGTCCACCCGGGCGAGACGTACCACAGCGAGTCTGCCCAGAGCATTTTCGTCCTCTGACATCCGGGCGCCGCTTCCACGTGCAAAACGTGGACACGCGGCCGGGGGCAGTCCTCATGACAGTGCCGCCCTCCGCATACCCGGCCGGCCACCACGAGGGATGCAGTCGGACGGGCCGGCCGGCCGGGCATTGCAATTGCCGTACCCGACTCATCACTGTCGGCACACGACTGCAGCGGAACTGCAGCAGAAATGAGGCTCTTTCACGCGCTGAGGTCTGCGTATTCTCCTCGTGACGTCTTGGGCAGGCGACAGGAAGGGAAACTCAGATGAGCGGAAGCGGGGGCGGAGCCGGGGCGCCGTGGAATCCGTACGGAGGAGGACAACCGTCGCAGCCGGGTCGGCCACCCGACCCGCCGGCGGGCCCGTGGCCTCCGGATCCGGCTCGTCGGCTGACTTTGGGACGCCTGTTCAATCCGTTCGCCGTCGGGCGTGCGGTGTTCACTCCGTCCCGTCCGGACCGTGTGCACGACCCGGCGGTGAAGAGGGTGCAGGTCCTGCGGACGATCGTCGGCCTGGTCGCCGTCACGTGGATGCTGTTGTCCTACGGGCTGGCGTCGGACGCCGACGCCGTGGTGGATGACCGCTTCGACCAGATCCGTACCACCCTCATCGTGCTGGGGGTGACTTTCCCGGTCGCGGTCGCCGCCTTCGTCGTGGCGGCCCGCCCGCCCAACCGGCGCCTGTTCCTACGCCGCGTGGGCAAGCCCGCCGGGGCGCTGCTCGCGCTGGTCGTCGCACTCGCTGTGCCGCGACTGATCACAGGGCTGGGCTACGTGGACGAGGAGACGAACTGGACGGCGTCGGCGGGGCGGGTGGCACTGCTGTTCGCGCTGGGTGCCTTCCTGTTGTGGCTCGCACCTTTCGCTCTTTACGGCATCGCACAGTCGCTCGTGCACGTCTTCCGGACGGCGGACCTCCACGAGACGGTTCCACCGCTGCTCGCGACGTTGCTCGTTTGGGAAGTCGCCCTCTTCGACGTGTTCCGGGGCGCATACGACAGCGTGCCGTTCGGGGTGCGGGTGGCCTTCACCCTGGGAGCCCCGCTGTCCGTCACCGCCGTGGCGATGTGGGAACTGCGGCGGCTGCGTACACGGCACGGCATCACCCTGCGCCGAGCGCTGCTTCGCTAGGCCTTCTCGGTCGGGTCATTCCGGGCTCGCGTGCCCTGGAACCGCACCTCGTCCGACCGCCCGCACCGGCCCTGACGGTGTGTGGCGCCGGCGGTGCACGCCTGGGCATCACGGCCGGGAGAAGCCGCAGGAAGCGGGGCCGAGCCGGGCTCCTCCGGGGCTTGTCCCAGGGCGTGACCTCGTCGCCCACACCGGTTTCTCCTTCCTGCTTCCGACGTCGGCCGTGAGCCTCTGAGCGTGTGTTGCACTCCGACTCGTCGGGCAGTAAGTCTCTGGGACCGACCTGTGTCCGGCGGCTCACGGCCTCGTAGGCTCAAGAACATGCACAGCACCCTGACCGCGCACGCCCGGTGCCTCTACGGAGACGAGTACCGACCCACGCCGAGGTGCAGCTTCGAACACCGAGAGCACTACTTCGTCGAGGAACTCACCTTCGCCGACGCGGATGCAATCCTCGCCATGCTGCGTGAGTTGTGCCCGCACATGGTCGACGGCCGCCTGCCGGTCTGGGTCCGCAACCTGTCCTACCGGCTGGTGCTGTTGCAGCGACCCGAACAACCGGCGCTGATGAGAGAGGCTGCCGAGAGCCTGTGGCTGCACGGGCCCGACTGGGACGACATCGCCACGGATCTGAGGAGGCGGGCGGACGCTCTGGAAACGGGCTGATCACGGCGTGCGCCAGAGACGCGTCGCGCCACGGTGACCGTGGGAGGTCGGCCACCCCACGCCGTCACGTGCGCGGCCGGCCGGAGGATCCGCCGTGATCGCAGTCCGTGGTCGTGGGCACCGCCTGGGACCCGAGAACGGCCCGAGCGACTTGCAGGATCTGCCTGTAGCTCGCCGACAACGAGTGTCGGTGGCCCCGGATAACATGCAGCGCACGTCAAAGGGACGGTCAACGGAAGGGCCTTGTGATGGGTGGCAACGAGTGGACCTCGACCGGGCCGTACCAGGCGGATCTGGCAGTGGCGTTCCGCCAGGCGCAGGAGCAGGAACTGGCCAAGGACGACCACGGGTTCCCCGAGCGGAGCATCGTCGAGCTGTGGGAGGACGACGACTGGCTGGAGTACATCCTGACGGGTGGCACGTGCTCGGTGCTCGACTTCTACACACTCATCGATGCGGAGGCCGGGGACGAGTTCGCCATGGTGCGGCCGCTGACCGAGGTCGAAGTGCGTAGCTGGGCACGCGATGGCAGACCTACCCATGCGCAGTGGGACGCCGCTCTCCGCGCCGAAACCCTGCCCTTCCCAGGCCGTGGAACCGGCCGGTGCACGATCCTCTACCGCGACGGCGAGCCGACGGAGATCGGGTACTGGGGGTGTACGGCGGACTGAAGCTCGCCCTGGACGAGCGGGTGCGGAGCCAGGTCACGAGGGCCGCGATGGTGACGTCGGAGGTCGAGCGAACGGAGCCGCGCCTGTCGTAGCACGTGGCGGCGACGCGGGGGTACTTGAGCTTGTTGATCGTCCACTCGGCGATGTCACGTCGCACGTACCTCATGCTGCAGCCGGGTGGTCGTCCGCCGCGTGCACCGTGGCGCAGGCGGGCGGCGTGGCTGTCGGTGTTCTCCGGGGACGGTGTGCCGAGGACCGGGCGGCGCAGGTACGGTCGCACAGGCCCGCTTTCCGTCGACGTGTCAACCGCCTCGCACCCACGGCCGCAACTTCTCCGGATTGCGGACTGCCCAGATGCGGGTGACGCGACCGTCGGCGACATCGAAGGACGCCACGGTCGTGACGACACCGGCATGCTGAGCCACCAGGCCCGGCACACCGTTGACCGACCGCTCCAGGAGTTCGAGCCCCGGAGCCTTGCCGGCGATGGCGATCATGTACTCGGCGATGCGTGCGCCGCCTCCGATCGGGCGCAGGGCGGTGCCGACCATGCCTCCGCCGTCGGCGGTCATCACGGCGGCCGGGTCGAGGAGGCCGACGAGGGCCGCGATGTCCTTCGTCTCCCATGCCTCTTTGACATGCCGCACCACGTCGGCCTGCCCCGCCGCCGTCACCGGAGCGTCGCCCACGTGCACCCGCCGCCGGGCAGAGGCCGCCAATTGCTTACAGGCCGCAGGGGTCCGGCCGAGGATGCCGGCGATCTCGGCGAAGGGATATCGGAAGACGTCGTGCAGGACGAACGAGACCCGCTCGGCGGGTGTCATCGCATCCAGGACGACGAGGAAGGCCATGGCCACCGATTCATCCAGGACCATCTGGTCGGCGGGGTCTGTTCCGTGGCCGCCGCCCCACTCGGCGCGGTCGGGCAGCGGCTCGGGCAGCCACGCGCCGACGTAGCGTTCACGCCGGGCCCGCGCCGAGCCGAGCACGTCCAGGCATATGCGGCCGGTCACCGTCGTCAGCCAGGCGCCAGGGGACACGATTTCCGCCTGCCGGCTTCGCGGCAGCGCGTACCAGCGCGCGTAGGCCTCCTGCACGGCATCCTCGACCTCGGCCAGTGAGCCGAGCAGCCGGTAGGCGACGTTGATCAGTTGGCGCCGCTCATCGGCTGTCTCGCCGGTGCTCGTCTCAGCCGTGCCCATGCCCCGGCCGCCTCCTCGCCTTACCTTTCGCAGGCCCGCGTCGTCGGGCTGGTGAGACCTTACCGATCTACTGCCCCCGGGGCGGAAAAGGGGACCGTGACATGGCCACCCAGGCGACAGCACAGCGCAGCTTCTCGTTCCTGCGGATCGCGATCATGCTGCAGACCTTGACCATCTTCCTCCAAGCGGTCTCCGCCGGACTGCTGCTGACCTCGTCCTACGGGGAGACACTGCACAGCGTCGGGGCCCGTGTGATGTACGGGGCGTCGATGCTGTACGTGCTCGCGGCGGTGCTGGCGTGGAAACCGGGCGGCGGCTCGCCCCGGCCCGTCCGGCACGCGGCCGGCTTCCTCGTCCTCGCCTCCGTCCAGGTGGGGCTCGGCATCGCGCACGTACCGTCGGTCCACCTCCCCCTCGGTGTCCTGATGTTCGGGCTGAGCGTGCTTGCGCTGGCCCGGCGCTGAACGCGTCGCGGCCTCGGCCTGGTTGCGCGTCCGACGTCCGCCCTGAGGTCGGTAGGTGGTGAGCGCAGGTGCCCCGGTGTGTTCCGCAGGGGTACGTGAGCCGTGAGCCACCTCATGGTCCAGGGATGTGAGCCGCGCTCCCGGAGCGGAGCCCACCTTTCCCTCACCGGTGATCGCGAGGTGCGCAACAGCCTCCTGATGGTTCGGTCCATGGCGTGCTCCGGATACCTGGATTCGAATACCGGCCCGTGGTCTCCGTCGGATACGCGCCTGCTCGAGACGTGGGCGAAGCCGCCTCACCCGGCGCGTCAGGCTGCTTCGCGCACCTCACCAGGGCACTGGGCCGGCGTCTTCGGCGAACGTGCCGGTCGGACCGTCGTCGGGCAGGGTCGCGAGCTCGATGGCGATCGCCGCGCCCTGGTGGGGGGTACGCACGCCGCGGAAGCCGTTGAGGTCCGTCGCGACGAATCCGGGGCAGCCTGCGTTGATCAGGATGTTCGTACCGCTCAGCTCCCGGGCGTACTGAAGGGTGACGGCGTTCAGGAACGTCTTCGACGGCGCGTACGCCACGGCCACCGGGCCTGTCGTCTGCTCACCGGCCACTCCTGCCTGCCGGGTGAGGGAGCCGACGCTGCTGGACATGTTCACGATCCGCGGCGAGGGTGAGCGGCGCAGTAGTGGCAGCATCGCATTGGTGACCCGGATGACACCGATCACGTTGGTCTCCACGACCGTCCGGATCGTCTCGGGATCGACCCGGGTGGGCTCCTGCGGCATGTCACCGGTGATGCCGGCGTTGTTGACGAGCACATCAAGCCGCCCGGCATGCTTTTCGACCAACCGTGCGGCGGCGGTCACGCTCCCGTCGTCGGTGACGTCCAGCGGTACGCCGAACGCGTCGATGCCGGCGGCGCGTAGTTTCTCCACCGCAGCTTCCCGTCGTCGACCGTCACGGGCGCCGACGCCGACGCTGAAGCCGAGGGCACCCAGTCCCGCCGCGATCTCGTACCCGATGCCTTTGTTCGCGCCTGTGACCAGCGCAGTCTTCCGTTCATTCATGGGCACCATCCTGATCCGGACCTCGGCGTGGGGTCCAACACCGATCAGGTGTTCAGCCATACCGACCAGGTATCGATCCCGGGATAGCATGACTACGTGGAAACCCGGGAACTGCGGTACTTCGTCGCTGTCGCGGAGGAGTTGCACTTCGGGCGCGCCGCACAACGGCTCGGGATCGCGCAGCCGCCCTTGTCGCGGGCGATCCAGCAGCTCGAACGACGGCTCGGGATGGCGTTGCTTAACCGCACCAGCCGCACCGTCACGCTGACCGAGGCCGGCTCGGTCCTGCTGACCGAGGGACGGGCAGCCCTCGACGCGGTCGATGCCGCCGAGCGCCGGACCCGCCGCGCCGCCTCCACCGGGGCCGGCCGTCCCGGTCTGGTCCTGGCCGCAAAAGCGGGGGCGTCCAGCGAGCTACTGGCGAAACTGCTCGACGCCTACGCCGCCGAACCCGGCGCCGTGCCCGTCGACGTCACGCTGTGCGGCCCGGCCGAGCAGGAAGGGCTTCTGCGTGACGGGCGTGCCGACGTCGCCCTGCTGCACCGGCCGTTCGACTCGACAGCCGGTTTCGACACCGAAGATCTCAGTTCGGAAAGTCAGGTCGTCGTCCTGCCGGCCGGACATCCGCTCACCGTCCGGGCCCACGTGCACATGGCCGACGTCACCGCCCTGCCGGACCTGCCCCTGCCGCGCTGGCCCGACCCCGACGGGACCTACCCGCCCGGTCCCGGCCCGCGGGTCCGGGACCACGCACAGCTGCTGCAACTGATCGCGCTCGGCCGCGCTTGCGCGATCTCACCGGACTCCTGCCGGGCCCAACTGCACGGTGACCTCGCCGCAGTGCCCGTCCTGGACGCGCCGACTGTCACCACCGTGATCGCCTGGCCGCCGCACAGCCGTTCCAGGGCTGTGGCGGAGCTCATCCGGACGGCGACACGTCTCCGGCATTCCAGCTCAAGATCGTGATATTCGACAATGCGATGCGCGACTTGCCGGTGGTCATCGCTTGCGTCGGCCCGGGCAGCTTGACGGCGGTGTCACCAGGCCGGGCCGACGACCCGCACCACCGCGGCGAGCGGTACCGAGGTGGCTGACCGACACCGGTAGCAGGCGAGTACGCCGGTGGCGCGGTGGCGGATGAGAAGATGGTGGCTGCCGGAGGGTGTCACGCCCGAGGCTGCATGCCACCCGGGCCGGCCTGCCCGGCCCACGCTGTGACCGGAGCCGGCCTTCTTCTCATGCCGATGATCAGCGGTGGCCACGACGGTCGTCCCCGCAGCCGGTCCCCCGGCACGATCGCGCTCTACGGCCGGAGCACCAGGTCGCGCTGGTACCAAGTACCTGGCTCGCCGCCGAGGTGGGCCGGGTCGGCGGGGCCTACGGGGACGAACCCGGTCTTGGTCAGCACCTTCCGGGACGCGACATTGCGTTCGGCTATGGCCGCTCGCAGTGTGCGCAGCCCGTGCCGGGCCGCCGCCAGTCGGCACAGTTCCAGAACGCTCGCGGTCGCCGTACCGCGGCCGGCGACATGCTGCGCGACCCGGTAGCCGAGTTCAGCGCTGTGATCCTCGATGTCGACCAGGTTGAACCTGCCGAGTACCGAGCTGTCCTCGGCGACGAGCACGTGGAATGCGCAGATGCCCGCCTCCTGCTCAGCCAACAAGGCGTTGTACCGGCCGGTGAACCGGGCGAAGAAATCGTCACCGCGGTCGGGTACCGAGGCAGCGAAGTAGGCGCGGTTCGCCAGCTCGAAGGCCAAGACCGCCGGGGCGTGGCCGACATGCAGCCGCTGCAACTCGGGCATCCCCCGACCTTACCCAGGCGATCGACCCGGGTCACCTGGTATGCGCCGGTGGCAGACAGCTCCGAACCCAGGAACGTTACGCGCTACGCCGGCGGAACCGGGGCCCGGTGGATCACGGGCGGATCCGTAGGCCGGGATGTTTCAGTGGATCCGGGCAGCCGGCGTCCGAATAACGGCATCGCGCCGGGACACCCGCTGTCGGCGACTCCGTCGGCCGGTGCGTCAACTTCCGTCCGACCCTCTGCTTCGACCGGCCACGGTCTCACGCGGCCTGCTGCGGCCCGCCAGAACGTCGGCGGCCCGGCCGCGGTACGTCCGGAAACGGCGTAGGTACGAGCGAGCCATGGGGCCGGGCGGGACCCCCCGGGCGAAGGCGCGCATGTTGCGTTCACCCGCGTTGTAGCCCAGCGCGAGGAGTTCGTCGCGGGTGTAGCGGCTCACGTGCCGCTTCGGGAGGCTCCGGTCGAGGTCCTTCAGATGCAAGGCCGCCGCGTGGACGGCAAAAGCCGGATCATCGCGGAGGTCTTGCCACCGCTGGTCCAGGTCGTGTGTTCGACGTACCTGTTCGAAGGTCGCGCGGTGCATGTTGGCCAACCCGAAGGAGGCCCCCGGCTTCCACCACTGCCACAGCCGCTCCAGCAGCGGATGGTGCGGCTTGTACGCCTCCAGGTGGAGCACGGTCATCACGAGCAGGGGCGGCACTCCGGCCTCCCCGGCGCTGTCCACCACGTACGCGGTGTAGTCGGCCGGGTCGTAGTCACCCGGCCGCAAGGGTGGCCTTCGCACGCCACCGTGGTCCGCCGATGGGGACCGGTGCTTCGTCGCCGTCGAGCGCTCGGCCATGTCACTCACCTTTCCCTGCCTCCC
Organism: Streptomyces sp. B1I3; assembly: GCF_030816615.1. Lineage (NCBI taxonomy): Bacteria > Bacillati > Actinomycetota > Actinomycetes > Kitasatosporales > Streptomycetaceae > Streptomyces > Streptomyces sp. B1I3. The sequence goes on from NZ_JAUSYD010000001.1 coordinate 698,558, forward strand.
GCCCTTGCCCGGACGACAGGACGTCCATCAACTGAGGTGCGCATGCCCTCGCGACCAGGGCTCAATCCGACGCGTATCGGCCGCCCGGCGAGCGCGGGGACGCGCGATCCTCGCCTTTTCACGCCAATGGCGACGCCCGGCCGCCGCCGACCGGGGAGCGGTGATCGCCACCTGATCACCGCCCACCACCGCGACCACGGGAAGAGGTATCCACACACCCGAGGCCGGAAGCGCAGCGCTCAGCCCCAGGCGGGGGCCGAGAAGACGCTGGCCGAGTTGTACCCCGAGTGCGGGAGGGCGGGCCAGCCGGCGGGTTCGTGCTGGGTACGGTGGAAGTCCGCGGCCACCAGCGTGGCCAGGTTGAAGTACGCCTCACGGGTCTGCGGCCTCATCTTGGCCAGGTCGACCTCCGCCCCCGCAGAGAGGTGCTCGTCGAAGGGGACGACGACCACGCCACGGCAGCGAGCACGGAAGTGAGCGACGACGTCGTCCAGCTTGATGATCTTGCTCATCTTGCGGGCTTCGGACACCACGGTGATGCTTCTCTGGACCAGGTCCGCGTAGCCGTGGGCGTTGAGCCAGTCCAGGGTGGTACTCGCACTCGCGGCGCCGTCCACGCTGGACGTGGCGACGACGATCAGCTGATCGGCAAGGTCGAGCACGCCGCCCATGGCGCTGTGGAGCAGACCGGTGCCTGAATCCGTGAGGATGATCGGGTAGTGCTGTCCGAGGCAGCCGACCACCTGGCGGTAGTCCTCGTCGTTGAACGCGGTGGAGAGGGCGGGGTCCACATCGTTGGCGAGGACCTCCAGGCCGCTCGGTGCCTGCGACGTGTAGCGGCGTACCGCCATGTAGTTGGGGAGGTTGGGGATATCCGCCACCAAGTCGCGGATGGTCGCGCTCGTCTCCCTGCGCACCCGGCGACTGAGCGTGCCGGCGTCGGGGTTGGCGTCGATGGCCACGACCCGGTCCTGGCGCTCGGTCGCGAGCATCGAGCCCAGGGCGGTCGTGGTGGTGGTCTTGCCCACTCCGCCCTTCAGGCTGATGACGGCAATCTTGTAGCAGTCCATCACCGGGGTGCGGAGCACGGCCAGCTTCTGCTGCCGTGCCCGTTCGGCGCTTTTCCCGCCGATACGCAGCTTCTTGAGACTGCCTCGTACGCCGCCGTCCTGGTTGCGGAGGAGACGGTCGGAGGAGAGCTCGACCGAAGAGCTCTGCCCCAATGCGCCACCCTGCCCTGCGGAAGGCGCATAGGCGGCTCGCGGCCGGTGGTTGACCGGCGGACCATCGACGAACCGTGACGGCTGGTGTCCCCCGGCGTACGGGCGTGACGAACCGGCCTCGCCTGTGGCGTAGGCTGCCGACGCGCCGGCAGGCGCCTGTGGCCGGAATTCACCGGGCATCATGTCGTCGGCTGTCCGTGTCAACGGCCGCGCGTCCCTCGGTACGGCGTTCTCGGACTCGTTCACGGCATACCGGTCCTGTGCTCTGTGGCCTCCGGAGACATCCATACCGTCCCGGCTCCCCTCAGGCACAGGGCCACCCATGCTGAATTCACTGCCGTTCGTCATACTGTTCGATCCTTTCGATGATCTTGAGGAGTTCTTGGATACGGCCTCGGCGCGTCGGTGACTTGATGCTTCCGCCATCGATCTACCGTGTTCCTGTGGTCGGCGGCTCGAGTCCTCGCGGGAGCGGGCCTGGACGGCAGACGCAGAAAACTGGGGCTCGTCGGCAGTGAGCCACTGCTGGGCTTCGGAGACCACACCGTTCGACCTGCCGGTCCCAGCCGGAGGGCCGTCGAAGGGCATGACCTCAAGCCTGCGCGGGCGACTCAGTGGTCCGTGCCCGGAGGGGAGCAGCTCGGGAGCGTCCACCCTTTTCGGCCAGGGAGGCTTGACGCTCTGCAGTTGCGGCGGCTTGGCGACTGCGCGGACGTCGCCTCGGACCAGCATGCCGCTGCTGTCGACCGAGAGTTCGTGCTCTATGAACTGTTGCACGGTGAGCACCCGCTTACCCGTGCTCGAGGGAGACGGTGGTCGCCTCAAGGTCATGGCCTGTCCGTGGCCGCCCCACTCGCGTGCCGCCAAGGCGCGGCGCTCGGCGGTCTCCATGGCGTGCTGGACGTCAGGCGGGATCTCGATCCGGCTCCTCACCCGGTACCGCCCGGTCGCCAGGTCGTCCGAGCACTGCAACTGGACCTTCAGAGGGCCCACGAAGGAGTAGTGCTGAGACTCGGTGTACTCGCGCACCTTCTCGACCAGCTCTTCACCGAGCATCAGCAGACACGTACTGTGCAAGGCGTGATCGTCGGGGTTGAGCTCGATCACGAAGCTGTTGGGCACAACAGTGCGGTTCTGGTTCCAGATCCTGGCGTTGACGTCACACTCACGCCGGAGCGCACCGACGAATTCCAACGGCTGCACCGCAGACTTGAACGCTTTGGCGAAGGCGCCGTTGACCCACGCCTCGAAGCGCTGCTCCAACTTGTTCAGCGTTCCCACTGTCAGCCTTCCAGTACGGATCGCCCGCCATCTGAGCGAAAGTGCATTCACTGACTGGGTCTCTTTAGCCAGGTTTCGCCCATTTCTGCGGTGTGTCTGCGAGATTCACTCATTCGTCTCCGGAGTCGCCCTCTTCGGCCCATGCGAATGCCGACGAACCGACACCTGAGCGAACACGACGCGCGCAGCCCAGGCGGGGTCACCCGGATCGCAGGAGCGACCGTCAACCGCCCGTAGCACCCGGCCGGCACGGCCTCACCCGAAGCCCGGGCCCGGCCGTGCCACCGAGTGGTGGACGCGGCGCGGCCGGGGCCCGAGGTGAGGCCTGTCTTCTTTCCCCGAACCGCCGTGGCACCACGTGGCGCCATTTTGCGCGGGATGGCGCCAGCGGGCGCCACTCCGCGCATCCAGGGGGCCCTACAGCCTGCTTTGCATCACAGCGGACGCGGCTCTTCTCATCGCGTTTTCGCAGATGAGGAGACTCGCTGGGGCTCAGACCCCCACCTGCGAGCCACCCGGGGCTTGCATGTGGCGTCACACTGGTGCCATTATGGCGTCATGGACCTCACCCCGTATGTCGACACCCTCCGGCGGGAACTCGCGGTGGCCGCCGAGGCCGGCGGAGACGATGCCCGCGCGCTGGCAGAGCGGCTCACCGCTCCCCTGGAGTCGGCGGCCCGGCTGACCCTGCTCAATGTGCTCTCGGCCGCTATGGACGAGGTCACCCGCGAACTCGCTCCCGGGTCGGTCGACGTACGGCTGCGCGGGCTCGACCCCGATTTCGTGGTGACGCCGCCGCCCACCGGCGGCGACGCCCCCGCGGAGCCGGCCACATCCGTCGAACCGTTCAGGGCCTCGGCCCCGGCCGATGGCGACGAGGGCGGCACGGCCCGCGTCAACCTGCGTCTGCCGGCTCACCTCAAGGCCCGCGCCGAGGAGGCCTCGGCCCGCGAGGGTCTGTCGGTCAACGCGTGGCTGGTGCGTGCTGTGTCGGCCGCGGTCGACGGTGACACCCGGCCGCGTACGACGGAGAAGGCCCGGACCGTCGGACAGAGCTTCACGGGCTGGGTGCGCTGACCGCGCGCCCGTCCGCACCACTTCCCCTGTACGCGTTCCCTCCGAGCGGGGACGCCCTGAAGACCCAAGAGGACGGGACAGCCATGCCTTCTTTCGACACCCCCGAACCGATCTCGGCAACGGCGCACGTGGAAGCCGGTTCGATCCAGTTCACCGCGGGCGACCGTAGCGACACCGTGGTCGAGGTGAGGCCCCGCGACCCGAAGCGGGAGCTGGACGTACGGGCGGCGGAACAGACCGAGGTCGCCTGCGCGAGCGGCGCCCTGACCGTCAGGACGCCCAAGCCCAATCTGTTCGGCCGCACCGGCATCGTCGACGTGACGGTCGAACTGCCCACGGGCTCGCGCATCGACATGACCGGCGCCTGGGCCCAGGTGCTCGGCGAGGGCCGGCTCGGCGAGGTCCGTGTGAAGACCTCGTCCGGCGACGTCCGCTTGGAGACGACCGGGCCGTTGAAGCTGACCGCGTCGCACGGCTCGCTCAGCGTGGACCGGGTCGAGGGCACGGCCGAGATCACCACCAGCTCCGGCAGCCTGCGCGTCGGCCTCGTGAACGGCCCCGCCGTCCTGAAGAACTCACACGGCACCACGACCGTCGGCGCCGCGACCGGTGAGCTGCGGGTGAGCGGCGCCAACGGTGACATCGAGATCCGGCGAGCCGAGGACTCGGTCACCGCCACCACCGCTCACGGCGCCCTGCGCGTCGGCGAAGTAACCCGGGGAACAATCCAGTTGGAAACGTCCTACGGGGCCATCGAGGTCGGCGTCCGCGAGGGCACGGCCGCCTGGCTCGACGTCAGTTCGGGCTCCGGCCAGGTCCGCAACACACTCACCGCGTCCGAGCCCCCGACGAGGACCGCGGACACCGTCAAGGTGCGCGCCCGCACCCGGCACGGCAATATCGACATCCGCCGCGCCAAGGCCTGAGCGCCACACCCCCCGACCGGCCCGTTCCCACCCACTTCAGCCCTCGAAACGGAGAGCTCCGTGCCCCTTTCTGTCATGCCCACATCCAACCAGGGCGAGGGTCACCAGTCACCGGCCGCCGTCTCGGCCCTCGGTCTTCGCAAATCCTACGGTGACAAGACCGTCCTCGACGGCATCGATCTGCGCATCCCGGCCGGGTCCGTTTTCGCGTTGCTCGGACCCAACGGTGCCGGCAAGACCACCGCCGTGAAAATCCTGTCCACTCTCATCACCGCCGACGGCGGCCAGGCCCAGGTCGCGGGTCACGACCTGGCCGCCGACCCGCAGGCGGTGCGTGCCGCGATCGGTGTCACCGGCCAGTTCTCCGCCGTCGACGGACTGATCACCGGCGAGGAGAACATGCTCCTCATGGCAGACCTGCACCACCTGCCCAAGAACGAGGGACGCCAGGTCACCACCGAACTCCTGGAGCGCTTCGACCTGACCGAAGCAGCGAAGAAACCCGCCTCCACCTACTCCGGCGGCATGAAACGCCGCCTGGACATCGCCATGACCCTCGTCGGCAACCCGCGGATCATCTTCCTCGACGAACCCACCACCGGCCTCGACCCCCGCTCCCGCCACACCATGTGGCAGATCATCCGCGCCCTGGTCTCCGAAGGCGTCACCGTCCTCCTCACCACCCAGTACCTCGAAGAGGCCGACGAACTCGCCGACCGCATCGCCGTACTCCACAACGGAAAGATCGCCGCCGAAGGCACCGCCGAAGAACTCAAACGACTCGTCCCCGGCGGCCACGTCCGCCTGCGCTTCACCGACCCCACCACCTACCGCGACGCAGCCCGCACCCTCACCACCGCAACCCGCGACGACGAGGCCCTCTCCCTCCAACTGCCCAGCGACGGCAGCCAACGCGACCTGCGCACCATCCTCGACCGCCTGGACACCACCGGAATCGAGGCCGACGAACTGACCGTGCACACCCCCGACCTCGACGACGTCTTCTTCGCCCTCACCACCACCACCCTCCCCAACCAGCCCAACCATCCCAAGGAGACCGCCCGATGAGCACCCTCCCCCTCGCCGTGCGCGACTCCTCCACCATGCTGCGCCGCAACCTCCTGCACGCCCGCCGCTACCCCTCCCTCACCCTCAACCTGCTCCTCACCCCCGTCATGCTCCTGCTGCTCTTCGTCTACATCTTCGGCGACACCATGAGCAGCGGCGTCGGGGACGGTGCCGGCCGCTCCGAGTACCTCGCGTATCTCGTCCCCGGCATCCTGCTCATGACCATCGGCGGCACCACGATCGGCAGCGCGGTGTCCGTCGCCATGGATATGGCCGAGGGCATCATCGCCCGCTTCCGCACCCTTGCCATCCACCGTGCGTCGGTACTGATCGGGCACGTCGTCGGCAGCGTGCTCCAGTGCGTGATGAGCGTGATCCTCGTCGGGACCGTCGCCGTGGCCATCGGCTTCCGGTCCACGGACGCCACCGCCCTGGAATGGATTCTCGCGGTCGGGCTCCTCATGCTCGTCTCCCTGGCATTCACCTGGATCGCGGTCGGTATGGGCCTGTCCAGCGCGAACGCCGAGGCAGCCAGCAACAATGCGATGCCGTTGCTGGTCCTGCCGCTCCTGTCCAGCGCCTTCGTGCCGGTCGACGCGATGCCGGGCTGGTTCCAGCCGATCGCCGAGTACCAGCCCTTCACCCCCGCCATCGAGACCCTGCGCGGCCTGCTCCTCGGGACCGAGATCGGCAACAACGGGTGGCTCGCCCTCGCCTGGTGCCTGGGCCTGACCGTACTCGGCTACCTCTGGTCGACCGCACTGTTCAACCGCGACCCGAAGTAGAAGCCAGGCCGGCGACAGCCCTCGGGCCGCGGTCCCCGTCTCGCCCCACCAGGGCGGTGTACTCCGACGCCGGACGTAGACGTACGCCGCCCCTCGGCATGCGGCGAATGCCCAGGCGGTGTCCGCCACGCGCCGGTCATACCGCTGGGACGGAAGGCGCAGCAGGGGCGGCGCCGTCGACGGTGAAGGCGGGGAGTGGCGGTCTCTTCCGTACCCTGGGGGCATGCGTATGCGCCCCACCCTCAGCTGGACCCCTACCGAGGTCCTCCTCCCGGGCACCACGGATCTGGGGCCGGTCACCGACGCCCTGGGCGCCGGCGGTGTGCTGGTACTCAGCGGAGCGGGCATCTCCACGGAATCAGGCATCCCGGACTACCGGGGCGAGGGTGGGAGCCTGAGCCGGCACACCCCGATGACCTACCAGGACTTCACCGGCGGTGCCCAGGCCCGGCGCCGGTACTGGGCACGCAGCCACCTGGGCTGGCGCACCTTCGGCCGTGCCCGCCCCAACGCCGGGCACCGGGCCCTGGCCGCGTTCGAGCGCCACGGCCTGCTCTCCGGGGTGATCACCCAGAACGTCGACGGCCTGCACCAGGCCGCCGGCAGCGAGGGCGTCGTGGAGCTCCACGGAAATCTGAACCGGGTCGTGTGCCTCTCCTGCGGCGCCTACAGCCCACGCCCCGAACTTGCCCAGCGGCTGGAGAGGGCCAATGCGGGATTCGACCCGGTGGCCGCCGCTGTCAACCCGGACGGTGACGCCGACCTCACCGACGACCAGGTCGGGGACTTCCGCGTCGTGCCCTGCGCACTCTGCGGTGGCATTCTCAAACCGGACGTGGTGTTCTTCGGCGAAGCCGTACCCCCGCAGCGTGTCGAGCACTGCCGCGAACTGGTCCACGAGGCGTCCTCCCTGCTGGTCCTGGGGTCCTCACTGACCGTGATGTCCGGGCTCCGGTTCGTCCGCCAGGCTGCCCAGGCCGGAAAACCCGTTCTGATCATCAATCGGGACCCGACCCGGGGTGACCGGCATGCCCTCACCCGCATCACGCTCCCCCTGGGCACTGCGCTCACCACCCTGACCAGCCTGCTCGGCATACCCTGCGACGACGAGGCAGCAGAACCCGGATGAGGTCGGCTGCGGAAGGGTGCCGCCGGGGAGTCCGTCCCCGCTCCTCCCCGGGCCGACGTGATCCGAGGCACCGAGCCTGACCCGCTCGCAGCGCCTGGTCCGTCCCGACCCGCCTTCCTCTACGAGGGGGACGGGGTCGGAGACGCCCCGGATCCGGCACGGCTGCACTTCTCCGGGCACGCGCTCTCCCCCACGCCGAGCAACAGCCTGGGGCCCCGGCCGTCCCGCGGGTGGTGGCCTGACGCCGGTCCGAGGTGGCACAGGGCGGTCCGTCGACCCGCGGGCCAGTCTCGTCGGAGGGCTGCAAGGTGCCGTCGGCGTGCTGCTGCTCCAGGTCCTGGACGGCGGCGGGGGTGACGGGCCAGGACTCGTGGCCGCGGAGGCCGGTGGCGGTGGCCACGGCGATGAGGGTCGGCTCCGCTCCGGCCGCGTGCTTGCCTGTGTCGGTCAGGGCAGCGCTCCACGTGCGGCCCGCGAACGCCGGTGATTTCACCGATGGCGTCCGCGCCACGCCCCCCGACTCTTGTGGGGTCAGGCACCCGCATCCCCGCATCCCCCTCAGGAGTGCTCCATGCGTCGTCGTTCCCCCCGCCGGCTTCTCGGCGTTCTCGCGACGAGCCTCGCGGTCGCGTTCACCCTGTTCTCCTCGGCATCGACGGCCGGCGCAGCCCAGACGACCACCGCCACGGCCGCCTCGACGTCACGGGCCGCCGACGCTGCCGCTCAGCCGCTGTCGACCAGCACGCCGGTCGTCTTCGTCCACGGGTACACCGGCAACGCCTCCAACTGGGTCACCGCCATGAGTGTCTTCCAGCTGAACGGCTGGTCCAGCTCCAAGCTCTTCGCGTACGAGTACAACTCCTACGGCAACAACATCACCAACGCCCAGGGCCTGGCCTCCTTCGTCAACAACGTGAAGTCCCGGACCGGCGCGAGCAAGGTCGCGATCGTCAATCACTCGATGGGCGGCCTCGTCAGCCAGTACTACCTGAAGGTGCTGGGCGGCAACACCAGCGTCAGCCACCTCGCCTCGATCGCGGGCGCCAACCACGGGACCACGTTCGCCGGCGCCTGCCTGATGTACACGACCTGCCAGCAGATGTACCCGGGCTCGTCGTTCATCTCCCAGATCACCGCAGGTGACGAAACGCCGGGAGCCACCAAGTACGCGACCTGGTACTCGGCGTGCGACGGCGTCATCCTCCCGTACACCAGCACCCGGCTGAACGGCGCGACGAACAACAACGTGGTCTGCCAGACCCACATCGGGTACCTGGCCGACACGCTCGTGCTGGGCCAGGTCGCGCGCTTCGTCGCCTCCTGACCATCGCGCGGCACCCACGTGTCCCGTCCCCGGCATCACACATGCCGGGGACGGGGCATGTATGACGCCCGGGCACCGCTCGGCACGGGGCAGGTGCGCGCGACCCCGGCCCCGTCGTGATGCCGCCCGACCCGCGTCACGGCCATGACGTGGGACGGGCAGGCCTCATGTGCCGGCGCCCGCTCCGCGCGCGTCGGAACCGGTGCCTCTTCGAGGTACGGAAAGGGCTGCCAATTGCGCACGCACCCGCCTGCCTACTGCGGCTCGGTCGCGATCTGGATCAGGTTGCCGCAGGTGTCGTCGAGTACCGCGGTGGTCACGGGGCCCATTTCCAAGGGCTCCTGAGTGAAGTGGACACCCAGGCCACGCAGGCGCTCGTACTCCGCCTTCACGTCATCGACGGCGAACTGGGCGAGCGGGATGCCGTCCTCGACGAGCGCGTCGCGGTAGGTCTTGACGGCCGGGTGGCCCGCGGGTTCGAGGAGGAGTTCGGTGCCGTCGGGCTCGTCGGGCGAGACGACGGTCAGCCATCGGTCCTTCTCGCCCAGCGGGACGTCGTGCTTCTTCACGAAGCCGAGGATCCCGGTGTAGAACTGTTCGGCCTTGGCCTGGTCGTCGACGAAGACGCTGGTCAGATGGACTTTCATGGGGCGCTCTCCTCCGGTTCGGATACGTCGGGCACAGGCCATCGTTCGGCGATCTGCCGCAGCGGGGCCGTGTTCAGGTCATGGAACTTGTAGCGGCCCTCTCGCCTGGTCCCCACGAGCCCAGCGGCCTCCAGAAGGGCGAGGTGCTGGGAAACCGCCTGGCGCGAGATGCCGAGCTGGTGCTTCATGCTCAGCCGCGAGCAGATCTCGAACAGCGTCTGTCCGGACTTCTCCGCGAGCTCGTCGAGGATGGTGCGGCGAGTGGGGTCGGCCAGGGCTTTGAAAAGGTCGTCGGCCACCACCTCATGATAGGCAAGCTAACACTTGCCTATCAAGTGGAAGCGCTGTGCGCCCCGACCTCTGGTTGATCGTCCGGAAGCATGCTCTCGTGCCCGCGTGCCCGACGGAGCCTGTGAGCCGTCAGGACGCGCGGGCACCTGGGTGCACTCACCGCTTCGGCCTCACCTACCTGGCGTTCTCCGGTCACGCCCGCTTCCACCGGCGGGCATTGAGCCGGGCGGCCTGGCGGGTCAGGTGGTCACGCTCGGCAAGGTCGGGTGCTCGCCGAGCCGCCTCGGCGTACAGGCGTGCCGCCGTCACCAGGTCACCGTCGCGCTCGCGGAGGTACGCCGCCACAGCGGTGTGGCGGGGCAGTGAGTCGTCCAGTGCCGCGAGCGCCGCGAGGCCGGCGCGTGCTCCGTCGGCCTCGCCGACGGCCACCGCGCGGTTGAGCCGGACGACCGGGCTGTCGGTCAGGCTCGCGAGCTCGTCGTACCACTCGACGATCTGCACCCAGTCGGTCTCCTCGGCGGTGGGCGCGTCGGCGTGGAGTGCCGCGATGGCGGCCTGGGCCTGGAACTCGCCCAGCCGGTCGCGGGCGAGGGCTGCCTGCAGAATGGTGACGCCCTCGGCGATCGACTCGGTGTCCCACCGGCCACGGTCCTGCTCGGCCAGCGGCACCAGACTGCCGTCGGCCGCCGTCCGGGCGGCGCGCCGGGCGTGGTGGAGCAGCATGAGTGCGAGCAGCCCCGCCGCCTCGGGATGGTCGACCTGGGCCGCGAGCTGCCGGGTGAGCCGGATGGCCTCGACGGCGAGATCGACGTCACCGGAGTAGCCCTCGTTGAAGACCAGGTAGAGGACCCGCAGCACGGTGGCGACGTCACCGGGCTGGTCGAACCGCACCCCGGAGACAGTGCGCTTGGCCCGGCTGATGCGCTGCGCCATGGTCGCCTCGGGCACCAGGTAGGCCCGGGCGATCTGGCGGGTGGTCAGCCCGCCGACGGCACGCAGCGTGAGCGCGACCGCGGACGACGGCGTCAGCGACGGGTGGGCGCACAGGAAGTAGAGCTGCAGCGTGTCGTCCACCGCGGGCGCGGGCCCCGGGCCCGGCTCCTCGTCGACGAGGTCCTCCCGCCGACGGCGGGAGGCGTCCGCGCGGGACGCGTCGAGGAACCGCCGCCAGGCCACGGTGATCAGCCAGCCCTTCGGGTCCCGCGGCGGATCGGCAGGCCAGACGCGGACCGCCTCGACCAGCGCGTCCTGCACCGCGTCCTCGGCCGCCGCGAAGTCGGCTCCGCGGCGGACGAGGATGGCGAGGACGCTCGGCGTGAGTCTCCTCAGCAGAACCTCGTTCACCTCGGACTTCACTCCGTGACGGTGGGCGGCGCGGACAGGAACGGGCGCACCTCGAGCCACTCGTGGATCGGCTTCCCGCCTGCTCCGGGGGCGGCCGAGAGCTCTCCGGCCAGCTCGACGGCGCGCTCGTAGTCGTCGACGTCGATCACCATCCAGCCGGCGATGAGGTCCTTGGTCTCGGCGAACGGGCCGTCGGTGACCGGCGGGCGCCCCTCACCGTCGTACCTCACCCACGCCCCCTCGGGGGCGAGCGCCTGAGCGTCGACGAACTCGCCGGTGCCCTCGAGCCGGGCCGCGAAGTCGTGCATGTACTGCATGTGCGCCGAGATCTCCTGCGGCGTCCACCGGTCCATCCGCACGTCGTTCACCGCAGCCGGGGCCCCACGGTAGTGCTTGAGCAGCAAGTACTTGGCCATCGTGGTTCTCCTCGGTGGTGGCGCGACCCCTTGTGGTCGCGTTCACAGCAGGGACGGAGCCGGCAACGGGTTCTCGACATCTCCGCCAGAACTTCTTTCACTCCCTCGGCCCGCCCTGGGTGGGCGTCCCGCAGCGTCCCGGTCCACGGCGTGACGCGAGGCCGAAAGGAGCGAGACCTTCCCCGGATCAGCAGCGGCCGAGCGTCTGATTCAGGCATCGTCCTCGCCTGCGTCACTGTACGTGCGGTGCTTGTGGAGCGAGGTGCACTCGGGCCGACCGGTGGGTTGTTCGGCGCACCTCTCGACGCCGCCCGCGCTTCACAGGTTCCTCAGCTCGGGGGCGCGTTGCTCGCGCAAGGCGCCGGTGCGAGCGTCGTCGGAGCCGCGCCCGCCGAACGAGCGGCCGTGTGCCATCGCTATCGTGTGCGATGCGACGTACATGGCCGTCAGAGCTCGCGTCGAACAGTGAAGTGGTGGGTGCCATGAGCGATATGTGGAACGGCGAGAAGGTACGCCTGCGAGGTGTCGAGCCCGATGACTGGGTAGGGTTTCGCGACCTCGCCCAGAACACCCTCGACGTGCGCAACGCCGGCGTCGTCGACCCTCCGCGCTCTGCCGAGAGTTTCCGTTCCTGGACCGCTGAACGGGCCGGGCGTCCGCCAGGGGGTGACGCGTTCCGCCTGGTGGTCGAGACGCTGGCTGATCACGCGTTCGCAGGTGCTGTGACGGTCGGAGAGACCGACAGGCGTGCGGGGCGGTTCAGGACCGGTATCGAGATCGTCCGCGATCACCGCCACAAAGGTTATGCAGCCGAGGCAACCGAACTCGTCCTCACCTACATGTTCGCCGAACAGCGCTACAACAAGTGCGAGGTCGAGGTCTACGCCTTCAACGACGCCTCCCTGTCCCTCTACCGCCGGCTCGGCTTCGTCGAGGAGGGACGGCTTCGCCAGCATGAGTTCTTCGCCGGCAACTACCACGACGTCGTGCTGCTGGGCATGACGGCCGCCGAACACTGGGCCACGCACCAGCAGCCTTCGGTGCGGTGACCCCTCGTCACTCCGCGGGCGCTCCGTGCACACGCTTCCCAGGCGCGCCCTGTCACTCGGGGCGGAGGCCGGCACGCGGCAGCTAGCGGTGGCCACCTTCGCGTAGGACGCCAACTCGTATCGGTGCGTGGCCAGGTGCAGCTCCAGGCACCCGGCCCCCGTGCCTTCTCTGTGCTCCCTCAGCCGGAGTGGAGGACCCTAAACCGATCAGGTGCCGCTGGATCTCGGTCGACGACCTGGATCGGCGCCCACACCCACTGCCACACGCTGATGCCTGGCGTGCGGGAGAACCGGATCTGCCCACGGGTACCCTCGACGGCGACGCGCGGCCATTCGGCGGTGCGCGCCTGGTCCGCGCCGTGGGAACGCAGCACATCGGCGAGGACGGCGACCGTGTCGTAGCCCTCGAAGGCCACGAAGGAGGGCGCTTCGGCCAGCCGCTCGCGGAGGGCCTTCCCGACGCGCGCGCCGAGTGGGGTGAGGCGCTCGGGCAGGTAGCGCAAGAACGGGATCGCGGCACCGTCGGCACCCAGCAGCGTGGCCCATTCGGCGAACTCGGGTTGCCCGGCCGGAGCACCGATCATGAGGTCGGCGAGGCGCTGGTCGCTGCGGACGGACGTGACGATCGACACCGCCGGCTCCGGGTGGCCGACGAGCAGGAGGAGGGCTGTCGCGCGATTGTCGGCGAGTGCGTCGCACACGCCCGTGGGGGCGAGCGCACTCATGTCGAGTTCGACGACGGTGCCACCGCGTGGAGCGAGGTGGTCCCGCAGTATGCGTACCCCTGACGCCCAGTAGACACTCGGCTCGACTGCCACGGCGATGCGCGTGTGACCCGCGCCGAGGAGGAAGTCCGCGTAGATCCGCCAGCCTCGGGACTGCGCCGGGGCGAGGCGCGCGACCCATTCCGTCGGCTGTTCGGTGAGCGCGTCGAGAACCGCGGACGAGCAGAGGAACGGCAGGCCGAGGGCGTCGGCCCTGGCGGCGACGGCGCGGGCCACGACGCTGTGATACTCCCCCGCCAAGGCAGCCACGCCCAGGCGTGCCAATTCGTCCACGGCCGCAGCGGCCCTTCGTGCGTCAGCCGCGGTGTCCCGGACCACCAGCTCGAGTGGTCTTCCGGCGATCCCGCCGGCGTGGTTGACCTCGCGAACGCCCAGCTCGAGGCCGGCGAGCAGGTGTCGGCCTGCCTCGACCCAGCCGGGCCGGGTCAGCGGAACGAGGGCGCCGATCCGGACGGGCGGCCCGCCGGGCCGGTCCACCCCTGGTTGCGACGGTGACGTATTCACGCGTCGGCGTTTCCCGCCCGACGCTTCGGCTCCCGTGCGTCCGGATGGCGGAGTGCTGATGCCGGGTCGTACGCGTTCGTCTTGTCCCGCCGCGGCGGGCGCACCTGAGTGACCATGCCTGATATTGCATCCACCTCCGCGGCACCAAGGCAACCGATTATCCGTTCGCCGAGTTGCCGGACCGCAGGCCGCCGCACGGTCACTGCCGCAGCGTGTTCGCAACTGACGGCCGCGGTCCGCTTCGTGGAGCACGATGACCCCATGGCCCACATCGCGTTGTTCCACTCCGTTCTCGGCCTGCGCTCCGCCGAACTCCTTGCCGCCGAGCGGCTGCGTCGCGCCGGGCACGAGGTCGTCACGCCGGACCTCTTCGGCGGCGAGACCGCCTCCACACTCGACGAGGGATTCCGGCTGGCCGACCGGATCGGCTGGGCGGCGGTGATCGAGCGTGCGCGCCGGTCCCTCAGGGGTATGCCGGACGAGACCGTGCTCGCGGGTGTGTCCATGGGAACGAGCGTCGTCGCCGACCTCTGGCCCGAGCGTCCCGCTACCGGGGGTGTCCTCCTCCTGCTCGCTGCTGTCGACCTACCCGTGACGCCCGTAACCGTGCGCCCGGGTCTCAGGGCGCAACTGCACGCCGCGGAACCGGACGACTTCGCACCACACGAACGCGTTGGCGCCCTCTCCCGGGCGGCTCGGAATGCGGGTGTCGACCTGGAGGTCTTCCGCTACCCGGGCGTCGGCCACTTCTACATCGCCCGTGACCTGCCCGACCACGACCCGGTCGCAGCCGAACTGACCTGGCGCCGTGTGCTGGAGTTCCTCGGCTGAGGAAGGCCGGCAGGAGGCGCCTGGTGCATCCGGCCCCTTGCCGGCGGGAGCGCCGGCTGCCGCGTCAGCGTCTAGCATGCGTGCCATGCCGGACGCACTGCCTCACTTCGAGCCGTTCACCCTCCGGACCGCACCCGCAGCGATCGAGGACCTCCGCACTCGACTGAGCCTGACACGCTGGCCGGATGCGCCCGAGGACGCCGGATGGTCGCTCGGTACCGACATCGCCTACCTTCGTGAGCTCGTCGCCTACTGGGCGGACGGGTTCGACTGGCCGGCGCAGGAGGCGGCACTCGCTCGGCTGCCCCGCTTCCGCGTCCGGCTCGGTGGCCTCGGGGTCCACTTCGTGCACGCCCGGGCTGTCGCGCCGGCCGCCCCCGCACTGCCCCTCGTACTGTGCCACGGCTGGCCGGACTCGTTCTGGCGCTACTCGAAGGTCATTCCTCTCCTGACCGATCCCGGCGGGCACGGCGCCGACCCGGCGGACGCGTTCGACGTGGTCGTACCCGACATGCCGGGCTACGGGTACTCCGACCGTCCTACCGGCCCGCCGCTCGACTCCATCGCCGTCGCCGGTCTGTGGGCCGAGCTCATGGGTGCCCTCGGCTACACGCGCTTCGGCGCGGCGGGCGGGGACGTGGGCAGCCACGTGAGCCGCTACCTCGCACTCGACCACCCCGGCCGCGTCGTGGCTGTCCACCGCATGGACGGTGGCCTGCCCGTTCCTACCGGCGATCTTGCCGATCTCTCGCCCGACGAGCGCACCTGGTTCGAGGATGTGACGGCCTGGGGCGCGAGCGAGGGGGCCTACGGCGCCCTGCACCGCACGAAGCCCCAGACCGCTGCCGTGGGGCTGACCGACTCGCCGGCCGGTCTCGCCGGGTGGATCGTCGAGAAGCTCCGGGCATGGAGCGACTGCGGCGGCGACGTCGAACGGAGTTTCACGAAGGACGAGATCCTGACGAACGTCACGCTCTACTGGCTCACGGAGACGATCGGCTCGTCGATGCGGATGTACCACGCGAACGCCGCGATCCCGCGCGAGCAGCTCGCCCGCCGGGTCGAGGTGCCGTCCGGATTCTCGCTCTTCCGCGGTGACATCCTCCGCCCGCCGCAGGCGTGGCTGGAGCGCACGGCGAACGTCGTCCACCTGACGGAACCCGCTCGCGGTGGGCATTTCGCGCCGTTCGAGGAGCCCGAGCTCTACGCGGAGGAACTGCGTGCGTTCTTCCGCCCCTACCGTGCGGCGGCCAAGGGCTGAGGGAGAGGATTACCAACAGCTGGCCGAATTCGGCCGGGAGTTCCGCCCCGTCCCCGCAGGGGTCGACGACGTCCACGCGAACCTGAGCGTCCGCAACCTCGGCTTCGAGGAGTACGCGGCCTGTGGTCACGGTGATCCCGAGGGGGTCCCACCGGTCAGTGTGTGCCGGCAGGCGACGGCGTAGCGCGTCAGGCGCAGGAAATCGGGTGGCGCTCGTCGAGGCGGGGCGTTAACTTCCGCCGAGGCACGGTGAAGTCGGGGACGCGACCGCGAGGAGTACGAGGCATGAAGACCGAGGACGCGTCGACCGGCCGTCTACGCTTGCTGCTGGACCAGTTCGACCAGGCCCGGGAGATGGCCCAGGTGCGGCTGACGGGGCTCTCTGACGAGGAGTACCTGTGGGAGCCGGTGGCCGGTTGCTGGTCGGTCCGGCGCCGGGGCGAGGCGGCGACGCCCAGGGCGTTCGGGCCCGGCGAGTGGGTACTCGACAAGGGAGCCCCGGACATCCCGGCGAACGAGTACGCCGAGGTCGCACGGCAGGCCGCCGACGGTATGACCGTCGCCAAGATCGCCGACGACTGGAGCGTGGGCGTCGAGCGGGTGGAGCAGATCCTCGCCCACACCGGTCCGCCCGACCCCGATGAGACGCCGGTCACGACCATCGCATGGCGGCTGGCGCACCTGCACTCCTGTTTCGCGGGCCAGTGGGAATGGACCTTCGGTGAACGGCGGCAGGACCCGCACCTGCTCGTCGACTTCACCCCGTCCGCCTCCCAGGCACTCGACCGCTTCTGGGTGCTGATCGACCGCTGGCGCGCCGACGTCGGCGACGTCACCGACGAGCATCTCGACACGGTCGGCTTCTCGCAGTACCCGTACGGCTCCGACCCCGATGATCCGTTCGTCGATGTGCTGGCGGGGGCCAACCTCGAATTCATTCACCACATGGCCGAGATAGCGCTGCTCCGGGACCTGCGGCGGTCCCGCTTCGCCGCTCCGGGCTGACGGCGCGGGCGCCCTGTTGAGGGCCGCGCCGGGACTCCGTCCAGGGAACCGTGTGCCCCATTGCGATCGACGTGAGCGAGGACCCTCTCACGTCGACTGACGGAGGCCGGGGCGGGCCTGCCTCGCCCCGTCCGCGGGTTCGAATCCCGTCGGCACCGCAGCCGACCGGTACGCCGTGCGGCGCTCGCCGACCTGACCGACGGCACGAAAGGTGCCAGAGGCCCACCCTCAGCACCGCCCTCCCGCGTCGGCCGTTGCGCGCCGACAGGTCTCGGTGCGTACCGGGACACCTGCCCTGCCCTTCACCGTCGTCCGGGAGCAGGGCGGTCATGACCGCCCTGCTCCCTTACGCTCGCGCACCGTGTGCCGCCTCAGGACACGTTGTCGCCCTGGGTCAGCGTCTCCCAGGCTACGAACAGGTTGTTCGTCCCCATCGGGCGCCGGGCCAGGGTGTACGCCTCGGTGTTGCTCATGGCGTTGCCGAGTCGGTTGTGCATCGCGTTGTAGCCGACCTCCGTGACCGGCCCCAGACCGCGATTGACACTGCCGCCGCACAGCCAGGACGGCGGGGTGTTCAGCTCGTACGTGGCGTGGAAGCCCAACGCGTGCCGGATCCGCTCCCCGAACTCCGGGTAGAGGTCCTGGCCCTGGATCCGGGAGGTCTCGGCGACCTGAGTCATGGCCGCGATGCCGTAGCCGGTGTGGACGAAGTCGCGGCACGTCTCCTGGGCGAGCCCGTTCACGAAGGTGGTCTGGTTGTGCCAGTAGCCGATGATCTCGTCACGGGTGTCACGCCCGTCACCCGGCTTGGTGCGCGGCAGGGGGCCGTCCGAGGTGAGGTAGACGAAGGCGGGGACCCGGTCGCGGTAGAGGGAGACGGCCCGGTCGTAGATCCCCTTGTCGTCCAGGAAGACCCCGATGCCGATGACGGCCTGGGTCATGCTCAGCTCCCAGTTGCCGTTGGAGTCGGAGCCGTTCTGGATCTCCGGATAGTAGACGTTGCGGAGCATGGTGCCGAAACGGCCGGAGTTGGGCCAGTTGCCGTGGACGTGCTTGATGATCTCAGCGGCCTTGGGCCAGGAGGATGCGGCCCAGGCGGTCTGCAGCGGGGCGTTGCTGTTGGTGTGGTCCCGGACGGTCGCCGACCATGCGTCCATGATCTGGATCGCCTTGTCGGCGTGAGCGGCGTTGCGGGTGACGTACCAGGCAAGGGCGTGGGTGTACGCGGCGATCGCGTCCTCGCGCTCGTCCGTGCAGCCGTAATCGGGGTTCGAGTACGACCCGCACTCGACGACGGCACGCGGGTGGGGGGTGTACGAGAGGGAGGCGTACCGCGAGCCCATCATCTGGCTGTAGGCCGCAGCCTGCGGAGCGGTGCCGGCGTTGACCCGGGAGCGCATGGTGTCCAGCTGGGTACGGCTGACGCCCACCCCGGGGTGGGTGAACACGGCGGGGGCGGCCTGCGACGGCGGGACGGCGGCGACGTTCGCGCGGACGGCCGCGTTCGCGGTGCCGGCGGACGGCGCGGCCGAGACCGGCACGGCGAGGACGCCCGCCAGCAGCGCGCCAACGGCTGCGACGAGTACGGATGTGAGGGATCTGCTGTGCATGGGGGTTACCTCTCCACCGACGCGAGTTCCTGTATGTGAACACTCTCCGCGGACATGAATCGGAGGTCGTTTCAGGAAGTTAACGGCGCATCATGCACACGTCAAGGTCTAGACCTGGCCGGGTACGGAACCTCGGGCTGGGGAGGGGCTGTTCACCGACATCCTGGCGTCCAACGGCCTGGCCCGTGCGCTCTACAGCGACGTGGACGCCGACCCGCACAACCGGACGAACCTCGCGCAGCTCAACTTGTCGTAGGCAAACTCGTCCTGGCCTACGAAGGCCTCGAGATGGCAGCCGAACCCGGCCTCACCCTCACCATCCACACCGCCGAGACGGGCTCCCCCTCCGCCGAAGCTCTCCGTCTCCTCGCCTCCTGGTGGGCCACCCGGGAAGCGAGCCCGTCCCCCACTTCGCAGCCGGGCCGGTAACCAGGTCGGACGAACGGCGTCAGTCCCTGTTGCCCAGGATGTCGCGGGCCTCGACGCGGATCTCCCTGACCGCCCGGTGCAGGACCCGTGGCCGTCCGGCGGCAAGGGCCATGCCCACGGCTTCGCCGGTGGTGTCCCTCACCGCGTGTGTCGGGGTTGTCTGCACGGCATCCCCGTCCACCGTACGGACGGGGATGCTCGCCGCATCGCCCTGTGCCTCCGTACGGATGAATCCCCGACCGGGCGGGAATAGCGGGCGCGGAACGCTGTTGATCACACCATGACTTCTGAGACGCGCGAGACATTCGGACGGATCGGCATCTGGAGCGGTGCCCTGCACAGGTCGCGAGTGGACGACGCGGGCAAGGGAGCGATCGCGGAGGCGGTCGCGGAGCTCGAAGAGCTGGGGTACGGCACTCTGTGGATCGGGGGCAGCCCCTCCCCCGACGACGCCGCGGCAGTCGTCGCCGCCACCCGTACGGTCACCGTGGCCACCGGCATCCTGAGCATCTGGGACCACCCCGCCGAGGAGGTGGCGGCGCGCATCGCCGCCATCGACGCCGCTGCGCTTGGGCGCTTCGTCCTCGGCCTCGGGGTCAGCCATGGACCGATGGTGCCGCAGTACACGAGGCCGTACAGCGCGATGGTCGCCTACCTCGACGCCCTCGACGCCGCCACCCCGCCCGTGCACGCCGGACGACGGGTCCTCGCGGCGCTCGGCCCGAAGATGCTGAAGCTCGCGAGCGGCCGGGCGCTGGGCGCGCACCCCTATCTCGTCACCGCCGAGCACACGGCGGAGGCGCGTGAGGCGCTCGGCTCCGATGCGCTGCTCGCGCCGGAGCTGTCGGTGGTGCTCGACGCCGACCTCGACCGTGCCCGCACCACCGCGCGGAACATGCTGGAGATGTACCTCCAGCTGCCCAACTACACCGACAACCTGCTGCGCCTGGGGTTCGCGGAGAGCGACTTCCAAAACGGCGGCAGCGTCCGGCTCCTCGACGCCCTCTTCGCCCTGGGCGACACCGAGCGTGTGAGGGCCCGGACGCGGGAGTACCTCGACGCGGGCGCCGACCACGTCGCACTCCAGGTGCTCACCGCGGACGAGGGCGGTGCCGGTCTGCCGCGGTCCGAGTGGCGTGAGCTGGCCGGGGCGTTCGCCGACGAGCTGTAGTCCTGGTGGGCCTCGGGGCGATGCCGGGAGGTGCGGCGGTCCCCGGCGCGAGCGGAGTCACCAGCTCGTCGCCGGGGACGGCGCGGGTGCGGCCGGGCACTCGTCATCGCCCCACGGCCCGGAGGCGCCGGCCGGCGACAAGGCCGGCGACAAGGCCGGCGGCCAGCGTGGCGCTCACGGCCAGGCCCATCCCCAGTACGGCGCCGCCGAGTCCCACGGCCGGTGCGCCGAAGCCCAGGGCGAGCACCACGGTTGCTCCCGCGACCACCACCAGGGCGTGGCCCACGGTTCCGGTCGCGGTGAGCCGGTGCAGTGCGGCGAGCGTGAGCAGCGCGATCGCCACGGGCACCGCGACCGCCAGACCGGCCCCGCGGGTGGAGAGGTGTCCGTGGTGTTCGGTGGCGTCCAGGGCCGTCTCCAGGCCCGCGCCGATCGCTGCCAGCGCGGCATAGACCGCGTAATGGCCATAGCCCCAGGCCAGGGCCGTCCGCAGGGTGGTCAGTTCCGCTTCGCTGCCGGTGAAGTAGAGCCACCACAGGGCGAAGACCAGCAGCAGCCCTCCTACGGCGATCAGGAACACGGGTGCGGACAGACCATGGCCGGCCACGGCGGTCCGGACGGCGGCGAGCGAGCCGAGAATCACTTCGCCGAGCACGATGATGGTGAAGAGGCCGTAGCGCTCGGCAATGTGTGCCGGGTGCCAGGTGGTCGGACTGCCCCGGTACTCGGCCCAGGCCGGCACGGCCAGCTCCGCCAGGACCAGGACCAGGAAGGTGGTCCAGGCCCATGCGTCAGGCGTCCACAGACGGGCGATCCACCCAATCTGCACCACGGCGATCCCGGCGGCGTACCTCAGGGCGGCGCCGCGTCCGTCCGGATGCTCGACGGCGGCCCGGAGCCACTGGGAGATCTGTGCCGCCCGCATGATGACGTAGCCGACCACGACGACGGTGAAGTCGTAGTCCTCGAACACGGCGGCCACGCCCGAAGCCAGGACGAGCACGCCGGCCATCTGCAGCAGTGTCAGCAGACGGTAAGGCACGTCATCGGTGTCGTACGCGGAGGCGAACCAGGTGAAGTTCATCCACGCCCACCAGATCGCGAAGAACACCGCCGCGTACGCCGCGAGGCCGGGACCGACGTGGCCCTCGGCCAGTGCGTGGTGAAGCTGAGCCGCAGCCTGGGAGACGGCGACCACGAACGTCAGGTCGAACAGCAGCTCCAGCGGCGTCGCCGCCCGATGTTCCTCACCAGGGTCCCGTCCGCGCATGATCCGCCGCAGCGGTCCGGCCGGGGCGGTATCGGCACCGTGACCGCTCATCGCGCCTCTCCTTCCTGTGCACGCCGGCAACCGGGTTCGGGCGGTTGCACGCGAGCTTCTCCCCCGGCAGGGCGGACCGAACTGAAGGGACAGCAGTCGGCACCGGTGGTGCGCGACGACGAGGAGGACGGGGCACCACCGCACCGGAGGCCACTGTATCCGGACGGGGGCAGAGCGGTTCGGGCGCATGCCACGGCCTGAGCGGTGGTGCCTCGGAGGCCGCCGGGACGGACGGACCGGGCGGCGCCTGTTCGAGCAGAAACCCGGCACCTCGCCGACGCCCTGCGCAGCAGGCCGCTCCGGGATCGTCACCTCGGTACACCGGCCCGCGTGCACGTCTCGGTACGGGCGTCGGTACGTGGGCGAGGAAGAGGAAGAGCGGGTCGAGGGGATGAGGCCGGCGGGCCGAGTCACTTGCGCGCCTGCTCAGCTCTTGAGGAAGTCCAGGAGTTCCCGGTTGAACCTCTCCTTGTCACCCTGGACCATGGCGATGCCGTGCGAGCCGCCCTCGTACACCTTGAGGGTGGCGTTGCGGACGAGCCCTGCGGTCTTACGGCCGGTCGCGTCGATGGGGACGATCTGATCGTCGTCGCCGTGGACGACGAGTGTGGGGATGTCGAACTTCTTCAGGTCCTCGTGGAAGTCAGTGGCTGCGAAGGCGTCGACGCAGGCGACACCGCCCTCGATGGTCTCCTGCATGGCCATGGCCCAGAAGGCGTCCTTGTTGCCCTGGGTGACCTTGTTCCCTGGGCGGTTGGCGCCGAAGAAACCCTCCGCGGTGTCCTTCCAGAACTGCGAGCGTTCGGTGACGATGCCCTGCTTGATGCTGTCGAAGACGCTCTGGGGGACGCCCTCAGGATTGTCCTGGCCCTGGAGCATCAGGGGCGTGATGGCCGACAGCAGTACCGCGGACCTGATCCGGTCCGTGCCGTGACGGCCGATGTAGCGGGCCAGTTCGCCGCCGCCCATCGAATGCGCCACGAGCGTCACCTCACGCAGGTCGAGGGCGTGGACGAGGTCGTTGAGGTCGTCGGCGAAGGTGTCGAAGTCGTAGCCGTCCCATACCGGGGTGGAGCGTCCGTGACCGCGCCGGTCGTGGGCGATCCCGCGGAAGCCGTTGTCCGCGACGCACTTGAGCTGGTCCTGCCAGGCGTCCCCGTTCAGCGGCCAGCCGTGGACGAAGACCACCGGGCGTCCCTGGCCCCAGTCCTTGTAGAAGATCTCGACACCGTCGCGCGTGGTGACCGTGGGCATGGGTGGGTCCTTCCGGATGGTCGGGGCCGGACCGGTCCACGGCATGAGTGGGTCGGCCCGGTCGGACGGAGCCTCGGGCGGCACGCGGTCCCGGACCCCTCAACCATGTTGGAGGCGGACCTGCACACCGGCAACACGAACCATCGGGCGTCCGTACCGACTCCGTCAGCCGCGACACCACCGGCTTCCTCGCACCGGAACGGCAGGAGTGGGACGCGAGGCAGACCTCGGCCACGGGGTGATACCGGATGCTGCGGTGATCGGCTGCTGCGGCTTCCCGGAGCAACCACCCGACGGATGATGGGAGCGGTCGGGAAACGGCGTACGAGCCGGGCGCGGGGAGCTTTCACGTACGCGCGTCCTGTCCCCGCAGAGCGGTATCAACGGTTCGGTATCACTTGCACCCCGTGGTGCGAGCCGTCGAGTTCACGCCATCGAAGCCCCGGTCAGGGGCAGTTGCCCCGAGCCATCGGGTCCATGCGGTGAGGAATGACTGTGTCGGAATGGTGTCCACTGGGGCCCTGCCTTCGTTGATGTGGGTAGCATCAGCCGCTATACCCGTTTCACACACATCGAAGGACGAGGCACTCATGGCCAAAAACGCTCCATCGGCAGGCGTCACCGCAGACTACGCGCAGAGGGTCGCCGATGATCTCGCGGCGAATCGGAGCGACCAGGAGCGAGTGCGCGCGGAACTGACCCGGCTGCAGGACGAACTCGTCCAGCTGCAGGACAGTGAGCAGGTGCTGAGCAAGATGCAGGAGGTACTCGGCGGTTCCGCGAAGGCTGCCCCGACGGCCCCCAAGGCCCGCAAGTCCGTCTCCGTGCCCGCGGCACGCCGCCCCAAGGGCAAGTCGGCGCCGCAGAAGGTGTCGCGCACGGCGAAGGCCGAGGCCGAGACGGAGCGCAAGACCGCCACGAAGAAGAAGGCGCCGGCCAAGTCCGCCGCCGCTGAGCCGACTTGGCGTGAGCTGATCGCCGACCACCTGGCCGCCCAGCGGGAGCCGAAGTCGGCCTCCGAGGTCGCCGCCGCGCTGACCGAGTCGCACCCGCAGCGCAAGGTGCAGGTGACGGTCGTGCGAAACACCCTGGAGCAGGGCGTCGCGCAGGGTCTTCTGGAACGCTCCAAGCAAGGGCGCTCCGTCTTCTACAGCCCGGTCGCCCCGGCTGCTGCCGCCTCCCAGGACGAGGCCCTGGCGCCGGCTCAGTAACAGAGGCCCAGGCTCCTCGATCACGGTCGGGGGCTGTTCGGCAACGGACCCGTCCCGCGTTCCGCGGCCGGGTCGGCACCCGTGGCACGGCCCGGCTCTGTCCGGGGCGGGCCGCCGGTCACCGGCACCGGAGCATCGGCCCGGACGGACGCGGCCGGACACCTCCGCCCGCCGGCCTGCGCGCAGCGGCGCGCCGGCTGCCCGACCGCTGCTCGACCGGACACGCGGGGACACCGGACGAGTAGCTGGGACGCACGGTCACCTCATGGGCTGTCACCGTCCCAGTCGAACCGGCGCGGGTCATCGGTGCGAGGCCCGTACAGTGCCCGCCCGCCGGCGTAGCGGCCCAGTTCCGTGCGCAGGGATGCGCCCTCATGCAACTGCTCCGCGCTCCAGCCGGTGACGTCGAGGAGCAGGCCGTCCAAGGGACCACCCACGAGTTCGACGTAGAACCGCCCGGGCCGCGGGCCGGGGTCGGGATCGTCGTGGTCGCCTCCGTAGACCCTCTTGCGCATGATCTGCTCGTCCATACCCCGTAGCTTCGCACCCGCCACTGACAACCCGGCGAACCTCGCAGGCCGGCCGGGACGGACCTGGGCGTGGACGGGCTCCTCCCCCGGGCTCGCACGGGCGCAGAAGCCTTTCGTGACTCGGCCACGACGGCCGCCGGATGTGTCCCCTGTTCGCGGGCGGGCTGCGCTCACCGCCCGTACGCGCTGCGGCACAGGCCCACGACATCGGCGGAGGCGACTCCACGGCCGGCCGCGCAGACGGTCTCCATGTCGTACGTCCGCTCCGGCCGGGCTCGCCGGAGCGATTCCGGCCGGTGCGCCTCCGGGCGTGCGGTGGCGTATCGCCGCGGCCCCACACGGGTTTCACGAGGGGCGGGCGTCACGACTGCGGCGTCGCTCCGCCCTGGGGCACGCCTCGCCTCCTTCTTCCGCCTGTGCTCCTTCCGCCGCTCCTCGGCGCTTCCCAGGGCGTCGTGGACGGCAGGGGGCGCGCCCGGAGCGGCCGAGCCCTGTGCGGCGGGCACCGGCCGGGGCTGTGCGGAGGCGACCGCGCCGGGCGTGTGGGGTGGGGCCGGCACGGACACACAACCGGTCGTGCACGCGAGGACAACGACCATCAGCACCATCGACCGCAGTTTCATGCCCTGGTCAACGACGCTTCGCCCACCCGGACACGTCGCAGGGGCGGGTCCCCCGGGGCATCACTCGGTCGGGCAGGCCGGCTTGGGCGATGCGCAGTGCGTGGGCGATCGTGCGGGTCACGGACTCCTGCCGCGTGTGCGTGCGCCACGCCCACTCCTCGACCGCTACGCGCAGCACTCCGTTGAGGACGGTCGCCTGCACGCGCGGCTCGAGATCGTCCGCAGGACGGTGTCCGGGGCGACGTCAAGGCGTTGGGCGCATCGCGTCGCGAAGCCGGCCAGTAGTTCGTCGGCCGGTGGGTCCAAGCTCCGGGGGCAAGGAGTGATCACTGGGTACCCTCCTGCGCTGTGCTGAGGGGGTCACGGTCCTCGAAACGGTATTCTGGCTGCGGCGAGAGCGCCGTCGCGGACGGGCTTTTCGGGAACGTCGGGGATTTCGCCGGCATCGCCGTCGCGCGGGTCGGTGGTGAGTGCTTCAGGACTTCTTCGTCCAGGCGTTCCCGGCCGGTGTCGATGACCTCGCGGCATCCGTCTTCGATGGAGTTCGTCCAGGAATCCGACGCCGGCGGTGTGGTGGTGCGTCGTGCCCTCGGAGGGCATGCCGGGGCCTGCGGTGTTCAGAAGCCGCCGACCGCTCTGGGCTCCGTGCAGGGGCTGAGCCATTCGGACCTCTGTCGCGCAAATGAATCGCCCCCATCCCGCTCTCGTCGACCACCCTCCTCTGCCCGCTTCCGAAGCCTCAGGGTACGACGTCGGAAACAAGTCCTGCAGAGAGCTTCCGTCCGGTTGCCCGGCGCGTCTACGCTCACTGCCTATGGGAGCGCTCCCATAATCGTCGGAACAGCGTTATGCGCAGTATCGAGGGTCATCCAGCCAGGTAGAGGCGCATTGCCCACTGTGTAACCGCCTGCGAGGCCGGTCTCTCGCCGGGCGGTCCCATATGGAGTGATCGGTCATATACGTGCGTTGAGGGAGAGTGCGATGAACATGCGAAGAGCCTTTCGGGCTTTCGGCGTTGTCGGAATGCTTATGGCGGGTTCGGTGGCCGGATTCGGCGGCCCGGCCTCGGCGGTCACCTCGCCGGCGGCCGGTCAGTCCGCCGCAGACGGCAGGACATCGGCGGTCGCCGCGGCGCCGGAACTGCACGTGTCGGGCAACCGCCTGGTCACCGGGTCCAATTCCACGTTTCGCCCACTGGGCGTCAACCGGTCCGGCGGGGAGTTCGGCTGTGTCCAGGGCAAGGAGATATTCGACGGGCCGACGGACCAGGCGGCCGTCGACGCGATGAAGGCATGGAAGATCAACACTGTCCGGATCCCGCTGAACGAGGAGTGCTGGCTGGGCACCGGGAACTTACCTCCGACAGCGCCCAGCGCGGCGGCGTACCAGCAGGCGGTCAAGACCTACGCGGACCTCCTGGTGGCGAACGGCATCAACGTGATCCTCGACCTGCACTGGACTTGGGGCGAGTACACCGGCCCCGGCGGAGGCTGCCCGGACGTCGCGGCCACCTGCCAGAAGCCGATGCCGGACGCGCGCTACAGCCCCACGTTCTGGTCCGAGGTGGCCACGATGTTCAAGGGGAACGGAGCGGTCATCTTCGACCTGTTCAACGAGCCGTACCCGGACGCGGCCAACAACTGGTCCGACGCCACGGCCGCATGGACCTGTCTGCGTGACGGCGGCACCTGCGCCGGAATCACCTACCCGGTCGCCGGCATGCAGACCCTCGTCAACGCGGTACGCGCCACCGGTGCCACCAACGTGATCATGTCGGGCGGTCTGGAGTGGACGAACAACCTGAGTCGGTGGCTGGAATTCAAGCCGGCCGACCCCACCGGCAATCTGATGGCCTCATGGCACTCCTACAACTTCAACGGCTGCGTGACCACCTCGTGCTGGGACAGCAACATCGGAGCGGTCGCCGCCCAGGTGCCGGTCCAGGCCGGCGAGATCGGTCAGAACACCTGCGCCCATGACTACATCGACCAGGTGATGGCCTGGGCGGACGCCAACAAGGTCGGGTACACGGCCTGGACCTGGAACCCTTGGGGTTGCAGCGGTGGCAATGTGCTCATCGAGGACTGGAACGGCACACCGACCAGCACCTACGGTGAGGGGTTCAAGGCGCACCTGCTCAGCCAGACCCCCGGTGATCCCGGCGGTGACACCGCTGCGCCCACCGCTCCGGGGACTCCCACCGCCTCCGAGGTGACGGCCACCTCCGCGACCTTGAGCTGGGCGGCCTCCACGGACAACGTGGGTGTCACCGGCTACGACGTCGTCCGTGTCACCGGCGGCACCGAGACGCGGGTGGCCGGCTCGGCGTCCAACCGGGTCACGGTCACAGGGCTGTCCGGCAACACGGCCTACACCTTCGCCGTTTACGCCAAGGACGCGGCCGGCAACCGCTCCACCCGCTCGGCCACCGTTACCGTTACCACCACCGGCACCCCGGCGGGCACCTGCTCCGTCGGCTACCGCCTGGTGGGGGACTGGGGAAGCGGCTTCCAGAGCGAGATCACCATCCGCAACACCGGCGCCGCCGCTGTCAGCAACTGGAAGCTCGGCTTCACCTTCGCCAACGGCCAGACCATCAACAACATGTGGGGCGGCACCCCCACCCAGACAGGCGGCTCCGTGAGCGTAATCCCCGCCTCCTACACCGACACCATCACCGCCGGCGGTTCCGTCACTCTCGGTTTCATCGCCAACAAGGGCGCCACGAACACTGCCCCGACCACCTTCACCCTCAGCGGCAGGACCTGCACCACAGCCTGAGCACAGCCGCTGCCCCGCAACCGACATCAGTTGTGCCCCCGCAGTTGCCCCACCGCAACCCCCGGAAACCGAGGCCCGGCGGTATCGGACAGGGCGCACCCGCCGGCCCGGCCACAACCGCCGGGCCGGCGAATGCTCCCTGTAGGGTGCCGAAATTGCAGCACGGCCGGGGTGGCGTGAGCGTGCTGGAGGCCTGCAAGGAGGGCCCGAAGACGTCTCCACGGCTTCTACAGCCACGGCTTCCCCAAGCTTCTTCCCTCTCGGGCCGCTGCAGAACGCGAGCGCCGTCAACTACGTCCACATCCTCGACGAGCAGGCCACTCACGTCGCCGAGGTGGTGGCGGAGTCTCGCAAGCGCCTGGCCCGGTGCGTCGAACCGACCGTCGAGGCCCAGGAGAAGTGGGCGGCAACGATCCGCCGGAAGGCCGCGGCCCTGCACGACTTCCACGCCGAGTGCACCCCCGGTTACTACAACAACGAGGGGATGCCACGCCTGCACAGCGAGTCGTACGGCGAGGGGCCGGTCGCCTTCCACGATCTGCTCCGGCGCTGGCGCGCGGGCGACGGTATGAACGACGTCATGGTCGAGGCACGATGACCGGGGCGCGGGACGGGAGCGGACCGGTGGGAGGGGCGGCCATGCGCACCGGAGGGGACGGCGCACTCGTCCTTTCGGCCAACGCGAGGGAACCCTGCTGCGGCTCATTCCTTCCCGGCGCGGATAGGGATGGCCGCTCTCCACCGGTACGTGACCGGGTCGCGGCGGTGCGTCCCCGACCCGGGGACGGCGGTTGCGCGCCCCGGCCGGAGGAGCGGTTGTGCGTGCCGGGTGCCGGGTACGCCCGCGCCGCCCGGCACCTACGGCCGTGCGGTGACGCCGTCTTCAGGTCCGGCGGGAGTGGGCCTTCACGTCCTCGCCGGGAGTGGGTGCCGCAGCAGGTAGACGGCGGCGGAGGAGACCAGCACGGCCATGCAGGCGATGAACACCAGCCCCGCTCCTTCCAGACCGACGGGGCCCACGAGGATCCCCACACCGATCACCGGTACGGAGATGCCCGTGTAGGCCACCACGAACAGCGTCGAGATCACCGCCGCGCGCCGGTCACCGGGAGACGCCTCGGCCACCGCGGACAACGAACCGCGGAACGCCAGCCCCTGCCCGGCGCCCCCGACGAGCGCGCTCAGCACCACCAGGGGCAGCAGTTCCCACCACAGGGCACCGGCGAGCAGGGCCAGCCCGGCCAGGAGCAGGGCGCAGCCCAGCGGCAGTGATCGCCGTACACCGAGGGGGCCGACGGCGGACTGTCCGGCGATCGAGGCGAAGAAGGCCAGCGCGACGACCAGTCCGCTCACCGCGTGGTCCGTCACGTCCAGTGCCTCGGCCAGGAACGCCGGGCTGATCGACGTGAAGACCCCGAACAGGGCGAAACCGACGAACGAGGCGATCGCGGCGGGCCTGAACACCGCTCGTACCTCGGCGGGCAGGGCCGGCCGCTGCGGCCGTACGGTGCTCAGCGGCCGCCGGTCGCCCACGGTCTCGCGGATGCCGAGGAGGAGGGCGGCCGAGCCTGCCAGCAGGGCGAGGTGCACGGCGAACGGCAGGTACAGGGGCCAGGCGGCGTACTGGGCGAGGATTCCGGCGAGCAACGGACCGCAGCCCAGCCCGCCCATGTTGGCGGCCGTCGCCACGAGCGATGCCCTGGACCCGCCGTCGTCCGGCGCCAGCTCCATGACGTACGCGGTGGCGGCCCCGGTGAACAGGCCGGCGGACAGGCCGGACAACAGCCGTCCGGCATACAGCCAGGGCAGCCCGTCGGCGCTCAGAAAACAGACGGCGCTCGCCGCGGCGCAGGCCAGGCCCCACAGCAGGACCGGCCGTCTGCCCACGGCGTCGGAGGCGTTGCCGACCGCCAGCAGCACTCCGATGACGCCGAAGGCGTAGACGGCGTACACGACGGTCACCATCAGCTCGGAGAAGCCGAACTTCT
This sequence comes from Streptomyces sp. B1I3, assembly GCF_030816615.1. Classification (NCBI taxonomy): domain Bacteria; kingdom Bacillati; phylum Actinomycetota; class Actinomycetes; order Kitasatosporales; family Streptomycetaceae; genus Streptomyces; species Streptomyces sp. B1I3. Next base: position 728,422 of record NZ_JAUSYD010000001.1, read on the forward strand.
CCTGGTACAGGCCGTAGAGAGGCGTCGGGAGCGTGGTGCCGGCCATGCAGACGGCGAACACCGCCCCGCTGAGACAACACTGGCGCCAGCCCGGGCGATCACTGTCCATGCCGTCGACGGTAGTTGCCTGCGCCGCCCGGACCGGTGCGGCGTGCCGACGGCGTGCTGCGGGAAGGAGGAGGGCTGCCCGTACCGGTCCGGGACATGCTCACTGGCCGGCGGCGCCGGAGAGATGTGACCGTTCGTGTCCACGGGGCGGCGGGACAGGCGTGCACACACACTCCGGCCGATTCCGCCCCCGGGGCCTGGATCCTTGTGGGTCCATCGAGTGACGAGCGGGTGCGACTAGGTGCTCCGCGGACCCGCGGGTCTCTCCTTGCGGACGACGCCGCAGCCCGGTTCGTGACGTGGCCGACAGGGCGCAGAAGCGGGATTCCACCCAGGTCTGTGTCCGCTGCCTGAATCCGAACGCGCCGCTGCCGGGGCAACCGGTAGCGTCAGCCGCATGATCGGGGACATACGCGTCTGCTTCATCGGGGATTCCTTCGTCCAGGGAGTCGGTGACCCGGAACACCGGGGGTGGGTCGGCCGGGTGCTGGAGGCCACCGGTGGGGATGTCACCGCCTTCAACCTGGGCATCCGGCGCAACACCTCGGAGGACGTACTGCGTCGCTGCCGACTTGAGATGCTGCCGCGAACACTGCCCGGCGGTGACAATCGGCTTGTCGTCTCCGTAGGCAGCAACGACACCATGCACGAGGACGGCACGGTGCGCGTCGATCCGGCCCGCTCCGTGGGGAACGTGGCCTCGATCCTGGACGACTGCCGACGCGATGCCATCTCCCCGCTGGTCGTCGGCCCACCACCGGTCGTCGACGCGGGTGAGGAGCATCTGCGGCGCACCGCCGAACTCGCCGACGCGATGGCGGCACTGTGCCGGGCACGGCACGTGCCGTTCATCGCTACGACCCTGGAGCTGGCGGGCGATCCCATCTGGACCCGGGAAGCCATGGCCGGCGACGGCGCGCACCCGGGCAGCGCCGGCTACCGGAGGCTGGCCGAGCTCGTTCTCGCCGGACAGTGGCATGACTGGATCACACGCGCCCACTCCCCCGTCCGGCCCTCGGGTTCGTCGCCGGGCACTCCCACCCAGCGTTGATCAGGCATGGGCATCCGCGAACACCCCACCGGCCGGGGGGAGCGATGACCGGTCGCTGAAGCGCCCGGTCACACCGGGTGCACGGCGGAACCTCGCGGGCACGCCCCGCCGACACGACCTAGAAGTCGAGTTCCACGTAGTCGATGTCGGTGAACTCGACCTGGAGGCCCTGGGCCCGGCGGCCGCGGTCCTTGAAGTACTGCTCCTGGAGGCCCTCGGCGATCACGGCCTGGAGCTGCTGCTCGGTGGCGCCTGCGGCCTGCGCGTCGAAGAGGCGCGCCGCGTACTCCGCCGGCAGGTGCTGGGTGACACGCCGGATGCGCCCGTCGTCGGTGGTACCCGGCGCGGCGGTGAAGCCGAAGCGGGCCCGGGTCTCGACGACGATGCCGGTGGACGACGCGGCCGTCCTCTTCGCCCGTTCCCTCACCCTCGGCTGCCACCGCCGACGGACCTCGCCCGCGAGCCGGGCAGCGAGGTCAGGGCGCGGTTGCCTGATCTGGTTCCGCACGTAACGCTCGACGGTGCGCTGGGAGATGCCCAGCACCTGGGCCACGGCCCTGGTGCCCTTCAGCTGCTTCACCAGGTAGCGCATCTGCGCACCCGCCGACTTGGGGACGGGCCGGGTGGCGGTCTTCGCCGCTGCTTCGTCGAGGCTGTCGCCGAGGATGCCCATGCGGTGTACCTACTCCCCGGTGTCCTGGTCGTCGCCCTTGATGTGGCGGGCTGGGTTGAGGCCTTCGTCGAGCATCTGCACGGCCCACAGGAGCTCCTGCGTGCCCTCGTGCTTCACCATGCCGGGTGACACCCCGAGCCGGAAGGTGCCCGGAGCGGGCTTCCCCTCGGCGGTGCGCGGCAGGAGGTCCAGGGGGCTGGGGCCGTCGGACAGGTAGACGGCGCAGTCCGAGAGCAGGGCGATGGGCACGAGCGCGCCGTCCTCGAGGGTCAGGTGGCCGGTCGGAGGCGGGCCCTCCTGGGTGGCGAGGGCCGTCTTGAGGAGCTTGCGGTGCATGTTGACCCGGGCGGCCGAGATGACGGCGGCACGGATGTCGGGCCGCCATGTGGGACGTTCCAGGGCGGGCCAGCGTTCCCCGAACCTGTACCGCACGCCCTGGGGCCGTTCACGCAGTTTGCCGATGCCCCCCTTGATCGTCGACTTGATCGCCGAGAGCACCGCGGCCGCACCCGGATCGGTCTGCTTGTGCTGCTGCATGGCAGCGAGGAACTCGTCTTCCGGCATGCCGGACGTGACGCCGAGGTCGGCCATCGTGGCCTTGTACGCCTCGCTGAGACGGGTGTACCAGGGGTCCAGGTAAGGGCCGGCCTCGGTACGCACCCAGGCTTCCGACGGCCGGATCCGCACCGGCAGCCGGTAGGTGTCGATGAGCTCCTGGGCGTAGGCGACGGTCGGAGTCGCGTACCAGGCGGGTCCGTCGGGACGGGTGCCGTGGGGTGTGAACGGGGAAGGGAGGCGGGGATCGAGTTCGATGGCGGACAGGTCGACCAGCCAGGAACCGGGTGTCTTCTTGTCGAAGACGGGAGCCTTGACGTGCACCGGCCCGCCGAGGCCCACAACCAGTCGGTTCGCAGCGGCGAGGAAGGCCGTGTTCACGTCGATGCCCACGGCGTACGGGCGGGAGCATTCGGCGTCGGTGAGGAGCTGGGGGTCCCGTGTCCACTCGTACGCCTCCTCGTCCAGCACCTCGGCCGGAGTGCGGGTGTGGGTGCGCGCGTGGAGGGCGGCGGCGATCGGGTGCTCCGCCGGGGCCTCGGGCGGCGCCGGGTCGACGGGGGCGCTCAGCGAGCCGGGCGTCGGCCCGGACACCCACGAGCCACTCGCATCGTCCTTGACCGGTCGCGTCGGCGGGCGTAGCGCGGTCATCAGTTCCAGACCGGAGACGGCTGTCGATCCGCGCGGGGTGATCACCCGGGACGCATAGGCCGCGAGTACCGCTGCCACCTCCTGCGGGGAAAGCAGGCCGGCACTCCCCCACGAGCGTGTGTCCAGCGCACCCCAGGGAAGTACGGCGAACTGGACGCACTGGCGCCGGCCGTCGGAGGCCGGGCGGTAGACCCGCGCCCACGGCCCGAATCCACGTTTCGTCAACTTCCATTTCGCCCGGTGCAGTTGCTTGACGACCTTGTGGTCGTCGGGCAGGCGCAGGTTCTTGCGGTCCTCCAGGACTGCGGGAAGGCCGAGGCGTTCCGCGGCCGCCGCCGTGAGGACGATCAGCGGGTCGCTGTCCTTGCCCCAGCGGTGCAGCCGGGGCGCTCCGAGTCCCGCTTCGGCCAGCACCCATTCGACCACGGCGGGGAGGGTGGTTGCCGGGCACTCGAGGACCAGGCCCCCGGAGCAGTACACCGACCCGTCACCGTCCAGGACCCCGAGCGGGCCGGACTCGAAGGGCGGGGCGGCCGCAGGGCGGTCCGCAGGCAGGCCGACCGGCCCCTTTCCGGTGGACGGTGGCCGCGAGCGCGGGGCAGCGGGTGCCTGGGCAGGGTCAGGGTCGCAGGGAGGAGAAGGAGCAGGGGCTGGAGCTGGAGCAGGGGCAAGGGCTGAAGTTGGGGCTGGAGCAGGAGCAGATGGAGCGGCAAGGGTGGGCCGGAGGCTCAGGGCCGGTGCGTCCGTGACGCCGCCGGCCGTCTCCGCGTCAGGTGCCGCGTCGGCCGGGTACCTCTGCGCCCAGCCCTCGAGGAGACGCCGATATGCCTGCAGGCGCGGGGGACGCGGCTCGCTCCTCCCGTTCTCCCAGTTCTTCACCGTCTGCGTCGTCGACCTCAGGGCCTGCGCCAGACGCGCCTGGGTGACACCGGCGGCCTCACGCAACCGGGCGCGCTCCTCCGGCAGCGGCAGCGCGGACTCACCCTCGAGCAACGCGTCCACCGCATCGAACAGTTCACCCTCAGTCGGCATGATGACCTCCGCCCCCAACCGTAGCGCATTTATTCTCGGCTTTAACCCTACCTTTAACCCGCGTCGCGAGGTCGCGGTGGACGTCCTGACGTGCCTCGACCGAGGGGCGACCAGGGGAGCACGGTGCGAGGGCTTCGGCCCCTGACGGGTGCGCGCGGGCGGCGGACTGCCCCATGACCGTATCGGACGGCAGGACCGACCTACGCCTCTACCCGCAGTCCGCCCGCGATGCCTCCTGGGGAACTCGAACGGCGCGGGCCCATGTTCCTCGCCGACCACGAGCCTGCCGTCTGCAGCCGCTACCGCCACTGGTGGGCCGAACTCCCCGGGGTGGAGTCACGGGTGCTGCCCGGACAGGTGTGATCGGCGGAAACCGGTGGTGGGACGGTCAGGAATCAAGAAGCGCCGTCACTGCCCGGCGGCTAGCGTTGTCGCCATGAGCCACCCCCCGCGCCCGCGCGTGCTCCCGCTCCACGGACCTGAAGCTCAAGGGCCGAACCAGTGTTTCGGCCCTGGGACTTGACCGGAGGCGTAGCCGAAACGGCACCGGCCCACCCCGGCAGGCACGGGCCGGACCGGCAGGCACAGGCCCGGACGGGGACCGCACCGCCCGTCCTGTGCCCACGGACAGCGAACAGGTGGACGGCGGATCGCTGCGACGACAGCGCCGACGAGGGACGACCGGACACACTGCTCGGCGTCGACAGTACCGAACCGGGCGGCGGCGCCGGAGACCGCGACGGCAGCCCGCGTGAACAGGAGAGATGATGAGCATGGCCCCGAAGTCCGACCCGCAGTCGCCTGCGCTCCACGAGGCCGACAGTCATGATCTGATCCGCGTGCACGGCGCGCGTGTGAACAACCTCAAGGACGTCAGCGTCGAGATCCCCAAGCGCCGGCTGACCGTGTTCACCGGCGTCTCCGGTTCGGGAAAGAGCTCCCTGGTCTTCAGCACGATCGCCGCGGAGTCGCAGCGGCTGATCAACGAGACGTACAGCGCCTTCGTCCAGGGTTTCATGCCCACGCTGGCGCGACCCGAGGTCGATGTGCTGGACGGGCTGACGACCGCGATCATCGTCGACCAGCAGCGGCTGGGTGCCGACCCCCGCTCCACGGTCGGCACCGCCACCGACGCCAACGCGATGCTGCGCATCCTCTTCAGCCGGCTGGGCAAGCCGCACATCGGCCCGCCCGGTGCGTTCGCGTTCAACGTCCCCTCCGTCCGGGCGAGCGGCGCGATCACCGTCGAACGCGGCAACAAGAAGACGGTCAAGGCGACCTTCACCCGGACCGGCGGCATGTGCACGCGCTGCGAGGGCCGGGGCACGGTCTCCGACATCGACCTCACCCAGCTCTACGACGACTCCAAGTCGATCGCCGAGGGCGCGTTCACGATTCCCGGCTGGAAGTCGGACAGCTTCTGGACCGTGCGGCTCTACGCCGAGTCGGGCTTCCTCGACCCGGACAAGCCGATCAGCAAGTTCACCGAGAAGGAGATGCAGGACTTCCTCCACCGCGAGCCGACCAAGGTGAAGGTCGAGGGCGTGAACCTCACCTACGAGGGCCTGATCCCCAAGATCCAGAAGTCGATGCTCTCCAAGGACAGGGAGGCCATGCAGCCGCACATCCGCGAGTTCGTGGACCGGGCGGTCACCTTCACCACCTGCCCCGAGTGCGACGGCACCCGGCTCAGCGAGGCGGCCCGCACGTCAAAGATCGAGCGGATCAGCATCGCCGACGCCTGTGCGATGCAGATCAGCGATCTGGCCACGTGGGTCCGCGGCCTGGACGAGCCGTCGGTCGCACCACTGCTCACCGCGCTGGGGCAGACCCTCGACTCGTTCGTGGAGATCGGCCTCGGCTACCTCTCGCTCGACCGGCCGTCGGGCACGCTCTCGGGCGGCGAGGCACAGCGCGTCAAGATGGTCCGCCACCTCGGCTCCTCCCTCACCGACATCACCTATGTGTTCGACGAGCCCACCATCGGCCTGCACCCCCATGACATCCAGCGCATGAACGACCTGTTGCTGCGACTGCGGGACAAGGGCAACACGGTGCTCGTCGTGGAGCACAAGCCGGAGACGATCGCGATCGCCGACCACGTCGTCGATCTCGGCCCCGGGGCCGGCACGGCGGGCGGCACGGTCTGTTTCGAAGGCACCGTCGAGGGCCTGCGGGCAGGGGGCACCATCACCGGCCGCCACTTCGACGACCGGGCCACGCTCAAGGAGACGGTACGCAAGCCCACCGGCGCGCTGGAGATCCGGGGCGCGAAGGCGCACAACCTGCGGGACGTCGACGTCGACGTCCCACTCGGGGTTCTCGTCGTGGTCACCGGTGTCGCCGGCTCCGGGAAGAGCTCGCTCGTGCACGGGTCGATCCCCGCCGGCGAGGGTGTCGTCTCGGTCGACCAGGGCGCGATCAAGGGATCGCGAAGGAGCAACCCGGCGACGTACACCGGACTGCTGGACCCGATCCGCAAGGCGTTCGCCAAGGCCAACGGTGTGAAGCCGGCCCTGTTCAGTGCCAACTCCGAGGGCGCCTGCCCCAACTGCAACGGCGCCGGCGTCGTCTACACCGACCTGGCGATGATGGCCGGCGTCTCCTCCCCCTGCGAGGAGTGCGAGGGGAAGCGCTTCCAGCCCGCAGTGCTGGAGTACCACTTCGGCGGCCGTGACATCAGCGAGGTTCTCGCGATGTCGGTGGCCGAGGCCGAGGAGTTCTTCGGGGCCGGAGACGCGCACACGCCCGCCGCGCACCGGATCCTCGTCCGGCTCGCCGACGTCGGGCTGGGCTATCTCAGCCTCGGCCAGCCGCTCACCACGCTCTCCGGCGGCGAGCGGCAGCGGCTCAAGCTGGCCACGCACATGGCCGAGAAAGGGGGCGTCTACGTCCTCGACGAGCCGACCGCGGGCCTCCATCTCGCCGACGTCCAGCAGTTGCTCGGACTGCTCGACCGGCTCGTCGACTCCGGCAAGTCCGTCATCGTCGTCGAGCACCACCAGGCAGTCATTGGCGCACGCCGACTGGATCATCGATCTCGGCCCCGGCGCCGGCCACGACGGCGGCCGGATCGTCTTCGAGGGCGCACCCGCCGACCTCGTAGCCGCCCGGTCCACCCTCACGGGCGAGCACCTCGCGCAGTACGTCGGCAGGTGACCGCGGCTCACCTGGACACGGTCCGAGGGCCTCTGTGATGCGCCACAGGCCCTGTTGCCTTGGACAGATAATTTAGCTTAGGCTTACCTAAGCTTTACGTGAGGCGTGGACTCACGGTAGGAGCCGCTCCGCTGAGAGGGTGTCACCGGGTGTGCTCCCCCCGCTGTCTCCACAACCTCGGGCCAGCCGTACCGACAGCGGCGGGTGGACGCGGTCGCACCGCGTCCACCCGCCGCGTGCCACGCGCCGGGGACGGCGCATCTTCCAGGGAGACCAGCACACATGTCCTCGCACGATCGCCGTGTCCGTCGTCTCCGCCGTGCGGCCACGAACGCCGTGGCGCTCGCGGCCGGAAGCACGCTCGCACTGGCCGGTACCGCGACCGCCGACACCGGCGGCCGGGCCGGTACGGGCGCCGGTCCCGGCTCCCCCGTCACATCGGCGCCGCTCGTACAGGGCCTGTACCAGTCCGCCTACTCCGAGCGGAACGACGTGCTGTGGGCCACTGCCGCCGTCGGCCAGCCCCCGGCCCCGCTGACCGGCTCGCAGTTGCTCAGGATCGACCCCGGCACCCTGGAGGTCGAGGCGGCGTACACCCCTCCCGTCACAGGGACCGTCGAGGCCGTGTACGGCATCGACGTGGACGACGAGCACGGCACCGTCTGGGTGACCAACACCCGCAGCGACAGCGTCGCCGTCTACAGCCAGAAGACGGGCAAGCACCTCGCCACCCGGCGAGACGTCGACCACGCCCGCGAGATCGTCGTGGACGAGAAGCATGACACCGTGTGGGCCAGCGCCTTCGGCGACGGCACGCTCGTCGCGTACGACAGCCGTACGTTCGAGGAGACCGGGCGCGTCACCGTCGAGGGCGCCGGGCCGACGGGTCTCGCGCTGAACGAGCGGACGGGGACGGTGTACGCCTCCGACTACACCCACAGCAGGATCATGGAGGTCACGCGGGGTTCCCGGACCCCGCGGCTGATCCCCACCGGCGAAGGGCCGCTCTCGATCGCGCTGTCCGCCGACGGCCGTACCGCCTACACCGCGGACCAGACCGCGGGCACCTTGTCGGTCGTCGACCTCCGGGGCGGGCGTGTCGTCACGTCCGTGTCCACCGGCGCGGGCGCGAAGTCCGTGGCCGCCGATCCGTGTTCCGGCCGTGTCCTCGTCGTCAACCGCCTGGCGGGGACCGTGTCGGTCGTCGACCCCCGGGCCGGGACCGTCGTGGCGACCGTGACGACCGAGGCCTACCCCAACCACGTCGAGGTGGGTGACGGCGGCACCGCCTACGTCGTCGACAAGTCCGGCTCAGGTCCGGCGGGCGAGGACACGATCACCCGGATACGTCCGGGTGCCGGCGACTCCGCCCGTCACGGCAAGGCCGGTCCACGCAGGGGCTGCTGAGTGGAGCCGCAGGTGAGCTTTCCCCGGGTGCGGCCGGCCCGTCGGGCACCGGCCGTTCGGGGTGGCGCGGCCGCCCCTCGACGCGCGCCGTGGGCACAGGCGCGACCGGCTCGGTAGTGGGCGACCGAGCCACGGACGCTCGCCCCCGCTGACGGGAGCGAGCGTCCGCGTGTGAGCTGATCAGGCGGTGGTGATGTTCTCCGCCTGGGGGCCCTTCTGGCCCTGGGTGACGTCGAAGTTCACCTTCTGGCCCTCCTGGAGCTCACGGAAGCCCTGGGCGGCGATGTTCGAGTAGTGGGCGAAGACGTCCGGGCCGCCGCCGTCCTGCTCGATGAAACCGAAGCCCTTTTCCGAGTTGAACCACTTGACGGTACCGCTGGCCATTTTGTCCTCCAAGGGGACTCATAGGTCGGTTCCCGCACCTTGCGGGAACCGGAGGTGATCGCCCTGGTCCTCAGAGACTCTGAACAGCAAAAAAGCCCGTGCAAGCGTACTCACGGGCGACCGGTACTTCGGAACCATGACAGCTACCGCAAACGCTACACGGACAGTCGCGCCATGACCACGGAAACGCCGAAGTCGATGTACGACAACATCCGTCAGGGGCGATAGCGCAGCGGATGATCGGCGGGAACCTCGGTCATCACGATGCGATGTCCGTCCGGATCGGCGATCCACATCTCGATGAGACCCCATGGTTCGCGTACCGGCGGGCGGAGGACGCGCGCTCCGCGCTGCGACAGCTCCTCGTGGGCCGCCGAACAGTCGGCGACCTGCATCCACAGCTGCAGAGTCGCCGTCGGCGCGCCCTCGGAGCGCCCGGACACCTCGAGGAAGCCGCCGCCGAGGAAGAACACCGTCCCTCGTTCCGGGCCGGTGCCGAACTCGCGGTAGACCGCCAGGCCCAGCGTGTCCGCGTAGAAGTCACGGGAGGCCTGCGGGTCGCGCGGCCTCAGCAACACCCGGCTGCTCAGTACATGCACCATGACCACGACTGTACGCGGAAGGCGGCGGCTTGCCCGCTGTCGACGTGCTCGGGTGGCCCCCGTACGCACACGGTCACGCTGTACCGGGTGAGCGCAGGCGAAGGGGACGAGAAGAGCCCGGACAGGCTGACGCCCTCTCCGACGGCATCCTCGCCCTTGCGACGACGCTGCTGGTGCCCGACATCCGGGCGCCCCCGGCCCGGACGTGGAGCAGCTCGGCGGAGCCGTGGACGACCGGCCGGCCGAACTCGGCGCCTACGTAGTGGTTTTCACCATCCTGGCCGGTTTCCGGCGGGACCACCGGCGGACCCCGGGTCTGCTGCGGAGCGTGGACGACCTGTGCGGAACGTCTCGCGCTCGCGGGCCTCGGACCCTTCGCGCCGGCCCCTTCCCGACCGCGGTGCTGCCCGGGTACGGCGGGTACGGTCAGTGCGCGATGCCGTCGATCAGCTCGCGTGCGCCCTGCCGCAGCAGGGCGACGGCGACGGAGGTGCCGAGCGTGGCGGGGTCCAGGGGGCCGGCCCACTCGTGTGCGTCGAGGACCGTCTTGCCGTCGGGGCTGAAGACGCGGGCCCGCAGGGAGAGGTCGCCACCGCGGTGGGTGGTGGCGTAGCCGGCGATCGGCGAGTTGCAGTGGCCCTGAAGGACGTGCAGAAGCATGCGCTCCGCGGTCGTCTCGCTCCGGGTGGGGGCATGGTCGAGGGGGCTGACGGCGTCGATGGTCGCCGTGTCGTCCTCGCGGCACTGCAGGCCCAGGACGCCGGCGCCGATCGGCGGGCACATCGCCTCGGTCGTGAGGATGTCGCTGATCACGTCGGCCCGGGCGATGCGCCGGAGGCCGGACACGGCCAGGAGCAGGGCGTCGGCCTCACCAGCGGCCAGTTTGGCCAGCCGCCGGTTGGCGTTGCCCCGGAAGGGCACGCAGCGCAGGTGCGGGTGCGAGGCGGCGAGCTGGGCCACCCTGCGCACGGAGGAGGTGCCGATGCGTGAACCGGCGGGGAGCCGGTCGAGCGTGAGTCCGCCGGGGTGGACGAGGGCATCGCGGATGTCGTCGCGCTCGAGGAAGGCGGCGAACGTCGTGCCGGCAGGCAGCGGCCGGTCGGCGGGCACGTCCTTGACGCAGTGCACGGCGAGGTCCGCGTCCCCGGCGAGCAGGGCCGCGTCGACCTCCTTGGTGAAGGCACCCTTGCCCTCGACCTGTGCGAGGTCCCCCATCCACCGGTCGCCGGTCGTCTTGACGGGGACGACCTCGGTGACGGTGCCGGGGTGGATGGCTGCCAGTTCGGCACGGACCCGTTCCACCTGGGCCAATGCCATCGGCGAGTCACGGGAGACGATGCGGATCAGCGCGGGGGCGGACATGCTCCCCACGATAGTGCGCCGGACGCGGGCGTCGACCGCCGCCGGCGAGACGCACGGCCAGGATCCTTCGCCGCGATCGGGCTGGGTCAGGGAGCGGGCCCGGAGCCGTGCGTCGCAGGGCGGACGAAGGCGCGGCCGGGGTCTTCTCAGCACGGGCGGAGCCGAGAGCCCGGGGAGGGAGCCCGCCTGGCGACGGCCGGCGACGCCTTGAGGTGTGGCTCCGGGGCACGCGAGCCCGGCACGGTCCGCTCGAGAGGGCCTATGTGGGCGGACCGCGTCGAGGTCACGGCGATTTCCGGCCGCATTGAAATGGTGACCGATATCCCGGCCCCGCCGCCGTCCGGCCGGGGCTGCCCTCCCGGAAGAGCCGCCCACCAGGGAAAGGCACCGGCACGGCACACCGCCCCGGTCGCCCTGGCCCACGCCGGCCCGCGCGAACTCCGCTCTGCCCCCACCCGGCCCCCGCCCGCGCCTGGCCGATTAACTGCTATGCGCCCGGCCTTACGCCCCGGAAGGCTGTCAGCCCTCCGGGGAGATCCCTAGCATGACTCCTCACGGATACGGACTTCACTCTGGACTGGCGAGGGGCTGGATGAGCAACGGGGACACCTCCATTCCGAAGAACATCGACGTGAACGTGCCGAGCGTCGCGCGGATGTACGACTACTACCTGGGCGGCAAGGACAACTACCCCGCCGACCGGGTCGCTTGCGAACAGTTGCTGGAGGTCGTCCCGAGTACCAAGGTGCTGGCGGTGAACAACCGGCGGTTCCTTCGGCGTGTCGTGCACCACCTCGCGTCCGAGTACGGAATCCGCCAGTTCATCGACCACGGATCCGGCCTGCCGACCCAGGACAACGTCCACCAGGTCGCCCAACTGGTGGACCCGGCGGCACGGGTCGTGTACGTCGACAACGACCCCATCGTCCTGGCCCACGGCAAGGCGATACTCGAGGAGAACGACAGGACCGCGGTCATCCAGGCCGACATGCGCGAGACCGACGCGATTTTCGGACACCCCGAGGTGAGCCGGCTCATCGACTTCGACGAGCCGGTGGCTGCGCTGTTCGTGTCCGTGCTGCACTGCATTCCCGACTCGGACGATCCCGCCGGTCTGGTGCGCCGAGTCGCGGACCGGCTGGCGCCGGGCAGTTTCCTGGTCGTGTGTCAGCTCGTGAGCGAGGACGCGGCCACCCGCGACTTCGTCACGGATTTCATGGCGAAGAGCACGGGAAACCAGTGGGGCAGGGTGCGTCGGCAGGAGGACGTGGGCGTGTTCCTCGAAGGGCTGGACCTGCTGGAGCCCGGCCTCGTGGAGGTGTCGACCTGGCGGCCGGATTCGGACCTGGCACCGAAACAGGAGACGCAGGAGTGGATCGAGTACGGCGGCGTCGGCCGCAAGTGGTGACGGGGCCCGAGCACTCGGCTCGTGTCCCGCTCAGCTGTAGCGTACGAGTGCCTTCTCCAGCAGCCGTCTGCTCTCGGCCGGGCTCGGCGACTGGGCGCTGAGGGAGTCGAGGATCCACCGGTACTCGTCGGTGCTCTCCTGCTTGTTCACCGACGTGGCGTTCGTCAGGTGCTCGATGTAGGCGACATCCGGGAGCCCGGCCATGGCGAACCGCAGGTACGTGATGGCGTTGCCCGGGGACGTGTGGGCAGTCACCTCGAAGGGGGCCACCTGCACGATGACGTGAGGCAGCTCGGTCATGGCCAGCAGGTGGGCGAGCTGCTCACGCATCACACCGGCGCCGCCCGTCGGCCGCATCAGCACCGCCTCGTCCAGGAGTACCCAGAGCTTCGGCGCATCGCGCCGGTGCAGCAACTCCTGACGCCTGAGGCGTAGTTCCACACGCCGCCGCGTGATCTCCACCGGTTCGAGATGGTGTCCGGAGCGCACCACCGCATAGGCGTACTCGGCCGTCTGGAGCAGCCCGGGAATGTAGTGCCCCTCGTAGGTCCGGATGGACGCGGCAGCCTCTTCCAGACCCACGAGGGGTTCGAACCAGTCCGGGAGCACGTCGGCGTAGTTGCGCCACCAGCCACGCTGCCCGGCCTTGCGCACCAGGTCGACGAACTCCGCCGTTCTCACCGGGTCGGTGACACCGTAGAGCGCGAGCAGATCGGCGGCGTCACGCTCCTTGCACGGGGAGTGCCCCGTCTCCATGCGGCTGATTTTCGCGGTGGAGCAGCGGATCCGGGCAGCCGCGACGTCCGGGGTGATGCCCGCCTCGCCGCGCATCCGCCGCAGCTGCGCGCCCAGAACCAGGCGCAGGGCTGTGGGACTTGCCCCCGCGGCCGGGGCGAGCGTCGGCTTCCGTGAGGGCTGAAGCGGTTCGATGCCGGGCATGCGGGCTCCTGGGGGCGGACGTCAGGGCCCCAGTCTGCCATCAGGCACCCCGGCACGGAGTAGGTCCCTGCGAGGTTGCGGTGCGATTTCAGCCGATCATGCGATCGAAGTCACCGTCCCTGACGCCCGCGAGGAAGGCACGCACCTCGTCGGGCGTGTACACGAGGGCCGGCCCCTCGGGGTGCCTGGAGTTGCGCACGGCCACCTCGCCGCCGGGCAGCAGGGCCATCTCGACGCAGTTCCCGCTCGGGTTGCTGTGATGGCTCTTCGTCCACTCCACGCCGGTCAGCGAGTTGGCGGGTACGCCGTTGTCGAAGTGCTGCATGCGGTCCATTCCTTACGGCTGTTGACGGTCGCAGGACCCCGACACGCCGCCAGGGCCCGTACCGGGTGACGGATGCCCTTGCGCACACCCGCATGTGCAATTTCGGATGCAATTGCACGAAGTCCGGACGGCGGAAATACTAGTGGCCGTCCGCACGTCGGCGGCACCGCGAATCGGCCTTCACGGCAGGGTCATCAGGGTTTATGCGGGCAGAACGCGGCTCACGTCAGGAAGTGGCGGCATCCCGTACCCGGTTCTGGCCGAAATTGATCGGCTCCGTCGTGCATGGCACAGAGGCTGTGCGCGCCTTGAGCACGCAGGCGCCGGTGTCCGGCGCCTGGCACCGGCACCGGACTCCCGTCGTTCGGTCGCCCCCCGGCCCCTGTCGCCCCCCGGCCCCTACAGCCCGGCCAGCGCCGTCCAGGCATCGGCCAGCAACCGGTGTCCGAGCGGGGTCGGATGGACCCCGTCGCCCGCGATGTGCTCGGCGCCCCCGGCGGTACGGGCAGCCTGGTTGAGCAGGCCGTCGGCGGCCAGCAGGGCGGCGTCGAATTCCTCGGCCAGCCGCCGGACGACGTGGATCTTGGGGTCCAGGTCCTCCCGCCAGCCCCACTGCTCTTCCGTCACGGGGATCAGGAACGGCTCGACGAGGATCAGCTGAGCGTCCGAACCGTCCCGGGCAAGGGTGAGGACGGCGCGGTAGTCGTCCTCGTACGATCGTGACGAGGTGACCTCGCCCGACCGGTAACGGCACCACGTGTCGTTGACGCCGATCAGCACGGACACCACGTCCGGCTGCAGGCCGCGGGAGTCGTCACGCCACCGGGCGCGCAGGTCCGACACCCGGTCGCCGCCCACTGCCCGGTTGACGAACGTGATGTCACCGTCCGGGCGCGCGGTGCGGACGAGGTCGGCCGCCAACCGGACGTAACCCTGGCCCAAGGGGCTGCCGGGGTCCGACAGACGGCCCACCTCGGTGATGCTGTCCCCCTGGAACAGGACGGTCGCCGAATTGCGCAGGCTGATGATCACGCGGTCCTCCGAACGGGTGGCAAGGGTGATGCGGGCAGCCTGCGGCCCCGGGCAGGGGTCTTCGGCCGCGCTACCGGAGTGCCGTGGGCATGCGCACCGCGCCGAAGTCGAGGGCGCGGTCCACCTCTCGCAGGGTCTCCTCCGCCACCCGCCGCACCTCGGCCGGTACGTCGCCCTGCTCCTCGACGAGGCCGGCGTAGATCGGCGCCTCGGTCCTGTCTGTGAAACTCACGTCGACTGCCTCTTCGTCGGTTGGTGCCCGCCGGTCGGCGGAAACGGCGGCCGAGTCTACGCGGTCGCCGTCGGCCCGGCGCAGGGAGGGCCGGGGAGACCGAGCCGGAGGACCCACAAAACCCGTTGTGGGGAGGCTGCGGCGTACGGCAGGGTGAGGGCACCGAAGGGGTGTAGCTCAGAGGCCAGAGCGCCGGTCTCCAAAACCGGATGCCGCAGGTTCGACTCCTGTCTCCCCTGCCCTGCGCGTTCCCCCTCGGCCTACGGCCGAGGGGGAACCGGGACCCGCTACTCGATGACGAGCTCGACGTCGATGTTGCCGCGCGTGGCCTTGGAGTAGGGGCAGTAGGCGTGGGTCGCCTCGACCAGGCGGCGGCCGGTCTCCCCCTCGAGCGCCTCGGGCAGTTCGACACGCATCACGACCGCCAGACCGAACCCCGTGTCGTCCTTGCCTATCGAGACCTCGGCCGTCACGGCGACGTCCTTGGTGTCGAGCTTCATCTCACGGCCGACCGAGCTCATCGCGCTGGCGAAGCAGGCGGCGTATCCGGCGGCGAAGAGCTGCTCGGGGTTCGTGCCCTCGCCGTTGCCCCCGAGAGCCGGCGGAAGGGCGAGCGCGAGGTCGATCCGGCCGTCCGAGCTCACTGCCCGGCCCTCGCGTCCGTTCGCGGTGGCGGCAGCGGTGTACAGCGCGTCCATGGAATGACCTTCTCTCATGAGGTGATGACCGCGGGCCGGTCACCCCCAAAGAGTTGCACACAACTGAATTGCGCACAACTAAGTGGCGTGGCGCGTTACCCTGGGCCCATGACCTCACCGCCGCCCGCCTCCCCCGAGCTGACCGGCCTGCCGGACGGCGAACTGCTGCGCCTGGACCACCAGGTCTGCTTCTCACTCCAGGCGGCCTCACGGGCCTTCGGCGGCGTCTACCGGGAGGCGCTCAAGGAACTCGGCCTGACCTATCCGCAGTACCTCGCGATGATGGTCCTGTGGGAGCACGGCCCCCTGCCGGTGAGGTCGATCGGCGAACGCCTCCACCTGGACTCCGGAACACTCTCCCCCCTGCTCAAGCGGCTGGAGGTGGCCGGGCTGGTCAGGCGGGAGCGCAGTGCGCGGGACGAGCGGTCGGTCGTGGTGCACCTCACGGACGCCGGAGCCGGGCTGCGGGAACGCGCGCTACCCGTCCCGCGGACGATCCTGGCGGCCACGGGTCTGTCGGTCGAGGAGGTCCTGGCGCTGCAGGAGACTCTCGGGCGGCTCACGGCTTCCCTGAGCCAGGCCGGCTGATCGCACCCGGGAGCACCCCCCGTCCGTCCCGGGTCGCGCCGGTTCCGTGGGACGGCGCAGCGCTCGCAGGACTCCGGCCGCCGAAATAGGATGCAGGGAACTAAGGCAACGCGGAGCGGCCCATGAACCGGCGTCGAACTCCCCGATCGGCGAGCGCCGAGGACCTGCTCAGCACACTGCAGCACCTGACGGCCCGTGCGCGGCAGGAAGTGGGAGTGCATCAGGCCCGGGTCGAACTGGCCCAGGCGCTGCAGCGCAAGATGCTGCCCGCCACACTGCCGACGTTCCCGGGGCTGAAGACCGCCGCCCGCTACGCACCCGCGCGCGACGGACTCGACATCGGCGGCGACTGGTACGACGGCTTCCTGCTGCCCGACGGGGCGCTCGGCCTGGCCGTCGGGGACGTCCAGGGGCACGACGTCGAGGCCGCCGCCTTCATGGGGCAGATACGGATCGCCATGCGGGCCGTCGCGAGTACGGTGGCGGATCCCGGTGAGGTGATGGGTCGCACGAACGACCTGATCCTCTCCATGGACTCGACCCTCTTCGCGACCTGCTCGTTCTTCCGTCTGGATCCGCGCACCCGGGAGTTCGAGAGCGCCAGGGCCGGGCACGTCGCGTGCGTGTGGGCAACTGCGGGCGGCCGGTCGGGAGTCACCGCGGATGCCGGGGGCCTCCCCCTGGGCATCGAGTCCCGCCAGCACTACCCCGTGACCCGGCGCACGCTCGCGGACGACGGCGCGTTCGTGCTGCTCACGGACGGAGTGATCGAGGGGCCCTCGCTGCCGATCGGCGACGGACTCGACCGCGTCAGGCGTCTGCTGAGCTCCCACGTCGGTGACTCCGCCGAGGAGCTGGCGGACAGACTGCTCGAAGCCGCGGTGTTCACCGGTCACGAGGACGACGCCGCCGTCCTGGTCCTGCGCCACGAAGCGGCCCTCGCCACCGGCCCCGCGTGACACGGGCGTCCTGCCGCGTGTCACGGCCACCCGCCGCCATGCGCGGTGTCTGATGAGATGCGTGATCCGCAGCGATGAAACCAGACGCCGAGTCCTGCTCGTTCTGCAGATGCTCGCGATCACCGCTGTCTACTTCGGCTCCGGGCGCCTCGGCCTGCTCCGGCAGGTGGGCGTGGAGGACTCGGTCGTCACCCCGCTGTGGCCGCCCACCGGTATCGCCCTGGCCTCGTTGCTGTACCTGGGTGTACGGGTCCTGCCCGCCATCGCGCTCGGTGCCCTGCTCATGGTCGTCTCGATCAGTGGCGACCTCACACTCGGGGGTGTCGGCATCGCGGCGGGAAGCACCCTTGCCCCCCTGTGCTCCTTCCTCGCGCTGCGGGCAGTGGGGTTTCGCAGGGAACTGGACCGCCTGCGCGACGGTGTCCTGCTGGTGTTCCTCGGAGCCATGGGGGGCATGGTCATCAGTGCCACCGTCGGCGCCGGGATCCAGGCGCTGAGCGGTGACCTGCCCGCCGAACAGTTCTGGCCGGTCTGGTCGGCCTGGTGGGCCGGGGACGCCATGGGCGTGCTCACGGTCACCCCGCTGCTGCTCGTCCTGCGTACGGCCCGGATGCCCCGGCGGGAGGACCGGTGGGCGGAGGCGCTCGCGCTGGCGGTCGTCGCGGTGGGAACGACCGTCGTCGCGACGAGAAGCCCCCTGTCCATGGTCTACCTGCTCTTCCCGGTCCTGATCTGGGCCGCCCTGCGCTTCCAGCTGGCGGGGAGTGCGCCCTGCGCCCTGCTGATGTCCGTGATGGCGATCGTCGCGGGAACCGACCGGGCGGGAGCGTTCGCCGATCACACCGTGCTCGAGGTCATGCTCAACCTGACCGTCCTCAACGGTTGTGTGGCACTCACCGCCCTTCTGCTGGCCGCGATCGTCACCGAGCACAACAACATCCGCCGCGAGACGAAGCTGGCGTGCGAGGAACTGGCCGCCCTGGTGGAGGAGCTCGCGCCGCGTCCGGCGCCGCGGGACTGGCCCGCCGAGCCCCGGAACGAAGGCGGCCCGGTCTGAACGCCGAGCCCCTCAGCCGGCCTGTCCGCCGCCGGCACGCGGGAAGTGGCGGGCGAGGAAGTCGTTGCGGAAGGTGCCGGCGGGGTCGAAGCGGGTCATCAGGGCCTCGAAGTCCGCGTAGTGGTGGTACAGCTCGCGCAGCCGGCCGGGCTCCGTGGTGAACACCTTGCCCCAGTGCGGCCTGGCGCCGAAGGGCGCCAGAGCTTCCTCGATCTCCCCGAGAACGGGCGTGACCGCCGCCGTGTCCGGCACCCAGGTGAAGTGGAAGGCCACGGCGTCGCCGCCCTGGGCCGGACTGAGCCAGAGGTCGTCGGCGGCCACGGTGCGGATCTCGCAGATCTGGAGCAGCGGCGCGATGCTTCCCCGGATCCGTTCCAGCGCCTCGTAGGCCGCGACGGCGTCGCGCCGGGCCACGAAGTACTCCGACTGCAGTTCCTCGCCGTTGCTCGGGGTGAATTCGAGGCGGAAGTGGGGAAGCCGGGCGTGCCACGGGCCGGCATCGCCCTGCTGCTGTGTGCAGTGACCGGCCGGCATGCCCGGGACGGGGTGCCTCGGCCCGTTCGCGAGCGTCGCACCCAGCCAGCGCCGAGGCGCGACGAGCGGGCCGTCGGCCGCGACCCGTCGTTTGAGCCACACCTGGTCGACCGGATCGTCCCGCCAGCTGGTGAACAGGCTCACGCTGTAGGCCTCGGACACCACCTCGTCGAACCTGCCGAGAAGTTCCTCCCGCGGAAGCCCCTCGTAGACCCACTGCTGTACGTCGAACGCCGGCACGAGGTCCAGGGTCAGGCGCGTCACCACTCCGAGCGCGCCCAGGGACACCACCGCCCCGGCGAAGTCGTCGTCGCCGCGCTCCAGGGTCACCAGGCCGCCGTCCGCGGTGACGAGTTCCAGCGCCCGGACGGCCCCGGCCAGGGAGCGGTTGC
Organism: Streptomyces sp. B1I3; assembly: GCF_030816615.1. Lineage (NCBI taxonomy): Bacteria > Bacillati > Actinomycetota > Actinomycetes > Kitasatosporales > Streptomycetaceae > Streptomyces > Streptomyces sp. B1I3. The sequence goes on from NZ_JAUSYD010000001.1 coordinate 747,570, forward strand.
CGACGCCTGATCCGTGGGTGCCGGTCGCGCAGGCACCGGCGACCGAGATGTGGGGCAGCGAGCCCAGGTTGTGCAGCGCGAACCCGCTCCGGTGCAGGGTGCCGGTCAGCTCACCGAAGCGCAGCCCCGCGCCGACCGTCGCGGTCGCGGTTTCGCGGTCGATCTCGATGGAGCGGGGCAGCCCTGCCACCGAAACGAGGTCGCCGCTCGTATCGGCGACGGTGTTGAAGGAGTGGCCGGTGCCGAGCGCCCGCACCGCGGTGCCGGCGGCCACGATGTCCTGGAGTTCGGCCACCGACGCGGGTGTGTGCAGGTGCCGTGCGCCGAACGCGATGTTGCCGGCCCAGTTCGTCCGCCGGGCGGACGGGACGCGCCCCGATTGATCGATCATGCGTCCGAATCTTACGCCCGCCCGTGCGCGGGCCCGCGCCTGCGCCGGGTCAGACCTTGCGGCCCACGCCACTGACGGCGGGACTCGGTGAGGACTGCCGCTCCCCCTGCCGGGGTTCGGGACGCCAGGCCGCTGTCAGGACGACGCCGGGCTCCACGACCTCCAGCCCGGCGAAGAAGTCGGCGATCCGTGCGGGACTGCGCAGGTGGTACGAGCTCGCGGACTGCGCGTTGTACGCCGCGATCGCCGCGTTCAGGGTCTCGCTGGTGTCGATGCCGTCGGCAAGGACCAGATGGCTGCCGGGTGCGAGAGCCTCCACCAGCCGGGCGGTGACGGCCCAGGGGTCGTCCTCGTCCGGGAGCTGTCCCATGATCCCCAGCATCATCAGGCCGACGGGCCGGGAGAGGTCGAGGGTCCGGGAGGCCTCGTCGAGGATGTGGGCGGTGTCGCGCACATCCGCGTCGATGTAGGCGCAGGCACCCTCGGGGGTACTGGTCAGCAGCGCACGGGCGTGGGTCAGCACGAGGGGGTCGTTGTCGACGTAGACGATGCGGGACTCCGGGGCCAGCGTCTGGGCGACCTCGTGGGTGTTGTCGGCCGTGGGAAGTCCCGTCCCGATGTCGAGGAACTGCCGGATGCCCGCCTCGCCGGTCAGGAAGCCGACCGCGCGGGCGAGGAAGGCCCGCTGGTCGCGTGCGATGTGCGCGATGTCGGGGAAGACCCGAAGGATCGTTTCGCCGGCCTCGGCGTCGGCCGGATAGCTGTCCTTGCCACCGAGGAGGTAGTTCCAGACACGGGCGGAGTGCGGCCGGTCCGTACGGAGACGGCCGCTCGGTGGCTGCCGGGAATCGTTCATGACGGAGACCTCGGACATCCGGCCCCCCACGCCGCCGGAGCGACCGGGAGGCAGACGGGGGTCAGTACGGGAGTACGCGTCCGGACGGTGTACGCAGATCCGGCGGGGGTGGCCCCGCGGGGGGCTGCGGACGGCGGACGATCTGGATGCGGCCCACGGCCACCACCTCCACATGGTCACCCGGTATCTGCCCACCGGAGCGCCCTTCACACGTCCCGCGCGCCGCGGGACCGCAGGCCGGCGTTCGCGGATGCGGTGCGCGGCGTGTGCGGAGACCCTGGACAGGGGGGACGCCGAGCGGAGGAGGATCCGTCATGTCCGCCATGGACAAGATCAAGAAGATGCTGAAGGGCCACGAGGACCAGGCAGGGAAGGGTGTCGACAAGACCGGCGACATGGTCGACGACCGGACGCAGGGAAAGTACAGCAAGCACGTCGACACCGGCCAGGACAAGCTCCACCAGCAGCTCGGCCAGGACCGGAACCCGGACGACCCGCCGCGCGGCTGACCGCGAGGTCCGCCGGTCGGCAGCCCGGCCGGGCTCGGTCCGTCACCTGTTCCGCGTGTCAGGCCCGGCGGCAGGTCCTCGGCCGCCGCCGGGCCTGACACGGCCCCCGAGAGCGGGGGACGACCCCCAGGTGCCCGCGCACGCCTCCTGCCGCAGGCCCGGGGCACGTCTCGTGAGCCCGCAGCCGGTTTCCTGTTATCGTCCCCGCCGCACAGCGTCTCCCGAGTGTGGGAAGTGACGGAACAGGATCCCGGAAGAGTGGGCGCACCATGGGCGAGGCACGCGAGACGACGTTGGTCAAGGCGGCTCAGAAAGGTGACCAGCGGGCCCAGGACCGGCTTGTGGCGTCGTATCTGCCCCTCGTGTACAACATCGTCGGCCGTGCGCTGGACGGGCACGCGGATGTCGACGACGTGGTCCAGGAGAGTGTGCTGCGCATGCTTCGCGGCCTGCCCGCCCTGCGCACGCCGGGAAGCTTCCGGTCGTGGTTCGTGGCCATCACCATGAACCAGTTGCGGGAGCACTGGCGTGAGCGTGGGTCGGGTGAGATGTCCACGATCCGGATGCACGAGGCGCACGACGTCGTCGATCACAGGGCGGATTTCGTCGAGCTGACTCTCCTGCGCCTCGGCCTGACCGGGCAGCGGCGGGAGGTCGCCGAGGCCACCCGGTGGCTGGACGAGGACGACCGCGCGCTGCTGTCGCTGTGGTGGCTGGAGACGGCCGGAGAACTCACGCGGGCCGAGGTCACCTGCGCTCTCGAGCTGACCGCCCAGCACACCGCGGTACGTGTGCAGCGGATGAAGGCACAGCTGGAGGCGGCCAGAGTGGTCGTGCGCGCGCTGGCGGCGCACCCGCGGTGCGTCCTGCTGGAGGACCTCACCACCCAGTGGGACGGGACACCGTCCGCTCTCTGGCGCAAGCGGCTGTCCCGTCACGCGCGTGGTTGCACGGTCTGCTCGGGGTACCGCTCCGGCCTGGTCCCTGCCGAGAGCCTGCTGGTGGGCCTGGCCCTCGTTCCCGTGGCGGCGTCGGCCGCCGGGCGGGCAGACGCGATATCCGTGGCCGGGGTGGGTCGCTCTGCAGCTCCCGGACGCGCCGAGCGCCGTCGGGGGGAGGCCCGGCGGCGCCGTCGTACCACCGTGGTGGCGGGAGTGCTGGCGGTCGCGGCGCTGGGTGGCGGCGGTGGCGCGGTGCACCTGTACACGGACGGCGGGAACGAGGAACGGTCGACGGCCGCCGGAGGGCCGGCGGCCCCCACGACGGCTCCGGTCCCCCCGCCGGTTCGTACCCCGGTTCCTCCCTCGTCGGCCCCTCGGTCGTCCGCCTCGGCGTCCCCGTCGCCGTCCGCCGCCAGGAGCCGGAGCGCGTCGCCGACGCGGGGCACGGTGCCGAGGCCGCGCACACCCACCCCCGCGCCCCCTGCCGCCCCGGCACCCGGGCCCGCGTCCCCGGCACCGTCGACGGCGTCCTCACCGACGGACGAGGAGGTCGTGCGGCTCGTCAACGCCGAGCGGGCGAAGGCGGGATGCGAGCCTGTGGGCACCAGCGGCGCGCTGGCCACGGCCGCGTCGCGCCACTCCGCCGACATGGTCGCGCGGGACTACTTCTCCCACACATCTCCGGACGGTACGGACCCCGGCGACCGCATCACCGCGGCCGGCTACCGGTGGAGCACGTACGGCGAGAACATCGCGAAGGGCCAGACCACAGCCGCCTCGGTGATGGACGCCTGGATGAACAGCCCTGGTCACCGGGCGAACATCCTCAACTGCGCGTTCGAGGAGATCGGTATCGGCAGGCAGGAGTCGCCCTCCGGCCCGGTCTGGACCCAGGCCTTCGGCGCCGCTCTGTGACACCGCAGGCCGGTCGCACGGCCGGCCGACACATTCCGGAAACGGTCAGGTAGCACCACCTCCACACCGGGGTTCTACGCTGGCCCCGTGCCCAGGCCGAAGGTGTCCGCCGGCGAGACGACACCTTCCCCCGCGCGAACAGGAACCCGGTGTGACTCCCCCTCTTCCTCCCCTGCCCCCGTGGCTCGGTCATGTGTTGCGGACCCAGCGCGGGCCGCTCCCGTGGAACGCCGTCCTGCGCGGGGCGCCGGCGTGCGTGCCGATGCTCGTGGCCGTGCTCGCCGAGCGGCCGACCGCCGGGGTGCCCGCCGCGCTGGGCGCGATGCTGGCCGGGATCAACGACCGGCCCGGCAGCCGCCGGGCCTCGGTCACCCGTCTCGGCGTCCCGGCTGTGGCGGGTGCGTCCGGACTGCTGCTCGGCACGTCGATCGCGGCGGCCGCGGGCGCCGGACGGTCGCTGGTTGCCCTGCCGCTCGTGTTCGGGCTCCTGGGGCTGGTGGCGGGCGCGCTCAGCTCGACGGGCCCCGTCGCGTCGGCCTGCGGGACGCAGTTGCTGGTGGCGGCCGTGATCGGAGCCGGCATGCCGTTGCCGGAACCGGGTCCTCTGCGCGCACTGCTGTACCTGTCCGGTGCGGGCTGGCTGCTCCTGCTCCGGCTCGCCGTCCCGTCACCGGGCCGGCTCGGCGACGGGCCGTACCGCCTCGACGGAGAACGGGAAGCGGTCGCCGCGATGTACGAGGCGGTGGCCCGGCTGCTGCGGGCGACCGGCGGCCCGCATGCCCGGGCCGAACGGGCGGCCCTGAGCGCGGCCCTCGATCACGCGCAGGACGCGCTGGCGGGACCGCGGCTGCGGCGCCACGCGAGTACCGCTGCCGAACGGCGGCTGCATGCCCGGTATGCGGCGGCGTTGCCGCTGGCCGAGGCCGCGACCGCACTGGCCTGGGCCGGGATGCCGCTGCCCGCCCGCATCACGGAGGGCCCACGCAGGCTGGCGGACGCGGTGCGCTCCGGAAAGCCCTGCGGGAGGCTCCCGGCCCCCGCTCGGACGGACGCGGGACTGCGTGCTCTGGACGATGCCCTGCTGGGGGCCGCGGCGGTCTTCGACCGCGCCGACCGCGCCGGGGACGTGTCGCCGAGGGCGGGGAAGGCGTTGCGGTACGCCTCTGCCGCAAGCCGGGCGTGGAGTGCCGCGGGCCGTGAGTACGGTCTGCGGGTGGCCACGTGCTGTGTCACGAGTACGGCCGTGGCGCAGGCGCTGCATCACGAGCATTGGTACTGGCTGCCCGCCACCACGGTGTTCCTCGTCAAGCCGGACCTGGGTCCGCTGGCCTCACGCGTGCTGTGCAGAGCCGTGGGAACCGTGGTGGGGGCCGGGGTCTTCGCCGCACTGGCGCTGCTGCTGTCCGGTCCGCTCGCACTGGTCGCGGTGGTGGCGGTGTGCGGCGCGCTGCTGCCGGTGGCCACACGTCACTTCGCGGCGCAGACGGCGGTGGTCACCGTGCTGGTGCTGTCCCTCGTACGGCTCGGCGGTGAACCCTCCGCCTCCTGGGAGCGGGTCGTGGAGTCCCTCCTCGCCTGCGCGACGGTGCTGCTCGTCGGCCACCTGCCGCTGCCCGGGCGGCGGGGGCACTCCGTACGGGCCGCCGTCGACACGGCGGTGGGAGCGGCGCACCGCTACCTGGGGCACGTCCTGGAAGCCCCGGGGGACCACACGGCCCGCGGGACACTACGACGCGACGCGTACCGGTCGCTCGCGGTGGCTCGTTCGGCCATCGAGCTCTCCGCCGCCGAACTGCCGTCGGTGGCACGGCACTCCGCCGGGTCCGAGGAGGTCGTGAGCGCCGTGGAGCGGCTCATCGACACGACGACCGCGTGTGCGGTGCAACTGGCGGAGCCGTCCTGTGGACTGCCGCCGTCCCATGCCGAACAGCTCGCCGCCCATCTCTCGGAGCTCGACCGGGTCCGTTCGGCACCTGACCGGGCCGGGGTGATCGTAGGCCCGCCCCCGTCGTGAACCCGGCGCGCTCGCAAGGGAGCCTCCGCCACTCGCCGGTCCTCCTGTCGGTCCGTCACCTGGACGGAGCGGCGTGACCGTTGCGGGCACGCCTCCTCGATCATGTGGATGAGGATGCAGCGGAGGGAGAACGCCTCCTCCCGCAGCCGGCCGCGCGTCCGGTCCGGCACACTGCGGTCGCACGGTCTCGTGCCGGCGCTGCGGGAAATCGGCCAGCCAGGCGCGGCCGCGGCCTCGTAGGATGCGCCGCATGATCGCCGAACTGCAGTGCGTGGTGCTGGACAGCCCTGATCCGGCGCTGCTGGCCGCCCTTCTACGCGGCCGTCCTCGGTGGAACAGTCGATCAGCCCGACCGTCGGTGGGCTCTCGGCGCTGGCTGGGCGACCGTTCACACCCCGGCCGGATTCGTCCTCGCCTTCCAGCGGGTCGAGGACTACCGGCCTCCGCGGTGGCCGGACCCCGAGCGCCCGCAGCATTTCCACACGGACTTCGCCGTCTCCGATCTGGGCCGCGCCCACGAGCAGGTGCTCGCTCTCGGCGCCACCTTGCTGGACGCAGGCCCGGCCGGACGGAGCTGGCGCGTCTACGCGGACCCCGCCGGCCATCCGTTCTGCCTGGTCCGGCACTGAGGCGGACGGTTTGGGCACCACCGGTGCCGGTACATGGTCCGGGCGTCCGGAGCGCTCGGGACGCCCGTTCCACCGGGCGGTGAGTCACACAGGTCAGCCGTGTCATGAGGCCGCGCGGGTCACCGGCTGATCAGTGTCACCGCCGCGCAGGCGCCGCTCGCCGCGGCCACGGCCATGACGGACGCGGCCACGCAGCGGGCCCGCAGACGCTCGTACCGTGCGGTGTACTCACCCCGGAGTTCGGCGGCCCGGCCCACGATCCTCGTGAGGGATTCCCGGCAGACGACCACCCTATCCGCCACGTATACACGTTCGACGTCCTCACGCTGGGCCGTGGTGAGCCACGGCAGTTGTGCGGTGAAGAGGCCTGCCTGACGGCGGGCCTCCTCGACCTCGGCGTTCCAGAGCAGGTAGCCCTCCACCTGGGCCAGGCCCCGGGCGCTCTCCTCGTCCCGCTTCACGCCGTCCTCCTCTCGTCGGGTCGTTCCTGTCATCGGGTCGTCGGTGCGAACCCTCAGGTCTGCTTGTCGCCCGGCGCCACCGTGACGGACTCGTCGGGGCGGGTCGCCATCTCCTCGAGGGCTCGCACCGAGGGGTGGTGCAGGTCGAACGCCGGGGATTCCGAACGGATCCGCGGCAGGCTGAGGAAGTTGTGCCGCGGCGGCGGGCAGGTGGTGGCCCATTCGAGCGAACGGCCGTAGCCCCACGGGTCGTCGACCTCGATCTTCTCGCCGTACTTGGCCGTCTTCCAGACGTTGTACAGGAAGGGGAGCATGGACAGACCCAACAGGAAGGAGGCGATCGTGGAGATCGTGTTGAGCGCGGTGAAGCCGTCGGCGGCGAGGTAGTCCGCGTAACGACGCGGCATGCCCTCGGCTCCGAGCCAGTGCTGCACCAGGAACGTGCCGTGGAAGCCGACGAACAGCGTCCAGAACGTCATCTTCCCGAGGCGCTCGTCCAGCATCTTGCCGGTGAATTTCGGCCACCAGAAATGGAATCCGGCGAACATCGCGAAGACCACGGTACCGAAGACGACGTAGTGGAAGTGCGCGACGACGAAATACGAGTCGGAGACGTGGAAGTCCAGCGGCGGCGAGGCCAGGATCACGCCGGTCAGACCACCGAAGAGGAAGGTCACGAGAAAGCCGATCGACCAGAGCATCGGTGTCTCGAAGGAAAGCGACCCCTTCCACATCGTGCCGATCCAGTTGAAGAACTTCACACCGGTCGGTACCGCGATCAGGAAGGTCATGAACGAGAAGAACGGCAACAGCACACCGCCCGTGACGTACATGTGGTGCGCCCACACCGTCGCGGAAAGGCCGGCGATGGCGATCGTCGCGCTGATCAGGCCGACGTATCCGAAAATCGGCTTCCGGCTGAACACCGGAATGATCTCGGAGACGATGCCGAAGAACGGCAGGGCGATGATGTACACCTCTGGATGGCCGAAGAACCAGAAGAGGTGTTGCCACAGCAACGCACCACCGTTGGCCGGGTCGAAGATGTGCGCGCCGAATTTACGGTCGGCCATCAGCGCGAGGAGCGCGGCGGCCAGGACGGGGAAGGCCAGCAGGACCAGCACACCGGTCAGCAGGACGTTCCACGTGAAGATCGGCATACGGAACATCGTCATGCCGGGGGCGCGCATGCAGATGATCGTGGTGATGAAGTTGACCGAGCCGAGGATCGTACCGAAGCCGGAGAAGGCCAGACCCATCACCCACAGGTTGGCCCCGGCACCTGGCGTCCGGATCACGTCCGACAGCGGGGTGTAGGCGAACCACCCGAAGTCGGCCGCACCCTGCGGGGTGAGGAAGCCGGAGACGGCGATGAGCGAGCCGAAGAGGTACAGCCAGTAGGCAAGCATGTTCAGCCGCGGGAACGCCACGTCGGGCGCGCCGATCTGCAGCGGCATGATCCAGTTCGCGAAGCCGGCGAACAGCGGCGTCGCGAACATCAGCAGCATGACCGTGCCGTGCATCGTGAACGCCTGGTTGTACTGCTCGTTCGACACGATCTGAATACCGGGGCGGGCCAGCTCGGCGCGCATCACGAGCGCCAGGACTCCACCGATGAGGAAGAACAGGAACGAGGTGGCCAGGTACAGCGTGCCGATCGTCTTGTGGTCGGTGGTGGTCAGCCACTTGATGACCAGGGCACCCGGCCGGAGACTCCGGACGGGCAGCTCGTCCTGGTAGGCGGGATCGGCTTCCGCCGATGCTGAGGGGCCCCTCGTCGTCACTGCGGCACTCCTTCGGTCGACGGCCGGATGTGAACTCGGCGACCAGGATGGACCCCCTTCAGCGGTACCGCGCGACATCCCCGTCGGTACTCCACCAGTGGTTGGCAAAGGACACTCCATTGGCCGATGGTGAAGACGCCCGTGTTGACGTGACTTCTCAGCCGCCGGCCCAGGAGCGCAACGCCTGCCGCGAAGGGAAGTCGGCGACGTTCTTGTCGAGCGGACTGTCGGTGTACTGGTGCACGCGCCAGGAGGCCTCGATCCGCGGCTTTCCGGCCGGCACGTGGTCGGCGATCCAGAGTCCGTCGCCCGCGTAGGCGCTCGTGTCGTGGGTGCGCCAGAAGGAGCGGTTGCAGTAGAGGAGAACGCGGTGATGCGGCCTCAGCCGTTTCACCTCCCGGATGAAGCGGTCCTTGTCCTTGCTGCCGGCGTGCGTGCCCTCACCGGTCTGTTCCCAGTCGGCGGCGAGGAGATCGCCCGGCTTCTCCGGCGTCCGGGCGACGAAGTAGGCCGCCTGCTCCTTCGCGTGTCCCGGCCACAGGAAGTGGTAGAAGCCGACCACGCATCCGGCTTCCCTGGCCCGGGCGACTTGTCCTTCGAGTCGTGGATTGACGTACGAGCGGCCTTCGGTGGCCTTGACGAAGACGAAGTCCAGGCCGTCCGTATCGAAGTCCGTCTGATGGGAGCTCACATCGACGCCGTGCAGCACGGCCACCACCTCCGAGGGGGCGCTGTGATTCCGCTTCTCTCCCCATAGGTGCCCACCTGGGACGTTCCCATCCGACGGCCGACCGCAGAACCGATTCACCAGAATCAGAACGCTTGTGCGCCGGGTGCACCGGGCCGCAGCCGAGATCCCGCCGTCCGGGGGTCGCGCGGGATGGGCCACACTGTGGAACGCCAACCGTTCGCACAGGCCCGACCGGCTTCCGTCAGGCGCCCGGCCGACCGTGCACAAGGAGCCTCATGCGCCGCACCATGTCCGTGTCGGACAGCATCCTGATCAAGGCAGCCCCCACGGCCGTGTACGAACAGCTCAGCGACCCTACGGCCATGGGGCGCTGGAGCCCGGAGAACCGGGGTGCGCGTGTACTCGGCGGCCGGCGGGACGCCCATGTGGGCATGGTCTTCGAAGGCCGTAACAGGCGCGGTTCGTTCCGCTGGACGACGAGGTGCACGGTGACCGCCGCCGACCCGGGTGAACGGTTCGCCTTCCGCGTGCACGCGATCGGCGCCCGGCGGCCTTGGCTGCCCGGCGCGATCGCCCTGTGGGAGTACCGCTTCGAGGCGGTCGACGGTTGCACACGGGTGACGGAGACGTGGACCGACAACCGGCGGTCGTGGCCCGATGTCCTCGCGAACGCGTTCGACCGGGTCGCGACGCGTGGGCACACATTCGCCGAGTTCCAGCGCGGCAACATCCGCACGACTCTTCAGCGCCTCAAGGCCGCACTGGAGCAGGAGGGCGGGTAGCCTCCGAGAACTCCTCACGAACCGGTCTTCGAGGTGATCGGATCGCTCGCGGCCAGCGATCTGCGGTGGAACGGCGAAGGAGCCGATGTCCAGGCAACCGCACGCCACCGGCGTATGCGGGCCGGGTCCGGACACGCAGGAGCAGAAGACGCCGACAGGCGCTCCGTCAGGGTCCGTCAGGGTCCGTCAGGGGTCATGGACCAGTGGGTGGGTCGGCCGAGGGACCTCGGCAGCCGTGTGGCAGCGTTGCCCTTCGCCGCGTTCAGCTGGGACTGGGTGACGAAAAGGGTTCCGGTGAGGTCGGCGTCCGACAGGTCGGCGTCGCGGAAGTCCGCGCCGATGAGGTCGGCACCACGCAGGTCGGCGCCGCGCAGGTCTGCCGCGATGAGGTAGGCCCCGCGGAGGTCGGCGCCCCGCAGGTCGGCGCCTTGGAGACGGGCGCCGATGAGATCGGCACCCCGGCGGATGCGCTTGTCACGCCTGTTCCCCCGCGGACCGGTGCTTCGCACGAGTTCGCCCGCCCTCTGCAGCAGCGCGGCGACCTTCTCGCGGTGCGCGGAGACGTCCAGCTCGGCGAGGTCCTCGGCACTGCCGTGCGTGAGGCGTTCGGTGGCTTCGAAGGCGGCGCGGAGCTCCCCGTGCACAGGCTCGGCGGCGGGCAGAGCGAGTGCTTCGGTGAGGTACCAGAGGAGTTCGTGGAGCCGCCGCATCACCGGGAAGACCTGGAACATCTGCGGGGCGGTGTCCGGTGCGCGCTTCCAGTCCCTGCCGCCGTAGGTCTCCTGGGAGACCTTCTGGCCGGCTCCGAAGCAGTCGTACACCGTGCAACCGGAGAAGCCGGCCGGCCGCAGCCGGGCGTGTATGCCACAGCGGAAGTCGTCCCGTAGGTTGCGGCAGGGTTCGCCCGCGTCCTTGTTGATCGCGAAGTCGGCCGACGCGGTAAGCGTCAGGGCCACGCAGCACAGCCCGAAGCAGTTCGCGCAGTCGGCGCGCAGAGCGGCCCGGCCGGTGACGGGTGCGGCGGTCGGATCGTTGTCGGGCACGTGTGCGCTTCCTCCGGTGCGTGCGGGTGGGAAGAGCTTATCGGCCGTCCGGGTCGGGTCGCGCCCGCCCGCTGTCAGTGGGCGGGCGCACACTGACAGCGCAGTGGGCGGAGTGCTGACGGAGGAGGCGGTTCGTGGACACGTCGCAGGAGGGCGGGTTCGAGCCGGCGACGGGGGACGGACCGGCGGTGACCGGGCCTCAGGGCGGGCGCGAGGCGGTGGTGCGGACCGCGTTCGAAGGGCTGTTGCAGATCAGGCGGCTCATGCATGCGGGCCTGGGGGACCCGGGATGCGCACCCGCGCCATGGGAGGTGCACCGGCCGGTGCGGGCCGTGGCGCTGGCACTGGAGGCCGCCGGGATATCCGCCTCCGCGGTCGGCCCCTCCGGGGAGCGGACCGCCACGGGCTACCGCGTGTGCGCGGGCGAGGCTCCGGGTTCCGTACGCGTCGAGTGGGTCGGTCCGCCCGGGGGCGGAGCGGCTCATGGGGAGGAGGAGGCCCTGGCCGGGTGCGTGACGGTGTTGCGGCGGCTGGGCTGGACGGCTCTTCTGTACCGGGGACCACGCCGACGGCGCTTCCTGGAGGTCGAAGCACCGGCTGCCGCTTCGCGGAGGGAGCAGGACTGAACAGGTCTCCCGCACGCGCGAAGGTGCGTTGTCAGACCCGTGGGGGATGCTTGACGGTCCGACACCTCTGAGCGGGAGATGCTGACATGCGCAATGACGAGATCGCCGCGGCCAAGGCGTACGTCCGTCTACTGGAGGCGACGCGCGCCGCGCTGGCGGACCCGTCCGACGCCCCTCTGTACATGCCGTTGCTCGCTTCCCCGATCGAGGAAGCGGACGAGGCTCTGCGCAGCGCGGGATTTGCGGGGAACGAGGAACGTCTCTTCGCTGTCGTACGGGCGCTGCAGCCGAGCCTGAGCGCTTCGGACCGCTGACGGATCCGCCCGGCGGACGCACGGGTGCCGTGGTGGGTGATCCGCCTGTGCGCGACGGGGATCACCCACCACGGCCCCGGCGGTGGTTACCGGCTGCCGTACATGAGCGAGCCCGGTGTCGTCAGGAGCTCGCCGGTCTCGAGCCAGGTCTTGAGGCCGGAAAGGATCATCGGCCAGCCGCCGTACAGCTGGTCGTTGGCGCCCTCGCGCAGTTCGTCGTGGGTGACCGTCAGGCGGCAGGAGTCGCCGACCGGCTCGATCTCCCACGTCACGCGGGTCTCCCCCTCGCTCTTCACGTCGTCGCTCCAGAGCGCCACCATGCTCTGGACCAGTCTGCGTGGCGGGTCGACCTCCAGATTCCGGCCCTCTCCGAGCGGGCCGCCGGCCCCCGGAGCGCTCATCTCGAAGCGCGAGCCCGGTGTCCAGTCGGAGGTGACGCGGGCACCGAAGTTGTACGTGCTTCTGATCTCGGGGTCCGTGATCGCCTCCCAGAGGCGTTCGGGGGTGGTGCGGATGTAGATCTCGAAGACCTTCTCCATCGGATTCTCCAGTCGGCTCTTGAGGCCGCTGAGCCCCGCGGCCCAGGGTTCCGCGTACTTGCTCACCCACCGGTCGTGGATGAGCCGGATGGGCACCGGGTTGAGGAAGTGCAGCTTTTCCCGGCCCCGTCGTCTGGTGACCACCAGACCCGCCGCCTCCAGCAGCCTCAGGTGCTTCATCACCGCGAAGCGTGTGATCTCGAAGCGCGCCTCCAACGCACTCAGTGTCTGTCCGTCACTGCGGAAGAGCTCGTCGAGCAGACTGCGCCGCGTCGGATCAGCCAGCGCCTTGAAGACCGCGTCCATACGTCCAAAATAGGTGACCATTTGGTCACATGTCAACATCCGAAGCGCCGGACGTACGCTCCGCCGGGGTAGTGAATTGATTCAAATCAAGAACGACGTGACCAGCTGCTTGACGGGCAGCATGGGGAATACCTAGCGTACGGTCCGGATGAAACGATTCACATCCCGATCCTGACCGGTCGCCGGATGACTCTGCATACGAGGTGTTCATGTCTGATGTGTCGGCCGTCAAGGCAGCCCTGAGGTCTCAGGTCATCGAGACGCCGTCCTGGGGGTACGGCAACTCCGGGACCCGCTTCAAGGTCTTCGCCCAGCCCGGAGTCCCGCGCGACCCGTTCGAGAAGCTGGCGGACGCCGCCCAGGTGCATCAGTACACCGGGGTGGCCCCGAAGGTCTCGCTGCACATCCCGTGGGACAGGGTCGAGGACTACGCGGCGCTCACCCGGCATGCGTCGGATCTGGGCTTGCGCATCGGCGCCATCAACTCCAACGTGTTCCAGGACGACGACTTCAAGCTGGGCTCGGTCACCCATCCGGACCCCTCGGTCCGGCGCAAGGCCACCGACCACCTGCTCGAGTGCGTCGACATCATGGACGCCACCGGCTCGCCCGACCTCAAACTGTGGTTCTCCGACGGCACCAACTACCCCGGCCAGGACGACATCGCGGGCCGTCAGGGGCGCCTGGCCGAAGCCCTCGCCGAGGTGTACGAACGGCTCGGGGACGACCAGCGGATGCTTCTGGAGTACAAGCTCTTCGAGCCGGCGTTCTACACCACCGACGTCCCGGACTGGGGTACTTCATACGCCCACTGCCTCAAGCTGGGCCCGAAGGCCCAGGTCGTCGTGGACACCGGACACCACGCGCCGGGCACGAACATCGAGTTCATCGTGGCGTTCCTGCTGCGCGAGGGAAAGCTCGGCGCGTTCGACTTCAACTCCCGCTTCTATGCCGACGACGACCTGATGGCAGGGGCCGCCGACCCGTTCCAGCTGTTCCGGATCATGCATGAAGTGGTCAAGAACGGCGGCCTGGAGGCCGAGACGAACGTCAATTTCATGCTCGACCAGTGCCACAACATCGAGGCCAAGATCCCTGCCGTCATCCGCTCCGTCACCAACGTGCAGGAAGCCACGGCGAAGGCGCTGCTCATCGACACCGAGGCGCTGGCCGCGGCGCAGCGGTCCGGTGACGTCCTGGCCGCCAACGGCGTACTGATGGACGCGTTCAACACCGACGTCCGGCCGCTGCTCGCCGACATGCGCGAGGAACTCGGCCTGGCCCGTGACCCGTTCGCCGCCTACCTCGCCTCCGGCAACCAGGAGCGCATCGCCGCCGACCGGGTCGGCGGAGAACAGGCCGGCTGGGGCGCCTGAGCCCCGCTTCCCCGCACCGTACGTCCAGCTCCGGCGCACCCGCCCGCCCCATCACCGCGAAGGAACCCTCATGACGTCCGCGACGCACGCCGAAGTCGCCGCGCTCCTGGAGCGCGCCCACCGGATCGGCTCCGACCCCCGCAACACCAACTACGCCGGCGGCAACACCTCCGCCAAGGCGACGGAGACCGACCCGGTCACCGGCGGCGAGACCGAGCTCCTCTGGGTGAAGGGGTCGGGCGGCGACCTCGGGACGCTGACCGAGGCCGGCCTCGCCGTGCTCCGGCTGGACCGCGTGCGCGCTCTCAAGGACGTGTACCCGGGAGTGGAACGCGAGGACGAGATGGTCCCGGCGTTCGACTACTGCCTCCACGGCAAGGGTGGTGCCGCTCCCTCGATCGACACCGCCATGCACGCCCTCGTCGACGCCGCACACGTCGACCACCTGCACCCCGACTCGGGCATCGCGCTGGCCTGCGCGGCCGACGGCGAGAAGCTGACGACGGAGTGCTTCGGCGACAAGGTGGCGTGGGTGGGCTGGCGGCGGCCCGGCTTCCAGCTCGGCCTGGACATCGCGGCGGTCAAGGAGGCCAACCCGCAGGCCGTCGGTGTGGTCCTGGGCGGACACGGCATCACCGCCTGGGGCGACACCTCCGAGGAGTGCGAGCGCAACGCCCTGTGGATGATCCGGACCGCTGAGACGTTCCTCGAGGAACATGGCAGGACCGAGCCGTTCGGGCCCGTGCTCCCCGGCCTGGAGGCCCTTGGCGAAGAGGCGCGCCGGGAGCGGGCCGCCGCCCTCGCTCCGGTGATCCGCGGCCTGGCGTCGACGGACCGCCCGCAGGTGGGGCACTTCACCGACGCCGGCCCCGTGCTGGACTTCCTCTCGCGCGCCGAGCACCCGCGCCTCGCCGCCCTCGGTACGTCCTGCCCCGACCATTTCCTGCGTACGAAGGTCAGTCCGCTCGTCCTGGACCTGCCCGCCGACGCGCCCCTGGACGAAGCTGTCGCCCGGCTCGAGGTGCTCCATCAGGAGTACCGGGAGGCGTACCGCGCGTACTACGGGCGTCACGCCACTCCCGGCTCGCCCGCGATGCGGGGTGCGGATCCGGCGATCGTGCTGGTGCCGGGGGTCGGGATGTTCTCCTTCGGCAAGGACAAGCAGACGGCCCGGGTCGCCGGGGAGTTCTACCTCAACGCCATCAACGTGATGCGGGGCGCCGAGGCCGTCTCGTCGTACGCGCCGATCGAGGAGTCCGAGAAGTTCCGCATCGAGTACTGGGAGCTGGAGGAGGCGAAGCTTCGCCGGATGCCGCCTCCGAAGGCCCTGGCCACCCGGATCGCCCTGGTCACCGGAGCGGGGTCGGGCATCGGCAAGGCCATCGCGCACCGCCTCGTGGCGGAGGGCGCCTGTGTCGTGGTCGCGGATCTGAACGCGGAGAACGCCGCCGCGGTCGCCGAGGAGCTCGGCGGGCCGGACAAGGCGGTGGCGGTCACGGTCGACGTGACCGGCGAAGATCAGATCACCGACGCGTTCAAGGCCGCGGTGCTTGCCTTCGGCGGAGTGGACCTGGTCGTGAACAACGCCGGGATCTCCATCTCCAAACCGCTGCTGGAAACCACCGCCCGCGACTGGGACCTGCAGCACGACATCATGGCGCGCGGTTCCTTCCTCGTCTCCCGGGAGGCGGCGCGGGTGATGCAGGCACAGCGGCTCGGTGGTGACATCGTCTACATCGCGTCCAAGAACGCCGTCTTCGCCGGTCCGAACAACATCGCCTACTCGGCCACGAAGGCCGACCAGGCGCACCAGGTCAGGCTGCTGGCTGCCGAGCTCGGCGAACACGGCATCCGGGTCAACGGCATCAACCCCGACGGCGTGGTGCGCGGTTCGGGGATCTTCGCGGCCGGGTGGGGGGCCCAGCGCGCGGCGACGTACGGCATCGAGGAGGAGAAGCTCGGCGAGTTCTACGCCCAGCGCACGCTCCTCAAGCGCGAGGTGCTGCCGGAGCACGTCGCCAACGCCGTCTTCGCGCTGACCGGCGGCGACCTGACACACACCACAGGACTCCACATCCCCGTCGACGCCGGTGTGGCGGCGGCCTTCCTGCGCTGACCCCACGTGCGGTCCACCGCGCCCCGCACACCGTTCGGCGAACGGCCGGGGCGCGGTCCCGCCCGGATCGGATGAGATGGACATGTCTGCTACTTCACGGCTCGACCCGGTGTTCGCCGCAGTGGATCTCGGTGCCACCAGCGGCCGGGTGATCACTGCGAGGGTCGGTCCCGACTCCCTCGTACTGACCGAGGCGCACCGTTTCGCCAACACCCCGGTACGGCTCCCCGACGGCCTCCGCTGGAATGTGCTCGCCCTGTACCAGGGAATGCTGGACGGGTTGCGGGCGGCGGCGCGCGGCGGTCCTCCCACCTCGGTGGGCGTCGACACCTGGGCCGTGGACTACGGCCTCCTGGACTCCGACGGAGCGCTGCTGGGAGTCCCGTTCCACTATCGCGACGGACGTAACGCGGCCGCTGCCGAGGAGGTACTGGCCGGCTCCACCCCGCAGCAGCTGTACGACACCAACGGACTGCAGCACCTGCCGTTCAACACGGTCTTCCAACTCGCCGCCCATCGCTCCACGGCGCAGTGGCCGGCGGCCCGGACACTGCTGCTCATGCCGGATCTGCTGGTGTACTGGCTGACGGGGACGGTGGGCGCGGAGGTCACCAACGCGTCGACCACCGGTCTCCTCGACGCCCGCACGGGCACCTGGTCCGATGCGCTGATCACACGGCTGGGCCTGGACCGCTCGCTCTTCCCTCCGCTGCGCGAGCCGGGTGAGCAGGCGGGGACGCTCCTGCCGTACGTGGCCGAGCTGACCGGCCTGCGGGTGGGCACACCCGTGACGACGGTCGCCTCGCACGACACCGCGTCCGCCGTGGCAGCGGTCCCGGCCGTCGAGCCGGGCTTCGCGTACGTGTCGTGCGGCACGTGGTCGCTGGCCGGTCTGGAACTCGACGCCCCGGTGCTCACGGAGGAATCGAGGGCGGCGAACTTCACCAACGAGCGCGGGGTGGACGGCACCGTCCGCTATCTACGCAACATCATGGGCATGTGGCTGCTCGAGGAGTGCCGCCGCACATGGGAGCGCGAGGGTATCTCCCCGAGCCTGGCCGGGCTTCTCGCGGACGCGGCGCGTGCCCGGCCCTTCGCCTCGGTGATCGATCCCGACGACCCGGTGTTCATGGCGCCCGGTGACATGCCGTCACGGATCGACGAGGCTCTCACACGGACGGGGCAGCCACTGCCGGACAGCCCCGGCGGGTATGTGCGGTGCGTGCTGGAGAGCCTCGCGCTGGCCCACCGCAGAACGCTGCGCGAGGCCGCCCGGCTGGCGGGCCGCGCACTGACCCGGATCCATCTGGTGGGCGGGGGATCACGCAACGAGTTGCTGTGCCAGTGGACCGCCGACGCCACCGGGCTTCCGGTCACCGCGGGACCCGCCGAGGCGACCGCGCTCGGCAATGTGCTGCTCCAGGCCAGGGCGCACGGGCTGGTCGGAGGTCTGACGGACATGCGGCGGCTCGTCGCCCGCACCCAGGAACTGCGCCACTACGACCCGCGGGGGGACGCGATGGCGTGGGACACGGCTGCCGACCGCTTGGCAGCGGCGCGCCTGTGACAGCCCCGGGGAGCCCCGGTGCGCGGCCCGGCGCTCCCCTGGGGCCAGGCCCCGGGCGCGGCCCGATGGCCGAAATCAGTGTGCGGCCAGGCCGAGTTCCCGCTCGCCGAGCGGCTCGAAGTGGCGGGCGACGTCGGCGGCGCTGACCTCGGCCGGCTCCGCGGGCATCCACCGGGGGTTGCGGTCCTTGTCGATGATCTGGGCGCGTACGCCTTCCACCAGGTCGTGCCCGGTGAATGCACGGCATGAAACCCGGAACTCCTGATCGAGAGCGGCTTCGAGACTGCTGAGACGCCTCGCCCGGCGTACCGCTTCGAGGGTGACCTTCAGTGCGGTGGGCGACTTGGTGACGAGCGTGGCCGCGGTCTCCTTCGTAGCGGGCGTACCGCTCTCCAGCAGCCGCTCGATGATCTCCTCGACGGTGTCCGCGGCATAGCAGTCGTCGATCCACTGCCGGCATGCGGCGAGCTCACCCTCGGGGGCCTTCTCCGCATATCCGAGCACCGTGTCCGTCACCTGGGCGGGTGTGGCGCTCCGGGCGAGGGCCCGGCCGAGTTCTTCCAGGCGGTGTGAGGGGACGAAGTGGTCGGCCAGCCCGCAGGCGATGGCATCCGCCGCGTGCACGGCCTGCCCCGTGAGGGCCAGGTGGGTGCCGAGCTCGCCGGGCGCCGCGGCCAGCAGATAGGTACCGCCGACGTCGGGGACGAACCCGATGCCGGTCTCCGGCATGGCGACGCGGGAGCGTTCCGTGACGACACGGACGTCGCCGTGGGACGAGATGCCGACACCGCCGCCCATGACGATGCCGTCCATCAGCGCGACGTACGGCTTGGCGAAGCGGGCGATCCTGGCGTTGAGCCGGTACTCGTCGCGCCAGAAGTCCACGGAGGCCCGTCGGCCCGCCCTGGCGTCCTCGTAGATCGACCGGATGTCACCGCCCGCGCACAGACCGCGCTCACCGGCTCCGCTGACCACGACGTGCGTGACCGCGTCGTCACCCGCGGCCGAGGTGAGCGCGTCGTCGATGCTCCGCACCATGGTGTGGGTCAGCGCGTTCAGGGCCCGTGGGCGGTTCAGCGTGATGTGCAGGGTGTGGCCCTGGATCTGCAGCAGGACGGGCTCGTCGTCGTTCATGGCATGCGCTCCGGTCAGCCGTGGGAGTTCTCCGGCTGCCATTCTGCGGCCGTGGCCTGCGTGCTCCGGAGCCGGGTCTCCCGGGGGACCGCTGTGGCACTCCCGCCTCACGGGCTCGACAATTGAGACCAACGGGCAGCGACGTCCAGCGGCCCCGCCGGACCATCTCCGGAGCGCGCATGACCGACTCCCCACGGCGAGCAGACGACTCGACCCCCCGGCCGCTCCAGTCCGACCTGCGCCACAGCGGTGAGACGGGGACCGCCGAGCGTCTCGCCATGAACCGCACCGGCAGCTTCGAATGGGATCTTGACACCCGGACCCTGGACATCGACGAGGCCGGACTCATGGTCTTCGGCGTCGATCCGGCCACGTTCGACGCCCGGCCCGCGACCGTGATGGAACGGCTGGATCCGGCGGAGCGCACCCGTTTGGACGCCGCGATAGACGAGGCGATCACCGGTGGGGACAATTCCTACAGCGTCCACTTCCAGGTCCCCCTGACCGACGGGAGGCGCCAGTGGACCCACGTCCAGGCGCGGATCCTGCGTTCGGGGGACGGCCGGGCACACCGTGTCATCGGTGTGGTGCGGGACGCGACGGCCGAGGTCACCCATTCGGCCTTCGTGCTGGATCTGGAAAGGCGCCATCAACGCCAGACCGGAATCGTGGAACGCACCACGAGCGCGCTGTCCCGTGCGGTGACCGTGGACGACGTCACCGCCGCCCTCACCGGCCCCGGCGGACTGTCCAGACTCGGTTCGGACGGGATGTCCCTCGGGCTGGTGGAGAACTCGGTCCTCAACATCGTCGCGCTGAGCGGCGACTGCGTGGAGTCCCTCGACGGGCTGGCCCCCGGGGTGCTGGACGCGCGCCTGCCCCTGGGGGACGTGATCCTCAGCGGGCGGCCGAGGTTCATCACCTCGCTGGAGTCCCTGGTCCGGCGTTACCCGGTGCTCGAGCCGTACAGGGACGACCTGAACTTCCGGGCCGCCGCCTACCTGCCGCTGGTGGCCCAGGCGCGTTCTCTGGGCGCCATCGCGCTGTTCTACCGGGAACGGACGATGTTCAGTGCCGACGAGCGGATCCTCTGCCTGGGGCTGGCCGCCATCGTGGCGCAGTCGCTCCAGCGGGCGATGCTGTTCGACGAGGAGCGTGAGTTCGCCACGGGACTGCAGTCGGCGATGCTTCCCCGCCGGATCCAGGAGATCGAGGGCGGCGAGATCGCGGTCCGCTACCACGCGGCGTGGAGCGGTCGCCAGGTCGGCGGCGACTGGTACGACGTGATCGCGTTGCCCAAGAACCGCTTCGGCGTGGTGGTAGGGGATGTGCAGGGCCATGACACACATGCCGCCGCGATCATGGGACAGCTGCGCATCGCCCTGCGCGCTTACGCCGCCGAGGGGCATCCGCCACCGACCGTGCTGGCCCGAGCCTCACGTTTCCTGGCCGAACTGGACACCGACCGCTTCGCCACGTGCACCTACGCTCAGGTGGATCTCGCCACGGGTGCGGTACGCGTGGTGCGTGCCGGGCACTTCGGGCCGCTGATCCGGCATGCCGACGGGCGGGTCGGGTCTCCTCAGGTGCGCGGCGGCCTTCCGTTGGGCATTTCCACCGCCTTCTCGGACGAGGAGTTCCCGGAGACTCGTCTCGACCTGGTGCCGGGCGAGACCCTTGTCCTGTACACCGATGGGCTGGTGGAGGAACCGGGCGCTGACCTCGACGCGGGCGTGGCAGCGCTGATCCACGAGGTGAGCGAGGGCCCGCCGGGCGCCGAGGCGCTGGCCGACCACCTTTCGGACCGACTGTGGGAACGCTGGGGCTCGGGTGACGACGTCGCCCTGCTCGTCCTGCGGCGTAGCCCGGACACCGGGTCCCCCCGTGCTCCGCGCCTCCATCAGTACATCCATCAGGCGGATCCGGAGGGTCTCTCCGACGCACGGGCGATCGTGCGGCAGGCGCTGTCGGACTGGGACATGGCCGCGCTCGCGGACGACGCGGAGCTGCTCACCGGGGAGTTGCTCGTCAACGTCCTGCTGCACACGGAAGGTGGCGCCGTACTCACGCTGGAGGTTCTGCCGGAGCCGGTCCGGCGGATCAGGCTGTCGGTGCAGGACCGCTCCAGCGCCTGGCCGCGGCGTCGTACGCCGGGTGAGACGTCCACTTCCGGGAGGGGCCTGCTGTTGCTCGACGCGGTGGCCGCACGCTGGGGCATCGAGCCTCATGGGGAAGGCAAGGCGGTCTGGTGCGAGATCGGGCCCGGTGGGCCGGCCACCTCGGCCGCGGAACACGACGGGGGTGTACCGCACCGGACGTGATGCGGTACACCCTTACCCGGCCGGACGGCTTCCGCCGCCGGCCGGGGTGTGCGTGCGTCGTCAGTGCTGCGTGGCGCGGCGCTTGCGGACGGACCACAGGATGCCACCGCCGGCCAGGAGGACGGCGACAGCCGCACCACCGATGACGGGCGTCGTGGACGAGGAGCCGGTCTCGGCGAGGTCCGGGGCGCTGGAGCTCGACCCGGCCGGGGCGGGGGCGCCGTCCGTGGCGGTCTCGCTCGGCGTGGCGCTCGGGGTCTCCGAGGCCGGCGGCTCCGTGCTGGGCGCCGGGGCCGGCTTCGCCTCGGTCGGTGTGGGCGACGGGGTCTCGTCGTCCTCGCACACCGGGGCGGTCTCCGTCAGGTCGCGGGAGTACTTGTCGTCGTCACCGGCCTTGACGACGAGACGGACGGTCAGCGGCTTGTCGTGCGGCGGCAGCTGAAGCGGAGTCTTCGTGTGGTACTCCCGGCCGAACGTCTGGGTGGGGAGCAGTTCCTCGCCGCCCACCACGGAGACGGTCACCTCGTTGGTGGCACTGTCCGAGTAGGCCGTCAGGTCGAGGGTCACTTCGGAGCAGGTCACGGCCCAGGTGGGGGTGTGAGCTGCGGCCGGGCCGGCGAAGAGGACTCCGCCGGCCAGGCCGGCAACCGCGGCGGCCGCGAATGTTCCCGCGCGCCACGCACTCCTGGGTATGGTCATGGATTCTTCCTCCATAAGAGTTCACCACCGGATGGCGGTGGGGCGCACAGTACTGCCACAGGTTCCCGGCGTCCGCACCAGCCCCAGCCGAACCCGGCACCCCAACCGCGCCCAGACCGGCGCCACTTACGACATGACGGGCGTAACGGACCGGTACCCGCGCCCGGCCCCCGGTGCTCGCCCTGCGAACCGGTCGGCGCGTATCCGCCACAAAGGGACACGCCTCTCCGCCCCCGCATGCCCCGGAACTTCGCCCGAAGATGGCCTGAAGCCATCACCGTGCCGATGCGGCGAACGGATCGTCGGCGCGCCCTCGGCCACGGCGCCTTGGAAAGCGGCGCCCGAAGCACCGCGCCCTGGGGTGCCGTGCCTCTCCCCCTCGAAGCTCCGTGCCCTCAGAGCGCCTTGTGCATGATGTGCAGGCCCACATAGCCCTCGGTCGGGTGGTTGAAGCCCTCGGGCAGGGTTCCGATGATCTCGAACCCGATGGAGCGGTAGAGCCGCACGGCACGGGTGTTGGTCTCGACCACCGCGTTGAACTGCATGGCGCGGTAGCCCGCCGTACGCGCCCAGTCGACGGTGTACTCGCACAGCGCGCGGCCCACGCCCCGACCGGAGTGGCGAGGGTCGACCATGTAGCTGGCGCTGGCGACGTGTGAGCCGTTGCCCATGTGGTTCCTGTTCATCTTCGCGGTGCCCAGGACCGTCCCCACGTCATCGACCGCGACGACCGAACGGCTCGGCTCCGGCACCAGCCACCAGCCCTTGGCATCCTCCTCGCCCAGTTCCAGGGGGTAGGTGAACGTCTCGCCCGCCGTGACGATGTCGCGGAAGAACGGCCAGATGGCGGGCCAGTCCTCGGGGGTGGCTTTCCTGATCAGCATGGCGGCAAAGATGCCCGCCCGGACCGGCCGCGTGCAAGGGGTTAACGATCTCCGCTCCGTGGCCTGCCGAGTCCGATCCGCGCAAGCAGCCGCCGTCCGGGGCGGGGCGGGATACCGGCACCGGGCGCGGCGACGGCCCCGGAGCAGTCGTCCTCCTGGTCCGACGTCCCGGGGGCAACGGGTGCCGGCCTGTGCCCGGTGCCGCCGCCGGGCCGCGGGGCGGGGCGGGCCTCACGCGCCAGGTCCAGCTCCATCGCCAGGCTGACCCGCCGCCAGAGGATCTCGTCCGGATCGTCCGCCAGCATCAGCTGCCCCATCGCCTCTCGTCCCGACACGGACGCCGGTCGTCCGGCGACGAGCTCCGGCTGCATACGGGCGAGGTAAGCCCGTTCGTAGGGGTCGTCCACCACTTCCGCGAGCTGCACCGGATCCAGCGCCGACGCCTGCAGTGCCGCACGGATCCACGGGTCCCGGGTGCGGCTCATCAGACGGTCGACCCTTCGCGCACGCCAGTTGCGCGCGCGCCAGTCGGTGCCGGCCTCCAGCATGGTCCGCATCCCGACCGGGCTCTTCCCGGCGAGCAGCTCCGGCTCC
This sequence comes from Streptomyces sp. B1I3, assembly GCF_030816615.1. Classification (NCBI taxonomy): domain Bacteria; kingdom Bacillati; phylum Actinomycetota; class Actinomycetes; order Kitasatosporales; family Streptomycetaceae; genus Streptomyces; species Streptomyces sp. B1I3. The sequence goes on from NZ_JAUSYD010000001.1 coordinate 771,062, forward strand.
TTCGCGGCGAAGGCGAGGAGCTCGTCCACGAGGTAGAGCCAGACCACCGCGCGGTACCGGTTCAGGTAGAAGGCGACCGGAGAGACGCATCCGATCCTGGCGAGACCGGTGAAACGGACCGGACTGACGCCGAGCAGTGCGGCCCCCTCCGCCGTCCCCGCGGTACGCACCCGCTCGCGCAGCGCCTCGGGAAACCCCTGCTCGCTACGGATGCGGTCGATCTCCTCGCCGGACACCCGCGGCCTTCCACCGTCCGGTGCGGGCTCGGCTCGCACCAGGCCCAGATGGAGTGCGAGGTCGAACTCACCGCGCTTCAAGGCCAGTTCTTGAGCGGCGCGTGCCACGGACAGTGACGTCCGGGCGGCCGCGGTGTCGGACGCAGGCCGGTCCCGAGCCCATCCGTCCTCTGCCGCAGCCCCACCTCCGGCAGTCCCCGCCCCTCGGGGCGACCTCGCGCCTGCCCCTTCTCCCGCTCGCGTCCGGCATCGTTCGGCCGCTCGCGTGCGCGTGGCTTCCCTGATGGTCATGTGACGTCCTCCCCCACGATCTCGAATACTCTCCGTGATCACGGTAGCGCTGGGAGGCGACTCGTCGTGCGGCCTGTGGACAACTTCCGAAGCGTGCGCGAATGCCCAGGTCGAAGCGGTCAGAGCTGGTCGTTGCCCTCGGCTCCCTGCCGTACGCCCACACCGAGGTGTTCTCCCACCCGGTTGACCATCAGCGTCATCTCGTACGCGACCTGGCCGACGTCGGCCTCGGCGGCACTGAGCACGCACAGGCAACTGCCGTCCCCCGCCGCTGTCACGAAGAGCAGGGCCTCGTCGAACTCGACCATGGTCTGGCGCGCTCTTCCCGCTCCGAAGTGCCGCCCCGACCCCCTGGCCAGGCTCTGCAGTCCCGACGAGACCGCCGCCAGATGCTCCGCGTCCTCCCGGGCCAGACTCGTGCTGGCTCCCGTCACCAGTCCGTCGTTCGAGAGTACGAGCGCGTGCTGTATGTGCTCCACCCGGCCGGTGAGTTCGTCAAGGAGCCAGTCAAGTCTCCGGTCCATCGCCATGTACTCGTCCTCCCCGTTCGTGTTCCCGCCTCGCGCAAGCCTTGCGTACGGCCTCCTTGCGGGCAAGCGCCTCCCTGTTCACGGGGCGTCGCTTCACGCCATGACCACCAGGCGTCCGAGGATGGGGTCATGGCACACCACATGACAGAGAACGAATGGCGGGCGTTCCTCTCCGAGGGCACCCGTACCGGCAAGGTCGCGACCGTCCGGGCGGACGGCAGCCCTCACATCGCTCCCGTCTGGTTCCTGCTGGACGGCGACGATCTGGTCTTCAACACCGGTCGGGACACCGTGAAGGGCCGTAACCTGGCGCGCGAGGGCCGGGTGTCGGTCTGTGTCGACGACGACCGGCCTCCGTTCGCGTTCGCCGTGGTCCAGGGACGTGCGGCGTTGAGCGAGGACCTGGCGGAGGTCCGGGACTGGGCGACGCGGATCGCGGCCCGGTCCGGAGGCGGCCGAGGAGTTCGGCGCACGCAACGGTGTACCCGGCGAACTCCTCGTACGTGTAAGCATGGAGAAGGTGCTCGCGATGGCCGGGCTGGCCGACTGACACGTCCCCGGCGTCGCACCGGCCCCACCGTTTCACCGAGGTCCGGGCTGTCCCACGGAGTCCAGGAGCCGGGCGGTGTGCATCCGCCCGGCGTACTCGACCGTACGGATCAGGACTTCTTTCCCGGAAGCCCGGTCGCGCGCGTCGCACAGGACGACCGGTGTCCCCGGGTCGAGGTCGAGTGCCCTCGACACGTCGTCCTCGCCGTAGGCCCGGGCTCCCGCGAAGCAGTTGACGGCGACGACGAACGGATGCGGCGGTGCTCGAAGTGGTCGACGGCCGGGAAGCAGCCCTCCAGCCGGCGGGTATCGGTCAGTACCACCGCGCCGAGCGCGCCCTGGGACAGTTCGTCCCACAGGAACCAGAAGCGGTCCTGGCCCGGCGTGCCGAACAGGTAGAGCGCAAGGCCGGAGCGGATCGTGATACGCCCGAGGTCGGCCACGGCCGCGTCCGGCAACGCCCGTACCGTTCTGACGGATGCACCGCTTTGTGCCGTCACGCTCGGGGGCCGACTGCGCGATCATGTCCGCATGGCCGATGACCACACACACGTCCAGGACTTCTTCTCCGCCCGGGCGGCGGACTGGGACAGCCGCTTCCCCGACGACGGGCCCTCGTACGCCGCGGCGGTGGCCGAGCTGGGTCTGCGCCCGGGCGACACCGTGCTCGACGCCGGCTGCGGTACCGGCCGTGCGCTGCCGGCCCTGCGCGCTGCGGTCGGTCCCGGCGGCACGGTGCTCGGAGCCGACCTGACACCGGCCATGCTGGAATCGGCGGTGCGGGCGGGTCGCGGCACGTGCGGCACCCTGCTGCTGGCCGACGTGGCACGGCCGCCGTTGCGCACCGGGGCGCTGGACGCCGTGTTCGCCGCCGGGCTGATCTCTCACCTCGCCCGGCCCGAGCAGGATCTTCGCGCGTTGGCGCGGGCTGTGCGCCCGGGCGGCCTGCTGGCGCTGTTCCACCCGATCGGCCGGGCAGCGCTGGCCGCGCGCCACGGTCGCCGGCTCTCGGACGACGATCTGCGGGCCGAAGCCCGGCTGGTACCCCTGCTGCTCAGTTCGGGGTGGCGGCCGGCCTCGTACACCGACGAGGACGACCGCTTCCTCGCGCTCGCGGTACGTACGGGCTGAGCGGCCTGCGCCGCACGACGCCGCCCCGGGATCACTCGGCCTCGGTCGCCGGGGGCAGGCTGTGCGCGACCGGGCAGCCCCGGACCCCCGGGGTGGGGAACGTACCTAGCCGGGCGACCTCGTACCCGTTCGGATAGCCCTTGATCTCGGGATTCTGGCGGGCGTAGTGCGCGGTGGTACGCGGCGGCATGAGCCGTACGGCGCGAGCCCTCAGCCGGAGCGCTCCGCGGGTCAGCCCCCTTGCGGCGGGGCCCGGACGCCGGTAGCGGAGCGCCCGCAGCAGTGAGTCGTCGAGCAGCGCGAGGCCGGCACAGCGGACGACGGGTGCCAGCGGGCCCGGGTACCAGGAGCCCATCAGGGCCAGGGTGGCGTCGGAGACCGCTCGGGCGCCCTCGTCCCAGCCGAAGTGCTCGTCCTCGTAGCTGTCGAGCGTGCGCTCGAAGTCCTCGTAGGTCCGGGGCACGTCCTTGATGCCCATGTGCGCCCCGAGGGTGCGGTAGTAGGCGGCGAACGCGCGCACCTCGTGTCCGGACAGCTTGCGCCACCCGTACGCGTCGAGCCAGCGCTTGGGGGTGACGACGAAGGTGCACAGGACGTACCGCATGTCGTCGTTGCTGATGTCGTAACTGCGGTGCATGCGGTTGATGCGCCGGACCGCCGTGCGTCCCGCCTCGCTCTCGAAACCGTGCTCCAGCACGGTGTCGAGGAGAAGTGCGGTGTCGTCGTACCGCTTCTGTGAGCGTTCCGTCAGCTCGCCGGTCCGGGCGAGCAGCCGGCCGATGGCGGGGACGGCATAGGTGCGGTAGAGGGCGAGCTCGAGAGCCCGGGTGACGTCCCAGGGGAATTCGTACGTGACGGTGAGCCGGTAGATCTCCAGGAAGTCCCGCTCGGGGTCCAGGCGCAGGATCTCCCTGAGCCGTTCGTACCGCTTCACCATGCTGTTCCCCCTCGTGAGCCGGAGGGACGAGCCTACGGGTGGCGGGGTGCCCGGCACCACGGCGCGAGGGCGCTCCGGCGTGCCGCGACGGCCGGGGGGACTTCCGTCACGTGGCCGTCTTCGCTTGTCAGGGCCTCGACGGAGAGGTTACCGAGTAGTTAAGGTGCGCCGACGGCCCTGGCGACGAGAGTGGAGGAGGGTGCTGTGACCGGGACGGACGACACGGGCGCCGACGACGACGCACTGTTTGTGCTGACCGCGGTGCTGCTGACCCCCGCGCAGTTCCCGAGCGTGCTCGGCGACGACTACGTCGCCGCGTGCGCCGTGCTCGGCCTCGAGCCGTACGCCGATGGGTACGGCCTGGTGCTCGGCCAGGACGGCGGCGGCGCCCGCTGGACCGTGGTCGTGGACGATGTCTCGTCGGTGGCCGTCGCCATCGCCTCCTGGGACTGCGGCATGGAGTACGACCTCTCCCCCGACGACCGCTCGGTGGTGTGCGCGCTCCCGGGCTGGCCACTCGCGCTGGCGGTCGCCGCGCCCGGCGTTCCCGCGCCCCACGACCCGTTGCCGGACCCGGCCGCGGAGGGGCCGGACCCGGCGCCGCTGACACCGCCGGACACCGGCGCCTGGGGCCCGGCCCAGCGGCGCATGGGCGCGGACGAGGTCGCCGTGCAGTGGGCCGCCTGGCGGGAGCAGATCGACGACGAGAGCGCGTTCGGCCTGCCCGGCGGGAACGAGGCGGCGGAGAGCGGGACGAACGAGGGGACCGGGGACCCGGGGCGCACCGACGGCGAGGAGGCGCCTTCCGGGCAGCACCCCGGGGTGCGCAGGGCGCTCGACGAGGCCCGCGCGTATGTTGCCGCTCCGCCTCCTCCCGGGCGGATCCGCTCGGCGTTCGCGCCTGGCGGAGCGCGCACGCTGCGCGCCGACGGCCCCGGCTGGTCCCTCGTCGCCCGGACCGACGACATCGCGTTCGTCCTGCTGGACGAGGAACCGGGGGAGGTCCTGCCGATCGGCCGGGGACCCGAACTACCCGGCCTGCTCAGCTCTCTCGACGCACTGGCCGTCCGGCCCTCCTGAGGGTCCGCGGGGGCACGTCCGGCCCGTCGGGCAGGTCCTGGAGCCCGATGATCTGGATCAACGACCTCCTGAAGGCACCTGGTGGTGACTGAGCGTCCCGGTTGGCCGGGTCGAACACGGCAGTTGGCCACCGGATGGTCGCCCCGGGTGCGGCTCCGGCCTACCGAAAGCCGAGGTGCGGATCGGTGCCGGCCAGCTCACCGCTGGCGGCCCAAAGGCGAGCGGCGACGGCCGGGTCGGCCATGTGAGAGGGGACGGGCTCACGCCGTGGTGTGCCACGCAGGCCGAAGGCCCTCGGCCCCCACAGCTGCCCTCCCTGCACCTCCGAGTCGAGGACGGCACGGACGACGGGCCATGCTCCGGCGTCCTTGCCCTGCACCAGGAGCCCGGCGGGCAAGGCTCGCAGCCGCTCACCGGGGGTTGTCACGTGTACCGGCGGGCGGGACGGGGTGAGGGAGTCCAGTGCGCCGCCGGGGTGGGCCACCACGCTGAGCACCGTGCTGCCGACGGCACGCAGGCGGCGATCGAGTTCGAAGCCGAAGCACGTCTGCGCCAGCTTCGATCGTCCGTAGGTGCGCTTGGGCCGATAGTCCTGGGTCGACTGCAGATCGCCCAGGTCCAGTCGCTCGGACCGCGCCGCGAAGCTTCCCACCGTCACGATGCGGCCCGCCGACGCCGCGGACAGCAGGGGGGCCAGCCACTGGGTGAGCACGAAGTGGCCGAGGTGGTTGGTGCCGAACATCAGCTCGTGGCCGTCCTCGGTCTCTCGACGCGGCAGGTCGTCGAGCGCGACCCCCGCGTTGTGGACCACCGCGTCGAGATGATCGAGGTCCAGCCTGTCCACGGCGGTCTTCAGCGACGACAGGTCGGCGAGGTCCAGTTGCAGGTGCCGCACATGCGCGCCGGAGACGCGCGAGCGGATCGAGGCCATGGCGGCGTCGGCCTTCGCGGCGTCCCGGCTGCCGAGTACGACGACGGCGCCGGTGGCGGCGAGCTGCTCCGCGGCGAAGTAACCGACCCCGGCGTTACCCCCAGTGACCAGGAAGTTCCTGCCCTCGGCAGACGGCAGCCGGTGAACGTCCCACGGTCGACTCTGGGATGCGGAAGACACGATGACAGCTCCTGGCGCTCGGGGGCAGCGTGCTCATGGGGAGCACCGACCGGCCCAAGGTCGCAACCTCCACCGACATACCGCCGACAGATCACGGACACTGCCGACAGACTTCCGACACCCCGCCGGAGAAGGCAGAGAGCAGGAAGGCCGGTCGACGCGGGCGCTCGGTCACACTGCTTGAGTACAACCGCGCACAGACCCTAGACCCGCTCCAGCCTCCGGTGGGGTCTGTCGGGCAGCTCCGCCTCGACCGGGTCGCCGGGCCCGACGACTCCGCCGGCCTTGACGACGCCCATGATCCCGGCCTTGCGGACGACCGCGCCGTCCTCGGAGCGGCCGACGACCTGCTTGAGCAGTCCGTTCCGGAAGTTGTCGATCTGCAGGCACGGATTGCGCAGACCGGTCACCTCGACGACGGCGTCGTCGCCGAGGTGCAGCAGCGTGCCGGCGGGAAGGGCGAGGAGGTCGATGCCGCTGGTGGTGACGTTCTCACCGAGATCGCCCGGCGCGACCTCGAACCCCGCGTCCCGCAGCTCGGAGAAGAGCTCATGCTGGATGAGGTGGACCTGGCGCAGGTTGGGCTGCGTCGGATCCTGGGCGACGCGCGAGCGGTGTCTGACCGTGACGCCGGCGTGGACGTCACCCTCCACACCGAGCCCGCTCAGGAGAGTGATGCTGTCCCTGTTCGGTTTGGTGAAGGAGTACGCGCCGTTGCTGCTCACTGCCACGACTGTGCTGTTCAGCGCCCTATCTCCTTCCGGGTGATCCTGCGCAGCCTGCGCCGCTGGGAGGGATCGAGCATCAGATAGCCCAGCGTGGGCACTCCGACGAGAACCAGCAGCGACCACCAGAATCCGATGAACGGAATGAGGACGACTGCCGCGACAACTCCCCCGATGGCGACCTTTGCACCGTTCGACATGATCCGTGCCTCCTTCGCGGCCCGAGCCGCTTCTGTGGGAAGAACGCCTGTGCCCGCCCATCGGTTCCAGGGAGGCGGCCGGGATCACCGCAGCGGCTCGCCGACCTCGTGCATGTGCTGCAGGGCCTGCCGGTAGGACTCGACGAGTCCGGTCTCCGCGTACGGCATCCCGATCGCGGCGCAGTGGGCCTTCACCAACGGCTGTGCCAGCCGCAGGTGGGGACGGGGCATGCTGGGAAAGAGGTGGTGCTCGATCTGGTAGTTGAGACCGCCGAGGAACCAGTCGGTGAGGAGGGCGCCTCGTACGTTGCGCGAGGTGAGCACCTGACGCTGCAGGTGGCCCCAGCGGTCGCCGTCCGGGTCGGGCATCTCCATGCCCTTGTGGTTCGGCGCGAAGGCCATCCCCAGGTGGAGCCCGAAGAGGGCGTGGTGCACGAGGGCGAAGACGACGGCCTTGCCCGGCGACATGACGGTGAGCAGCAGCGTCGCGTACAGGGCGAGGTGGCCGGCCAGCAGCAGGCCGGACAGGGCACGCTCACGGACGGGCTGGCGCCGCAGGAACTGGAAGCCGTAGATCTTGAGGGCGATGCCCTCGAGGAGCAGCATCGGGAAGAAGAGCCGCGCCTGGTTGCGGGTGAGCCAGCGGGCGAAGCCCTCGCGCTGCGCTGCCTGCTTCTGCGTCCACACCAGGGCACCGACACCGACGTCGGGGTCCTTGTCGACGTGGTTGGGGTTGGCGTGGTGGCGTACGTGCTTGTCGTTCCACCATGCCTCGTTCATTCCGAGGAGCAGGTTGGCGTGCACCAGTCCGATCGCCCGGCCGGCCTTGCGGTCGCCGGATATCTGCGCGTGGCCGGCGTCGTGACCGAAGAAGGCGGTACGGGTCCACAGGATGGCGAGCGGCAGCGCGAACAGCAGGTTCCACCAGGTGTCGCCGAGAAGCACCATGCCGGTGAGCACCGCTGCGAGGGCGACGAGGTTGGCGGCGATGCCCGCCGCGTACCAGCCGGTGCGGCGTTCGAGGAGACCCTGACTCCTGACGGTCTTCAGGAGGGGTGCGAAGTCACTCCCGGGGGCTTTGGGGCCTTCCGGACTCTTCGTACCGTCCGCCCCCTCGCGGGCGTTCGGCACAACGGTGGCTACCGCTTGGGGCATGACGTCTCCGGTTTCTGGGCATCTGCGCTGACCTCGTCAAACGTACGGAGGACGGGCCTGCGGCAGCCATGACGCCATCACCCCGGCCATGCGGGGGGAAGCCCCCGTACCCCGTGGTGGTGCGAGCGGCACCCCAGGCCTCAGAAGGCGGAAACGAGTGAGGCGGATCACTGCGCATTCCCCCCGGGACGGGCCGTGGGTGGAGTACCCTCGGCGACCCCGGGCTAACTAGTCAAATTTGAGGAATCTGACATCGCTGTGCACAGGCTCCCTGCGGCAACCATCAACGAGATCTCTGAACTGTCCCGCTGCTCCGCAGTCTTTCTCCCCGCGGATCCGGCCCGTACCGGCCGGATCGCGTTCTGGAACCCGGACGGTAGCACCCCGCCCGGTGATGCCGGGAGTCCGGAGGAGCTGACCGTCGTCGGAAGCGACGTCCGCCCTTACGTGGTACCGGCGTTGTCCATGCCCGTACCTGACGCCCTGCCGGTTCTGACACGGGCGCGCGCCGGCGCGCACGCCTCCCCCGCGGCCGCGTTCTGGGGCGCTGCTGGAGTACTGGCCCTCCAACTCCTGGCGCGCGGTCTGCTGCTGCCCGGCCTGAGCGCCACCGACCACGATGCCTGGCGCGTGGGACCGCTTGCCGTGGACGACCTGGAGCGGATCCGGGTGCTGGCGGCCTCCATGCCACCCACTGCCCACGCGGTACCGCTCGACGCCGCCGCCGATCCGGTGATGCTGGCCGAACCGGAGTCTCTGCTGCGGTCGTTCCTCGACGCGGTCGCCGACGGCCTGCCCCGTTCCCCGGCCGCCGTCCTCGCCACGGGCGGACCGGCGTTCGCCGCGCCGGCTCCCCAGCACCTGCCGGCGCTGCGGCCGTGGGCGGCCGATGTGGCGGCGGGACACGACGCGGGCGTGCGGCTGTCCTTGCGCGTGGAGGTCGCGGGACTCCCGGAGCTGGAAGCGGAAGGGGCCGGGGCGGGCAGCGGCCCGTCCTTCCGCGCCGTCCTGCAGATCCACGGCGTCCAGGACCCCGCACTGGTCGCCGACGCGGCGGACGTGTGGGCGGGCAGTGGTCCCGCCGCCGCACTGTTCGGTCCGCGTGCGCGCATGGACGCACTGCTGGCACTGCGCCGTGCCGCTCGCGCCTGGCCGCCGCTGACGCCTCTGCTGTCGGCTCCGGTGCCGGACGCGGTCGAACCGGCGGACGAGGAGATCGCGGAGCTGCTGGGCCCCGCCGCCCGGGCGCTCGCCGCGACCGGCATGCAGGTGCACTGGCCGAAGGAGCTCGCCAGGAAGCTCACCGCCCGCGCGGTCATCGGCCCGTCCGGGCGGGATGACGGCGCCGAGGACGGTGGCGCAGGTCCTCGCGTCACCGGATCCGCCGCCCCGTCCTTCCTGTCGGCCGACACCCTGCTCTCCTTCGACTGGTGGTTCGCGCTGGGCGACCGGACACTCAGCCGGCAGGAGCTCGACCGGCTCGCGGAAGCGGGCAGGCCGCTGGTCAGGCTGCGTGACCAGTGGGTGCTCATCGACCCGGAGGAGGCCCGGCGCGCCCGCGACTCCCGTGACCGCAAGGTCGCGCCCATCGACGCCCTGAGCGCTGTGCTGACGGGCAGCACCGACATCGACGGCCGCCGGATCGAGGTGACCGCGACCGGCCCGCTCGAACGACTGCGGGCACGACTCGCCGACCCGGAGTCCCGGGAGGCGGAGACGATCCCCCAGCCGGCCGCCCTCGCGGCGAGTCTGCGCGACTACCAGTTGCGCGGTCTGAACTGGCTCCACACCATGACGTCACTCGGCCTCGGAGGCTGTCTCGCCGACGACATGGGGCTGGGCAAGACCATCACGCTGATCGCCCTGCACCTGCACCGGCAGAGTGTGGAAGCGGCCGCCGGGCCGACGCTCGTGGTCTGTCCCACTTCCCTGATGGGCAACTGGCAACGGGAGATCGAGAAGTTCGCCCCGGGCACGCCGGTACGCCGCTTCCACGGCCTGTCGCGCTCCCTGGACGACCTGGCCCACGGCGAGTTCGTCCTGACCACGTACGGCACCATGCGCCTGGACGCGGCCCGGCTGGCGCGGGCGTCCTGGGGCATGGTCGTCGCCGACGAGGCGCAGCACGTCAAGAACCCGCACTCGGCGACCGCCAGGCAACTGCGGACGATCGGGACGAGGGCCCGCGTCGCACTCACGGGTACCCCCGTGGAGAACAACCTCTCCGAACTCTGGGCGATCCTCGACTGGACGACACCCGGGCTGCTGGGACGGCTCGGCACGTTCCGCAGTCGGTACGCGAGTGCCGTCGAGGACGGCAACGACCCCGCTGCCGCCGACCGGCTGGCCGCGCTGGTGCGCCCCTTCCTCCTGAGACGCCGCAAGTCCGACCCCGGCATCGCCCCGGAGCTGCCGCCCAAGACGGAGACCGATCGCGCGGTGTCGCTGACGGCGGAACAGGCGGGCCTGTACGAGGCGGTGGTGCGGGAGACGCTCGCCGAGATCTCCGGGGCGGACGGCTTCGCACGGCGTGGACTCGTCATGAAACTGCTGACGGCACTCAAACAGATCTGCAACCACCCCGCGCAGTACCTCAAGGAGGACGGGCCCCGGATCGAGGGCCGTTCGGGGAAGGTGGAGCTGCTGGACGAGCTGCTCGACACGATCCTCGCCGAGGGTGCGGGCGTCCTGGTGTTCACCCAGTACGTGCAGATGGGGCGGCTGCTGGAAGGGCATCTGGCGGCACGCGGGATCCCCACCCAGTTCCTGCACGGTGGCACCCCGGTCGCCGAGCGGGAGGCGATGGTGAACCGCTTCCAAGCGGGCCGGGCCCCGGTGTTCCTGTTGTCGCTCAAGGCGGCGGGCACGGGACTCAACCTGACCCGGGCAGGCCACGTGGTGCACTTCGACCGCTGGTGGAACCCGGCCGTCGAGGCGCAGGCCACCGACCGCGCGTACCGGATCGGGCAGACCCAGCCGGTGCAGGTGCATCGGCTGATCGCCGAAGGGACCGTCGAGGACCGGATCGCCGAGATGCTGGCCCGCAAGCAGGGCCTGGCCGACGCGGTGCTCGGCGGCGGCGAGAGCGCGTTGACCGAACTGACCGATGCCGAACTGGCCGATCTGGTAGAGCTGCGGGGGAACACACGATGAACGACAGTGACCAGCCGGAGCGCATCTTCGCCGCGCTGCCGCCCGCGCCGGGCCGCGGCTTCGCGTCGTCCTGGTGGGGGCGGGCGTGGCTGCAGGCCCTGGAGGACACGGCACTGGACGGTGCTCAGCTCAAGAAGGGACGCGGGCTGGCCCGTGAGGGCAGGGTCGGCGCGGTCTCGGTCCGCCCGGGCCGGATCACCGCGGTGGTCCAGGACCGGGACGCGACCGCGTACCGCAGTGACGTGCTGTTCCAGCCGCTGAGCCGGCAGGAGTGGGACCGCGTCCTGGAGGTGGCGTCCGAACGCGCCGGGCACATCGCCGCGCTGCTCGACCGCGAGATGCCTTCGCAACTGGTGGAGGACGCGGCGGCCGCCGGAGTCGACCTCCTGCCCCGGATCGGTGACCTGGAGGCCGAGTGCAGCTGCGAGGCGTGGGACCACTGCCCGCATTCGGGCGCCCTGTGCTACCAAGTGGCGCGGCTGCTCGACCAGGACCCCTTCGTTCTGCTGCTGTTGCGGGGACGTGACGAACGGCAGCTGCTGGACGAGCTGCAGGTGCGCAGCACCGCGAGGGCGGCCGGCGCGACGCGGCGCGCGGATCCCGGGAGCACGGCCCCCGGCACACCGCGCGGTGTCCGGGCCGACGAGGCCTTCGCGGCACGCGACATCCTTCCGCCGTTGCCTCCTCCCCCGCCGTTGCCGGACGGGCCCGGGCTTCCGCCGTCGCTGGACACGGAGACGGATCCGGCGGTCGGTGCCGACCCCGCCGCGCTGGAGTTCCTCGCTGCCGACACCGCCGTGCGGGCTTTCGCGTCGCTGGCGGACGCCCTCGCGGAGGGCCACGGAAAGCAGCCCGTACCTCCCGGTCCGACGACGGAGCAGGACGCCGTACGAATGGCCGCCGATGCCCGGCCCGGCGCGGTGACGGTCGCGCGCCTCGCCGCTGCCACGGGGCGGCAGCGGGCCGAGCTCGACGCCGCGGTACGGGCCTGGCGGTACGGCAGGGCCGCCGCTCTGGCGGTGTACGACGAGGAGTGGCAGCCGGACCCTCAGGAGCTCGCGCGGGCCCGCGCCCGGCTCGCCACGGCGTGGGAGGACGGCGACGCCCCGCAGCTGCGGGGGACGCACAACCGCTGGACCGTGGTGGGTGCGGGCGCACAGCTGCGCTACGGGCGGGACGGGCGCTGGTGGCCGTACCGCAGGGAGCAGGCCCGCTGGGTGCCGGCCGGACCGGCCGACGACGATCCGGCGGCCGCGCTGGCCGGTCTGCTGTCCGACGCCTGAGCGCCGGACGTGCGCACCGCCCGGGGATGCCGGACGGGGCGGAGGCGCCCGGCGCGTACGGCTGCCGGGGCGGCAGGAGTGGCCCAAGCGTCCGTTACATGGCCGGAGTTGGCGGGATCGGCGGCCGGCCGATCCCCCGTCCGGCCGTCTTCCGCCCCGCGCACAGCACCCCGTACGGTGGGGCGGCGCGTTGTGCGCCCGTACGTCCGCGTACGACCGACCCCCCTCACCCACAGGAGTGCAGTGCCGATGCAGCGCAGACGGATTCTCCAGGGCGCAGCGGTCACCGCCGCCGCGGCCCTTTTACCTGCCTCTGTCCGCGCGGTGGCCGCCCCCGCTGCCGAGACCGACTACCCGTCGGCACAGTGGGCTCCGGCGTCCGCGTCCAACTACACGGTGTCGAACCGTCCCACGGCCTACCCGCTCGACTTCGTCGTCGTCCACGTCGCCCAGCAGACGTTCTCCGAGACGGTCGGCATCTTCCAGAACCCGGCCAAGCAGGTCTCCGCCCATTATGTGGTGCGGTCGGGGGACGGATTCGTGGCCCAGTGCGTGCGCGAGAAGGACGTCGCCTGGCACGCCGGCAACTGGGACTACAACACGCGCAGCATCGGCATCGAGCACGAGGGCTGGGTGGACCAGCCGGCCTACTTCACCCACGCCATGTACGAACGGTCGGCCAGGTTGACGGCGAACATCTGCGACCGCTACGGCCTGCCCAAGGACCGCGCACACATCATCGGCCACCACCAGGTGCCGGGCAGCGACCACACCGACCCCGGTGCCAACTGGGACTGGGTGCGCTACATACGTCTCGTCAATCTTCTGTGACCTCCGAAAGCCTCCGCCCGGCACCCCGGCGGCGTCGCGGTCAGCCCCCGGGAGCGAGCCCGTCCCCTCCGTCGCGCTTCCGCGTAGGGACGCTGCCCTCGGCCTCGTCCGCCCGGCCTCCGTCCGTGGCCTCCTCGGCCACCGGTGGCACCATGGCTCCGCCGCGCAGGCGTTCCAGGTCGCCGGCCCGGACCTGGACGACGAAGAGGGCGATCAGTGCGGCGATCACGGCCATGACGGCGGCGACGACGAACGCGCTCGACACGCCCGAGGTCAGCACCTGGTCGCCCCACGGACCCGGGAGTTCGCCGGTGCGGCGGAACTCCAGTTGCTGCGCCGGGGTGGCCTGCGACAGGAAGCGTGGTACCTGGTCGGATGCCTCGTTCCGGCTGGCCGTTCCGAAGACCGTGACGAGAATGGAGAGGCCGAGCGACCCGCCCACCTGCTGGGTGGCGTTGAGGACGCCGGATGCGGCACCCGCCTCCCGTGGCACCACTCCGGAGACCGCCATCAGCGTCAGCGAGACGAACTGCATGCCCATGCCGGAGCCGAAGACCAGTGTGGGGCCGAGGATGCTCCCGAGGTAGCTGCTGTGGACATCGGTCCCGGTGAGCCACGCGAGCCCCGCTGCCGCCAGGAGCGCGCCCACGACCATGAAGGGTTTGGGGCCCCACCTGGACAGCAGTTGCGAGGTGATTCCCGCACTGACTGCGATGACCGCGCTCACCGGCAGGAACGCGAGTCCGGCTCGCAGCGGGCTGAAGTCCAGCACGTTCTGCACGAAGAGAGTCAGGAAGAAGAACATCCCGAACATCGCCGCGGCAAGACTCAGCATCATTCCGTAGGCGCCTGCACGGTTGCGGTCGCGGAACATGTGCAGCGGGGTGATGGGCTGCTTCGAGCGGCGTTCGACCGCCAGGAACAGGGCGAGGAACACCACCGCCGCCAGAAAGGCCCCGATCGTCAGGCGGTCGCTCCAGCCGTCCTCGGATGCGCGGATGAAGCCGTAGACGAGCAGCACCATGCCCAGCGTGGAGGTGAGGGCCCCGAGGAGGTCGAAGTGGCCCGGGTGGCGTTCGGACTCCTTGATGTAGCGGGGCGTCGCCAGGACGATGAGCAGGCCGATGGGGACGTTGACGAAGAAGACCCACCGCCAGTCGAGCCACTCCACCAGGATGCCGCCCGCGAGCAGCCCGATCGCGCTGCCTCCGGCCGACACGGCAGCGAACACGCCGAACGCCCGGTTCCTGTCGGGGCCTTCGCGGAAGGTCGTCGTGATGAGGGAGAGGGCTGTGGGGGACGCGATGGCACCACCGACGCCCTGGAGCGCACGGGCTGCCAGCAACTGCCAGGACTCCTGGGAAAGCCCACCGAGCAGCGAGGCCAGGACGAAAAGCAGGATGCCGAAGACGAATACCCGCCGTCGCCCGAGAATATCGCCCAGCCGCCCACCGAGCAGAAGCAGTCCGCCGAACGTCAGGGTGTAGGCGTTGATCACCCAGGACAGATTCTCCGTCGAGAATCCCAGTGACGTCTGAATGTGCGGAAGAGCGATGTTGACGATGGTGATGTCGAGAACCACCATCAGCTGGCAGGAGGCGATCACGAAAAGGGCCATGCCGTTGCCGCGGCTTCGTTCCGGAGTATCGGCAATGGGCGATGGCTTCACTGGCACAGTCCCGTCATGGCTGTCGATGCTCTGCGCACCAGGAGTGAAGAGCGGCGTTCACTCATCGACGTTAGGACGAACGCAGCCGGCCCGCCAATCGATCACTGTTCGACTGCCGGGAGTCCGCTCGACCGCCTGGGGGGCCCGCGTCGGCCACGGCCGACCGGGTCGGCGCGCAGGAGGGACGGCAGCAAGTGGGAGCGCTCCCACTTCACGTGGCTCCGTCCCCCGCACGCGGCCCGAACATGAAGGGACCGAGCGTCCCACGAGGGAGCTCGGCCCCGGACTCCCTGGTCCTCAGGCTCCAGGGCGTCACCAGTAGTGCCGACGGCCTCCTACGGCGTGGCCCACGGTACCCAGTACCCACAGGACGACCCCGATCGCCAGCAGGATGATGCCGATGGTCCACAGAATGCCGACACCGGCCACCAGGCCGATGATGAGGAGGATGGCTCCGATGATGATCATGGCTGCCTCCGGTCACTCACCCTTCTCAAAACAAGCTGGGTGCACTTATGAGCATAAGCCGTGTCTCCGCAATTTCCCACATGTGACGCATACGCTCCCACCGGAACGGTCCATCATCATTGGCGCGAGCGCTCCCCGGTCGGCATAAAGGGGAGAAGGCGGGCCGTCCGAAACCGCAGAAATACCCTCCGAAAGCGCTGGAGCATCATGTCCCCCTCTGCCGTCACCCCCCGTTACACCGTCCCCGGTCTCAGTGTTGAACAGGGCGGCAAGGTCATCGCCCTGCTCAGCATGCGTCTGCACGCTCTGAACGACCTCGCACTCACGCTCAAGCACATCCACTGGAACGTGGTCGGCCCTCATTTCATCGCCGTCCACGAAATGCTCGATCCGCAGACGTCGGCGGTGAGGGAGATGGCCGACGAGGCTGCGGAGCGCATCTCGGCCCTGGGCGGCGCGCCCCAGGGGACGCCGGGCGTACTCGTCGCCGAACGCGCCTGGGAGGACTACAGCATCGGCCGCGCCGACGCGATCGCCCACCTCGGCGCTCTCGACCTGGTCTACGCCGGCCTGATCCAGTCTCACCGCCACGCGGCCGAGGAGATCGAGGACGTCGACCCCGTCACCCAGGACCTGCTGATCACCCAGCTCCGCGACCTGGAGAAGTTCCAGTGGTTCGTACGGGCCCACCTGGAGACCGGCTCCGGCCGGCTCACCACTGCCGGCACGGAACGCGAAGTGCAGGCGGCCCGGGCCGCGAAGGAGGGCGCCACGAGCGCGGAGGCTCCGCGCAAGGCGGCGAAGAAGTCCCCGGCCAAGAAGAGCGCGGCCAAGAAGACGACCGCCAAGAGGACGACCGCCAGCCGGAACCGGACCTCCCGCTGAACGACTGCCGGCTCCGGCGCGGGAGAAGAACACGACCAGCCCCCCGACTGTGCGCCCGCCGGATGATCCGGTGGGCGCACAGTCGGGGGGCACAGGCACGTGAGCCGTCAGTCGCGGGGCAGCAGACTTCCCAGCGGGCCGAGGTCGAGATTGAGGTCCTCCGGACGCACCCCGTGCTGCTCACAGAGTTCCGCCATGCGTTCGTCGAGGAGCATGAGTGTCGTCCCGATCTCGTCCACCTGGCGGTCGGTGAGGTCCCCCTGGTCGATACGGCGGATGGCCTGGCGTTCCATCAGCTGACGGAGCAGTTCCACCACCGTCAGCACCAGCGCCACGAGGTCCCTTCCCAACCGGTCGGGGTCCACGTCCAGTCGCGAGTCCGTCACAGCGGTCCTCCGTCCGCCCACGGGGCCGGTACACGCTCGTTGACCGAGGAGAGCAGGGCGTGCAGCGACAGCCGGACGAGTGGAACGTCGGCGATCGCGATCACGAGGTCTCCGCTGATCACCACCCCCGTCGCCAGTAACCGGTCCAGCAGGTCGACGAGCGGCACGCCGATGGGTCCGGCCAAGGGCTCGGGATTGTCCCAGGGCACCACGTCGGTCGACACGGGCCTACACCTCCCCGATGAAGGAGTACGGGACCCAGGGTCCCGACAGTTCGATCTCGGCCCCTGTGCTGTCGCGCAGTTCCCGGGCGAGTCGGCCGAGCTCGTGGGATCGGTGCTCCGCCACCAGGTAGGTGGCGTTGAGGACCTGGAGCCGGCTGCTCCCGGTGAGCTCGGGACCGTGGAGCCGCAGTCCGCGGACCGCCGCGGCCACGCTTCGGAACGCCGCGTCCACCGTGTCGGCGACGCGGAGCGACTCCTCGTGCCGGCGTTCGCGCCGGGCCTGCACCCCGCGCTTGCGGTCCAGGTACGCGCGTCCCGCCCCCGGGGCCGGGCGCGACCGGCCGGCCGGCGTCCCGGGCAGGGGGCGCGGTTCCTCCGCGGACGGTGTCGCCGCGTACACCTTGACACCCCACTCCGAGTGGTCGGCGGTACGCTCCAGCGCGACCCGGAACCGTGTGGTCTCGGCGATCAGTGCCTGGCGGGCCCGCTCCTCCCCGCGGTAGAGGGTGGCCAGCGGCAGGGGAACGGTGGGGCACGTGGCGGCGGCGGCCGACACGACGTGGTGGTGGGCGCGCGCGTACCGTTCCAGCTCACTGCGGTCTGACATACGGACCTGCCACGCCTCATCGGTGAAGTCGGCTGCGGGCACGGTCTGCACGATCGCTGTCAGCCTGCCGCATCGCAGTGCTCGCAGCGGCGTGCCCACCGCGAAGCCCGGCACGTCTGCGAAGAGTGCCGGGTCCGGGGCGTCGCAGACCGCGAACACGTACAGGGCGGCGTCCGAGGAATCGGGTCCCCACTCCGTCATGTGGCTCGGTTCTCCTTGCTCATCGTTCGGTCTGCGTGTCGTCCTGCTTCGACTCGAGCGCCTCGAGACGCTCACGCAGTTCACGGTTCTCGTCCTGGAGTGCGTCGCGGGCGGCGCGCGAACTCAGCGCGGGGTCCGTCTCCCACCAGTCGATGCCTGCCTTCTTGGCCGTGTCCACGGAGGCGACGAAAAGTCGGAGCCGAATGGTGAGCAGCTCGATGTCGAGAAGGTCGATCTTGATGTCGCCCGCGATGACGATGCCTTTGTCGAGGACTCGTTCGAGGATGTCGGCGAGATTGGTGTTCTGCGGCCCGGGAACGGGATAGGCCTCCCTTGCGAAGTCGAGGTCGGTCACCGCCTCCTCCGTCCGCGCCGGTTCGCCGGGGAGACGTCTTCGTCCTCGTCTTCGTCCTCGTCCTCGTCCTCTTCTTCGTCCCCGTCTTCGTCTTCGTCCTCCCACTCACCGTCCTCGTCGGCCTCCTCCTCGTCGTCTTCCGGCTCCTCTTCCTCCCCTTCCTCTTCCTCGTCGTCCTCGTCGGGCTCTTCCTCCTCCTCGTCCTCTGCGCCGGATTCCTGGTCCTCGTACTCCGAGTCGCCCTCGTCGCCCTCGTCGCCCTCGTCGTTTTCGTTCTGCGCTTCCTCTTCCTCCACGGCGTCTTCGTGCGACACGACGACTTCCCCGTCGCGGATCTCACCGCGCCAGCCCTCGGGCTCCTCGTCGGTGAGCGTGACGAACCGCTGGAAGTGTTTGAAGTCCAGCCGCATACGCCGGCCCTGGACCCGCCACAGATTGCCGGTCTTCTCGAAGAAACCGGACGGGTAGTACTCCACCACCAGAACGATCCGGGTCAGGCTCGGCGCCAGTTCGTGGAAGCTGACAGCTCCACGGGTGGAGCCCTTGGCTCCCTCAGAGGTCCACACGATGCGGTCGTCCGGCACCTGCTCCTGCACCGTCGCCTTGAAGCTGCGTGAGGACGGACCGATCTTCACCTTCCAGTCACTCGACATCTCGTCGCTCTTCGAGACGTCGTGCACGCCCTTCGCGAAGCTGCTGAACTTGTCGTACTGCGTCCAGTGGTCGTACGCGGTACGCAGGGGCACTCCCACATCGAGGACCTCGATGATGTTCATGGATTTGCCGCCGCTGGACTTGCGCTTGCCCTTTCCCCCACCGCCGCCGAACGCGTCCTTGGCCTTGTCCACGACGTTGTCCTTGACGCTCTTGGCCTTCCCCGCCACCATCGCCTTCACGGGCGAGTCGCCCTGGAGGACGCGAGAGCCGATGTCCGGCAGTGAGCCCCCGTTCTCGGCGAT
Source organism: Streptomyces sp. B1I3 (assembly GCF_030816615.1). Classification (NCBI taxonomy): domain Bacteria; kingdom Bacillati; phylum Actinomycetota; class Actinomycetes; order Kitasatosporales; family Streptomycetaceae; genus Streptomyces; species Streptomyces sp. B1I3. The sequence continues at coordinate 790,028 of NZ_JAUSYD010000001.1, forward strand.
GTCGGAGAGCTGTCCCGTGACTCCCGACAGTTTGTCTCCGGCCTTTTCCGCGAACTTTCCAGCCTGGGCCCCGAGATAGTTGGTGAGCTCCTCGCGGAGGCGGTCCATGCCCGATTCCTTGGCCTCGGGCCCGTCCTTGTCCGTCCTGGCCATGGCTGCCTACCTCTGCCGTGCGCCGCGCCGGGGCGCGGAGCGCTTCGATGACGTCGTCTTCTTGGCTGCCGACTTCTTGGCCGGCGCCGACTTCTTGGCCGGAGACGGCTTCTTGGCAGGCGCCTTCCGTGCCGCGGACTTCTTGCTCGGCGCCGACTTCTCAGCGGCTGCCTTCTTGGCCGGTGCCGCCTTCTTCGCAGCGGACTTCTTGGCCGGTGCGGCCTTCTTGGCCGGTGGCTTCCTGGCGGGTGCCGCCTTCTTGGCCGCAGCCTTCTTCGCGGGAGCCTTCTTCGCGGGAGCCTTCTTCGCGGGAGCCTTTCTGGCCGGAGTCTTCTTCCCAGCCGGCTTCTTCGCAGGAGCCGGCTCGGGCTCGTGCTCGTCCTCGTCGTCCTCCTCCTCTTCCGGCTCTTCCTCCTCCGGCTCCTCCTCGTCCTCCGGTTCGTCCTCGTCCTCGTCCTCGTCCTCGTCCTCCTCCTCTTCCGGCTCCTCCTCGTCCGGTTCCTCCTCGTCCGGTTCCTCCTCGTCCGGTTCCTCCTCGTCCGGTTCCTCCTCCTCGTCCTCCGGTTCGCCTTCGTCCTCGTCGTACTCCTCGTCCGGCTGGTCCTCTTCGTACTCCTCGTCGAACTGCTCGTCCTCGTCCTCGTCCTTGCCGCCGCGTTCGCCCAGTCGTGCTGTGCGGTCGCTGATGGCATCGGCGAGGGAGCTCATGCCCCGGTCCGCCGCCGCGGTGAGGGCCTTCCGGCCGGATTCGAGGACCTCGCCCTTCAGCTGGTCCTGCAGCTCCGCGAACTGCGGCATCTCACCGAGCCTGCGCATGCCTTCGGCAGCGAGCTGGCGTGGCTCCAGGCCGAAGCGCCTGCCCGCCAGATAGGTCGCGACGGACAGGGCCAAGCGACCCTTCCTCGAACGGCCGAGTACGTAGCCGCCCACCACAGCGGCTGCGAGCGTCACCTTTGTCTGGTCTTCCATGAGTGAGTCACCTTCGATGGTTCGGCGCGGTGCGGACCCGTCCGGCGTGCAGCCGGTCGAGCAGTTCCTCCTCTTCCCGTTCGAACTCCTCCAGGCTGATGTTGCCGTCCTCGAGTTCCTGGTTCAGCGCAGCCAGCTGCGCCCGGATCACATGGGGGTCGTGCAGCTCCCTGTCGGCCGCTTCGTTCACCTTCTCCGCCACCCAGATCACACCGCGTACCGGTGCGAGAGGCAGCAGGAGCAGACCGCTGAACAGACCCATGTCAGAGCCCCGCTGCCGGTTTCCGGGCGGCTCGCGAGGAGACGAAGCTGTAGCAGGGCAGCGGCCCGGCGACGCGGAGCTCCACGTGGTCGCGGTGGGCGGTGGCGAACCGCTCCGCCGCCGCCCGGAAGTCATCGCTGTCGCCGCGGTCCACGAGGAAGGACACGTTGAGCGCGCATCCGTGGACCTCGGGCCCGGTGGCCACCGCACGGGCCATGGGGGTCAGCGTGCGAAGGATCTTCTTCCCCGCGTCGGCCGCCCGGCGTGACAGGGCGGTGGCCACGGCCTCGCCGAGCCGCACGCTCGCCTCGTACCCGGGTCGTCGGCGCACTTCCTCGCGCAGTCGTCGTACCGTCTTCTCCTCGGCGACGACGACCGCGAGAGAGTCCTGAGCCGGGAGCGCCTTGAGGTTGATCTCCACCCCCCGGGACAGGTGCCGCAGGGTGGCGAGGTGGTCGTCCTTCGCCCCGGCCAGCTGCGAGCGCACCGCGTCCTCGTCCGGGGCGACCATGCCGAAGCGCATGGGCAGCACCGGGCCGCGGTCCGTGAGACGCAGCAGCAGGTCCTGGTGGGCCAACAGGTCGCGTCGCCTCGCCCGGAGCTGCGGTGGCGCGTCACTCACGACGGCGGTCACCGGGCCCTGTGCGAGCAGCCGCAGCGCCGCCGGGGGGGCGCCCACACCGGTTGCGTCCGACGGGAGCGGCTCCCCCGTCGGGATGACCGCGTAGACGTACACTCCGCCCGCTGCCACTGCTCACGCCTCCACGCGGCGGCGCTTGTTCGCGCCGTCGCGTGCCGGGGCCCGGCGTTTCCTGGGCCGCTCCTGCGGCTCCTCCTCCTGCTCGTCGTACTCGTCCTCGCCGCCCCCCACCGCCTTGCGCACGGTGTCGCCGACGGAGTCGGCGGCCCTGCGCACCTTGCGCTTGCCGATCGACTTGGCGGCGCGTCCCCCGAGAAGTTCGGGGATGGTGGTGCTACCCGAGTCCCGCTCCAGGTCGAGCCGGTTGCACGCCTCCGCGAAGCGCAGGTAGGTGTCCACACTCGCGATGACGATGCGCGCGTCTATCTTGAGGATCTCGATGCCGACCAGGGAGACCCTGACGAACACGTCGATGACCATGCCCCGGTCGAGGATGAGTTCCAGGACGTCGTAGAGGGTGCCGGCACGGGGCGGGCACGGCGCGACTTCGTCGGCGTACGTGGTCGTGGTCATGGAGCGTCCTTCCGTGTGGGGGGGAACAACGGGTCACTCGTCGGCGGCACCCCGCCGATAACGGCGGACCCTGCTGTACTCCATGAGTGCGCCCCGGTCGTCGAGCTGCACCTCGTAGGAGGCCATCAGGCTCGTGGTGTCCGGGATGCGAGGTACTTCGAGTACGTCCACGACGACGCACCATCCGTCGTCGTTCCGCCGCACGGCCGACACGCCCTCCGCCGGGTGGCAGATCAGGCGTTCGAGGCTCTCGCAGGCAGCGCGGGCGGCGTGCTCGGGGCCTCGTGCTGACGAGGTGCGGGGGGCTGCCGTCTTCGTGGACCGATCGGCATGCGCGCGACGATTCTCTGCCATGGAATCAAGTCTGATCACAATCTCCGGCGGCGCATCCGGAGCGGCCGGGCCGGCGCCGAGTGCCCCGCTCCCGGCCGGGCCGGCGCGGAGCGACCCGCTCACCCCTTCGGCGTTCCGGCAGGACGCCGGGTGCGGGACGCGTGCACAGTCGTAGTCATGAGCGGAAACGGTGGCGTGGGAGCACGCGATGACGAGCACGAGCGCCCGCCCGGGGTCACGGACACCACGGTCGAGGCACTCGGGGCGCTGTCCGAGGCGCTGGAGACGGTGGAGCGGGCCAGGGGCCAGCTGTACGGTTTCCACCAGCTGACCGGGGGCGCGGACCTGACTCTGGACAGGGCGGTGGAACTGCTCCGGACGGCCGGCCACGCGGCTCATGCCGACCTGGTGGAGCGGGAGATCCTCGGGCGGAACGTCCTCCCGGGCTGTTGGACCTTTCAGGTGATCGAGGCGTACGACGACACCTACTACCGGCCGTTCGCCGAGGTCGAGAAGCGGGTGCGGCAAGAACTCGTGGGTGGGCGCCAGCACCTGTACGAGGCGGAGATGAAGCAGGCCCGCCGCACGCACGGGCATCCCCAGCACACCGATCGGCCCTGACGTGGAGCCGGTCACCGCACTGCGGCGGATCGCCTTTCTGCTGGAGCGCTCCCAAGCGGCCACCTACCGGGTGAAGGCGTTCCGTACGGCTGCCGAGGCTGTCGCGGCCATGGACGGACAGGAGCTGACGGACCGGGTGACGCGCGGAACACTGGAAACCGTGCGCGGCATCGGCCCCAAGACGGCCCAGGTGATCCGGGAGTCACTGTCCGGGGACACTCCCCGATACCTCGAACGGCTCGAGGAAGAGGGCTCGGCGCCCCTGGCGACACAGGGTGAATCACTTCGCGCGGCGCTTCGCGGTGACTGCCATGTCCACTCGGACTGGTCCGACGGCGGCAGCGGCATCGAGGAGATGGGACGCACGGCCGCGGAGCTGGGCCACGAGTGGGCGGTACTCACCGACCACTCCCCCCGGCTCACCGTGGCCAACGGTCTGTCGCCCGAGCGGCTCAGGCGGCAACTGGACGTCGTCGCGGAGCTCAACCGGAGCTGGGCGCCCTTCCGTCTCCTCACCGGCATCGAGTGCGACATCCTGGCCGACGGCTCCCTCGACCAGGAACCCGAACTGCTCGAGCGCCTCGACCTGGTCGTCGTCTCGGTCCACTCGAAGCTGCGCATGGACGCGAAGGCGATGACGGCGCGGATGATCGCGGCCGTACGCAATCCGCACGCGGACGTCCTGGGTCACTGCACAGGACGTCTCCTCTCCGGACGCACACGGCCGCAGTCGGCGTTCGACGCCGATCAGGTGTTCGCCGCGTGCGCGGAGGCGGGGACGGCGGTGGAGATCAACTGCCGGCCGGAACGGCTCGACCCCCCGCGCGACCTGCTCAGGCAGGCGGTGGCGGCGGGGGTCCTGTTCTCGATCGACACCGACGCGCACGCTCCGGGCCAGTTGGACTGGCAGGCGTACGGCTGTGCGCGGGCCGAGGAGTGCCGGGTACCCGCCGAGCGGGTCGTCACCACCTGGACGGAGCGGCGGCTGCTGGACTGGACGGGGCGCAGGACGCACCGGTAGGCGGGGAAGCGGCGACGCTCACTCGGCCTTGGCGGTGGGAGGGCCCGCGTGCGGCGCCGCGACGCGGACCGCGATAAGGGCGACGTCGTCCGTGCCGGCTGCGGCGAGTCCGCCGAGCAGCTCGTCGCAGAACGTTTCCAGGGGTTCGCGGGCCAGGGCCGCCGCGCGGTGTCGTAGACGGTCCAGCCCACGGTCCAGGACTTCGTCACGGCGTTCGACGAGGCCGTCGGTGTACAGCAGCACGGTCGAACTCGCCGGGAGCACGTCCGTGGCGTCCGGGCGGTGTTCGTCCGGATCCACACCCAGCATCATGCTGCGGCCACCCTCCAGGAAGCGCGTTTCGCCCTCCCGGGTCACCAGCAGCGGTGGCGGGTGCCCCGCCACCGCGTAGTGCAGCTGCCACGGGTCGGTGACCGTGAGCTTCTCGACCAAGGCGTAGATGCAGGTGAGTGTCTGGTGCGGGTAGAGGATGCCGGTGGCGGCGTCCAGCCGCGCAAGGATCTTGCCGGGCGGCTCCTTCCGGTCGCAGGCGATGCCCCGCAGCATGTTGCGCATCTGGCTCATGGTGACCGCGGATCGCAGGTCGTGGCCCGCCACGTCACCGATGATGAGCGCCGTGGCTCCTTCGGCCAGCACGAACGCGTCGTACCAGTCGCCACCGACCTGGGCCGTCGCCACGGCCGACTGGTAGCGGGCCGCGATCTGGAGCGGGCCCCCGGCCGGCAGGTCGGGCAGGAGCGAGCGCTGGAGCCGCTCGGCGGTGTGCTGGGCGTCGTGGTGGAGGCGTGAGTTGTCGACGGCCAGGGCGACCCGGTGGGCGAGGTCCTCCACCAGGGCGATGACGTCCTTGTCGAGCGCGGCCTCCCGCGTGGTCCGTACGAGTGTGATGACGCCCAGGGTGTGACGCCGCGCCCGCAGTGGGGCGATGACCGCCGTGTCGGCGGCCGTCCGGCCGAAGATCTCGAGTTCCCGGGCGTGCAGGAGGTCGCCGGCGCGGTGGGGCGGGAGGAATTCCGTCAGGAGTACGGGACCGTTCCCGTGCAGGGCCCGTGCCGTCGCGGCGGCGGATCCCGCCGTCGGGGGGAGCAGCCCCTCGTGGAGCAGCCCGGCGGGCATCCGGTCGGCGTCACGGTGCTGGACGGCGACGCGGCGCAGTCGTCCGTCATGGTCCAGCAGGTCGACGGCGCACCAGTCGGCGAGCCCGGGGACGAGCGTGCGGCACAGGCGGCGGAGTCCGGCCTCCTCGTCCAGGGTGCTGCCCAGTGCCTCGGCGGCGTTGATCAGCAGGGTCAGCCGGTCCAGGGCGTGCTGGACCTCCTGATCGACCTCGTAGTCCGCCTCCGCGGGCTCGCCGTCCCGGTTGCTCCGGTCAGCGCACATCCTGGCTCCTTGCGCCGGAGTACCTCGGCGTCCGGCGGGACAGCCGTACCCGCCTGTGTCGATTGTCTGCCAGGCCCGGCTGCCCGGCACGCCCGGACGAGGCCCGCCGACGTGCACGAGCTCCGGCCCGCGCCCCGGCGTAGAGTCGATGAGGATCACCGGTGTGACTTCGCCGCATCACGGGGCAGGAGGGATCCATGTTCGATCAACGCACTGGACCTTCTCTGCCGCGGACCCGAGGTGTGCTCTCCGCGGGTGTGGTCCGATATCTGCGCGGCGAGGGCACGCTGCCGGATCCCGGCGCGGCCCTGGACGCCGATCCGTACGGTGACGATCTGCACCTGGCCCTCTACGTCTGCTACGAGCTGCACTACCAGGGGTTCGCCGGTGTCCGGCCGGAGCTCGAGTGGGACCCGGCGCTGCTCGCGCTGCGCGGGGCGCTCGAGGACCGATTCCTGACGGCCCTGCGACGGGACGCCACCGGTGAGGCCGATCTGGACGAGGCGCTGGCCGGCCTGTTGGTGGAGCCGGTCCACGGAACCGGCCTCTCCTGGTTCCTGCAGGACAGGGGGGAGCTGCGGCACCTGCGCGACTACGCCGTACAGCGTTCCCTGTACCACCTCAAGGAGGCCGACCCCCATGCCTGGGTGCTTCCGCGGCTGCGGGGGCGGGCCAAGGCGGGGATGGCCGCGATCGAGTACGACGAGTTCGGAGCGGGCCGCGCGGACCGCGTCCACGCACAGTTGTTCGCCGATCTCATGACGGACCTGGGTCTCGACACCACCTACGGCCGCTATCTGGACGAGGGCCACGCCGAGATGCTGGCCCTCGTGAACCAGATGTCGCTGTTCGGGCTGCACCGGCGCCTGCGCGGTGCGCTCGTGGGACACTTCGCCGCCGTCGAGATCACCTCGTCCCCCGCCTCACGACGCCTGGCCCACGCCATGGAGCGTACGGGCGCGGGCCGCGCCGCGGAGTTCTTCTACACGGAACACGTCGAGGCGGACGCCGTCCACGAGCAGGTGGTCCGCCGCGAGGTGATCGGCGGGCTGCTGGACGACGAGCCGCACCTGGCCGCCGACATCGCCTTCGGGATCACCGCGACCTCCTGGCTGGAGGACCGGCTCGGGGACCGTCTGCTGGCGGCATGGCAGGACTGAGCCCGGCTCGTCCCACTTGCTCGTGGTCACATCGAGTGACGCCAGAGGTGGTGGCCGGGGCCTACCCGGCGGAGTCTTTTAAACAGACGTGTGTTCGCACCCGTTCGCAAGGGAGTCGTAGATGTCCACAGAAATGACCGAGGACGCCCGTCCCGCTCGCCCTATCGTGACGCTTCCCGGCGTGTACGCGCCGCAGCACGACACACGCCTTCTCATGGCGGCCCTGGACAAGGAGCGGATCGGCCCCGGCACCGACGTCCTGGACCTCGGCACAGGCAGTGGCGCCCTCGCCCTGCACGCGGCGCAGCTGGGTGCCCGGGTGACGGCCGTGGACATCTCCTGGCGGGCGGTGCTGACCGCTCGCCTGAACGCGCTGCTGCGCCGCCGGCACATCACCGTGCAGCGGAGCGACCTGCTGTCGTCGCTCCCCGGCCGCTCCTACGACCTGGTGATCTGCAACCCGCCCTATGTGCCGTCGCCCCTCGGCCGGATTCCGGGGCACGGAGCCGCCCGGGCCTGGGACGCCGGACGTGACGGGCGCGCGATCCTCGATCGTCTGTGCGAGACGGCTCCGGCCGCGCTACGTCCGGGCGGCCGCCTTCTGATCGTGCACTCGGGCCTGTGCAACAGCGACGTGACCCTGCGCCGCCTGTCCGACGCCGGCCTGCACGCCGGCGTCGTCGACCGCGCGTTCGTGCCGCTGGGGCCCGTGCTGAGATCGCGGTTGCACTGGCTGAGGGACAGGGGCCTGCTGAAGGCGGGCGACATGCTGGAGGAACTGGTGGTCATCCGTGCCGAACACCCCTGAACGCCCCCGCAGGATCTCCGTCGAGGACCAGGGCCCCATGCTCGTCGAGGGGCCCGTGGAAGTCACGTGCGCCGACGGCAGCGTGGCCGTCTCCGACCGGTTCGTCGTCGCCGTCTGCACGTGCCGTCGCAGCCGGATGTATCCGTGGTGCGACACCAGCCACCGCCGTCGGGTCAAGCGCGAGGAGAACACGGAGGCCGAGGACGGCCCGGCCTCCTGACGCTCCCGCGCGGAGCCCTTTCAGCCCTCGGCCGCCGGCTCCGCGGTGCCCGTGGCCCCGCGGAGCCGGCGGGCCGCCGCCCGCAGCCGGGGATGGCGCTCGTGCACCTCCGCCGACCTGCGGTCGAGCTCCTCGGCCAGTCGTTCCGTGCGCTTGTCGATGTCCAGTTCGTCGAGGATCCGGTCGACCTCCGCGAGCAGGGCTCCGTGCAGCTGCCACTGCCGTGGGTGCTCCTGGACGTCCTCGAGCAGCAGGTTCGCCACGTGGTCACGCGTGGCCCTGCTGCGTTCGAGCGCGTCGGCGAGCCGCTCCTCGGCCTCCTCCCCGCTGGCTGCGATCGGCGTGGTGATCATCACGGCGAAGCCCTCGATGGCATCGGACATGTGACCGAACAACTCTCTGAGGCAGACGGCCACGTCCTCAGGGAAGAGCGACTCGTCGGTGCGCGCCTTCGCCAGGTCCGTCACCGTGCGCGTCAGTACGCGCAGCACGACGGCGCAGATCTCCAGTGTGTCGAGTCCTGTCCGCAGGACGACGCGGTAAAGAAGTCCGTGTCTGACCCTCGGGTTGAGCATCAGGCTTTCCTCGGCCTGCCGCAGCGAGGCGTCGACCTCGACGATGTCGTGGTCCAGCCGCCGTGCCTCGTGCAGGCGTGCGGCGGCCTGCGGTACGGGGTGATTGCCGCCGACCTCGTCGCCCAGCGCCCTGAACATGTCGCCCATCCGCTCTCCCAGACCGCTGATGGAGACACCCGCCGACTGCACCCACACGGGCGGCGCGAACAGGAGGTTGAACAGCAGTCCGACGCCGGCACCGATCAGGGTCTCCAGCACCCGCTCCCAGGCGGTGTTGGCGACCTGTGAGACTCCGAGGACCAGCATCGCGCTGATCGCCACCTCCACCACGAACTCGTTCACCCGGACCAGTCGTCCGATGAGCAGCGAAGTGAAGATCGTCAGCCCGAGACTCCACCAGCTGAGGCCCACCAGGGAGCTGAAGCCGCTGGCGATCAGGACCCCCACGACGACGGCGTTGACCCGTCGGATGCCCGTGGTGAGCGTCGCGTAGAGGGTCACCTGGACCACCAGCAACGCCGTGAGCGGAGCGGTCAGGGGGGCGGGATGAGGGGCCGGCAGGACGAACTGGGCGACCGCGAAGGCGATGACCGCAGCCGCTGTCGACCGCAGCACCTGCGCAGCGGCCGGCTCGGTGCTGCGCCGGACGAGTTTGATGACGGGTGCGGGCGCGGATACTCCAGGCATTCTTTGACGGTGCCCCGAACAGTGCGCTCGCAACGCTTTCGACACGCAAACTCCGTACGGATGTATGGGTGCCACGATCGAGCACGTGCCGGGAGGGCCGGACGGAGGGATGGTGGAGGTATGGCTATCTCACTGACACCCCCGACCGAGACTCCCCCCGCGGAGGGGTCCACCAGCGAAGCGCACATGGAGCGCCCGGACGGTGGGATCTGGGAGCATCCCGTGTTCTGGGCGGTCCTGGTGCTGCTCGGTTCGGCGGTCGTCGCCGGATACTTCATCGCCCGGATCTTCGGCTTCGCATGAGTGACCGGGAAACGCTCGGCACGTTGCTGGAGCAGCATGGCACCACGTACGCGGAGGAGGCGGGTATCCGGCTGCGCGACACCCCGCAGCCCCTGTATCAGCTCCTGGTGCTGAGCCACCTGCTGAGCGCCCGGATCCGGGCGTCGGTGGCGGTGGCCGCGGCGAAGGCACTGTTCGCACACGGGATGCGCACTGCGCGCCGGATGGCCGACGCGACGTGGCAGCAGCGGGTGGACGCGCTGGGCGAGGGCGGGTACCGCCGCTACGACGAGCGGACGGCGACCCAGCTGGGGCAGGGCGCGGAGCTGCTGCTCGACGCGTACGGCGGCGACCTGCGCCGCCTCCGCCGGGAGGCCGACGGGGACGTGGACGCGCTCCGCGCCGGACTCCGCCGCTTTCCCGGGATGGGCCCGATGGGCGCCGACATCTTCCTGCGCGAGGTGCAGGCCGTGTGGTCCGAGGTCGCGCCCCGTCTCGACCCGAAGGCGCTGCAGGGCGCGGACCGGCTCGGCCTGCCCACCTCACCGGAGAGGCTGACGGAACTCGCGGACGGCCATGACCCTGCCGTCCTCGCCGCGGCGCTGGTGCGCGCGGCACTGCACAAGGGGTGAGCCCGGGGCCGCGGAAGGGTGCGACCTGCGGTCAGCGCTGCGGTCGTCTGCCACCCGGCTTGACGGAACGGCCCTCCACGAGCGCCCGCCGGATCCCGGCGGCCGCGGCCCTCGCGTGCTCCGTCGTCGCCGTGCGGTCCGCGACCGAGGTGACGAAGCGGTGTGTGGGGCGCAGGCAGTGGCCGCAGGGGGTGTCGGACGTGAGCAGGTAGCCGTCCTCGCACTGGGGCTGCGTGCAGGTGCCCGGTCCCACCAGTGCCTCGGCGATCTCCTGGGGTGCCCAGCGGCGCCGGCCCTCCTCGTCCTTCTCGTGGAGGGCGTGGGACCAGCGGACGTTCCATCGGCGTTCGAGGCGTTCCAGCAGCTGGTCGGGCGTACGCCGGGCGAGCTCCCGGTGGATCAGATCGTGGACCGTACGCGGCATGCGGTGGCCGAGCGCCTGGAGGAGGGGCTGGGGCAGGGCCTGCAGGACGTAGTTGACCGGGTCCCCGGCCGCTCGCTCCCGCCACCTGCGGCAGGCGCACGGCCCCTGGGCGGGCAGCGGCCCGCGGCAGCGGCCGCACACGCCACGGCAATCGGCGCACAGCCCGTCGTCGAGTCCGTCCAGGTGGGGCGCGGGGGCCCGGCCGCAGTCGCGGCAGCAGGCGGCGCAGGGCCCGCAGAGACGTTCGTCGCCCAGCTTCGTCGTCCACCGGCGTTGCTGACAGCGGCAGCAGAGCGCGTTGTTGCAGTACTCGTGGTGGGCGGCTCCCGACTGCCGGCCGGGTGGCGGGAATGACATCGCTGCGTTCTCCAGGTGCGGGGCGAGGAACGGTCGGGTCCCGGCCGTGTCGGCGAAGCGCGTGCGCGGGTCCGCGGACGACGGTATCGCCCCTCACGGGTCGCGTGCGGCGCTCCGCCACGATCGCAGCCATTGTCCCGCACCTGGAGGGTGCGTGGGTTCAGGGCCTGAGGCCGCTCACCACATCAGCGGTGGCGGTGATCCCCTCATGGATGCTCGGCGCCATGCTCGTACTCGCCAGCAGGAAGCCGAGGAGGGCGCAGACGATGGCGTGCGAGAGCTTGAGTCCGCCGTTGCGCAGGAAGATCACTGCGAGGACCAGCAGAAGCAGCACCAATGAGATCGAAATGGCCATGGCCAACCTCCTCCGCCGCGCCTGGATTGCGGCTTTCGGCCGTCAGTGTGGCGCAGTGGAGGAGCCGTTCGGCGGACCGGCGGGTCCGCCGAACGGGTGTTGACGCACGGTAGTCGCAGGCGCCCGCCCGAGGAGGCGGTCAGAACGCGCCGCGGCCGTCCCGGTCGCGGCGACGGAGAAAGGCCTCCAGCCCCGCCAGGTCGTCGGTGTTCAGGTGGTCGACACCTGCGGCGAGGAGCTCGGCCCACACGGCGTCCCGCTCCGGTCCGGCCGTGTCGGGGGTGCCCCAGAAGCGGACACGCCGGCCCTCCCGGTGGGCCGCCGTCACCAGGGCGCGCAGCCGGTCCCTCTCCGCGGCGGGGAAGGGGCCCGTACCCAGCCAGCCGAAGCTCTGCGTCCAGTTGCCGCTGATGAGGGGGGCGAAGGAGGCGGGCGCGGCTGCGCCCAGGTCCTCGAGCCTGCCGTCGTAGAAGGCGTACCGCACGGGCTGGGCCTCCATCGGGACGCGGGCGGCGCGGTCACCCGAGATGACGGGGGTGACCGCCCCCGTGTGGACTCTGCCGTTGACGGAGCGGGTCAGGATGTGGCGGTACCGCAGGAGCACCCGGTCGAGCGCGAGGTAGGCGGCGGCGCCGTCGGCCTTGATGTCGATCAGCAGTTGCAGGGGCGTGCGGTACCCGGCATGGACGGGACCGTGGTTGGCCCGGGTCCGGGCCAGCAGCGGGTCGAGGTAGAGCGAGGTGAGGGTGCGGGAGGGGTCGAGACCTGCGGGCTCATGGGCCACGAGCAGTTCGCCGTCCACGAGGAAGACGTCCGCCTCGACGCTGGTGAACCCGTGCGCGAGCGCGTCGTGGAGGGGGCGCGGGTGCAGGTAGTCGTTGTGGGCGTGGGCACGTGCCAGGGGGCGCGGACCGCGTGGGCGGGCAGGCGCCGCGGTGGCGGCCTGGGCGGGGACGAAGGCACCCGCGGCGGCGGTGGCCAGGGCGGTGGTGACGACTCTGCGACGGGTCAGGTGTGCCATGGAGTCTCCCTGAAGCGGTCGGGCGGAGCGGGCGGCGGACGCGACGAGTATGGGGCCCCGCAGGAGCCGAAAGGCAGGTACCTGCCAAGAGTTGGGGTCGCCGTCGTCCACGCGTCGGCTGCGCCGCGCCTGCCGTTCTCCGGGCACGGCGGAGCGGGGGCCCACGTCCTCGTGTGCCCCCGCTCCGGTGTGTGCGCTACGGGGCCGGAAGCTCCACCAGCTCTGCGACGGCCTCGCGGTGGCGTCCCGCCGTGCCGTACGCGATCGAGTCGGCCTTGGCCCGCTTGAGGTAGAGGTGTGCGGGGTGCTCCCAGGTCATGCCGATCCCACCGTGCAGCTGGACGCACTCCTCCGCCGCGTGCACCGCGACCTTCGAGCAGTAGGCCTGCGCCACGGCCACCGCGAGCGGTGTGTCGGGGCTCCCGGACGCCAGCGCGTCGGCGGCGTTGCGGGCGGCGGCGCGCGCGGAGACGACCTCCAGCCAGAGCTGTGCCATCCGGTGCTTGAGCGCCTGGAAGGAGCCGATCGGGCGGTTGAACTGATGGCGTTCCCGGGTGTGCCTGACGGTCTCGGTCAGACACCATTCGGCGAGGCCGAGCTGCTCGGAGGCGAGCAGTCCCGCACCGGCCAGCAGCCCCTTCGACACGGCCTCGGCGGCCGGACCCGGCTCCGCCAGCAGGGTTCCGGCGGCGCCGGTCAGGGTGACGCCGGCGAGAGGGCGGGTCAGGTCGAGCGGGACCAAGGGCTGTACGGCGACGCCCTCCCCCGTGGTCTCGACCGCGAACAGGCCCTCCTCGGTCGGCACCAGCAGCACATCGGCCGCCGCCGCCTCGGCGACACCCGTGACGGTCCGCTCGAGCGTGCCCGTCATCGCGGCGGCCGCGTCGGCGGCGGACATGGCGAACGGCAGGGCGAGGACGGCGACCTTACGGCCCGCCGCCAGGTCCCCGAGGAGCTCACCGACCGGGCCGTCGTGCGCGCCGAGCGCGAGCAGGACCTCGGTGGCGACGACCGAACTCGTCAGGTACGGGGCGGGCGCGGCGCTCCGGCCGAGCTCCTCCAGGACCACCGCGGCCTCGCGGTGGGTGGCTCCCTGACCACCGAGCTTCTCGGGTACCAGCAGACCTGCCGCTCCGATCCCGGTGGCGAGCGATTCCCAGAGCCGTGGGTCGTACGGCGTGCCGGACTCGAGGCCGGCGATCACCGTCGGCGCGTCGGCCCGGTGGGCGAGCAGCGAGCGCACGGCCGACCGCAGGTCCTCCTCGGCCTCCGAGTACAGCAGGTCGGGTGTACGGCCGGGCTCGGTCCGTGCGGATTCGGTCCGTGCGGATTCGCTTCGTGCGGTCATCGGGCAAGATCCTTCCAGGCGACGTCCTTGTCGTTGCGCGGTTCGACGGGCAGGCCCAGGACGCGCTCGGCGACGATGTTGAGCAGGACCTCGCTCGTGCCGCCCTCGATGGAGTTGCCCTTGGAGCGCAGATAGCGGTACCCGGCGTCGCGTCCGGTGAAATCGACGAGCTCGGGACGGCGCATGGTCCAGTCGTCGTACAGCAGCCCTTCGTCGCCGAGGAGTTCGACCTCGAGGCCGCTGATCTCCTGGTTGAGGCGCGCGAAGGCCAGCTTCATGCCGGAGCCTTCGGGGCCCGGCTGCCCGGCGACCAGTTGCTGGCGCAGCCGCTCACCCGTGAGCCGGGCGACCTCTGCCTCGACCCACAGGGTCACCAGCCGCTGGTGGAGATCGTGGGTGCGTAGTTCGGGGCGCTCCCGCCAGGTCCTGGCGACGGTCCCGATCATGCCTCCCTCGCGGGGGATGCGGGCGCCTCCGATGGAGACGCGCTCGTTCATCAGGGTGGTCCGGGCGACCTTCCAGCCGTCGCCGACAGGACCGAGCCGCCGGCTGTCGGGGATGCGTACGCCGGTGAGGAAGACCTCGTTGAACTCGGCCTCACCGGTGATCTGGCGCAGCGGTCGCACCTCGACACCGGGGTCGGTCATGTCGCAGATGAAGTAGCTGATGCCGCGGTGCTTGGGGACGTCCGGGTCGGTGCGGGCGATCAGGATCGCCCAGCGGGCGACATGGGCACTGGAGGTCCATACCTTCTGCCCGTCGACCACCCACTCGTCGCCGTCCCGCACGGCACGCGTGCCGAGTGCGGCCAGGTCGGAGCCGGCGCCTGGCTCGCTGAAGAGCTGGCACCAGACCTCCTCGCCGACCCACAGCGGGCGCAGGAAGCGCTGCTTCTGCTCGTCGGTGCCGTAGTCGAGGATGGTGGGCGCGGCCATCCCGAGACCGATGCCGATGCGGCGCGGGTCGTTGTCGGGGGCCTGGGCTGCCGTCAGCTCGGCGTCGACGACGGCCTGCAGCGAACGTGATGCGCCGAGTCCGCCGAGCCCTGCGGGGTAGTGCACCCAGGCCAGTCCCGCGTCGAAGCGCGCCTTGAGGAAGTCGGTGCGGTCGGTTGCGGCCGGCGGGTGGGCGGCCAGCAGCTCCTGGGTGCGGCGGCGGATCCCGGCCGCGTCGATGGCGGTGCTCATCGGGTGCCTCCCGTCGGCAGGACGACGATACGGCCGGTGCTGGTGCCGTCGGCGACCCGCTGGACGGCGCGCGCGGCATCGGCCATGGGGACGCGCTCGCTCACCAGTGGCCTGACGATTCCCTGCTCGGCGAGCGCGGTGAGTTCGTCGTGGCAGGCGCGGACGGCGGCCGGGTCCTTGGTGTTGTACAGGCCCCAGTGGAGTCCGAGGATCGCGTAGTTCTTCACCAGGGCGTGGTTGAGGGCCGGGGCCGGGATGCTGCCGCTCGCGAAGCCCACGACGACGACGCGGCCCTCGAAGGCGATGCACTTCACGGACTTGGCGTACGCGTCACCGCCGACGGGGTCGTAGACGACGTCGGCGCCCCGTCCTCCCGTGGCCTCCTTGACCGCAGCGACGATGTCCTCGCTCCGCCGGTCGATGACCAGGTCACAACCCAGCTCGCGGGCGACCGCAGCCTTCTCCGGTCCGCCGGCCACCCCGATGACGGTGGCTCCCGCCGCCTTGCCGAGCTGGACGGCCGCGCTGCCGACCCCGCCCGCCGCGGCGTGGACCAGCAGTGTCTCGCCCGCCCGCAGGTGCGCGCGCCGGTGAAGCCCGAACCAGCCGGTCTGGTAGCCGATGTGCAGGGCTGCCGCCTCGGCGTCGTCCAGGGCGTCGGGGGCGGGGAGCAGGGAGGCCTCGTCGGCGACGACGTACTCGGCGAGGCCGCCGTCGGGCAGGGCGGGGGTGGCGAGCACCCGGCGCCGCCCGTCCTCCGTCTCACCGCAGATCTCCACACCGGGAGTGAAGGGCAGCGGGGGCCTCACCTGGTACTGGCCACGGCAGAGCAGGGCGTCGGGGAAGTTGATGTTCGCCGCGCGCACCTTCAGCAGCACCTGCCCGTCGCCGGGCGTCGGCCGGTCCGTCTCCTCGAGCTCCATCACCTCGCTCGGCTCACCGTTCCGGTGCACTCGCCATGCCTGCATGAAGGGCCTCCACAACACTGTCGGCATTACCACTGCTCCGCCGCATACTAAGCGGTCGCTTGCCCGTCTGGGAACACCTCGGGCGCGGCGGACCGAAGCCCTTCACGCCCGCTTCGGCTTCGCCCTCACGTGCATCCGCTCCCCCTGGGGCCCGAAAAGGCTGAGGAACTCCACCGGGTCGTCGCCCACGGGCCCGAACCAGTGCGGCAGCCGGGTGTCGAACTCCGCCGCCTCGCCGGGGGCCAGGACCAGGTCGTGCTCGGCGAGCAGGAGCCGCAGCTTCCCGGAGAGCACGTACAGCCACTCGTACCCCTCGTGGGTGCGCTGCTCAGGCACCTCGTCGCAGGGGGCCTCCTGCACGACCTTGTACGCCTGGAGCCCGCCCGGCCGGCCGGTGAGCGGCAGGGAGGTCTTCCTGCCGTGCACGATCGGCTTCGCCCTGACCCGGGGATCGCCGACGGGCGGCGCCCCGACGAGGTCGTCGAGCGGCACCTCGTGGGCCCGGGCGATGGGGAGCAGCAGCTCCAGGCTGGGCCGTCTGCCGCCCGACTCCAGCCGGGACAGGGTGGAGACGGAGATTCCGGTCGCCTCGGAGAGCGCCGAGAGGGTCACGCCCCGGTCCTTGCGCAGCCGCCGCAGCCGGGGGCCGACTCCGCTGAGCACGGCGTCGAGTTCGGGTTCGTCCTGATGTTGTTCCTTCATACGCCCATTGCAGAATCGGCAAACCTGTTTGTCAATCCGGAACGGCGGCGGATCCGCGGAACGCACGGCGGTAGGCATGCGGGCTGGTGCCCGAGGTCGTGCCCGGCGTTCTCCTCAGCGGGCGAAGACCTCGAAGGCGACGGCCGGACGGCCCCCGAACCGCTCGGCGAGGGCGCCGGTGGCGCCGGTCAGGAAGGTGCGGCAGTACGTCTCGGGGTCCTCGTCCGTCAGGACCTCGATGTAGGTGCGGTGCGCCAGCAGCGACCGGACTGACCGTTCGAGCCCCGGGGTCGCGTCGACCGCGTGGGTGGGCCGGTCGGTGCCGGCCACCGCGACCCACCGCACCCCGTCCCACGGTTCCAGTCCCTGCTCGGTCAGCTCCGGGAAGATCCAGCGGTTGCCCGCGTCGCCCGCGGCGTCCAGGGCCGCCCGGCCGACGGCACGGTGGTCGGGGGTGTTCCAGGCCACCCCGCCCCAGGTGTCGCGGTGGTTGAGGGTGACGAGGAGCTCGGGCCGGTGGCGGCGGATGGCGGCCGCGATGTCGCGGCGGAGCCCCGGGCCGTACTCGATCACACCGTCGCGGTGGTCCAGGAACTCCACCGTCCGGACGCCGACGACCGCGGCGCTCTCGCGTTGTTCACGCTCCCGCAGCGGGGCGCAGTCCTCGGGGGCGACCGTGTCGATGCCGGCTTCGCCGCGGCTCGCCAGGAGGTAGGTGACCTCGCGTCCCTCGTCCGTCCAGGCGGCGACGGCCGCGGCGCATCCGTATTCGAGGTCGTCCGGGTGGGCGACGACCGCCAGCGCCCTTCGCCAGTCGGCGGGCATGGGTTCGAGCTGCTCTGTCATAACGGCCAGGCTATCCAGGGGACAGCGCCGAATACGTGCATCCCGTAGGCGGATCGGGGCAGAGAGAGTGACGTCGGTGCAGGAACAGGGGCGGATCAGGCCCTTCGCCCCACACCGGGCCTGATACCCCCTGGGGTATTCTTGCCGGCTGGAGCAGGCACGACACGGTCCCGCTCCCGCCGCGTTCCGGCGAAGTTCCGGCGAACGAAAGGAAACCCGCTCGTGCCCAGCCCCGCTTCTCTCTCCCCCGCCCAGGCCGCAGCCCGCCTGGCGGAGTTCACCGTCATCGATGTGCGGGCCCCCGGCGAGTACGCCTCGGGACACGTGCCCGGCGCCCTGAACGTCCCGCTCGACCGGCTCGCCGAGGCCGTGCCGGCGCTGAAGGCCGCCTCGGCCCGCGGCTCGCTGTTGGTGGTGTGCGCCTCCGGCGTCCGCTCCACCCGGGCCTGCGAGATCCTCGCCGATGCCGACATCGACGCCGCCACCCTCTCCGGCGGCACCTCCGCGTGGGAGAGCGACGGGCACGGTCTGGACCGGCCGGAGGGCGGCCCGGCCGCCTGGCCGATGGAACGCCAGGTGCGGCTCGCCGCCGGTTCGCTGGTGGTCGCCGGTCTGCTGGTGGGCAGGCGCTTCCCGGCGGCCCGCTGGCTGACCGCGGGCATCGGTGCAGGTCTGGTCTACTCCGCGGTGACCAACACCTGCGGCATGGCGTCCGCCCTGTCCAGGCTCCCGTACAACGCGCCTCGCACCGGCGCCGGCCTGGACGCCACCCTGGACGCCCTCCAGCGCTGACCCACCGCCGCCTCCGGGGCCTGCCGTCAGGATCGCGCCGGGCCGCGGGCCGGGCGCGGGCGTCGCGGGCCGGGCGGGACTGCGCGCAGGCGGTCTAGCGGTCGCACTCGCCCCGGACGAGGGCGAGCAGCCGGTCCAGTACGCGGGGCCCGCCCGCTCGCAGTCCGTCGTGCTCGAACTCGCTCGTCACCCACGTGCGCAGGCCGCGGATCGAGGCGGCGGTGCGTAGCGCATGGGCGGTGTCGACGTACATGTCGTCGTGGTAGACGGCCGCCGCCACCGGTACCTCGTTGGCCGCGAGCCGCTCCGTGTCGTACAGGACGGGCCAGTCGGTGCGGGCGGCGAGGAGTTCGGCGGTCTCGCGCAGCGGGCGCAGCGCGGGGTCGACGTCGAAGTGCCACGGGTGGATGCTCTCGCCGGTGAACATCACAGGACCGTGGCCCGCCGCGACGTCGTCGAACCGTGGGAACTCGGCGCGCACGCGCTCGGCGGCCCAGGCCGTGGGCCGCGCGCCCTGCCCGTAGATCGCCTCGTGCATCAGGGCGTACAGCGGGTGGCCCGCGAAGGACGTGGCCGTGCGCATGGCCTCCTGGAAGGTGTCGGACAGTTCGGCGCCGTGCGGACCGGTGACGAACGCGCTCTCGAGCATGTGGTGCAGCTGGTGGCTGCCGTTGCCGGTGCCCAGCAGGATCCCGAGCGACTGGAAACCCTCGGGTGTCAGACGGTGCCCGGCGCTTTCGGGACGGTGCTCGGCGAGGTACGTGGCGATCGCGCGGGCGCGGGCGACGTCCTGCGGGTAACGGGCGTAGTGCGCGGCGACCTTCCGCCCGATGCGCGGGTACGCGGCCCGGTAGACCTCGTCCGCGTGTGCGTCCAGGGACGGCAGCCCACCGGTGATCAGGACCGTTTCGAGCCCTTCGGGAGCCGCCGACAGGTACCGGACCGCACAGAAACCGCCGAAGGACTGCCCGAGGACGGTCCAGGGCGCGCCGCCGGTGAGCTGCGGGCGGATCAGCTCGCAGTCACGGACGATGGCGTCGGACCGGAAGTGGGCCAGGTAATCCGCCTGCTCGCGCGGCCCGCCGCGCAGCGGCAGGGTCTGCCGGTTGGCCGGGGTGGAGAGACCGGTGCCGCGCTGGTCGAGGAGCAGCACACGGAACTCCCGCACCGCGCGCCCCAGCCAGGCCTCCGTGCCGATGAAGCGCCGGGCGCCGAAGCCGGGCCCGCCCTCCAGATAGAGGAGCCACGGCAGGTCCTCGTCCACCTTCGCGCTCGCGACAGCTTCCCGGCCGAAGATCTCGATCTTCTCCCCGTCCGGATCGGCGTGGTCGAGGGGGACCGTGAACCGACGGTCGGTGAGGACGAGGCCGGGGTGGCGAAAGGTGTTCAAGGGTGCTCCTGCTTCCGGTGTTTCCCGGACAGTTCAGCACACGGGCCGTTACCCGGTCGGTCCCGGTCCGTGTGCACCCTGCCCCGGCGGCTCCTAGCGTGCACTCATGATCCGGTTCGAAGAGGTCGGCAAGGTCTACCCGGACGGTACGACCGCGGTGGACGGGCTGTCCTTCGAGGTGGGCGAGGGCGAGCTGGTCACGCTCGTCGGGCCGTCCGGCTGCGGGAAGACGACCACGATGATGATGGTCAACCGGCTGATCGAGCCGACGTCGGGCCGGATCCTGCTGGACGGTGAGGACATCTCCGCCGTCGACCCGGTCGAGCTCCGCCGCAGGATCGGCTACGTGATCCAGCAGGTCGGCCTCTTCCCCCACCGGACCGTGCTGGACAACGCCGCGACCGTCCCCGCCCTCCTCGGCTGGAAGCGCGCCAGGGCGCGGGAGAGGGCGGCCGAGCTGCTGGACCTGGTGGGGCTCGACCCGAGGACGTACGGCTCCCGCTACCCCGCCCAGCTCTCCGGCGGCCAGCGCCAGCGCGTGGGGGTGGCCCGCGCCCTGGCGGCCGACCCGCCGGTGCTCCTGATGGACGAGCCGTTCGGGGCGGTGGACCCGGTGATGCGCGAGCGCCTGCAGGACGAGTTCCTCAAGCTGCAGGCGACGGTCAGGAAGACCGTCCTGCTGGTGACGCACGACCTCGAGGAGGCGGTGCGCATGGGCGACAGGATCGCGGTCTACGGCGAGGGGCGCATCGAGCAGTACGACACCCCGGGCGCGGTTCTCGGCACACCGGCGACGCCGTACGTGGCGCATTTCGTGGGTGCCGACCGGGGCCTCAAGCGGCTCTCGGTCACGGCGGTCGAACCCGACGACCTGGAGGAGCCGCCGATCGCGCGCATCGACGAGCCGGCGCACACGGCCGCCGCCCGGCTCGGCGCCCTGGGCGCGCGGTGGGCGGTCGTGCTGAACGGGGAGGGCGAGCTGCACGGCTGGGTGGCGGCGGACGCGTTGCGGATCGCCGGGGAGCACGGCGTCGTCGGCGAACTCGCCCGGCGCATGGACGCCTGGGTCCCCGTCGGCTCCCCGTTGAAACAGGCGTTCAGTGAGATGTTGCAGCACGACGCCGGGTGGGTGGCCGTCCTGGACGGTACGCGGTTCCTCGGCGTCCTGACCCCCGCGAAGCTGCATGAGGCACTGCGGCGGTCGGTGGACGCGGACTCGCAGGGGATCGGGCGGGACGAGGTGCGGTTCGACTCGATCGCGGACGCCTAGGAGGCGTGGCCGCGACGTCTCGCGGCGCACCGGGTCCCAAGATGCCCGCGTTTGCCATTAGCCCGCGCATGCAATTATTGTCGGCGCAGGTAAACACCGTACGCAGAGAGTGCGGCGCCGCGTCCCCGTCACTGCCCACAGGCCGAGCATCCCGGTGGCCCCGAGATGCGCCGCGAGGACGGCGGGACCGGCCACCCGTGCGGGCGGTGGCCGGCCGGAGATGTCCGCAGGGGTGTCCGCGCAACTCTTCACAGTCAGGAAAGGCACATCATGTCCACGGTTCCCACCGTCACCCTCAACAACGGCGTCACGATCCCCCAGCTCGGCTTCGGCGTCTTCCAGATCCCCGACGACGAGACGACCACGGCGGTGACCGACGCGCTCGACGCCGGCTACCGGTCCATCGACACCGCCGCCGTGTACGGCAACGAGGCCGGCGTGGGCCGCGCGCTGGCCGCCTCCGGCCTTCCGCGTGGTGACCTGTTCGTCACCACGAAGGTGTGGAACAGCGATCAGGGATACGACGCCACGCTCGGCGCCTTCGACGCGAGCCTGGCCGAGCTCGGTCTCGACCACGTGGACCTCTACCTCATCCACTGGCCCACCCCGGCCCACGACCTCTACCCCGAGACGTGGCGCGCACTGGAGAAGCTGGCGGCCGAGGGCCGGATCCGGGCGGCCGGAGTCTCCAACTTCCAGCCGGCCCACCTGCGCCGCCTGATCGACGAGAGCTCCCTCGTCCCGGCGGTCAACCAGATCGAGCTGCACCCCGGCCTCCAGCAGACCGAGCTGCGCGCCCTGCACGCCGAGCACGGCATCGTCACCGAGGCCTGGAGCCCTCTCGCCCAGGGTGCGCTGCTCGACGACGACGTACTGGTCTCGATCGCCGGGCGCCACGGGAAGTCGCCGGCCCAGGTCGTGCTGCGCTGGCACCTCCAGCTGGGCAACGTCGTGATCCCCAAGTCGGTCACGCCCGCCCGTATCCGGCAGAACATCGACGTCTTCGACTTCGATCTCTCGGACGCCGACATGGACGCGATCGCCGGCCTGGACCGGGGCATGCGCACGGGCCCGGACCCCGAAACCCTCAACTGACCCGCCCTCAGCCGATCAGGCCCGCGGGAGACCGCACACGGTGTGCCCGGGCACGCCGAGTGCGCCGGCCTCCCACGCGGCCTCCCCGACGTCCGAAGCCACCTCGGCGCGCTCCGCACGCGGTCCCCCGGCCCGGCACGATGCTCGGTCAGGAGCGTGGGCCGGCCTGCCGCCCGGTGCGGGGCGGTCATGGCTTCGAGGACGGCGAGGGCGACGCGGGGGTCGTGGCGGAGCGTGCCGGCGCGTCCGGCTCCCGGACCGGGGGCCTCTGCGCGCAGGGGTACCACTGGCGGTGGTAGGCCCGGATGCCTTCACGGAGCCGTCGGTATCGGTATGAGGCGGTGGCGCCGAACTGCTCAACCCAGGGTGCCCCTCCGGAGGGACGGCCTGCGAGGTGAGCTGTCCGCCGACCCAGTCGGTCTCCTCGTCCGAGGACGACCGTGCGACCGGCCCAGCAGGCGGCGAGGTCGGGGGCCGGCTGCCGAACGGGGCGAGCGGCGTGTCGCGCGGGCAGTCGATCCAGCTCGTCGGCCGGTGCGTGGCGGCCGGCGAAGTCGGAGCCGTCGGCGAGGCGGACCTGGTTCAGGGCGGCGGGACGGGCCGCCCCGCGCCACCCGCACTCGACCCGGTGAAGGGCACCAGGTCGTAGCCGCGCTCCGCCGCTTCTCGCCGGTGAGCACCAGCGGGACGGTTGCCTGCGAGACCCCGGCGAGCCGTGCGACCACGGCCTGGGGCGGAGGCGGAGGGCCCGTACGGCCGGCCGGCGCGGGTGAACGACCGGGCCCGACACGCGTGCCGGTCTCTTCGACCCCTGCTCCCTCAGCGCTTCGATGCGCATGACCGCATGCGCATCGACGAGGAGCGTGGGTGCCGTACGCGGGGGTCAAGGGGCTTGAGACGACTTCTTGACTAGTGGGCCGACCGCCGTACGGTATGACCATTCACCTGACCTGATGACAGAAGGCGGTTCTCATGTCCCTGTTCGATCTGCCACTGGACGAACTGCACTCCTACCGCAGCCGGTCGGTGGAGCCGGAGGATTTCGACGCCTTCTGGTCGGCCACCCTCGACGAAGCGAGGACGCACGACCTGGACGCCCGGTTCGAACTGCTCGCCGGCACCGGCCTCTCCACGGTCGACGTGTACGACGTGACGTTCGCCGGCTTCGGCGGTCACCCGGTCAAGGGCTGGCTCGTCATTCCGGCGGGCACCGACCGGCCGCTGCCGCTGGTGGTGGAGTTCCTCGGCTACGGCGGCGGTCGCGGCCTGCCGCACTCCTACCTGCTCTGGGCCTCGGCAGGGATGGCCCACTTCGTGATGGACACCCGGGGCCAGGGAAGCGGCTGGGCGCCGGGCGACACCGCCGATCCCGTGGGCAGCGGGCCGGCGTTCAACGGGTTCATGACCCGGGGCATAGAGGATCCGTACGCGTACTACTACCGCCGGCTGATCACCGACGCGGTACGCGCGGTGGAGGCGGCCCGCTCGCACCCGCTGACGGACGCGGCGCGCACCGCCGCGATCGGCGTGAGCCAGGGCGGTGGCCTCACCGTCGCCGTCGGGGGGCTGATACCCGATCTGGCGGCCATCGCCCCGGACGTGCCGTTCCTCTGCGACTTCCCCCGGGCGACGAGGCTGACCGACCGGCTCCCGTACCGGGAGATCGGCAACTACCTCAAGACGCACCGGAACCGCGCGGAGCGGGCGCAGGCGACCCTGGCCTACTTCGACGGGGTGCACTTCGCAGCCCGCGGACGGGCGCCCGCGATGTTCTCGGTGGCGCTGGAGGACCAGACCTGCCCGCCCTCCACGGTCTTCGCCGCGTACAACGCGTACGCGCACCCGGAGAAGGAGATCGAGGTCTACGAATTCAACGACCACGAGGGCGGCGGCCCCTTCCAGCAGGCGGTGCAACTGGCCAGGCTGCCGCGGCTGCTCAAGGCCTGACGGCCGGGACGCACGGCACACCCCCCTTGACCGGCCCGAGGTGCGGAGCCTAGGTTTCCCGGGAGAAAGCGCTTACTGCCCGGTGAGCCGTCCACCCCTGAGGGAGTGTTTGCCACGCCCAGCCATCCTTCGTACCGGCCCGTGCGGGTCGCCGTGGTCGGCACGGGTGCGATCGCGCGCGGCAGTCACCTGCCCGCGCTGACCGCACTCGGCGCCGAGCAGCCGCTGGAGATCGTCGCCGCGGTCGACGTCGACAGGGCGTCGGCCGAGGCGTTCTGCGCGGAAGCCGGCACCGCCCGCCCGTACACCGACCTCGACCGGATGCTCGCCGAGGAACGTCCCGACCTGGTCACCCTCGCCACCCCGCCCCGGTACCACCGCGACCAGACCGTGGCCGCGCTGCGCGCCGGGGCCTGGGTGTGGTGCGAGAAGCCGCCCTGCCCGTCACTGGAGGACTTCGACGCGATCGAGGCGGCGGAGGGCACCGGTGCCGGTGGACCGTATGCGGCGATCGTGTTCCAGCACCGCTTCGGTTCCGGTCCCCGGCACGTCGGGGAACTGCTGGCCGCCCAGGCCCTGGGCCGTCCGCTGGTGGCTCACTGCCAGACCACGTGGTACCGGGACGAGGAGTACTACGCCGTCCCGTGGCGCGGGCGTTGGAGCAGCGAGGGCGGTGGCCCCGCGATGGGGCACGGCATCCACCAGATGGACCTGCTGCTCGACCTGCTCGGCCCGTGGGCGGAGATCCGCGCGATGGCGGGGCGGCTCGTGCACGACGTCGAGACGGAGGACGTCTCCACCGCTCTCGTCCGCTTCCGGAACGGAACGATGGCGACGGTCGTGAACAGTGTGCTCAGCCCGGACCAGGTGAGCCGCATCCGGATCGACTGCGAGCGCGCCACGGTCGAGCTCACCCATCTGTACGGGCACCGCAACGCGGACTGGCGGATCACCCCGGCCCCCGGCGTCCCCGCCGAAGAGGCAGCCGGCTGGCTCGACTTCGGGCCGGACGAGCCCAGCTCCCACGAGGCGCAGCTGCGTGGCCTCCTGGAGGACCTCCGGGCCGGACGCCGGCCACGCAGCAGCGGCACCGACGGCCGCAAGAGCCTCGAACTGGTCGCGGCGCTCTACAAGGCCGCGTTCCGTGGGACCACCGTGCGGGCCGGGGAGATCGGCCCCGGCGATCCGTTCTACGGCTCCCTGCACGGCGACTCCCCCGGCTGGGCCCCCGGTCCCCTGGGCCGGGCCGTGGAGGTCACGGCGTGACGCGGGCCGTGGAACTCGTCCACCGGCACGGCGACCACCTCTCCGTAACCGTGGCGGGCAGCGGTATCGAGCTGATGCGCTACGTCTACCGGGCCGAGGACGCGTGGGAGGCCCCGAAGCCGTACATCCATCCCCTGCGCACGCTGTCCGGGCGCGTGGTGACCGGATACCGACCCCACGACCACCGCTGGCACAAGGGGCTGCAGATGACCGCCTCGCACCTGTCGGGCCAGAACCTGTGGGGCGGCAACACCTATGTGCGCGGGGAGGGATATCTCGCCCTGCCGGAGCGCGTGGGCTCCATGGCCCACATCGGCTTCGACGAGGTGTCGGTGCACGAGGGCGGGGCCCGCTTCACCGAGCGGCTCACCTGGCATCCGCACGGCGGCGGGCTCTGGGCCGACGAGACCCGCCGCATCGAGGTGCACGACGTCGACGAGACGGCCGGCAGCTGGGCGCTGACCTGGGAGTCCTCGATCACCAACCGGCGTGGCGAACCGCTGCGCTTCGGCAGCCCCACGACGGCCGGCCGCGACGACGCCGGATACACCGGCCTGTTCTGGCGGGGGCCGCGCGCCTTCCGGGACGGGCGGATCCTCGCACCACGGGGGCAGGGGCCGGAGCTGATGGGCCGGCAGGCGCAGTGGCTGGCGTACACCGGCGAGCACGACGGGGCCGACGGACACGCCACGCTCGTCTTCGTCCACGCCCCGGGCAACGACCACACGGGCGAGGGCGGCGCGCATCCCTCGCACTGGTTCGTCCGCAACTCGCCGTTCGCCGCCGTCGCTCCGTCGTTCGCCTTCCACGAGGAACTGGTCCTGGACCCGGGCGCGACGCTGACGCGCCGGTACCAGGTGCTGGTCGCCGACGGCTCCTGGGACCGCGGACGGATCGCCGGCCGGGTCGCCGCCCTGTCGTGGTAAGGGCTCAGCCCCGCGAGATGAGCTTCCTGGATTCCAGGTAGGCGCGGGCGACGTCCTCGGGAAGCCGGCGCCAGCTGTCGACCTGCTCGTTCATCCGGGCCAGGTCGGCCGTGGTCAGTACGGTGTTCAGCCGCCCCAGTGCGTCGCGCACCCCGGCGCTGCCGGCCCGGGCCCGGTTGACGACCGGGACCAGGTGGTCGGCGTTCTGCAGGTGCTCGTCGTCCGCCTAGAAACCGGCCGTGATGATCCGGCCGAGTCCGCCGCCGCCGACCAGCGCGGCCAGGGTGGCGGTGGCCACGAGCTGGACGGCGGCGACGCGTGCCCCGGTGAGGACGAGCGGGAGTGCCAGGGGCAGTTCGACCTGCCACAGCATCTGCGCCCCGGTCATGCCCATCCCCCGGGCCGCCCGGACGACGTCGGGGTCGACCTCGCGCATCCCCACGTAGGCGTTGGTGAGGAGCGGAGGGACGGAGAAGAGGACCAGCGCGATGACGGTCGGACCCTGCCCGAACCCGCCGACGGGGCTGAGCAGCAGGAGGACCAGGACGGCGAAGGTGGGAACGGCCCGGCCGATGTCGGAGATGTTGACGGCGAGGGCGCCGCCCTTGCCGAGGTGGCCGAGCACGAGGGCGACCGGCAGGGCCACGACGCAGCTGATCAGGAGGCAGGCGACGGTGAGGAACAGGTGCTCGCCGAGCCTGATCCCGATGCCGTCGGGCCCCGGCCAGTGGGCGGATGTGGTCAGCCAGGACCAGGCCTCCGCGACTGTGTTCACGTGGCCCTCCTGGTCCAGGGCGTCGCCAGGCGTTGTACCGCGAGAAGCAGCAGGTCCGCGGCGACCGCGATGATGACGCAGAGCACGGAGGCCGTGAGCACCTGGGCCTTGAAGTAGGTGTTCATGCCGGAGTGGATGAGGTTGCCCAGCCCGCCGAAACCGACGATGGCTCCGATGGTCACCAGGGAGACCGCCGATACGGTGGCGATGCGCAGCCCCGCCATCGCGGCGGGCAGGGCGAGTGGGAGCTCCACGGCCAGGAGCATGCGCAGGGGGCCGTATCCCATGCCACGCGCGGCCTGACGGGTCTCCTCGGGTACGGCACGCAGTCCCGCGAGGATGTTGCGGACCAGGAGGGTCAGCGAATAGAGGACGAGTCCGGCGATCACGAGTCCGGCCGACAGCCCGTACACCGGCAGCAGCAGCGAGAACATGGCCAGTGAGGGGATGGTGTACAGGACGGTGGTCAGACCCAGGACGGGCCCGGTGGCCCAGCGGCGGTGGCGGGCGGCGAGGGCGAGGGGCAGGGCGACCAGGAGCCCGAGCAGGACGGAGACGGCGGTCAGCTGGAGGTGCTGGAGCGTGGCGTCCCAGAGGATCTCGCGCCGGCTGGTGAGGTAGGCGCCGCAGACCCATTCGTTGCATGCGAGGCAGTCGTCGGGGGGCGCGGTCACCCGTCCATTGGAGCCGTGGGGCGGGGTGACCGCGCACCGTGTTCGACTGTTCGGACTACCGGCCCGGTGCGGGGGTGAGGACGAACACCGGGATCTCCCGGTCGGTCTTGGCCTGGTAGTCGGCGTAGTCGGGGAACGCCTCGACGGCACGGCCCCACCACACGGCCTTCTCCTCCCCGGTGACCTCACGGGCGACCATGTCCTGGCGTACGGTGCCGTCCCGCAGTTCCACGTGGGGGTCGGCCAGCACGTTGTGGTACCAGACGGGGTGCTTGGGGGCGCCGCCGAGGGAGGCGACCACGGCGTACTCGCCCTCGTGCTCGACCCGCATGAGGGGGGTCTTGCGGAGCTTGCCGCTCCTGGCACCGCGCGTGGTCAGGAGGATGACGGGCAGACCCCGCAGTGTCGTCCCCTGGGTGCCGCCGGAGCTCTCGATGAGCTCGACCTGCTCGCGGACCCATGGTGTCGGGCTCGGCTCGTACTCGCCCTCGATCGGCATGACACCTGTCCTTTCGTCGGAGTTCTCGGGTTACCTGCCGGAGTGACGAGGCTCGGCGGTGAGGATCGGTGACGCGGTTCGGTGATCGTGTCCCGCGTTCCGGGTCCCGCCCTGTCTCGCGTTCCGGGTCCTGCCTGGTCGGCGTTCGGGGTCCTGCTGTCCGGACGTCCTTCCGCCTCACCTACCCCATCATGGCCTCGTCATCGACCACACGTGCGCAGGGCGCCCGAGATGCGCTGCTCGCACCGGATCGTCTCGCAGAATGAGACACCGTCTCGTATAGCGAGAATTCCCTGTCCGCTTTCGGCGTCACTCGACCCCGGGAACCGGCCCTGTTCAGGGGCTGATGTGCATCATTTTCCGAAATGTGACCTTGCCCCGTTCCAGGTTCGCCCTGACGTAGGGCATACCGTGGGGGCTGCGGAGTAAGCCATGCCTTACTCCGCAGCACTCTGCCCGTGCTCGTCCGCCCAAAGGAACAACACTCCATGACACGCCCTGTCCGCGTCGCCATCGTCGGAGCCGGTCCCGCCGGAATCTACGCGGCGGATGCGCTGCTCAAGTCCGAGGCCGCTCAGGACCCGGGTGTCTCGATCGACCTGTTCGAGCGCATGCCCGCCCCCTTCGGTCTGATCCGCTACGGGGTGGCTCCGGACCACCCGCGGATCAAGGGCATAGTCAAGGCGCTGCACCAGGTCCTGGACAAGCCGCAACTGCGGCTGTTCGGCAACGTCGACTACCCCCGCGACATCGGCCTGGACGATCTGCGGTCGTTCTACGACGCCGTGATCTTCTCCACCGGTGCCGACGCCGACCGCGCGCTCGACATACCCGGGATCGACCTGGACGGCTCCTACGGTGCGGCCGACTTCGTCGCCTGGTACGACGGGCACCCCGAGGTGCCGCGCACCTGGCCGCTGGAGGCCGAGAAGGTCGCCGTGCTCGGCGTGGGCAACGTGGCCCTGGACGTGGCCCGCATGCTGGCCAAGACGGCGGACGAACTGCTCCCGACCGAGATCCCGGCGAACGTCTACGAAGGGCTCAAGGCGAACAAGGCGCTCGAGGTGCACGTCTTCGGACGGCGCGGCCCGGCGCAGGCCAAGTTCAGCCCGATGGAGCTGCGCGAGCTGGACCACTCGCCGAACATCGAGGTCATCGTCAACCCCGAGGACATCGACTACGACGACGGGTCGATCGCGACCCGTCGGGAGAACAAGCAGGCCAACATGGTCGCCTCCACGCTGGAGAACTGGGCGATCCGGGATGTGGGCGACCGCCCGCACAAGCTGTTCCTGCACTTCTTCGAGTCCCCGGTGGAGGTCATCGGCGAGGACGGCCGCGTCGCCGGCCTGCGCACGGAGCGGACCGAGCTGGACGGCACGGGCAACGTCAGGGGCACGGGCCGGTTCACGGACTGGGACGTGCAGAGCGTCTACCGCGCGGTCGGCTATTACTCGGAGGAGCTCCCCAAGCTTCCCTTCGACGTCGTCTCCGGCACCGTCCCGCACGCCGCGGGACGCGTCCTGTCCGGCGAGGAGCCGATGGCCTCGGTCTACGTCACCGGGTGGATCAAGCGCGGTCCGATCGGCCTGATCGGACACACCAAGGGCGATGCCAACGAGACGGTGGCCTGCCTGCTGGAGGACCACGCGGCCGGCCGGCTGCCC
Organism: Streptomyces sp. B1I3; assembly: GCF_030816615.1. Classification (NCBI taxonomy): domain Bacteria; kingdom Bacillati; phylum Actinomycetota; class Actinomycetes; order Kitasatosporales; family Streptomycetaceae; genus Streptomyces; species Streptomyces sp. B1I3. The sequence goes on from NZ_JAUSYD010000001.1 coordinate 819,853, forward strand.
GCCCCCGCCGAACCCGGTCCGGACGCGGTCGTCGACTTCCTCCAGCAGCGAGGTGTCCGGTACACCACCCGCGAGGGCTGGCACCGCCTGGACGCCCACGAGCAGGCCCTCGGTGCGGAGCAGGGCCGCGAGCGGGTCAAGGTCGTCGAGCGGGCGGCCATGCTGGACGCGTCCGGAGCCTGAGTCCGAGGCGCGTGCCCCCGCGGCTCCTCCCGTCGGAGGCGCGGGGGCACGCCGCTGCCCCGGACGGGCGACGCCGCCGGCCGCCGTAGACTCGGCGGATGGCGAAGTATTTCGACGTACACCCCGAGAACCCCCAGCGGCGCACCATCAGCAACGTGGCCGACAGCATCCGGTCCGGCGCGCTCGTCGCGTATCCGACGGACTCCTGTTACGCCCTGGGCTGCCGGGTGGGCAGCCGCGACGGCATCGACCGGATCAGGTCGATCCGCGATCTCGACGATCGCCACCACTTCACCCTGATGTGCGAGAACTTCGCGCAACTGGGTCAGCTCGTGCAGATCGACAACGACGTCTTCCGTGCGATCAAGGCGGCGACGCCCGGCAGTTACACCTTCATCCTCCCGGCCACCAAAGAGGTGCCGAGGCAGTTGCTGCACCCGAAGAAGAAGACCGTCGGCGTCAGGATCCCCGACCACGCCGTGACACAGGCGCTGCTCGCCGAGCTCGGTGAACCGCTGCTCTCCAGCACGCTCCTGCTCCCTGACGAGGAGGAGCCGTTGACGCAGGGGTGGGAGATCAAGGAACGCCTCGACCACGTGGTGGACGTCGTGCTCGACTCCGGCGACTGCGGCACCCGGCCGACCACGGTCATCGACTTCTCCGGTGGCGAGCTGGAGATCGTGCGCCGGGGGGCGGGCGACACCGCCCGGTTCGAGTAGCCGTCGCCCCGGCCCGGCCACTCCGCACTCCGGGCGGGCCCGCTGATGCGCCCACCCCCAAGGGCCTGGTTCGGTGGAGGTGTCCTCTCCGCACGGCCCGAAGGAGTGATCATGAGCGACCCGGACGACGACCCCCACGGTGACGCCCAGCAGATGCGCGACAAGGCGAAGGACCTCGAGAACACGGCGGAACACACCGCCGACCCCGAGGAACGCCGGCGTCTGGAGGACCAGGCCCGTCGGCTCGAGGCGCAGAGCGAGCAGGCCAGCGGCATGGCGAGCGGTGACATCTACCCCTGGAGGTAGCCGCGCCCCTTCCCCGGAGCGGGCACGGCGGGGCAGGTGTCCCGTCGTGTGCGGTTGCCGTCCTGCGCCCGGAGTGTTATGACCGGAACTGAGGCGAATCCGTGGAGCACGCGGAGGGCGGGGTGCGGTCTCCCCTCCCCCACCCCGCCCTCCGCTCCGCTCCGCTCCGAGAAGGGGGCCCGGTGACGTACATGAGATGGCAGGCGTTTCTGGAGGCGGTCCAGGAACGGGGCGCGTATCCCTCGACCGTGGACGCGGAGCGCGCGTCCCGCGTGGTCCTGGCGCTGCTCGGGGCGCACGTGGTCGGCGAGGAGCGCAACGAACTGGCGGCCCGGCTGCCCGAGACCTTCGCCCTGATCCTCCTCAATCCGCTGCAGGCCGCGGAACCACTCACGCCCGAACGGTTCGTACGTGCGACGGCCGCCTGGATCGAGGGCGCGAGCGAGCGTACGGCGGCCTGGGACACCGGTGCCGTGCTGAGCGTGGTGGCCGAGGCCGCGGGCGAGGACCTGCTGGAGCGCCTCCTGCTGCAGCTCCCGCCGGGGTACGACCTGCTGTTCGGCCATCCGGGCGGCGACTCGGCGGGCGCTCCCCGGTGATCTGTACTCAGACGAGGTGCGCGATCCGTGCGAGCCGTTCCATGGAGTCCACCAGCGCCTCGCGGTCGTGGGTACTCGTCGTGACCAGCACCTCGTCCGCCCCGGTGTCCTCGAGGACCAGGCCCAGTCCTTCGGCGACCTCCTCCTCCGTACCGGCGAGGTGGCCGGCCAAGGCGTTGTCGAACAGCCCTCGTTCCTTCTGTGTCATCGTCAGCTCCTCGATCCGCTCGGCCGGTGCGAGCGGCGGGAAGGCGCCGTGGCTGCGCGCGTACGCCATGGACCATGCCTCGGGGAGCAGGAGCCGCCGGGCGTCCTGCGCCGTGGCGGCGACCGCGACCGTGCCCGCGACGATCACGTACGGTTCCCCGGCCCACGCGGACGGGCGGAACCCGTCGCGGTAGCGGTCGACGGCCCGCACCAGCTTCTCCCGGTCGCGCAGGTCGCCCACGACGAGCGGCAGACCGGCCTCCGCGGCGACGGCGGCCCCCTCCCCGGTCGCCAGGACGTAGGGCGGGATGGACAGCCCTTCGGCAGGCCGTGCGTGTACCTGCGGGTAGGCCCCCTGGCTGCCGTCCAGCCAGCCGAGGAGTTCCGCCAGCTGCCCGGCGAAGGCGTCGGCGTCCTCCCGGTCCCTGCCCAGCGCGCGGCGGATCCCGTCGGTGAAACCGACCGAACGCCCCACTCCCATGTCGATGCGGCCGGGGAAGAGGGAAGCGAGCACCCCGAACTGTTCGGCCACGACGAAGGGCCGGTGGTTGGGAAGCATCACCCCGCCGGTTCCCACCCGGATCGTGGAGGTCGCGGCCGCGACGGCGGCGGCCAGCACGGTCGGCGCGGACCCGGCGACTCCGGGCACGCTGTGGTGTTCGGACACCCAGAAGCGGTGGTACCCCAGTGCCTCGGCCGTGATCGCGAGCCGGACGGTGTCCCGCAGTGCCTGCGGGCCGTCGTGGCCCTCGCGCGTGCGGGAGCGGTCGAGGAAGGAGAAGCGGGTGGATGCGACGAGAGAGCTCACGCAGGATTCAACGTCTTGGGCCCGCTCCGATTCCCGGTCGTCCGGATGTCCGACGGGGGGTGCGCCCCCGGAGGCCGCGTGGGACCGGCGCCCACCAAGGCACGCCCATGGGCCGGTCGAGGAGGCCGTGCGCCGGCTGCTGTTCCCCTGACCGCCGGGCGTGTCCCTGGGCCGAGTGGACGCGGGCGGTCGCCCGTTCCGGAGACGAGCGGTCGGATGGGGGGCAGCACTGCCGTCCTGCGGAATGTGTGTATGCCGGTCGCCGGGGCGGATACCCGCCCCGGCGACCGGCAGGGCGGTCCGGCCACCCCCGACCGGGCCATCGAGAGAGGAAGCCAGCATGGGACACGGCGGAAACGTCATCAGCGAACTCACTGCGGACCACCGCGAGGTGGACTCCCTGTTCGCCCGGATCGAGGAGCAGCCGGCCGGCCACGAGCGGCGCCGCGAACTCGCGGACGAACTGACGGTGGAGCTGGTGCGGCACTCGGTCGCCGAGGAGCAGTACCTCTACCCCGCGGTCCGCCGGTACGTGGACGACGGGGACGACATGGCGGACAAGGAGCTCGAGGATCACGCCGCCGTCGAACGGCTGCTCAAGGACCTGGAAGGCCGCGACCCCGGCGACGCGACGTTCGACGCCCTGATCGAGAAACTGAAGCACGAGGTCACCGAGCACGTCCGGGACGAGGAGGACCGGCTCTTCCCCCTCCTCGCCGCGGCCTGCTCCCCCGAGGCGCTGAACGAACTGGGCGACAAGATCCGCAAGGCGAAGAAGACGGCACCGACCCGCCCCCACCCGTCCGCCCCTGACACGCCGCCCGCCGACAAGATCCTCGCCCCGGGTGCCGGCCTGGTGGACCGTGCCCGGGATCTGGTCACCGGCCGGAAGCACTGACGCGGCAGGCCCGGCTCGGGCCGCCGCGGTCGCGGCGGCCCGAGCCGGGCCACTCCCCCGACGCGAGCGGGGGCTCACCACGGCCGGTGCCACCGGCGGGGTGTCAGCCGTCCCGGCCCGGTGTGGCCGGGACGGCCTTACGTGCGGCCGGCAGCCCTTACCTGTGGCCGGGGGCCACCGGGCTCACAGAGCTTCGCGGGGAACCTTCTCGTTCCACGTGCGGGAGAACACCCGCCGGTCGCCCTCGTATCCGTCCAGGGTCGCCGACACGGTGAAATCCTCCTTGTCCGAGGTGAGGACGGTGCGGGTCTCGACGCGGACGTCCCAGCCCTCGCGCCGGAATTTCATGGTCCAGGCCGACTCACCGCTCACCGACCCGAAGTCGTCCGCCACGCAGGTGTAGCGCTCGCAGGCCCGCAGTCCGACCTCGATCCCGTTCTCCTCGTAGCGGTTGAGGCCGCGGTCCTTCACGATGTCCAGCGCCGAACGGTAGTGGATCAGGTCCCGCGAGACCTCCCAGCGCTCCTCGGATTCGGACAACCGTGTGACGGCCGGCGGCTCGCAGCCCTCGGGCTCGCCGAAGGGGCTCGGGGGCAGGTTGTCGGGTTCGTCCGCGGGACGGACCGGCAGATGGAGCGCGCAGCCCTCCTCGTACACGGTGAGCAGTACGGGCTCCGGCGCGGGCCAGGCCAGCGGCCAGTAGGAGGTGGAGAGCGACAGCCGGATGCGGTGGCCCGGCGGGAACGCCTGGGCGACGCCGTTGAGCTGGAGCGTCGCCCGGTAGCGCCGGCCCGGTTCCAGCCGCTCGGACGTCTCCTTGCCGTCCCTGCAGGTCAGGTTGAGCACCCCGTACGTCACGCGGGTGGCCCGCCCGTCCGGCGCGACGTCGGAGAGCCGGGCGGCCACCTGGGCGACCGGCCGGGAGCTCGACACCTCGAGCTCGACGCTGGGCGCACCGAGGATCTCCATCCGTTCGGTGAGCGGCGGGGTGTCGAAGACGAGCGACCCGCCGTCCTCCTCGCGCTGGTCGTAGGGCAGGTCGGGCGGCGCGTTGTAGGAGGCCCACTTGCCGGCGAACTGTCCTACGGACAAGGGGGACTGCACGGTGTGCACCCGGGCGGGCGGCATCTGTGCGGGCTCCTGTCCCGTGTGCGGGCCGGGAGGGAGGACCACCGTACGGTCGCGCAGCGGGTGGGCCACCTGCCTCACGTGAGGTGAGGGCCAGGCGGGCTCGCCGACCCAGCGGCCGGGCCGTTCCTCGTACGAGGTGGACGGCGGCACGCTCTCCTGCATCCAGGCGCTCAGCATCGGGCCGTCCATGATCCCGTTGTCCACGCCCTTGAGCCAGTGGTCCCACCACCGGACGACTTCCTGCAGATAGCCGATGGCCGGTCCCGGCTCACCGAGGTGCGGCAGCTTGTGAGACCAGGGCCCGATCAGCCCCTTGCGGGGCACGTCGACGTTGCCCAGCAGCCTGGTCACCGCGTTGGAGTACCCGTCGGCCCAGCCGCTGGAGGCGAGAACGGGGCAGCGCAGCGCCTGGTAGTCCTCGCAGAGGGAGGCGTGCTGCCAGTAGGCGTCGCGGTGCTGGTGGCGCAGCCACTCCAGGACCCACGGACGGGTGCCCTCCAGCCGCTCCTGCCACATGGGCCGCCAGCGGTCGCCGACCAGGGCCGGGTCGGGCGGGCAGGTGGCGTAGGCGAACATGGTCCCGGCCTCGGCCAGGTTGTCGGAGAGCATCGCGCCCCCCATGTAGTGCATGTCGTCGGCGTAGCGGTCGTCGGTGAAGGACGCGATGGCGATGGCCCGGAGCCCGGGCGGCTGCCGTGCCGCGACCTGCAGAGCGGCGAAAGCTCCCCATGAGATGCCCATCATCCCGGTGTTCCCGTCGCACCAGGGCTGGTCGGCGAGCCAGGCGAGGACCTCTTCCGCGTCGCGCTGTTCCTGCTCGAGGTACTCGTCCCGCAGCACGCCCTCGGACTCCCCCGTGCCCCGGATGTCGACGCGCACACACGCGTACCCGTGGCCGGCGATGTAGGGGTGGTGGATGGCGTCGCGGGCGGAGGTGAGGTCGTTCTTCCGGTACGGGATGTACTCCAGGACGGCGGGCACCGGGTCCTGGTCGGACGCGGTGGGACGCCAGATCCGGGCGGAGAGCCGGACCCCGTCGGACATGGGGATGGTGACGTGGTTCTCTTCCTTCGTCACGTACGGCAGTTGGTTCACGTAGCGCATACCGGTGTGGTGCTCCTTCCGGCCGATTGCGTTCAGGCCGACTTCCGGTCGCGTCCGCCCGGGGCGGTGTCGTCGAAGGTGAGGCCGAGGGCCGCCACGCACCGGTCGAACTTGCGGCGCAGGTCCTGTTCGTCGTCCCCGCCCGTGAAGATGTGGGCCACTTCGTAGCTGTAGCTGTCCTGGCCGGACAGGGAGGACAGCTTCTGCCCCTCCTCGGGCACGACGTCGATCCGGACCCCGGGTATCTCACGCTCGATCGCGGCGATCTCCTCCGGGCCGGGCACCTGGTGCACCGCGCCGTCGCCGAACCAGCGGTAGTACCACTTGGCCGCCATGCGGTAGTCGCCCCGGCCGCCCTTCACCCTGGGGTCCTGGCCGAGCGCGAGACTGATCATGCGGTGGTGGTTGGCGACTCCGTCGACGTACTCGAACAGTTCGGCGTGGGACTGGGAGTGCCGCGGGTTGATCTCCAGCAGCTTCACGTCCCCGGTGGACGGGTCGTAGAAGTACTCGATGCTGAAGGTCGCCTCGTCCATGCCGATCCGGCGCATGGTCCGCTTACTGGTTTCGTGGAGCCGCGCGACCACGGGCGGCGGCAGGGTACTGGGGTACTGATGGCGAAGGAAACAGGGCGAGTCGGGGTAGTTGATCGAGTCGAGGACCCCGTAGACGGTGACCTCGCCGTCGTGCACGTAGCCCTCGACGGCTACCTGGATGCCGTTCATGGCCTCTTCGGCCAGACAGACCTGCCCGCCGACGTCGGCCATCTCCGGGGGCAAGTCTAGGCGGTCGAGGATGGCGTCGAAGGGCCTGCCCACCCGTGCGATCCCGGCGCGGATCTCGTCCACCGCGGCCCGGAACTCCGTCATGTCCGATACACCGAAGGCCAGTTCGGAGGAGTAGGACAGGGCCGGCTTGAGCCACATCGGGAAGCGGACGCCCTCGGGCGGCTGCGGATCGTCGCTGTCGAGGTCCACCCGGCCGAAGCGCGGATAGTCGTCGATGACCTTCTGCTGCTCCAGCCGGCTCCAGTACTTGTGCTCACACTTGACGACCGACTCCAGGCTCGTGGTGCGTGTGCCGTACTCCTGTCCGAGGATCGGGACGAGGGTGCTGACCGGGAAGTCCCAGTAGCCGACGATCGCGTCGATGCTGCCGTCGTGGGCGTCGAGCACACTGCGCGCACGGTCCGCCAGGTCGGCGACCGACACCTCGCCCTCCTGCAGTTCCTCGATGCTCAGAAGAGGGTGGAACCGGTAGGACTCTGCTCCTGGCACGTTCTGCAGGGTCGGCAGGTTCGCCTCGTCGAGTCCGAGGACGAAAATGTTCTTCTTCTCCATGAAATGTGGGCCTTTCGGATCGGGGCCGTCATGCCCCCGCCGGGTGCCCGCGACTGCTGCTCGCGGCCACCCGGCCGTCGAGCTGTCAGGCGGTGAGCGTCACCGCACCGGGATCTGTCGTCTCTCCCGTCAGCACCCCACCCTTGAGTCCCTCGCCCGCGAGCGCCTCGTCGAGGTAGCGCTCGGCCACGGCCAGCGCGTCCTCGATGTTCCGGGTACCGGTGGAGACGCACAGCGTGTAGCTGATGTCCTCCAGTCCGCCGGCCGACTCGGAGCTCTCGCTGAGCGCCGCGTACCGTTCGACGAGTCCGCGGAGGATCGTGGGGTGAGGCATCAGCACGGTGGTTCCTTCCTTCGCATCGGGGTGTCATGCCTCCGGATGCCCGGCTTTCGCACGGCCATGCGTGCGACATCGGGCCCCGCTCCGCTCAGAGCCAGGCGATCTCCGTGGACGCCAGGTAGGCGAGCCCCCGCTCCTCCCAGAACCGCCCGTGGTGGGCGAGACGGGTGCGGTGGTCCTCCCATTCCGCCGCCCGGCCCGTCCACGCGATGTCCGCGACGGAGGCCAGGCGGGGCAGCAGCAGGGTGGTCATGTCGTCGAACCCCTCGACCGACTCGCCGAAGACGGTGGCCTCGATCCCGGCGATCCGGGCGTCGGGGATCGCGTGGGACGACGGATTCCATGCCGCGGTGTGCCGGATGTCACGCGGGCGGTAGGAGCCGAATCCCAGGCGGGCCGCGTCCTCGGCACGGCCGGACGGGACGACGCCGGGTGCGTAGGGGCGGTCCAGGTAGAGGTGGGACTGCGGGGAGAGGAGGAGGCGTCCGCCGCCGTCGAGCACCCGGGTCACGTCATGACCTGTGGGGGCGAAGAACGCCTTGAGGGCCCTGATGAACTCCATGGTGTGGCCGAGGGCCAGGAGTTCGGGCCTCGCGTCGAGCTCGTCCTGGGTGTCGGGCAGGTCCATCATCGGTACGTCCACCCAGAACTGGGCGATGTCGTCCGGGGTGATTCCGGCGCGGGCGGACTCCTGCCACCCCAGCGGACGCTTCCCCGCCTCCCTCACCAGCGAGCGCAGTTCACGGACGGCGAGGGCGAAACTGTCCGCCGTCATACCCAGCGCCTCGTCCCCGCCGATGTGCACGAAGGGTGCGTCGGTCAGCCGGCAGACGTCGGCGAGGATCGCGGCGACCACCTCCCGCGTCACCGGGTCGGCGAGGTCGAGCGGCGGGACGAACGGGAAGCGGCCGGCGAGCCCGGGCGGTACGGGGGCCGCGGGCAGTTCCGGCAGCGCCTCGCGCAGGGCGGCGCAGTGCCCGGGGAGATCGACCTCGGGGATGACGGTCACGAAGCGCTCGGCGGCGTACCGCTGCAGCGCACGGTAGTCCTCGACGGTGTAGTGGGCCCGTGGCGTGCCGTCCTGTGCCGGTGACGTCAGTCCGGGCAGGGAGGGCACCTCGATGCGCCAGCCCTCGTTGTCCGTCAGGTGCAGGTGCAGCACGTTGAGTTTGTACAGCGCTGCCAGGTCCACGACCCGGCGGAGCTCTTCCGGAGTGAGATGACCGCGGGCCGGGTCGACCATGAGCCCGCGCCAGGCGTAGTGCGGGGCGTCGGTCAGCTGCCCGCAGGGGATCCGGGCGCCGGATGCGGTGAGCAGTTGCACGGCCGTCGTCGCGGCCCGGAACACTCCCTCGGGCGTGGCGGCACGGCAGCTCATGCCCTGCCGGTCCACCGTGAGGCGGTACGACTCGTCCACCGGCACGGCCCCGCCGCGCGGGCAGACCCCGGCCGGGGTGCGGTGAGGGCCGGGCGAGGTGTCGTCGAGAGCGAGCGTGAGGGTGGCGACGGCCGGGTCCGGGGCGTCACCTGGGTTGCCACCGGGACCGGGCGTTACCAGCCGGGCGCCCAGGTGCGGTCGCAACAGCTCGCCCACGGTCCGGGCTACGCCGGTCAGTCCGCTGTCGGCGGCGTGGATGCGCCAGTGCCCGGATACTGCGAGGTCGCCACCGGCCGTGACGGTGCCCGCGCTCGCGGGACGCGGAATGACGGCGTTCATGGTCTCCTCCACCGAGCTGGATCCGTGGCCCCGGCTCCCCGCCCGGGTGCCCACCGGGGCGCCGGCACCCGGCACCCGGGCCGGCGCCGCCCGCCGGGCCCTGGGGGGGGCGTCGAACTGTCGCCTCTTCCTGCGGAGCCGGGTTCACCTGTACGCTAACACGAAAACCGATCAATGAACGCTTTTCACGGAGCGAGCGGTCCGCGGTTCGCCGGCCCCACTCCGCGTCGGAAGGAGCTCCCGCATGACGCCCTCGACCGGGCCCGGTCTCGCACTGCCTGAAGGCTTCCTCATGGGAGCCTCCACCTCCGCCCATCAGATCGAGGGGAACAACGTCTCCAGCGACTGGTGGGCCATCGAGAACCGGCCGGGCACCTTCGTCGCCGAGCGGAGCGGGGACGCGGCCGACAGCTTCCACCGCTGGCCCGAGGACATGGACCTGTTGAGCGGACTCGGTTTCAACGCCTACCGCTTCGGGATCGAATGGGCCCGCATCGAACCGGAGCGCGGAAGGGTCTCGCGTGCGGCTGTCGAGCACTACCGGGCCATGGTGCTCGGGGCCCTGGAACGCGGTCTGACCCCGGTGGTGACGTTGCATCACTTCACCTCGCCCCGGTGGTTCAGCGAACTCGGCGGCTGGACGTCACCCGAGTCGGCCGAGCTGTTCGCGCGGTATGCGTCCACCGCCCTGGAGGTGCTCGGAGCCGGCGTCCGGCACGTGGCGACCATCAACGAGCCGAACATGATCGCGCTGATGCACAGCATCGTCCGCCGGACGGCCCGGCAGACGGCGGACGCCTCGGACGGACCGAAGGCCGGCCCGGAGCACACGGGCGCTGCCGCTCTCGACCCGGCGACGGCGGAGCCGGACGCGGAGGTCGGCCAGGCGCTGATCCGGGCCCACCGGGCAGCCTTCGCCGTCCTGAAGGCGGGCGACCCGGAACTGCAGGTCGGCTGGACGGTCGCCAACCAGGTCCACCAGGCCGAGCCGGGTGCGGAGGAGGTCGCCGCCGCATACGCCTGGCCGCGCGAGGACGTCTTCCTGGAGGCCGCCCGGGAGGACGACTGGATCGGCGTACAGGCGTACACCCGGCACCGGATCGGCCGTGAGGGGCCGATTCCCGTGCCGCGGGGCGCCGCCACGACGCTGACCGGCTGGGAGATCTACCCGGAGGCGCTCGGCGAGGCGGTGCGGCACACGGCCGAGGTGGTCGGGCCGCACGTCCCCGTACTGGTCACCGAGAACGGCATCGCCACCGCCGACGACGAGCAGCGCATCGGCTACGTCACCGCCGCGCTGGCAGGCCTCGCCGCCGCCATGCGGGACGGCATCGACGTGCGCGGCTACCTGCACTGGAGCGCACTGGACAACTACGAGTGGGGCTCCTACCGGCCCACCTTCGGGCTGATCGCGGTCGATCCCGACACCTTCGCGCGTACGCCCAAGCCCTCGGCCCGCTGGCTGGGCGCCATGGCCAGGGCCGGACGCATCCCCGACGGGACGCCGACGGCCGTGACGGGCGACGCCCGGTGCGCGGGTTAGGCTGCCGGGCATGGCGAAACGGGGCCCGTACGAAAAGGGCGAGGCGAAGCGTGCCGAGATTCTGCACGCGGCACTGCAGATCTTCGCGGCCGAGGGATACCGGGGCACGTCGCTGCGCAAGGTGGCGGCGAAGTGCGATCTCAGCCTGCCCGGCCTGATGCACTACTTCGACTCCAAGGAGGACCTGCTCACCCAGGTCCTGCGTGTGCGCGACGAGACCGCCCGGGCACGGCAGGTGGAGCGCACGAGTCCGGAGAGCTACCGGGAGATCATCCGGGAGAGCACCCGGACCCCGGGGCTGGTGGAGCTCTTCGTCTCCATGGCCGCGGCGGCCAGCGACCCGGGGCACCCTGCGCACCAGCATTTCGCGGAGCGCTATCCGGAGCTGCGTGAGCGTGTCGCCGCCTTCCTGCAGCAGCGTATGGACGAAGGACGGATGACCACGGTCGTGCCGGCGGACCGGCTGGCGGTCCTGCTGCTGGCGGTGGCCGACGGCATCCAGTTGCAGTGGCTGATCGACCGGTCGATGGACATGGAGCAGCCGATCGAGGACATCATGCGGCTGCTCGACACCCGTGCGGGCTCAGAGGGTTGAGGAAGCCGGCGGCCTTCCGCCCGTGACGGTCCGGAGGCACGGCGGCAGGACCTGTCCCGTCCTGCCGCTGTGCTGCGCCTCCCCGCCGGTGTGCGTGACGGCTGCCGGCCACCGCGAGAACGCCCATACGGCGTACGGTCGTTGCGGTCGCTGCGTGGACGGTCACCGGCGTGCGGCCCCCGTGGCCCGCCCGGTCCTCAGTCCCGGGCGGGAAGACCTGCCGCCTCCCTGACCGCCGCGGTCCACCCGGCCCAGCGTGGGTCGGGCCCCGCTGCGGGGTTCCAGGTCATCGCGGTACAGACGTAGCCGACCGCGATCCCGCTCTCCGGATGCGCCATGCCGAGGCGGCCACCGGCACCCGCGTGTCCGAACGACCCCTCCCCCAGCAGGGGCAGACCCGGGCGGGGCAGTTCGAAGCCGAGTCCGAAGCGGGACCGGTGCGGGCCGCCGATCCGGTCGAGCGGTGCGGGTGGCATCAGGTGGTCTGTCTGCGGGGTGCGCGCGCGGTCGACCGTGCGCGGGGACAGCAGCCGCACGCCGTCGACCTGCCCGACGAGCGCCGCGTACAGCCGGGACAGCGAGCGGGCGTCGCCGATCGCGCCCGCTGCCGGGAACTCGACCGCCCTGCCCTCACGGGTCCCGAACGCGTCGGTGCACGCCGCCAGTTCGGCGGCCGACGCCCGGAGCGCGAGGGCGAGCCGGCCGTCCGGCACGAGACCGAGACCACCGACGAACGCCGCGACCTGGTGCGGCGTGGGCGGGGGCAGGACCGAGAACTGGGGTACGAACCGGTGTTCCTCGGCCTGCGGCAGCCCGATCCAGAGCCCGAGTCCCAGGGGCCCGGCCACCTCGTGGGCGAACAGCTGCCCCACGCTCCTCCCCGAGACCCGGCGGATGACTTCCCCGGCGAGATGGCCGTACGTGAGGGCGTGATAGAGCACCGCCGAACCCGGTTCCCACACGGGGGGCATCGCGGCGAGCGTGCGCACACGCGCTCCGTGGTCGAGCAGTTCGGGCAGCCCGACGCCCTCGGCACCGTCGCCGAACGCCGGGAGCCCCGCGCGGTGGGTGAGCAGGTCACTCACCGTGGTGCGGGCCTTGCCCGCCGCCGCGAACTCGGGCCAGTACCGGGCCACGGGGGCGTCGAGATCGAGGGCTCCGCGTTCGCTCAGCAGGTGCGCGCAGACGGCGACCAGCCCCTTCGACACCGACATCAACACGGTCACCGCGTCAGGGCCGAACGGCCGCCCGCCTGCCGTCCCGGTGCCGGCGGACCACAGGTCCACCACCAGCCGGCCCCGGTGGTGAACAGCCAGTTGGGAAGCTCCGGGATCGTCGGCACGGCCTCGCGCGAAGGCGTCCCGTACGGCCTCCCAGCCGGGCCGCACGCTCCCCTCCACCCGTGCGGCCCCGGGCTGCGGCACCGCTTCGGCCCCCGGTGGCCTCATCTCATTCCCCCTGCCCGCTCGGATCGGGGAGGGATGCGGCGACCAGGTCGGCAAGCTCCCCCAGCGCGTCGGGCCGTACGGGACTCTGCGGGAACGCGGCGATCACCTCGAGGGGCATCCCGACGAGGAACCGCCGTACCGCCGGGTCATCCATGGCGCCCGGTCCGGCGCCCTCGGGCCTGGCCCGGCGGAACCGTTCCATCAGGAGCGGGCCGCCGACCGGGTGCCGCAGCCACTCGGCGAGCGTGCTGCGCCCGTCCAGCGCGACGCGCGAAGGGTCTCCCTGGACGGTCAGCTCGGACGACTGCCTGATGTCACGCGAGGACGAACCCGCCTCGATCCGGTACACGCCACCCTCGACGCGGCGGGCGCCTTCCCGTTCGCTGTAGTACGCGAGATCGTCCCGCGTCAGTTCCACCACGACCTCGCGGCTCTCGCCGGGCGCGAGGGAGACCGATGCGAAGCCGCGGAGCTCGCGGGGCGGCCGGGTGACCTCCGACTCGGCCGGACCACTGGAGTACACCTGTACGACCTCGCGTCCGGCGCGCGATCCCGTGTTGGTGACGGTCACCGTCACGTCGAGCACGGCACCGTCCGCCCGCTGTTCGACCCGCAGCGCGGAGTGGGCGAACGTGGTGTACGAGAGCCCATGGCCGAACGGGAAGGCCACCTCGCAGTCGCGCGCGTCGTATCCGCGATAGCCGACGAAGACGCCTTCGCCGTACCGTACCCGCCCCTCCTCGCCGGGGAAGGAGAGGTGGCTCGGCGCGTCCTGGAGCCGCAGCGGAAGTGTCTCGGCCAGCTTCCCCGACGGGTTGACCACCCCGAAAAGGATCCGGGCGAGAGCGCCGCCTCCGGCCTGCCCGAGCAGCCAGCCCTCGATCAGGGTGGGCACGGCCTCGTGCCAAGGGGCGGTTCGCACCACCCCGCCGTTGGAGAGGACGACGACGACCCGGGGGTTCGCCGCCACGACCCGCTCGAGCAGGCGGAGCTGAGCGGCCGGGAGGTCGATGTGCGCCCGGTCGAAGCCCTCGGACTCCTCCTCTGCGGGCAGGCCCAGGAACAGCACGGCGACGTCGCTCGACGAGGCCAGCCGTACGGCCTCCTCCACGAGGTCGTCCTCCGTCCGGTCCTGCGGCGGTAGGGCACCGGGGAGCGCGTATCCGGCGGCGAAGCCGATGCGTGCCCCGTCGGCGAGTTCGCGCAGGCGGTCCAGCGGCGTGTCCAGGCGGGTGGGGGTGACCTGGGAGCTGCCCGCGCCCTGGTAGCGGGGGGTGCGGGCCAGTTCTCCGAGGACGGCCACGCTTCCGGAGGTGGGGTCGAGCGGCAGCAGACCGCCGTCGTTCTTGAGGAGCACGGGGCACCGGTCGGCGGCTTCGCCGGCGAGTCGGTGGTGCTCGTCGGCGTCGGCTTCACCCCCCGTGGCGCCGTTCACGCGCCGGGCGAAGCGGACGAGCCGTTCCACGGCGAGGTCGAGCACGGACTCGTCGAGGTCGCCGCGGGTGACCGCGTCCTCGATCTCGCGGTCCGTGCGCCCCCCGGTGCCGGGCATCTGGAGATCGAGTCCGGCCCGCAGGGCCGCGACCCGGTTCCGGACGGCTCCCCAGTCGGACATGACGATGCCGTCGAACCCCCACTCGGTACGCAGGATGTCGGTGAGCAGCCTGGTGTTCTCGGAAAGGGTGACGCCGTTGACCGCGTTGTAGGAGGACATCACGGACCAGGGGCGGTCGCGGCGGACGATGCGTTCGAAGGCCCGCAGATAGATCTCGCGCAGGGGACGTTCGTCGATGTCCGCGCTGACGCGCATCCGGTCGGTCTCCTGGTTGTTGGCGGCGAAGTGCTTGAGGGCCGCGCCGACGCCCGCCTCCTGGAGTCCGCGCACCATCGCACCGCCCAGCTCCGCGGAGAGGAGTGGGTCCTCGGAGAAGTACTCGAAGTTGCGCCCGCACAGCGGTGACCGCTTGATGTTGATGCCCGGCCCCAGCACCACGCGTACGCCGTGGGCACGCGCCTCGGCGGCGAGTGCGCCCGCGACACGGTGAGCCAGTTCCGGGTCCCAGCTGCTGCCGAGGGCGACGGCCGGCGGGAAGCAGGTGGCGGGTGTGGCGCTGCGCAGATCGACCTGGCCGCCGTCGCCGGTCTCCTTCGGCAGCCGCAGGCCGTGCGGGCCGTCGGACATGGTGACGGCGGGAACGTCCGCGGAGTCCACGGCGGAGGTGACGAAGTCACCGGCGCCACTGGTCAGCGCCGCCTTCTCGGTGAGGGTGAGCCGGGGTGCGACCGGTGCGTCGGGGTGCCTCTGCTGTGTCATACGCGTACCTATCGGAGTCTCGTGCGGAGAGTGAGGGGCGTGCGGCGGGGCGCCCGCCGGTCGTCACCGGTGTGCCGGCGACGGGACGTCAGGCGCGGACGAGCTCGCCGACGGCGGCGCGATCCAAAACCGTACGTTGATCGGTTTTTACTGTCAAGAGCGCACACAGACCCCGTACCCACCGGTAAGAAGCGGGCGGCGCCCGTCGATTCACCTGCGCGCAATCCCTTGACGGCTAGAAACCGATCAACGTACGGTTTTCGCGCTCGAGCAGCGCCGCTCCGGGACCCGCTTCACCGTCCCGCGCCGCGCCTCCTTTCCGCTCACCGAGGAATGAGGAACGGTCATGCCCCCATCCAGCAAGCCGTCCACGCCGGACCGCACCACCTCCGTCCCGGTCCGCCGGGCGGTACGCGCCGCGGCCGCCCTGGCGGCCGTCGCCGCCGTGACGGCCGGAGCCACCGACGCCTCCGCGGCGCCCACGCCGGAGCCGCGTGCCGACGCGGTGCGGTATGTGGCGCTCGGCGACTCCTTCAGCTCGGGCCTCGGCATCCCCGAGCAGACCGACGCGGTCTGCGGACGCTCCTCCCGCAGTTACCCGGCCCTGGTGGCGGGCACGGTGGGGGCGGCCTCGTTCACCGACGCGACCTGCGCGGGAGCCGCGACGGCCAACATGACGGGCAGTCAGGAGACAGTTCCGCCACAGCTCGACGCGCTGCGCGCGGACACCACGCTGGTCAGCCTCGGCGTCGGCGGCAACGACCTCGACCTCGTCGGCACCATCACCCGCTGCGTCGTCCTCGGATATCTGGTACCGCACGGCTCCCCCTGCAAAGCGAGCTTCACCCTGTTCGGCACGGACGAGATCGGCTCCCGCATCAACACGACGGCACCCAAGATCGACGCCGTACTGCGGGAGATCCGCACCCGGTCGCCCAAGGCGCGGGTCGTCGTCATGGGTTATCCGGCGCTCTTCCCGGACGACGGCACGGCGTGCCGGGAGACCGTGGCCCTCGCCGACGGCGACTTCCCCTGGATGCGGGACAAGGAGAAGCAGCTCAACACGATGCTTGCCCAGCAGGCAACCGCCCGCGGCGCCACCTACGTCGACGTCTACGGGCCGTCGGTCGGGCACGACGTCTGCGCGCCGGCGGGGGTGCGCTGGATCGAACCCGAGGAGACCGCCGAAGCGGCGGGGTTCCACCCCAACGCGGCAGGGCACCGGAGCATGGCCGATGCGGTCCTCGCGTCGCTCACCCGCTGACCGGCCCGGGGGCGCCACCGGTTCCGAGTCCCAGCCGGGACAGGAAGTCGCGCACCAGGTCCTCCATCGCGACGGCTTCCGGCTCGAGCAGCCACTGTGTCTGCAGACCGTCCATCAGTGCGAGCAACTGCCGTGCGACGACTTCGGGATCGGCCGCGACCGGCGACCGTACCTCGGCCTGGAGGGCGCGTACGAGCACCGTCAGCTCCTCCCGGAGGATGCGGTAGCGCTCCTTGAAGTAGTGATGCCCCGGGTGGGCCGGGTCGGTCGCCTCGGCGGACAGCTTCGTATAGAGGGACACGAGGCCGGGAGTCCGCCCGTTGCGGGCGATCAGTCCCACGACCCTCTCCAGCCGTTCGGCGGGGCCCGCCTCCGGGGTGCCGGGCGAGACGATGCCGGGGAAGGTTTCCTGCGCGTCCGTCCGGTCGCGCCGGCCGAGGACCTCGATGAGCAGCGACTCCTTGCCCGGGAAGTGGTGCAGCAGCCCGGCGTGGGTCAGCCCGGCGTGCGCGGCGATGTCGCGCAGCGAGACGGCGTTGAAGCCGGAGCGGGAGAACAGCTCGGTCGCGGAGTCGAGGATGCGGGCGCGTGTGCGCTCGCCCTTCGACGGGCGCGGCTCCTCGTGTCGTTCGCTCAACTCGGCGGCCTCCTGCCGTCGGCGGGTCACCTCCCGCCGTACGGCGGGTTACCGGCGCCCCGATGGGGGTGGTGAGGCAGCACGCTACGGCCACCCGCCGGCGCGCGTCGTCCCGGGCCGGGCCGCGGGCCCCCGCCCGGCCTCCCTTACCGGTCGGTAGATCGCGTACAGAAAAACCTACCAAGTGGTTAATTCCGCGGGTAGGCTCACCGCCAATCTCGGCCGGGACGACGCTCCCGGCCCTCAGACGGAGCAGATGTCATGAGTAGATCCACTCGTACCGGGGCGGTGGCCGCCTGTCTGGCGGCCTCCCTCGTCCTCGCGGGCTGCGCCGGTTCCGGCACCGCGGACTCCGGCTCCTCGCGCCTGAACATCGCGACCCTGACGTTCCCCCAGAGCCTCGATCCCGCGCAGGCGGTCGGCAGCGCCCTGCCGTTCTTCCAGGCCTCGTACGACACACTGATCAAGCGGGAGCCGGACGGCACGTTCACTCCCATGCTCGCCACCGCCTGGACGTACGACGCCGGCCGGACCGCACTCGCCCTCACCCTGCGCAAGGACGTGAAGTTCGCCGACGGCACCGCCTTCGACGCGGCCGCGGTGAAGGCGAACATGGAGCGCTTCGGGAAGGGCGGCGGCGCGGACGCGAAGTGGCTCGCGGACCTGAAGTCGGTGAAGGTGGTCGACTCCGCACACGTGACACTCGAACTGAAACAGCCCAACCCTGCCATGCTGTTCTACCTGAGCGACGCGGCCGGGCTGATGGCGAACCCGGCGGCGTTCGCGAAGGCCGACAGCCTCAAGACGAGCCCCGACGGCACCGGCCCCTACCGGCTGGACAAGGCGAGCACGACCATCGGCACCAAGTGGGTCTACGAGCGCAACCCGGACTACTGGGGTGAGCCGCTGCCGTACGAGGACCTCTCGATCAGCTTCTTCGACAACGAGACGGCGATCGTCAACGGGCTCAAGACCGGGCAGGTCGACGCGGCCCTCCTCCAGACCGCGGACCAGCAGATCAGCATCGAGTCCGACCCCCGGATGAAGACCACGAAGCAGGAGTTCGACTTCCAGGGACTGCTCTTGTTCGACCGCGCCGGACAGCTCACCCCCGCCCTGAAGGACGCGCGGGTCCGCCGGGCACTGAACCTCGCGATCGACCGGAAGACCATGCTCACCACCATCCGCCAGAGCCGCGGCCAGGTCACCGACCAGGTCTTCGGCCCCGACACCCAGGGCTACGACAAGGCACTGGACACGTACTACGCGCACGACCCGGCCGCGGCGAAGGCCCTTCTCGGGGAGGCCGGCTACGCCAAGGGCTTCACGCTGAAGCTCCCGCGCATCAGCGCGATCGTCAACGACGCCCTCGCCGCGTCGCTCGCGGCCGACTTCAAGGCCGTCGGGGTCACGCTGGTCTGGGACGACCTCGACGGCGGTTCGGCCGTCCAGAAGGTGTTCACCGACCGGGCCTACTCCGGCATGGTCATGAACATGGGCCAGTCGTCGAACGACTGGGTGGTGGTCGACGAGCTGGTCACGCCGGGCGCCTTCAACATGTTCGGCACCACCGACGCCACCGTGCGGGAGCTGATCCCGGCCATCCAGACGGGTGAGGGCGCGCAGGCCGGGGCGGCCGCCCACGCACTCAACGAACACCTGGTGAAGGAGGGCTGGTTCGTGCCCTTCTACCGGATGACGTACCTGCACGTCTCGGACGGCACGGTGGAGATCACCCCGCAGTCGGGTATGGCCGTCCCCTCGCTGTACAACTACGCCCCCGCCAAGTGAGGCCTCGACGGGCCGGGTCCGTGCACCGCGACGCGGCCCGGCTCCGTCGGCCGGTTCACGGATACCGAGTGCCATGCTGAACTTCATCGCCCGCAGGACCGCGTCGGGGGTCCTCCTCCTGGCCGTCATCTCCTTCCTCTCCTATGTGCTGCTGTCCGTCCCGGACGTGGACGTCGGCCGGCAACTCCTCGGCCAGGGCGCCGACCAGGCCGCCGTGCACGCCAAGAACGCCTCCCTCGGCCTGGACCGGCCGGTCCTCGCCCAGTACACGGACTGGCTGTCCCACGCCGTACGCGGCGACCTCGGCACCTCCTGGTTCACCAGCGAGGACGTGGGCGCCGCGGTCGCCGGGAGGCTGCCGGTCACCGCGAGCCTGATGCTCGGCGTCACTCTCGTCACCACCGCGCTGTCCTTCCTCCTCGGCGTCTGGGCGGGGGTGCGGCGCGGCGCCGTGGACCGCTTCGTGCAGGTCCTGGGAGTCGTCGGCTACGCGCTCCCCGGTTTCCTGGTGACCCTGGTCATCGTGCTGGTCTTCGCGGTCCGCCTGCGGTGGTTCCCGGCCATCGGGTACACCGCCTTCACCGAGTCGCCGAGCGGCTGGCTGTCCACCATCACCCTGCCGGTCCTGTCGCTGTCGGTGGCGTCCGTGGCCGGCGTCTCCCAGCAGGTACGCGGCGCGGTGATCGACGTGCTGCGGCAGGACTACATCCGCACGCTGCGGGCCCGGGGGCTGCCCATGTCACGGATCGTGTTCCGGCACGTCCTGCGCAACGCCTCGGCGCCCGCCCTCTCCGTCCTCGGCATGCAGTTCGTGGGCCTGCTCGGCGGGGCCGTCCTGGTCGAGCAGATCTTCGGGCTCCCCGGAATCGGCAGCATGACCGTCTCCTACACCGCCCGCGGCGACATCCCCGTGATCATGGCGCTCGTCATGCTCACCGTGGTCGGTGTCGTCCTGATCAATCTCCTGGTCGACGTCATGATCGGCTGGCTCAACCCGAAGGCGAGGGTCGCGTGAGCGAGAACCTCCCGGCCGGCGCGCCGGCCCCGCTGCGCGCGCCGCGCCCCGGCCCGCCGGCCGGCCCGGCCGGTGGCACGGGCACCACGGCCACCCGGCGTGGCGGTGTCCTGCGGCGGCTCGTGCGCAATCCGCTCGGAGCGTGCTCCGCCGCCGTACTGGTCCTCCTGGTCCTCGCGGTGGCGCTGGCTCCCCTCCTCGCGCCGCAGGCCCCCGACGCCTCGTCACTCGGTGACGCCTTCGCCGCTCCGGACGGGGCCCACCCGATGGGCATGGACTCCGCGGGACGGGACATCCTCTCCCGCATCCTGTACGGCGGGCGCAACACCCTCGGCGGCGCACTGATCGCCCTCGGCATCGCGCTGGTCCTCGGCGTCCCCACGGGCCTGTACGCGGGCTACTACGGGGGCCGGTTCGACTCCGTCGCCAACTGGGCGGTCAATCTCGTCATGGCGCTGCCCGCGATGGTCGTGCTCCTGGCCTCGCGCGCCATCCTCGGCCCCGACGTCCGGGTCCTGATGGTCGTGCTGGGCGTCCTGGCCTCGCCCAGCTTCTTCCGGCTCGTGCGCGGCATCGTCGCCAACGTCCGCGGGGAACTGTACGTCGACGCGGCGAAGGTCTCCGGGCTCTCCGACACCCGCATCGTCGCCCGGCACATCCTCGTCGTGGTCCGCGGGCCCGTCGTCATCCAGGTGGCGCTCGTCGCCGGGATCGCCATCGGCCTCCAGGCGGGCCTGGAGTTCCTCGGCGTCGGCAGCGGGTCGGCGGCGACCTGGGGTGCGATGCTCAACGAAGCCTTCCAGAACATCCAGCGGGCACCACTGCTCATGCTGTGGCCCGGGCTCGCCCTGGGGCTGACCAACGGCGCCCTGGTCCTGCTCGCGGGCGCACTGCGAGACGGCCTCGAAGACCGCGGCGGCCCGGCCGGCCCGCCCCGTCCGTCCCGTCGACGGCGCACCGGGGCGGTCCCGGCCACCGCCCACTCCCCCGGCGACCCGGCCGCACTCCTCTCGGTGCGCGGCCTCACCGTCGCCTACGCCCGGCCGGACGGCTCGGACAAGCAGGTCGTCCACGGGGTGGACCTCGACGTACAGGCCGGGGAGATCGTCGGGCTCGTCGGCGAGTCCGGCTCGGGCAAGACCCAGACAGCCTTCGCCGTACTCGGCATCCTGCCGGGCGGCGGACGGGTCAGCGGCGGCAGCATCACCATCAGGGGCCGGGAAGTGGTCGGCCTGCCCGAACGTGCTCACCGCGCGCTGCGAGGGCGGACCGTGGCCTACGTACCGCAGGAACCCATGAGCAATCTGGATCCCTCCTTCACGATCGGCAGCCAGCTCATGGAGCCCTTGCGCCACGGTGGTCTCTCGCGCCGGGAGGCGGCCCGGCGCGCCGTGGATCTGCTGCGGCTGGTGGAGATCCCGGAACCGGAACGGACGATGCGGCGCTTTCCCCACGAGATCTCGGGCGGCATGGCCCAACGCGTCCTGATCGCCGGGGCGATGTCGTGCGATCCGGAGCTCCTCATCGCCGACGAGCCGACCACCGCACTCGATGTCGTCGTCCAGGCCGAGATCCTGGACCTGTTGCGCCGGCTGCAGAAGGAGCGCGGGCTCGGCGTACTCCTGGTCACCCATGATCTCGGAGTCGTCGCCGACCTCTGCGACCGCGTCGCCGTGATGGACACCGGCCGGATCGTGGAGTCGGGACCCGCCGAGCAGGTCCTGAGCTCTCCCGCGGATCCCTACACCACAGCCCTGCTCGACGCGGGTCTGGACGGGGCTTCGCCCCGGGCCCCGTGGCAGCCCCGAGAGGCGAGGAGCACGACCGCATGAGCGGCACCATCGAAACCATCGCCCCCGACGGCGCCCTGCTCAGCGTCCGGGACCTGTGCGTCTCCTTCCCCGGCAAGGGCCGTGCCCCGCGGACCGAGGTGCTGAAGGGTGTGGCGCTCGACATCCGCCCGGGCGAGACGCTCGGCCTGGTCGGCGAGTCGGGCTCCGGCAAGACCACCATCGGCCGCGCCGTACTGGGGCTGACCCCCGTCGGTTCGGGCACCATCACCTTCGACGGTGAGCGCATCGAGCGGGCCGGCCGGGCCCGCCGCCGTGCGTTGAGCCGGGACATCCAGGTGATCTTCCAGGATCCGTACACCTCGCTGAACCCGTCGCTCACCGTCGGCGACACCCTCGCCGAACCGCTGCTCGGCCACGGCATCGGCCGGAGCGAGGCGCGTGCCCGGGTCGCGGATCTGCTCGACCGCGTCCGCCTCCCCGCCGACGCGGCGTCACGGCTGCCGCGCGAGTTCTCCGGCGGTCAGCGCCAACGCGTCGCCATCGCCCGCGCGCTGGCCCTGCGTCCCCGGCTGATCATCTGCGACGAGCCCGTCTCGGCACTCGATCCGACCACCCGGCGGACCGTGCTGGATCTGCTGCTGGAGATCCAGGAGGAGACGGGGGTCGCCTACCTCTTCGTCACGCACGACCTCTCGGTCGTCCGGTTCATGAGCCACCGGGTGGCGGTGATCCGCCGGGGCGGCATCGTCGAATGCGGTGACACCGCCACGGTCACGGCCGAACCCCGCCATCCGTACACCCGAGCGCTGATGCTCTCCGCGCCCGTGGCGGACGTCCACGAGCAGCGCCGCCGCAGGGAGACGGCACGGAACCCGCAGGAGCGCGCGGCCGGGTCGTGACCGCGCGGCGGCCCGTCCTCCATTCGACCCGCTGCGGTGGTGGGGCCCCGGCGGTGGCGGGAGCATGAGGCCTGGAGACCGTCTACGGGAAGGCCGCCTGCGGCCCCGCCGGGGGCCCGGGCAGCCAGCCTTCTCGCGTTCCGGAGTCCCGACTCCCCCGGCGGAGCGGCCCGGCACCCCGGAGTCCGGGACGGTCCCCACCGCATCACGAGCGGACTCAGGGGTACGAGGCAGACCTCAGCCGCGAACCCGGGACAGCGAGAAGGAGCAGTTGGCTGTGACAGACGTAGCGAGCCAAGGACCCGACCACGAGGACGACCGTCCGGTACTGACGAACCGGCAAGGTCACTCCGTCTACGACAACCAGAACCAGCGCACCGTGGGGGCGCGGGGGCCGGCCACCCTGGAGAACTACCAGTTCCTGGAGAAGATCAGCCACTTCGACCGGGAGCGCATCCCCGAGCGCGTCGTCCACGCGCGGGGCGTGACGACGTACGGCTACTTCGAGGCGTACGGCAAGTGGGGCGACGAGCCCATCTCGCGCTACACGCGTGCCAAGCTGTTCCAGGAAGCGGGCAAGCGCACCGACGTGGCGGTCCGGTTCTCCACCGTGATCGGCGGCCGTGACTCCTCCGAGGCGGCCAGGGACCCGCGCGGTTTCGCCGTGAAGTTCTACACCGAGGACGGCAACTGGGACCTCGTGGGCAACAACCTGGGCGTCTTCTTCATCCGGGACGCGATCAAGTTCCCCGACGTCATCCACGCGCTCAAGCCCGACCCGGTCTCGCACGAGCAGAAGCCGGCCAGGATCTTCGACTTCATGTCGCAGACCCCCGAGAGCATGCACATGCTCGTGAATCTCTTCAGCCCGCGCGGCATCCCCGCCGACTACCGACACATGCAGGGCTTCGGCGTCAACACGTACAAGTGGGTGAACGCCGAGGGCGAGTCCGTGCTGGTGAAGTACCACTGGCTCCCCAAGCAGGGCGTGCGCAGCATGACCGCCGAGGACGCGGCGAACGTCCAGGCCCAGGAACTGGGCCACGCGACCAAGGACCTGTACGAGGCCATCGGGCGCGGGGACCACCCCGAGTGGGAGCTGGTCGTCCAGATGATGTCCGACGGGGACCACCCCGAGCTGGACTTCGACCCGCTGGACGACACGAAGACCTGGCCGGAGCAGGACTTCCCGCCGAAGCCGGTGGGCCGGATGGTGCTGAACCGGGTTCCGGACAACTACTTCGCGGAGAACGAGCAGGTTTCCTTCGGCACCGGCGTGCTGGTCGACGGACTGGACTTCTCCGACGACAAGATGCTGGTCGGGCGGACCTTCTCCTACAGCGACACCCAGCGCTACCGGGTCGGCCCGAACTATCTGCAACTCCCCGTCAACCGGGCCAAGAACGCGCACGTGGCCACCAATCAGCGCGACGGGCTGATGGCGTACGACAACGGTCACCACGGTGCGAACCCGGAGGTGAACTACGAGCCGTCGATCACGGGCGGGCTCCGCGAGGGGGAGTACCCGACGCACGACGAGCAGGGCCCCGAGATCCGCGGCCGGCTCACGCGTAAACGCATCCCCCTGACGAACGACTACCTGCAGGCGGGCCAGCGGTACCTGCTCCTGGAGGACTGGGAGCGGGACGATCTGGTGACGAACTTCGTCACCATGCTCTCCCAGTGCGACCGGCCGGTGCAGGAGCGGATGGTCTGGCACTTCCTCCTCGTCGAGAACGAGCTGGGGCTGCGGGTCGGCGAAGGGCTGGGCATCACCCCCCAGGACGTCTCGGGGCTGCAGCCCCTGGCGAGCCAGGACCTGTCGGACGACGACCGCAAGCGCCTCGCCAACCTCGGCAAGAACCCGCCGCGTGACGTCGAGGGACTGACGATGACGCACTGCGTGCCCGACGAGCGGCACGTCGTCAGCCGCTGAGCCCACGGGAGGTGGCTGTGCGCCTGTTGCTGACGTCGGACACTCACGTGCCCAAGCGGGCCAGGGAACTTCCCGTGCCTCTCCTGGCGGAGATGGACGCGGCCGATGTCGTCATCCACGCGGGCGACTGGGTGGACGAGGCGACCCTGGACCTGTTCGAGAGCCGCGCGCGGCGCCTCGTCGGTGTGTCCGGCAACAACGACGGGCCGGAACTGCGAGCCCGGCTGGACGAGGTGGCGTACGTGGAGTGCGGAGGACTCCGCTTCGGTGTCGTGCACGAGACGGGCGCGTCGCAGGGCCGGGAGCGACGCTGTGCGGACCGCTTCCCCGATCTCGACGTGCTGGTGTTCGGCCACAGCCACATCCCGTGGGACTCGGTCGCCCCCGGCGGACTGCGGCTCCTCAACCCGGGCTCACCGACCGACAGGCGGCGACAGCCGCACTGCACCTACATGACCGTGGGGGTGGGGGGCGGGCGGCTCGTCGACGTACGGCTGCACCGCCTCCCGCCTCGCACCTGACGGCCGGGGACGGCATGCGGGACGGGCCGGTGGATCACTCCGCCGGCCCGTCCCGTCCGTGTGGGGGGCGCAGCCCCCTTCCCGCCCGCCGGGGTCAGTGGCCGCCGGTGAGTTCTCCGCTGAGTGTGCCGTGGATACGGGCGCTGGGGCCGTTGAGGCCGGTGATCTCGACGGTCTTGCCGCGTTGCGCGTACTTGCTCCCGATCGCGTCCAGGGCGGCCACGGACGAGGCGTCCCAGACGTGGGCGCGGGACAGGTCGATGACGATCCTGTCCGGGTCGCCCGCGTAGTCGAACCGGCCGACGAGGTCGTTGGAGGAGGCGAAGAACAGTTCGCCTGTGACGCGGTACACGACGGTCGTGGCGTCGGGGTCGACGACGGAGGTGACGTCGGCGAGGTGCGCGACGCGCTTGGCGAAGATGATCATCGCGGTGACCGAACCGGCGACGACACCGATGGCGAGATTGTGCGTGGCGACGACGCAGGCGACGGTGACCACCATGACGGTGGTCTCTCCCGTCGGCATCCGCCTCAGCGTCCTGGGAGCGATGGAGTGCCAGTCGAAGGTCGCGAACGACACCATGACCATGACGGCCACCAGCGCGGCCATGGGGATGTCGGAGACGACGGGCCCGAAGGCGATGCACAGCACCATCAGGAAGGAACCGGCGAGGAAGGTCGACAGACGCGTCCGCGCACCGGAGACCTTCACGTTGATCATCGTCTGGCCGATCATGGCGCAGCCGCCCATGCCGCCGAAGAAGCCGGTGACGATGTTGGCGATGCCCTGGCCTATGGACTCGCGGGTCTTGTCGGAGTGGGTGTCGGTGATGTCGTCGACCAGCTTCGCCGTCATCAGCGACTCCATCAGGCCGACCAGCGCCATGGCGAAGGCGTACGGCGCGACGGTCGTCAGCGTGTCGAGGGTGTAAGGGACGTCGGGCAGGCCCGGTACGGGCAGGGAGGAGGGGAGCTCACCCTTGTCCCCCACGGTGGGTACCGCGATCCCGGCCGCGACGGTGATGACGGTGAGGACGACGATGGAGACGAGCGGCGCCGGCACCACCTTGGTCATCTTCGGGAAGAGCACCATCAGCACGAGGCCGGCGACGATCAGCGGGTAGACGGGCCACGGCACGTCCCGCATCTCGGGGACCTGTGCCATGAAGATGAGAACGGCGAGCGCGTTGACGAAGCCGACCATCACCGAGCGGGGGATGAACCTCATCAGCTTCGCGACCCCGAGCGCGCCGAGCACGACCTGGAAGACACCGGCCAGGATGACCGCGGCGATCAGGTGGCCGAGGCCGTGCTCCCGGTTCAGCGGCGCGATCACGAGGGCGACGGCACCTGTGGCCGCGGAGATCATCCCCCGGCGGCCGCCCACCACCGAGATCACCACGGCCATGGTGAAGGAGGCGAACAGGCCGATCGCGGGGTCGACCCCGGCGATGATCGAGAACGAGATCGCCTCGGGGATCAGCGCCAGCGCGACGACCAGGCCGCCCAGCACCTCGGTGCGCCACACCTTCGGATCCCTCACCCAGTCGGGGCGCAGGCCGCGCAGACGCGCGACGGGGGACATCACGGAAGAAGTCAAGGAAGCGGGTACCTGTCGTACTCGGGCGACGCTCCCCGGACGGCCTGCGGGCCGGGCGTGCGGGAACGGAGCGGGCGGAACGGAGCGGGCCTCGTGGGCGCGGCCTGCGGGCGGGGCCTGGCGTGCCGGACCTCACGGGCCGGCTGTTGCGGCGAGCGGCCAGGCGCTGCTCGCCCGGTGGCTCACATCCGGGGCCGAGGCATCACGGTGGGCAGGCGGCGGCGCGGGGCGTCAAGGGCTCGCGCACGCTGTCTCCTGCGAGAATCGGGTGTTCGCCGGAGGGCTGTCGGCTCCGGCACGGATGCGGTGCGGCCTGCGGGCCCGTCACCACGCCAGTAACTCTACCCTAACGTTAGGGTAGAGATGAGCGTCGCCGCGATCGCGGCAGCGCCGTTCGACCGATGGGGCAGGACAACGGGCGTGGACGACAAGCACATGCAGATCGGTGAGGTCGCCGCGCGGACGGAGCTGTCCCTGCGCACCATCCGCCATTACGAGGAGATCGGCCTCGTCGTCCCTTCCGCCCGCTCACAGGGCGGGTTCCGCCTCTACACCGAGAGCGACGTCGCCCGGCTGATGGTCGTCCGCCGCATGAAACCGCTCGGCTTCACCCTGGAACAGATGGGCGACCTGCTGGACGCCACCGATCACCTCGACGCGTTGGACGAGACCTCGCACGCCGGTGAGCGAGAGCCGTTCCTCGGACGCGTGAAGAGCTACGAGCAGGCCGCGGCCGACAAGATCGAGGAGCTGCGGGTCCAGCTGGCGCGCGCCGAGGAGTTCGCCGCCACGCTCCGCAGCCGCCTGGAGCCGAAGGCGCCCGCGGCGCGGCCGGCGAAGGAGCCCGCCGCGCTGCCGTGACGCCCCTCCGCCCGCCGCCGCGCAGAGCTCGCCGGTAGCGCCGAACGGGCGCCGCACCGGCCGGGCGGAGTGTCGCGCCACCGTGGGAGGCCCGGCCTGCCCGCGGACTCGAAGACCCCCGCCCGCTCGCCGGCTCTCGTCGTCGGACTGATCTCCGTGCCCTCCTGGCTGGTCCGGCCCGTGACCGGAGTGGCCCCTTCGACGAGCAGCGGCCACGCAGGTGGAGGCGCCCGTCAGCTGGGCGGGTCACCTGGCGTCGCGCGACTTGTGAAACCGAGTCGTACGCTGCGGAACCGGCGGCCCGGGCTGCTCGCCGTCGCCTCCATGGCGGTCTTCTCCGTGTTCCTGTGCCGGCCGTGTTTTTGTGGCGGCCGTGTTTCTGTGCCGGCCGAGTTTCTGTGCCGGCCGAGTTTCTGTGCCGGCCGAGTTTCTGTGCCGGCCGAGTTTCTGTGCCGGCGAGGATCACCCGGGTCGAAACCTGCCGGCACCGCGCCCGACGAGGCCGGCGTCGAGGGCCGGCCGACCGGCCGCCGGGAGGGCGTGCGGCCGGCCGGAGTCGTCCGCGCTCAGCTCGCGCCGAGGTCCGAGCTGAGCCAGCGTTGTGGCCGCATGTGGACGACCACCTGCTCGCCGTGTTCCTTCCAGGCGAAATCGACGTAGCTCTCGACCTTCTCCGCGGGGAGGTAGCGCGCCGAGATCTCGACCAGCTGTTCACGGGTGGCAGGGCGGGTCGCGATGACGGGGCCCTCGACCGAGACATAGCGGATGGTGGGCGTCAGGCGGTCGGCCATCAGCGTGAAGCGGCCCGCTTCGGCGATCAGCGTTCCTTTGCGGGAGTTGCGCCCCGTCAGGATCCAGATGTCGCCGCCCGGTTCGTACTGGTACCAGATCGGCACACTGAGCGGAGCCCGTCCCTCCTGCGCCGAGTCCACAGCGAGTGCTGCGACATGCGGCTCGGCGAGAAACCGTTCACGCTCTTCGCGCGTCAGTGCCACGGAGACTCCTTCATGGGATTGCTTTGATGTGTTTCATCCGTATTGTCCATGCCGACCTGTGCGTGGGCCGTGCGTTCCGGCCACGCATGATCCGTTCGGCGCGCCGCGCCGGCCTCCGGACATGCGGATCGCACGTACGAAGGCCGAAGCCGGACCAGCGGTGTCCGCTCGCCTACCAGCCGGCCTTCGCCGTGTCGTACGCCTGGCGGCAAGTGGCGTTGGTCCCCTCGACGGAGAGCCTCTGCATGGAGTTCTGCCAGACCGACTTGGCCACCCTCTCCAGCCCCCGGGTCGCGGCAGGGATGTTCGGCGCGTACTTCTTGATCGTCCCGAGGGCCGACTTGGCGAACTTGTTGCACACCAGGCCGGTGGTGTTCTGGTACCGGGTGTCGAGGTCGTTGCCCACGGCCGCGCCGTTCGTGGTGGCCCAGCCGTTCCACGCCGCGCACGCGGCCTCGGTGAACTCCGCCTGGTCGGCCTCGCTCAGCACCGCGACCTCGTCCAGCATCGTGCTCTGGACCCTGTCCGGGACGGTGAAGTACTGGACGGGGAACTTGCCGAGGGTCCCGAGCAGCGCCTCCTGACAGGCAGGGGGCAACGGGGCGGCCTGCGCGAACGAAGGCGTGGCCAGGGCGGCGGCGGACACGACGGCCGCGCTGAGAACGGTGCGCCGGACGGTACGGAAGAGAGTCATGACGGCTTGGTGCTCCTTATGAGAGAGGTGGGGGATGTGAGGGTGGGAAAGTCGGACAGGGAGGGCAGGTCCGCGCCGGGGCGAACGGCAGCCCGGCTACGGGCCGTCCACGGGGTCCGGCCGCAGATCGTCCACCGCCCGCTCCCACAGGGCCGGCAGCCGCTCCGCCAAGGGCAGGGCCCGGTCGGTCACGAAGGACACCTCGGCCCAGGTGCCGAAGAACGACAGGCCCACCCCGAAGAGGTGGCCCGGGAAGACCAGGGGCAGCAGGGCCGTACCCGTCACCTGCGTGGCACCGAGTACGCCTTCTTCGGACAGCGGCATGGACGTGGCCAGGATGTCGGTCACGCGCCGCGACATCACTTTGCGCAGATACCACTCGGTCGGACGGTCGGGCATGAATCTGACCAGGTCCTGGATGCCCTGACGCCACGGCTCGCTCCGCAGCTTCGCCGTCGTCGCCATGACGCGTTCCAGCCGCTGCCGGGGTGAGTGGCCGCCCGCGGAACCCCCGGGCCCCGGAACCGGGTCCACGGGCAGGTTCACCGGCAGAGCGAAGCAGCGGTTCCCCCAGGTCTGTTCCTCGTCCTGGCGGCGGGCGTCGACGGGCACCAGCGCGGACACCCGCGGCAGCGGTACGCCGGACTCCACCGACCAGGCACTCAACGCCCCCGCGAGTGCGGCGAGATGGACGTCATGCGCCGATCCGCCTGCCGTCGCACCGATGTGCCGGAGATCGGCCAGCGGCGTCCGCCCCCGCCACAGCCGCCTCTCACCCGTGGGTACGAAGGGGGCGGCCTGGCTCCCGCCGCGGCCGACGAGGGCGTCGTACCCGAACTTGGCGGCCAGGCCTAGCGCCCGCCCGGCCCTCCGTGGCATGTCGGCGCGACGACCGACCCGGAGCACCGGGCGGGCGGAGGGCTCGCCCCCGCCCAGCAGGGCGCGGAAGACGACCGCCGCGGCCGAGCCGTCCTGGCAGGCGTGCCGGAAGCGGTAACACACGGCGTACTCGTCGGGCGCGTGGCCGTGGACGAGCCAGATCCCCCAGTGTGTGCCGGGAGGCAGCGGCGTGTTGAGCGCCGTGTCCATGGCCGGCTCCCACTCCGCGGGGCCGTCCGCCACCGCCTCGTGCACGTGCCGGTCGACGTCGAAGTCCGCGTCCTGCTGCCACCTGGAGCGCCGCGTACGCCCCTCCACCCGGCTCGCGAGCATGGGCAGTCCGGGCAGGCTCATGCCCACATAGGCGCGGAGGTCCGCCAGCTTCGGCGGCGGACCGCTCAGGTACGCGACTCCGCCGGTGTCCCAGCGGACGTCGGGATGGGTCCGCTCCAGGCTCAGGAACGCGCGGTCGATGGCGTGGGTCCGGTGACGGGGGGACGGAACGGACTGAACGGTCACGGTCATGGAGGCTCCAGTTCGCGCCGGCGGACACAGGAAGGCCGGCCCCGCACGCTGTGCGGGGCCGAGTCGTCAGCACGGCTTGCACCGCTTTATATCGGGTGGCCGCCCGCACGGAGGCCCGGCCGCACGCACCCGACCTTCCCGGCCCGTGCCGTCACACCGGCCGTCGCGCCGTGTCCTGCCTGCCGATCACGCCTCCCAGCCCTCGTGAGCCGGTTCCTCCACCCCCGCACACGAAGTCACTCGAAGTGATGACGGGAAGCCAGGCGGGCACACCTGTTCCGGCGTACCCCTCGCACGTACGCCATCGCTCCGCCACCCCGGATCCTGGGGGCCGCACCGTGTGTGACCTCCCGTTTCCGGCCCGGGTGACCAGTACTCCGATCAGGTGAGCCGACCGAACCGTGGCTCCGGTTCCCCTCACCTTCTGCCAGTGTTCTTCGCATCACTGCGTGTAGCCGCACCCCCTCGATCCCTGGAGTCCTGGACGTGCACGTTGCCCTCACCGGCGCCACCGGCTTCCTCGGGCTCCGCCTCCTGCGCCGGCTTCTCACCGATCACGAGTCGTTGACGCTGCTGGCCCATGCGCGTTCGGGCGACGCGCTGCAACGCGTCACCCGGTTCTTCGAGCTGTCCGGCGCTCCCCGGGCGCTGGTCGGGGAACTCCCGCGCAGGTTGAGGGTGGTGGAGATCGACCTGGGACGACCGCGGTTGGGGTTGTCGGTGGCCGAGTTCCGCGAGCTGGCCGACGGACTCGACGCGATCTGGCACAGCGCGGGCAGCATCAATCTGGAGGACGACATCGGGCGGCTGCGCCAGGTCAACGTCGACGGCACCCGGCACGTGCTCGGGCTCGCAGCGGCCGGACCGAGGAAGCCGGTGGTCCACCACGTGAGCACCGCCTTCGTGGCCGGTGCGCGGCGCGACGGCGTGGTGTACGAGGACGAACTGGACGACACCCACGGCTTCGAGAACACCTACGAGCGCTCCAAGTACGAGGCGGAGGTGCTGATCCACGCGTGGTCCCGGGCGCACGGCCGTCCGGTCGTGGTGCTGCGGCCGAGCATCCTGGTCACGGACCTGCCGCCGCACCCGGATCTGCCCCCGCACCCCCTCCAGGTCATCGAGCGGATCCTGCGGGACTCGCTGCGCGCCGTCGGCCTCGACGACCACGGGCTTCCCGGGCCCCGCCGTCCGGTCGTCCGGCTTGCCGGAGATCCCCGCGGCCGTCTCAACCTCATGCCGGTGGAGGAAGCCGCCGCCGTCATGGTGCGGTTGGCCACCAGGCCCCCCTCCGGGGGAGTCGACACGTACAACGTCGTCCACGACCACGACGTCCCTGTGCCGGCCGTCGTCACGCTCCTGGAGCGGCTCGCGCCCCTCACCCTCGACGTCGTGGCCGGGAAGCCCGCCGACGCGTCGGCGCTGGAAGCCCTCCTGGACTTCTATCCGGGCTTCACGGCCTATCTCAGTCACCGTCGCCGCTACGACGACACCCGTGTCCGGACCCTGTTCGGGCCGTCGCCGGGCAGGACCAGGGTCGACCTGGACTACCTGTGGTCCGGGTTGCACCGGAGACAGGCATCGACGGGCTGACCGACGGACGTCCGGCACACCCACACCCCGGGATCCCACCCGCGTCCGCGCTCCGGGCGTTCCGCCACGTCTGACTCCCCTCGCGGACGCGGACGCGCTCCCGCCCCCACGCACTCGCACACACGCACACCCCGCTGGAGCCCACTCTTGTCCGTCCTCGCCGCTTCCGATCCCGTCGTCGTGTCCCCGCCGGTCTTCTCAGCCGAGGGGATCGCCGCCCACGCCCGGCGGATCAGGGACCACGTGCACATCGTCACCGACCCGGCCGGCCGGGATGTGGGCCTCGCCATCGGCCCCCCGCCCCCCGGCACCGTGCTCGGGACGCTGCCCCCGCTGTATCCCGAGTGGCTCGGCGGACGCGCCTTCTGCGAGGCGCACGGTGTGCGTTTTCCCTACGTCGCGGGTGAGATGGCGAACGGCATCGCCACCACCCGGATGGTGACCGCGATGGCCCGGGCGGAGATGCTCGGGTTCTTCGGCGCCGGTGGCCTCGGACACGACGAGGTCGAGCGGGCCGTGCGCGTCCTGGCCGCCGAACTGGCGGACGTCCCGAACTGGGGTGTGAACCTCATCCACTCACCGGCCGAACCCGCCCTGGAGTTCCGCGTCGCCGAGCTGTTGCTGCGGTACGGGGTCCCCCGCATCTCCGTCTCGGCGTTCATGGAGCTGACGCCGGCCGTCGTGCTGTGCGCGGCACGGGGGCTGCGCCGGGGTGCCGACGGCGGCGTTCTCCGGCGCACCCATCTGCTCGCGAAGGTGTCCCGCCCGGAGGTGGCCGAGAGGTTCCTCTCCCCCGCACCGCCCGACCTGCTGCGTCTGCTCGTGGACCGGGGCGAACTGACGCAGGAGGAGGCGGACCTGGCCGGACGAGTCCCCGTGGCCGAGGACATCACGGTGGAATCCGACAGCGGCGGCCACACCGACAACCGCCCGCTCGCCGCGCTGCTGCCGCGGATCGTCCTCCTGCGCGACGAACTCGCCCGGCGGTTCCGCCACCCCCGGACCGTCAGGATCGGCGCGGCCGGCGGGCTTGGCACACCGGACGCGGTGGCCGCCGCCTTCGCGCTCGGAGCCTCGTACGTGGTCACCGGGTCGGTGAACCAGGCCGCCGTGGAGGCGGGCCTGTCGGACGAGGCCAAGGCGATGCTCTCCGAGGCCGACATCGCCGACGTGACGATGGCGCCGGCGGCCGACATGTTCGAGCTGGGAGTCAAGCTGCAGGTCCTGGCACGGGGGACGATGTTCGCCCAGCGGGCCGCCCGGCTCCACGCGGCGTACCGGGAACACGACTCGCTGGAGGAGCTTGCGCCGGCGCTGCGCGCCACGATCGAGCGGGACGTGCTGAGTGCCCCGATCGACGACGTCTGGCAGCGCACACGGGAGTTCTGGCGCGAGCGCGACCCGTCGGAGGTCGCTCGCGCGGAGAGCGACCCCAAGCACCGGATGGCGCTGGTCTTCCGCTGGTACCTCGGGAACTCCAGCAGGTGGGCGATCACCGGCGACCCGGCCCGGCGCACCGACTACCAGATCTGGTGCGGACCGGCGATGGGCGCCTTCAACCGGTGGACGGCGGGCACCTTCCTGGCCGAACCGGCGAACCGGTCCGTGGTGCAGATCGCGCTCAACCTCCTCGAGGGCGCCGCCGTCCTGACCCGCGCCCATCAACTGCGGACCTACGGCGTGCCGTTGCCGGCGTCGGCACTCACCTATACACCGTGCAGGCTCGCATGACCGGGCCCGGCGCACCCGGCGCCCCGGCAGCAACCGTTCGACGACAAGGAGAACCCGTGTCCGCCTTCCGCCACCAGGTACCCATCGCCGTGGTCGGCATCGGCGCGCTGGTGCCCGGCGCGACGGACGCGGCCGGCTACTGGCGGACCGTGGTCGCCGGCCGGGACCTGATCACCGACGTCCCCGCTTCGCGCTGGCTCGTGGAGGACTACTACGACCCGGACCCCGCCGCCCCGGACAAGACGTACGCCCGCCGGGGGGCGTTCCTCCCGGAGGTCGACTTCGATCCCCTGGCCTACGGCGTGCCGCCCACCAGCCTGCCGTCCACGGACACCGCCCAGCTGCTCGCCCTGATGGTCGCCGACCAGGTGCTCGCCGACGCCGGCGGGCTGTCGCGGGTGAACCGGGACCGGGTCGGCGTCATCCTCGGCGCGGCGGCGCTGGAGCTGCTGTCACACATGAACGAGCGCATCCAGCGTCCGGTGTGGCTCAAGGCGCTGCGGGAGAGCGGAATCCCCGAAGCCGAGGCGCAGGACGTGTGCGACCGCATCGCGGAGCACTACACACCGTGGAAGGAGTCGAGCTTCCCCGGATTGCTGGGCAATGTCATCGCCGGCCGCATCGCCAACCGGTTCGATCTGCACGGCACCAACCACACCACCGACGCGGCCTGCGCCAGCTCCTTGGCGGCGCTGTCCACGGCGGTCGGCGAACTGGCGCTGGGCAGGTCCGACCTGGTGATCAGCGGCGGAGTCGACACCGGGAACGACATCGGCATGTTCCTGTGCTTCTCCAAGACGCCCGCCCTGTCCCCCAGCGGCGACTGCCGGCCGTTCTCCGAGGCGGCCGACGGCACCATGCTCGGCGAAGCCGTCGTCATGTACGCCCTCAAACGGCTGGCGGACGCCGAACGCGACGGCGACCGGATCCACGCGGTGATCCGCGGGATCGGCACCTCCTCGGACGGCAGGAGCACTGCCATCTACGCGCCCCTGCCCGACGGCCAGGCCCGGGCGCTTCGCCGCGCCTACGAGGAGGCCGGCTACGGTCCGGAGACCGTCGAGCTGGTCGAGGCCCACGGCACCGGGACCAAGGCCGGGGACGAAGCCGAACTGAGCGCGCTGAGCGCGGTGTTCGGCGAGTCGGACCGTACGGACCGGCAGTGGTGCGCGATCGGCTCCGTCAAGTCGCAGATCGGCCACACCAAGTGCACCGCCGGTGCGGCAGGGCTGCTCAAGGCAGTCATGTCCCTGCACCACAAGGTGCTGCCCCCGACCATCAAGGTCGACCGGCCGAACCCTGCCACCACAGCTCCGGACAGCCCGTTCTACGTCAACACCCGGACCCGTCCGTGGGTACGCCCGTCCGGCCATCCCCGCCGGGCGTCGGTGTCCAGCTTCGGTTTCGGGGGCAGCAACTTCCACGTCACGCTCGAGGAGTACGTGCCCTCGGGCTCGCCGGGCCGTGAGGCGTGGCGAACCCGCTCCGCCCCGACCGAACTCGTGCTGTTCAGTGCCTCCTCGCCGTCCTCGCTGGCCACCGAGGCCATCCGCGGTGACCTGCCGCTCGCCGCGATCGCCAGGGAGAGCCACAGCACGTTCTCGCCCACGGACCGGGTGCGGCTGGCGGTCGTCGCGTCCGACACCGAGGAACTGCGCGACAAGCTCGTCCAGGCCACCGCCCTGATCAGCCGGCGGCCGGACACGGCGTTCTCGACACCGACCGGGATCCAGTACGCCGCCGGGGCACCCGCGCCCGGCCGGATCGGCTTCCTCTTCCCCGGCCAGGGCGCGCAGTACGTCGGCATGGGCGCCGATCTGGCCATGCTGTCGCCGGCCGCCCAGGGCGTCTGGGACAGGCTGGGTGGTTCGGGGCCCGAGGGCAGTCCTCTGCACCGGTCGGTCTTCCCCCCGCCCGCCTTCACCGACGAGGAGCGTGCCGCCCAGGGCTCCCGGCTGGCCGCCACCGAGTGGGCGCAGCCCGCGCTCGCGGTGCACAGCCTCGCGCTGCTCGAGGTGTTGCGGGGTCTCGGCCTGCGGCCGGACTGCGTGGCCGGCCACAGCTTCGGGGAACTGGTGGCCCTGCACTGCGCCGGCGTCCTGGACGCGGAATCCCTGGTCGTACTGGCCCGCCGCCGCGGCGAGTTGATGCGCGACGCGGCACGCACTCCCGGGGCCATGCTGGCCGTCGGGGCCGGCCCCGAGCAGGTCGCGGCGGTGCTCGCCGACGTCGGGTGCGGTGACGTCTGGCCGGCCAACCACAACTCCCCCCGGCAGGTGGTGCTCTCCGGCACCACCGAGGCGATCGTCGTGATGGAGAGGGCGTTCGCGGCCGAAGGCGTCAGCACGCAGCGGCTGAACGCCTCGGCCGCCTTCCACAGTCCGCTGGTCGCCCCGGCCGGTGAGCCGCTCGCCGAGTTCCTGCGCGGCATCGCGCTCGCCGAGCCCCGGTTCGACGTGTACGGCAACGCGGACGCGGCGCCGTACCCGTCCGGGCACGACGAGGTGCGCCGCAGGCTGGCCTCCCATGTGAGCTCACCGGTGCTGTTCCACGAGCAGATCGAGGCGATGTACGCCGCCGGGGTCCGGACCTTCGTCGAGGTGGGCGCGGGCACCACTCTGAGCGGCCTGGTGGGGCAGATCCTCGGCGGGCGTGACCACGTGGCCGTCCCCCTGGACCGGCCGGGCCGGTCAGGGGTCAGCAGTCTGCACACCGCGCTCGGCCACCTCGCCGTACGCGGCGTCCCGCTCGATCACACCCACCTCTGGGCGCCCTACGGGCCGCCCGGAACACCAGCGAAGGAGACCAAGCCCAGGATGACCGTGAAGATCAGCGGTTCCAACTACGGTCAGCCCTATCCGCCTGCCGGTGGGGCCGCGGCGCTGCCGGCGCCGAATCTCCCGGCCGCCACGCGCGCGCCCGCCCCGCCGGACGCACCGGAGGCGGCCGGACCTCCGCGGGAGCCCTCGCCCGCGTCCGGGGCCCCGGTGTACCAGGCCCTCCCGTCCGCGCCGGTTCCCGCTGCCCCTTCCCACCCCGCACCCTCACCCGAGCCGGCATCCGCCGCGCCTGCCGACTGGTACGCCATGGTCGAGGGTGTGCAGCGGCAGACCGCGGAGGCCCACGCGGCCTGTCAGCGCATGCTGATCGACAGCCACATGGCCTTCCTGCGGATGACGGAGACGACCTTCGCCGCGATGCTGGGAGGACAGAGCCCTCACGGTGTCCTCGACACCGCCTTCGCCGAGTCCCCGTCCCAAGACGCCGGCCTGCCGCCCCGTCCGCTGCCACGGCCCACCTCGCCCGCACGCACGCACGCGCCCGCGCCGCCGGCCCCGCCGGCAGCCGTACCGGTCGTAATTCCCGGGCCTGCCGCACCCGTTGCGCAACCCGCCCACTGGCCTTCCGCCGCAGCGTCGGGCGTCGCGGACACGCCGCCGGGCGCCGTGGACGCGCCGGCGGTCGGCCACCCCGTCGCCACCACCGCGGCGTCGGCCGGCCCGGCCGACGTCGCGACGACGACAGCGGCGGCTCGCCCGGCCGCCACGGTGACGGCGACGGCAGCCACCCCTTCCGCACTGTCGACGCAGGAACTCGAGGAGCTTCTCCTCTCCGTGGTGGCCCGGCTCACCGGTTATCCGTCGGGCATGCTCACCATGGACATGGAGCTGGAGGCGGACCTGGGGGTCGACTCGATCAAGCGCGTCGAAATCCTTTCCGCCGTGCGGCAGCGGGTGGGCGACGTGCCCACCGGGGACATCGCCCAGCTCGGCAAGCTGCGCACACTGCGAGAGATCGTCGAATCTCTCGCCCCGGACCTCGGACCCGCCTCTGCCGGTCATCCGGTACCGGCCTCCGAAGCCGCGGCCCCCGGTCGTGCGGCGGCCACCGTCCCGGAGATTCCGGCCATGCGTCATGAGCCGCCCCCACGCGGGGTGCCGACCAGGCTGGTGTCGCGTGCGGTGCGTGCGCCCGCGTCCGGCCTGGCGATGGCGGCCCTCGGGGACGGGCCGCTCGTGGTGACCGGCGAACGCTCCGGTGACCCGGGCGGGGCCGCACTCGCCGGACTCGTCGCCCGGAAGCTGACCGAGCACGGCCTCGACGCCACCGCCGCGGCGGACGTTCCGCAGGACGCGCACGGCGTGGTGCACCTCGGCGGGCTCGCCGGGGACGGCTCGCCGGACGATGCGCGGGAGGTCCACCGGTCCGCGTTCCGCACGGCACGTGCGGTCGCGGCGCGGATGGCCACGCAGGGCGGGCTGTTCGTGACCGTCCAGGACACCGGCGGCGACTTCGGGCTCGACTCCCGCCGCCCGGGCCGGGCGTGGCTCGGCGGTATCGCCGGCCTGGCCAGGACCGCCGCGAAGGAGTGGCCTTGTGCTTCGGTCAAGGCGATCGACTGCGAGGTCGGCGGGCGCGGCCTCGAAGCGGTCGCCGAGGCCATCGTGCGGGAACTGCTCGAGGGCGGACCGGAACCGGAGGTCGGTCTGCGGGCGGACGGTATCCGCACCACCCTCGAGACGGTCCCTGCGCCGCTGACACCCGGCGGGAAGGGGCGCAAGCAACGCGTCACCCCGGAGTCCGTGATCGTGGCCACCGGTGGGGCGCGCGGAGTGACCGCGGCCGCGCTGCTGGACCTGGCCGCGAAACACCGCCCCCGCATCGCGCTTCTCGGCCGGACCGAACCGGCGGAGGAACCTGCCTGGCTGGCGGAGGCCACCGACGAGCCCACACTCACCCGCCTGCTCGCCAAGCACTCCACCGGCGGCGGGGATGGTCCCTCGCCCGCCGGGATCACCCGGCGCGCCCGGGAGATCCTGGCCGCCCGTGAGGTGCGGGCCACGCTGGCGGATCTGCGGGCCGCGGGGTCCGAGGTCCGGTACCTCGCGGTCGACGCGAGGGACGGCGATGCGGTCGCGACCGCGCTGCGCGACGTGCGCGAGACATGGGGCCCGGTCACCGGCATCGTGCACGGCGCCGGCGTACTGGCCGACGCGCGGATCGCCGACAAGACCGACGAACAGTTCGACCAGGTGATGTCCACCAAGGTGGACGGTCTGCGCGCACTGCTGGCCGCGACGGCGGACGACCCGCTCGACGTGATCTGCCTGTTCTCCTCGGTGAGCGCCGTGTTCGGCAATGCGGGGCAGAGTGACTACGCCATGGCCAACGAGGTGCTCAACCAGGTGGCGTCCGCCGAACAGTCCCGCCGCCCCGGCTGCCTGGTGCGCTCGGTCGCCTGGGGCCCGTGGCACGGCGGAATGGTCACACCGGCACTGGCCGGGCACTTCGGCCGGTCCGGCATCGCGCTCATCCCCCTGCGGCAGGGCGCCGCGTCCTTCTCGGCCGAACTGGACGGCCCGGCCGACGAGCCGCGCGTCGTCATCGCGGCCGATGGAGCTGCGGCCGCGATGGAGCCCGCCGGGACTCCGCGCCCTGCCCAGGTGCGGATCTGCGGGGACAGCCACCCCGAGCTGGCCGACCACGAAGTCGCCGGCACTCCTGTGCTGCCCGTGGCGATGGTCCTGAACTGGTTCACCGGGGCGGCCTCGGCCTGGCGGCCGGGCACCGGCCGGCTGGTCCTGCGCGACCTCCGGGTGTACCGGAAGCTCGTCCTGCCACGGCTCGCCGACGAAGGCCACCGGCTCACCGTGCACGGGTGCCGTGCCACGGTCGGGGCGCCCTCGGCCCTGGAGGCGGAACTGCGGGACGAGGACGGGACCCCGCACTTCCGGGCCGCCCTCGACTTCGAGGCCGCGGACTCCGACCCGGCCGGCTGGGACTCCCCGGCCGGGCTGGAGCCGGCGGCCCGCCCGGAGGTCTACGACGGCCACGTCCTCTTCCACGGGCCCCGGTTCCAGGCGATCCGCACCCTGCACGGGGTCTCCGGACAAGGAGCGGAGGCATCCGTGGCGGGGCTGCGCGCCCTGGGCTGGGCCGAGGGCCCGTGGCCGCTCGACCCGGCCGCCGTGGACGGCGCTCTGCAACTCGCCGTCCTCTGGGCGGAGCACGTACTCGGTGACGCGACACTGCCGATGGCAGTGGCGGAGTGCAGGGTGCACCGGCGCGGTCCGGCACAGGACACGGTCCGGTGCGTGGTTCGGGCACGGCGGGCGCACGAGACGGGGGCCCGGTGCGACGTCGCGCTGATCGACCCCGACGGGTGCCTGCGTGTGGAGCTGCTCGGCGTGGAACTCGTGCGCCGTCCCTCCTGAGCCGGACCGGCCCCCCGCCTCTCCTCCGGCGACCTGGCCACCCGTCACCTGTAACCGCACGCGGCGGCGCACACGCCCGCCTCATGAAGTGAGACCTGCATGGGATTCGAACCGATCGCCGTCGTCGGCCGGGGCTGCGTGCTGCCCGACGCCCTGGACCCGGACACGTTCTGGGACAACGTCGCAGCGGGCCGGGACAGCCTGACGGCGGTGCCCGAGGGCCGGTGGAGGTTGCCGCACCGGTGGGCCATGGGGTCGGTGGACGACCATCTGGACCGTACATGGACCGATGTCGGGGGGTACGTACGCGACTTCGAGTCCGTCTTCGATCCGAGCTCTTTCCGGATCCCGCCCGAAGACGTCATGGCACTGGATCCCCTCTTCCGGTGGGTGCTGTACGGCGCCCGGCAGGCACTCGCGGAAGCCGGGCACGAGGGGCCGCTGCCGCGTGCGGGCCTGGTGCTGGGCAATCTGTCCCTGCCCACGACCGCGGGTGTGGCCTTCGCCGAACACGTATGGCTGTCCGCCCAGCGCCCCTCCCTGCGCGAGGCCCTCCTGACGGGTGAACGCCGGTCCCGGCCCGACGCGCGCAACCGCTTCTCGTCCGGGCTCCCCGCCCAGCTCGCGGCTCGTGCGCTCGGACTCGGCGCGGGTGCCTGGGCGCTCGACGCCGCCTGTGCCTCCTCGCTGTACGCGATCAAGATGGCGTGCGACCGCCTGCACGACGGCGGCGCGGACCTGATGCTGGCCGGAGCGGTCAACCGGGTCGACAACCTCTACCTGCACGTGGGGTTCTGCGGTCTGTCCGCGGTGAGCCGCACCGGCCGCAGCCGTCCCTTCGCCCGGGACGCCGACGGGTTGATGCATGGTGAGGGCGCGGGCTTCGTCGCCCTGATGCGCCTGCCCGACGCCCTGTCCGCCGGCCTGCCCGTGCTCGGGGTGATCCGCGGCATCGGGCTGTCCAACGACGGGCGCGGCGGCGGTCTGCTCAGCCCGGCCGAGGAGGGACAGGTGCGGGCGATGGGCCTGGCGTACGCGTCCGCGGGCATCGCGCCGCGGACCGTGTCGCTCGTCGAGTGCCACGCCACGGGAACTCCGGTCGGGGACGCCGTGGAGGCTCGCGCCATGGCCCGGGTCTACGCGCGGGGCGACGACGTGCCCATCGGTTCGGCGAAGTCCAACGTGGGGCACCTGCTCGCCACGGCGGGCGTGGCCGGACTCCTGAAGGTGCTCGGTGCGATGCGTTCGGGCATCCGGCCGGCGACGCTCGGCGCCGAGGACCCCCTGGCGGAACTGCGCGGCACACCGCTCAGGGTGCTCACCGCACCGGAGCCGTGGTCGGGGCCGCGCAGGGCGGCCCTGAGCGCCTTCGGCTTCGGCGGGACGAACGCCCATCTGATCGTGGACGCCCACGACGGCGGTCACGTGCCGGCCGTCCGCACGGTTCAGCGTGTGGACCCGGCCGCCCGGGTGGCGGACACCTCGACGCGGGCGTCCTGCGTTCCGCCCTCCCCCAGGGAGCCCGAGCCCTCGTCCCCCACCGGCTCCGACGGCCCGGTGCGCCGCACTTCGCCGGTGGCGATCGTCGCCCTGGGTGCCAGGGTCGGCGGCGGGGCGGACACCGAGGACTTCCGCCGCGCGGTGCTCGCCGGCGAGCGGCGTGGTCCCGCCACGGAGATCGGCGTGGATCTGACGGACCTGTGCTTCCCACCACTGACGCTGCGGCAGACCGTGCCCCACCAGCTCCTCGCGTTCGAAGCGGCCCGCGAGGCCGTACGCGGCCTGTCGCTGCCCCGCGAGCGGACCATGGTGGTCATCGGGATGGGTGTCGATCCCGACGTGGCCCGCACCGGTGTCCGCCTGCGGCTCCCGCACTGGCTGGAGCAGGCCGGGGCGGGCGCCGGACCCGAGTTGCTCGCCGCCGCCCGGGACGCCTTTGTGTCGCCCATGACCGCGGAGCGTGTGGTCGGCAGCCTGCCCAACCTCGTGGCGAGCCGGATCAGCACACAACTCGACCTTGCGGGGCCCGCCTTCGCGGTGTCGGCGGAGGAGGCCTCCGGTCTGGTGGCGCTGGATGTCGCGGCCAGGGCGATCAGGGCGGGCGAGGCCGATGCCGCGCTCGTCGGCGCGACCGATCTGTCGTGCGAGCCGGTGCAGCAGGCCGCTCTGCGTGAACTCGGCCACGAGACCGAGCCGGGTGACGCCGCCGTGATCCTGGTCCTCAAGCCGCTCGACGCCGCCCGCAGGGACGGTGACACCGTGATCGCCCTGCTCGACGAGGAGCCGGCCGACGCCCCCGACATGGTCATCGGTGACGGCGCCGACGCCGTGTTCGACCCGGCGTCGCTCTTCGGCCGCGCCCACGCGGCCCAGGGGCTGGTATCCGTCGCAGTCGCGGCGACCGCTCTCCAGCACCGCGCGGTGCCGCGGCAGGGCGAGCTCGCGGAGACCGGCGCCCTGCCGCGCACCGCGGCGGCCGTCGTGACGCCGCTGGGAGGCCCCGCGGCCGGCGTCCGGCTGCGGGCAGGTGACGCCCGGCCCTGGCTGAGCGGGCCGGCTCCGCGGCTGCTCGTCTTCTCGGGGCGCGACCGCGACGGGGTACTGGCCGCGATGAAGTCGGGGGTGCAGTCCCCGGACGGGCCGGCGCGGCTGGCGCTCGTGGTCGAGGACGACGCCGGGCTTCCTGCCCGTGAGGAGGCCGCCCGCCGCTGGCTCTCGGAAGGCGGGGTGCGGCCCGCCGACGTGCGCTACCGGGACGAGCCGGTGCGGGGGCGGACCGCGTTCGTGTACACCAACGGCTCGGCCACCTACCCGGGCATGGGCCGCGAACTGATGCTCGCGCTGCCCTCGCTCGGCGACAGCATCAGGGCGAAGCACGGGACCGTCGCCGCGTGGGCGGCTCCGGGCCCGGCTCGGGGGGTGCTGGACCAGATCTGGGGCGCCGCGGG
Organism: Streptomyces sp. B1I3; assembly: GCF_030816615.1. Lineage (NCBI taxonomy): Bacteria > Bacillati > Actinomycetota > Actinomycetes > Kitasatosporales > Streptomycetaceae > Streptomyces > Streptomyces sp. B1I3. The sequence continues at coordinate 863,002 of NZ_JAUSYD010000001.1, forward strand.
GCTCGCCACGGCTCATACGGTGCTCACCCGGGAGGTGCTCGGCCTGCGGCCGGACGCCGCCATCGGCTACTCCTCCGGGGAGTCGGCCGCGCTGGTCGCCCTGGGAGCATGGCCGGACGCCGCGGGGCTGTACGAGGCCGCCTGCACCAGCGGTCTGTTCACCACGGAGCTCACCGGTGAGCTCCGGGCGGTACGACGCGTGTGGGAGCGCCTGGGTGTACGGGGCTCCCGCTGGTCGACCCACCTCGTCACCGCGCCCCTCGACAGGATCCGCAGGGAACTCGCGGACGAGGTGGCCGTCCACCTGATGGCGGTGAACGCTCCCGGCATCTGCGTCATCGGCGGTGAGTCCCGGGCGTGCGCGGCCGTCGTGGCCCGGCTCGGTGCCGCCCACGCCATCGCCATCGACTACGACATGGCCGCCCACGCGCCGGAGCTGGCCGATGTCCGGGAGAGGTGGCGCGCGGCCCATCACCGGCCCACCAGGGCGGTGCCCGGCGTCCGGTTCTACAGCGGGGCCACCCGGCAGTCGTACGAGCCGACGTCGGAGCGCGCCGCCGAGGCCCTCACCGCGCAGGGCATGGGCATGATCGACTTCGCCGGTACGGTCGAACAGGCCTGGGCCGACGGCATCCGCATCTTCGTCGAGCACGGGCCGCGCAAGCTGTGCACCGGCTGGATCGGGCGGGTGCTCGGCGACCGGGAGCACGTGTCCGTCGCCCTGGACGCTCCGCAGGGCGCAGGAGTCCGGCAACTCTGTCTCGCCGTGGCCGAACTCGTCGTCGCCGGGGTGCCCGTGCGTGCTGACGAACTCTTCGGCCGCCTAAGGTCCGCCGCCGTACCGGTCCCCGGACCCGCCCCCGCCGTCACGGTGGCCGTCCCCGGTGCTCCTCGCCTGCCGTCGTCCCTGGAGACATCCGCCGTGGTCATGCCCAGGGCACCCCGGCTGACGCCTGTTCCGGACCTGGAGGACGTCCGGCCCGAGGCCGCCGACATCCCCGGTATGCGCTCCCCCGGTGTCGTGGCGCGGCAGCCGCAGCCGCAGCCGGATCAGCGGGCGTGGCCGACGAGCGTCGGAGAGCTGGTGGCCGCGCAGAGCCGCCGGGTGACCGCACTGCACCTGGACATCACGGCGCGGCACGCCGAGGCCCATCAGCGGTTCCTGCGGATCTCTGCCGAAGCGGTCACCGCTGCGGCACGCGTCGGCGCAGTACGTCGGCCACCCGCGCCCCCGGTGCGTGTGCCCGGCCCCGCGTCACCGTCCTCGGCCCCGTCCGCCCCTGGCACGGCCGGACCACCTCCGGCCGCATCGCCGGCCCCGCGTGTGCCCGTGCCTCTCTCGCGGCCGGAACCGGCGCCGGGGTCGCCGAAGGATGCGCTGCCGGGGCCGAAGTTCGACCGCGCCCAGCTCGAGCACCTTGCCTCCCGGGAGATCTCGGCGGTGTTCGGCCCGCGGTTCGCCCCACAGGACGCGTACGCCGTGCAGACCCGGATGCCCGCACCGCCGATGCTGTTCACCGACCGTGTCCTCGGCATCGACGCGGAGCCGGCCGCGCTCGCCGAACCGGGGCCGGTGCGTACCTCGGGAACGATCTGGACGGAAACGGACGTCCGCGCCGACAGCTGGTTCCTGGATGCCACCGGCCGCATGCCCACCGCGCTGATGATCGAGGCGGGCCAAGCGGACCTGCTCCTGCTCAGCTGGCTCGGTATCGACCTCGTCACCCGGGGCGAACGCGCCTACCGGCTGCTCGGCTGCGAGTTGACGTACCACGGCAGCCCGCCCGGGGCCGGGGAGACACTGCGCTACGAGATCCACGTCGACGGCCACGCCGAACACGGCGGCGTCCGGCTGTCCTTCTTCCACTACGACTGCTACGCGGGCGGTGAACTCAAACTCAGCGTCCGCGAGGGCCGGGCCGGGTTCTTCACCCCGGCGGAACTCGACGGCAGCGGCGGTGTGTGCTGGGACCCCGCCGACTGCCCGCCCGACGACGCGCTGCCGCTCGATCCGCCCGCCGTGCGCTGCGAGCTGGACGCCTTCACCGCACCACGCGTGCGGGCCCTGGCGGAGGGGCGGCCCGCGGACTGCTTCGGCCCCGGCTGGGAGACGACCGCCGCCCACGTACGCTCGCCCGGCATCGACGACGGCCGGCTGCGGATGCTGCACGAGGTCACCACGTTCGACCCGGCCGGCGGCCCCTGGGGCCGCGGCTACCTGCGCGCCGAGGCTCCCGTCTCACCGGACGACTGGTTCTTCCCGGGGCACTTCAAGAACGACCCCTGCATGCCAGGCACCCTGATGCTCCAGGGTGGCCTCCAGGCGATGGCGTTCTACCTGGTGGCGATGGGCTTCACGGTCGACAGGGACGGCTGGCGCTTCGAACCCGTCGACGACGCGCCCTGCTCGGCGAGTTGCCGGGGCCAGGCGACCCCGGACAGTCGCCGGATCGTCTACGAGGTGTTCGTGCGCGAGGTCTCGGCCGGACCGTTGCCGACGCTGTACGCCGACGTGCTGGGCACCGTCGACGGGGTCAAGGCGTTCCTCGGACGGAACGCGTCGCTGCGCCTGGTCCCCGACTGGCCGCTGTCGCACTGGCGCCGGCTCGGCCCGCCCGCCGTCCGGAGCAGCGGTGTGCCGGTGCCGCTCGCCGCACTCGGCGGACTGGCCGGGTACCGGGAGACCGGGACGGTGGCGACGGTGGACGGGTTCTCTTTCGACTACGCCTCGTTGCTGGCGTGCGCGTGGGGCAGGCCGAGCGAGGCGTTCGGTGCGGCGTACGAGCCCTTCGACGGCACCCGCAGGGTCGCGCGCCTGCCCGGTCCCCCTTACCACTTCATGAGCCGCATCGCCGAGGTGGAGGGGCCGCAGGGGGGCATGCGGGAGGGCAGCGTCGTCGTCGCCGAGTACGACGTACCCGGCGCCGCCTGGTACTTCGAGCAGAACAACGGTGGTGCGATGCCGTTCGCGGTCCTCATGGAGATCGCGCTGCAGCCGTGCGGGTGGTTGGCCTCCTACGCGGGCAGTGCTCTGACCACCGGCACCGACCTGCTGTTCCGCAATCTCGACGGCACGGGTACCGTCACCGGCGAGGTCACCCCCGCCACCCGGACCGTACGCACCCACGCCACGCTGAGCCGTGTCTCGCGCGTCGGAGACATGATCATCCAGTCGTTCGAGGTCCGGTGCACGGCTGACGGCGAACCGCTCTTCGAATTGTCCACGGTGTTCGGCTTCTTCCCACCCTCGTCCTTCGACGACCAGGCCGGACTCCCGGTCACGGACGAGGCCCTGGCCGGCCTCGAGGCTCCCTGCGACCGCAGCGTCGATCTCACCACTCGGTGCGCGCCTCACCGCGAAGGCCCGTCGGGCCTCCCCGGACCCATGCTGCTGATGCTCGACCGGGTCACGGGATACTGGCCGGACGGCGGCAGCGCCGGGCTCGGCCGACTGCGGTCGGAGAAGGACGTGGACGCGGGCGAGTGGTTCTTCAAAGCACACTTCTTCCAGGATCCGGTGCAGCCCGGCTCGCTGGGCATCGAGGCCATGTGCCAACTGCTCCAGTACTACATGCTCGAACGCGGCATGACCGCCGGTGTCCCGCATCCGCGGTTCGCGCCGGTGCTGCCGGGGCGGGCGATGACCTGGAGGTACAGGGGGCAGATCACGCCGGCCAACCGGCTGATCAGGGTGGTGCTGGACGTCCTGGAGGCGGGCACGGACGCGCGGGGCCCCTACGCCATGGCGGAGGCATCGCTCTGGGGCGACGACACCTGCATCTACCGCGTGAGCGGTCTGGGCGTGCGCGTGGTGCCCGGTGACGGCACCGCGCCTTCCGCCGGCACGTACCGCGCCCACGACACCGTTCCGCGGGCACGGCGTCTGCCCTGATCCGGCACCCACCGGCCGGGGCCCGGCCGGTGGGTGCCGACGGGCGCCGCGGCGACGGGACCCACTGTGCCGGCCGGTGCATGGCGCGGCACCGGCCGGGCAGCCAGGCTGCCCATCGGAGAGGCGGTAGCCTGCCGGCATGCGCGACGACACGCCTGACGGGACGCGCCGTGTCCAACTGAGCCGGACCTTCGACGAGGACGCGGAGTTGTACGACCGGGCGCGTCCCGGATATCCACGGGCCCTGTTCGACGACCTCGCCGAACTGGCCGGTACCGGACCGGGCTGCCGGGTCCTCGAGGTGGGGGCGGGCACCGGCAAGGCGACCGTGCCGCTCGCCGAGCGGGGTTGCCGGATCGTCGCCGTCGAACTGGGGGCGGACATGGCCGCCGTCGCCCGTCGCAACCTGGCCGGCTTCGGGGGGGGTGGAGGTCGTGACGGCGGACTTCGAGACCTGGGCACTGCCGAAGGAGCCGTTCGACGTCGTCCTGTCGGCGACCGCGTTCCACTGGATCGATCCTGCGGTGCGGATGGTCAGGGCAGCCGACGCGCTGAGGCCCGACGGCGCTCTCGCCGTGGTCGCCACGCAGCATGTGGCGGGTGGCAGCGAGGAGTTCTTCGTCGAGGTCCAGGCCTGTTACGAGCGCTTCGATCCGGCCACCCCGGCGGGGCTGCGGCTACCTGCCGCCGAAGACGTCGACACCTCGGAGCACGCGGACGAGGCCGCACGCAGCGGCCGGTACGGCCCGGTCGCCTTCCGGCGTCACACGTGGGAACTGACGTACACCACGGCGGAGTACCTGGACGTACTGCGGACCTACTCCGGCCACCGGGCGCTGCCACCGGAGGCCCAGGAGGGACTGCTGGGGTGCATCGCCGGGCTGATCGACGGGCGGCACGGCGGCCGGGTGACCAAGCGGTATCTCACCGAGCTACGGGTGTCCCGCACGACATGAAAGCCTAGGGTGCTCGCTTTTGCGGCACTGAAGCGCAGATCAGCTTGCATATGCGAGGCAAGACGCCTAGCTTGCTCGCATGCAGTTCTACACGATCGGCCAGGCGGCACGGCTGCTGGGCGTGAGCCCGGACACGGCACGCCGATGGGCGGACGCGGGCAAGGTCGCCACTCGTCGTGACGAGAGTGGGCGCCGCCTCATCGACGGCAGGGATCTGGCCGCCTTCTCGGTCGAGATCGCCGGAACCGCCGGGGCCGCCGCAGAGGGCGAAGCCCCCTACACCTCCGCGCGCAACGCCTTTCCGGGCATCGTCACCGCCGTGAAGCTGGGCGACGTCGCGGCCCAGGTGGAGATTCAGGCGGGGCCTCACCGGCTGGTGTCACTGCTCACGCGTGAGGCCGTGGAGGAACTGGCGCTGGAGGTCGGTATGGAGGCCACCGCCCGCGTCAAGTCGACCAACGTGCACATCGACCGCACCTGACTCGCCGACTGCCGCCCGGCACACGGCACCTTCGCCGCCGGCCCCGCGCCCCGCTCACTCTCTCGACGCACAACGGCCGTCCACGCGGATGACGTCGATGCCACCGGTGTGCTCGAGCCGCAGCGATCCGGAGTAAGGACATCGGGGGCCACCCGGTCGAGGGAAGCGCCCTCGATGCTCGCGGCGGGCAGGGACGGGAGCCAGTTCGAAGTCCAGGTCGATCTCCGCCCGGGAAAGCAGGACGTGATGGCCGTCCGCGCCCGTCGCCGCGAGCAGGAACCTGAGCCGGTCCGTGCGCCGGGCGCGGTCGAAGCCGGGGCCGGCGGCGTCCAGGACGTCGTGCGGCAAAGCCCCCTGAAGCGGTGGTGCCGGACACTGCCGGTGGCACGGTCGACGCCGGTCCGGGCCAGGTGCCGGGCCCGGGCGAACAGGTCGCACACCCACAGCCGGGCAGGGCGTGCCAGGTCGCCGGTCAGGCCGAGCTCTGCCACCGGGCTCGGCGGCGTTCATGGGCCGGATCACGGGCTGCTACCTCCCGCGGGGGCACGCCCGGACGGCAGATCCGTACAAACGCACATGCCTACCTCATCCGTTCCTGGCCCGGCTCATGCGATGCGACAAGTGACTATCCCCTGGAATCTGCGGCAGTATGATCAGCACATGCCCACCTACCGGATCGTGCCGGCGGCCGCTTGATGAGTGTCCTTGCCGACGCAGTGGGGCCCCGGGCCGGCCGGCGGGCCACCGCACGCCGTTCGTGACGGGCCGGGCCGCCGGAGTCCGGCCGTAAGACGTACGAGACTCGTAGTCGGCTCCTGTGAAGAGCCAGAGGGAGTGGACCCGTGATGACCCGTTCCGCCCGCCGGATCCTGCAGACGGCCGGTGCGGGCGCAGCCGCACTGCTGGCGTTGAGTGCCTGCTCCTCCTCCGGCGACTCCTCGTCCACGTCGGACCCGTCGGTCTCCACGGACGCGGCGAAGAAGCTCTCCGGCACGGTGACCGTCTTCGCCGCCGCTTCACTCAAGGAGAGCTTCACGGCACTGGGCAGGGACTTCGAGAGGGCTCACCCCGGCACGAAGGTCACCTTCAGTTTCGGTGGCAGCGACACCCTTGCCGCCGGCATCACCGGTGGGGCCCCGGCCGACGTCTTCGCCGCCGCCAGCCCCAAGACGATGGCCGTCGTCACGGACGCGGGTGACGTGTCGGGCGCGCCCGCCACCTTCGCGCGCAACCAGTTGGAGATCGCCACTCTGCCCGGCAACCCCGACTCCGTCACCTCCCTCGAAGACCTCACCCGGTCCGGTCTCAAGGTCGTGCTCTGCGACACGTCGGTGCCCTGCGGTGCCGCGGCGCAGAAGGCCCTCGACGCCGCGAAGCTGGAGCTCACCCCCGTCTCCTACGAGCAGGACGTCAAAAGCGCCCTGACGAAGGTGGTACTGAAGGAGGCCGACGCGTCCGTCGTCTACAGGACCGATGTGTTGGCCGCGGGTGACAAGGTGGCGGGTGTGGAATTCCCCGAATCGGCCGAAGCCGTCAACGACTACCCGATCGCTCTCCTCAAGGACGCGCCCAACGTCGAAGCGGCCAAGGGGTTCATCGCCTTCGTGCACTCCTCCGAGGGTCGGAAGGTCCTGACCGGGGCCGGATTCATCGAGCCGTGAGCGAGCTGAACGAGTCCGGCGCCGCGGCCGGGACCCTCACGGGTGGCGGCAGGCCGCGGCGCCGGCGTGTCCGGGCGGGTGGGCGGAGCGGGGTGCCGCTGCCGCTTCTGCTGCCCGCCGTCGCGGGCCTCGTGTTCCTGCTGCTGCCGCTGGTCGCCCTTCTCGTACGAACCCCATGGCGCAGCCTTCCCGAACAGCTGACCAGCCCGGAGGTGTGGGACGCCCTCCGGTTGTCCCTGGTCTGCGCGACCGCGGCCACCGCTGTGAGCCTGGTTCTGGGAGTGCCTCTGGCGTGGCTTCTCGCACGGGCCGACTTCCCCGGGCGTGGTTTCGTGCGGGCCCTGGTGACCCTTCCGCTGGTCCTGCCCCCGGTGGTGGGCGGTGTGGCGCTGCTGCTGGCCCTCGGCCGCAACGGGGTCGTCGGGCAGTGGCTCGACTCGTGGTTCGGGGTCACCCTGCCGTTCACCACCGCGGGCGTCGTGATCGCGGAGGCGTTCGTGGCGATGCCGTTCCTCGTCATCAGCGTGGAGGGCACGTTGCGCGCGGCGGACCCGCGATTCGAGGAGGCGGCCATGACCCTGGGCGCCTCCCGCTTCACCGCGTTCCGCCGGGTCACCTTGCCGCTGATCATGCCCGGCATCGCCGCGGGTGCCGTCCTGGCATGGGCCCGCGCGCTCGGCGAGTTCGGCGCGACGATCACGTTCGCGGGCAACTTCCCGGGCCGCACCCAGACCATGCCGCTGGCCGTCTACCTCGCCCTCCAGGACGACCCGGCCGCCGCCGTCGCGCTGAGTCTCGTCCTGCTCGCCGTGTCCATCGCGGTGCTCGCGGGTCTGCGGGACCGTTGGATGACGGTGTCATGACCCGAGCCGCGTCCCCCACGGTCCCCGCCGGACCGTCCGACCACTGGATGACCGCCCCATGACCCACATCGGCCACGAAGCCGGCACCGGCCCCGCCCGTGGTGAGGGCGTGGACGCCCGTCTCGTCGTGGACCGCGGTGACTTCCGCCTCGACGTGGCGCTGACCGTCGCCCCGGGTGACGTCGTCGCCCTGCTCGGGCCGAACGGGGCAGGCAAGACCACGGCCTTGCGCGCCCTCGCCGGACTCTCCCCGCTCACCGGCGGGCATCTGCGCCTGGACGGCGCGGCGTTGGACGGGACACCGCCCGAGGCCCGCCCGGTCGGCGTCGTCTTCCAGGACTATCTCCTCTTCCCTCATCTGACCGCCCTCGACAACGTCGCTTTCGGCCCCCGCTGCCAGGGCGCGTCCAAGGCCGAGGCCCGCGCACAGGCCGCGCGGTGGCTGGACAGGATGGGTCTCGCGGAGCACGCGGGCGCCAAGCCGCGGCGGCTCTCCGGCGGCCAGGCACAGCGCGTCGCCCTCGCCCGCGCGTTGGCGACGCACCCCAGGCTGCTGCTCCTCGACGAGCCGCTCGCCGCGCTCGACGCCCGCACCCGCCTCGAGGTGCGCACCCAGCTCCGCCGCCATCTGGCCGATTTCGAGGCGGTGGCCGTGCTGGTCACGCACGACCCGCTGGACGCGATGGTGCTGGCCGACCGGCTCGTCGTCATCGAGCACGGCCGGGTCGTGCAGGAGGGCACGCCCTCCGACATCGCCCGCCGTCCGCGTACGGACTACATCGCCCAGCTGGTCGGCCTGAATCTATACAGGGGGCAGGCCGAGGGCCACGCGGTGCAGCTGGAGGCCGGGCCCGTGATCACCACCACCGAAGACCTCACCGGTCCCACCTTCGTCGCGTTCCCTCCGAGCGCCGTCACCCTGTACCGCGACCGCCCCACCGGCACCAGTGCCCGCAACCTGTGGCACTGCGAGGTATCAGGACTCGAGACGCACGGCGACCAGATCCGCGCCGCCCTCGTCGGTGCCCTTCCTCTCGTCGCCGACCTGACGACCGTCGCCGCAGCCGAACTCGACCTCCATCCCGGCGCACCTGTCTGGGCCGCGGTCAAGGCCGCGCAGACGCACGCGTATCCCGCCTGACCGGCGTCCGCCCCCGATGCGACGAGGTCGGGGCCATGGTTCCGCCACCCGGCCGGCGAACCCGGCGGCATCGCCCGGATCGTCGGCTTCGCGGAGACCTTCCTCGGCGGCCGGCCGCCTACGCGCCCGTCCTGCCCTCCACGATCGCCTGGAGGGCAGGACCGTAGTACCCGGCCACCGTCTCGGCGTCGGCGGATGCCAGGGGTTCGAGAAGGAGGATGTAGCGCATCAGGGCGAGTCCGATGAGCTGGGTCGCGATGAGGCTCGACCGGAGATCCTTGTCCTCGCCGGTGATCACCTCACTCAGCGCGTCGGCGAGGAGGCCGCTCGCGGTGTCCCGCAGGCGAGCGGCGGCGACGCGGTGGATGGCCGCCGATCGGATCATGGTCATCAGAGCCGGCCGCGCCGACACGTCGTCCCACACGGAGATGTGGGCCCTGACCATGCGTACCCCCACACCTTCGGTGCCTCCACGCGCCGCGGCCGAGATGGCCTCGTGGATCTTCCCCGGCAACTCCAGTGCCTGGAGGAACAGGTTCTCCTTCGTCTTGTAGAAGTGGTGCACGAGTGCCTGGTCCACTCCCGCCGTCTCCGCGATGCGCCGCAGGCTCGTGGCGTCGAAGCCACGCTCGGCGAAGCACCTGCGAGCGGCCGCCAGGATGGCCTCCCGCGTCCGGGTCTCACCGGGACGACGGCCTCCCGCGTGCTTCTCCGCCCCCTCGGCCGGCTCCACGGCGCGCACGCCGCCCCCGTCGCTCATGTCGGTCGCTTCGCTCATTGCCCCATCATGCCTTCCCCCCCCCACAACTCCTCGGACGACGAACTCCGCACTCAATGAACTCAGCACTCGATGAACTCATCAGAAGGTGAACTCAGCAATCGATGAGTTATATAGTGAAGCCGTCGGATGCCGTCCGCATCCGGCGCCCCGCACCCACGTCCGGCACATCACTGCGGCGCAGGGCTCCTGTCGCTCCTCACGCCGTCGGCTGCCCGCACCCTTCCCTCCGGGCCGCGGTACGTACGACGAGAAACGGATCTCATGCCCTCCGACGCCACCGAAGCCACCACGGTCCAGGACGCGGCCACCACCGCCCCTGCCGCACCGCCCCACGACCGCCGCGGGCAACTCATACGGCTCCTCGCCGTCGTCATCGGCCTGACGGCGGCGATCACCTTGATGCTGTGCGCCTTCGGCCTCCCGTCCGCGAACGGCGGCCCCCACCACGTACCGCTGGGGGTCACCGGGCCGCGGTCCGCCGTCGAACCGCTCCGGGACCAGCTCCCCGACGACGCGTGGGACGTCACCGTCTACTCCGGCCCCGAGGCGTTGACCCGCGCCGTCGAGGACCGGGATGCCATGGGCGGCCTCGCCATCGGACCCGACGGGGTCACCGTCCATACGGCGACGGCCGGCGGCCAACAGGTCACCGGCGCCATCACCGGGTTGGGTGACGCCCTCGCTGAGCGTCAGCACCTCCCGGTCACCGTCCGCGACGTGGTGCCCCTTCCCGAGGACGACCCCCGAGGGGCGGGACTCGCCTCGGCGGCGCTGCCCATGGTCTTCGGCGGCATCCTGCCCGCCGTCGTCCTGCTGCAGCTCTTCCCGGGCCACGCGGGGTTGCGCCTCCGGCTCGCCGGGGTGCTCGCCTTCGTCCTGGCCGCCGGAGCGGCGGTCACCGCCGTCCTCCAGTTCGGGATCGGCACGCTGGACGGCAACTTCTGGATCACGAGCCTTGGTCTGGGACTGGGCATGGCAGCGCTCGCGGTCCCGTTCCTGGGCCTCGAGTCACTCTTCGGCTACGCCGGGCTCGGCGCCGGCTCCGCGGTGATGATGTTCCTCGGCAATCCCCTCTCGGGGCTCGCCACAGGGCCGCACTGGCTGCCCGACGGCTGGTCCACGCTCGGCCAGCTCCTGCCTCCCGGCGCCTCGGGCAGCCTGCTCCGCGCCAGTGCCCTCTTCGACGGCAAGGGAGCGGCCGACCCGCTCCTCGTCCTCATCGTGTGGGTCGTGGCCGGACTGACTCTGATGCTGGTCGCCGACCGGCGCCACAAGGGCAGGGCGGCCCTTCCTCGGTAGACCGTCGGGTCGCAGGAAACCGGGCCCCGGCCGACGCACCGGGTCCTCGCGGACGGACCACCGACCAGGACCCGGTGGGGCGACCACGCGACTCCCGGACCGTGCCGCCCGGCTCCGCGTGCCGCTCCTGCCAGGGTCGACCGGTGTTCGGCCGGGTCGCGGGTCCCGGCGCCGCGCCTGCGCGGATCGCGGGGTCGCGCACCGCCGCCACGACGTACATCGGGCACGCAGGTCACGCGGACGCCACGGCATGCCTGGCCGAGGCCGGCCGATATTCCTTACCGTCGTGCCCGCGAAGGGCGCAGACTCGTCCCATGAGTGACATGGGGGCGTTCCGGGAGGCGGTGACCGCGTGGGCGGCCGGCGGCCCGGGCGACGCAGCACGGGAACTGGCCGCGCGACTGCCCGTCCGGGCAGCCGTCCTGCTCGAAGGCCCGAGCGACCTCGCCGCGGTCGACGCACTGGCCACGAGCCGGGGCCGAGACCTGGCCTCCGAAGGCGTCTGCGTCCTGCCGATGGGCGGTGCCATGAGCATCGGGCGCTTCGCTCCCCTCCTCGGCCCGTACGGCCTGGACCTCCTCCTCACGGGACTCTGCGACGAGGCGGAGCGTCCCTTCTACGCCCGCGGCCTGGAGCGGGCAGGTGTGGAACGGCAGCAGTTCTTCGTCTGCGCGGCGGATCTGGAGGACGAGCTCATCCGCGCACTGGGCGTACCACGGGTGGAGGAACTGGTCCGCCAAGAGGGTGACCTGCGCGCCCTGCAGACGTTCCTGCGCCAGCCCGCACAACAGGGCCGCGCCTCGCAGCAGCAGTTGCGGCGCTTCCTCGGCACCAAGAAGGGACGCAAGATCCACTACGGCCGCGCCCTCGTCGAGGCCCTCGACCCCGGCAACGTTCCCTCCCCGCTCGACGACCTGCTCGCCGGCCTCTGACCGCGGGGCGACGCAGGCTTCGGCGGACGGCCCGGGCGGACCGACCCCGCGCCGAGCCGTCGCAGGGGGCGAGAGCCGTGCATCCTCCGCACGACGTGCTCCCTGACGCGTCTTCGGGCGGTGTTCCGTTTCGCGGTCGGCCGCCTGCAGCGTGAACAGAGCCCTCGACGACGCAGCGCTGCCGGTCCCCCTCGCAGAGGGGCGTGAGGGACGGCCGTGGCGAGCGCCCGAGCGCTCGGTCCACGCCGGTCCACCAGGCTGTCGCTCGGCGGCAGGTGCACAGCCTCCCCCGCGGCGGCGCGGCTCACTCAGCGAACCCTGCCCCGCGGCTTCAGGGCCACCGGCGGCAGTTCGGGGGCGGGCAGGCGGCCCCCCTCGTAGCCGTGCACCTGGCCGAACCGTGCGCTGGTCATCCAGTCCGCACGTGCCTGCGCGATCTCCTGGTGCGAGCGCCCCACGAAGTTCCACCACATGACGATCTCCTCCTCGAACGGCTCGCCGCCGAGCAGCATCAGGCCCGCGTCCGAGCCGGCCCGCAGCGGCAGCTCGGTCCGGCCGCAGCCGAGGTAGAGCATGGATCCGGGGAGCACGGGAACGCCGTCGACCTCCGCCTCACCGGACATCGCCAGCACCGCGTACTCGAAGTCGGCATCGAGGGGCAGCCGGGCCTCGGCGCCGCGGGTCAGGGCCAGGTCGGCTCCGACGATGGGGGTGTAGGCGGTGCCGGGCGACCTGGCGCCGTCGAGTTCACCGAGGATGACGGTGGCCTCGAGGCCGGGCGCCGTGACCCTGGGCAGGTCGGTGTGGTGCTGGAAGTGCGGTTCGACGTTCCGGTGGGAGTCGGGCAGGGCCACCCAGAGCTGGGCGCCGTGCAGGAGCCTGGCGTGCGGCTTCGGGCTCTCCTCGGAGTGGCTGATGGCCCGGCCCGAGGTCATCAGGCCCAGCTCCCGCGGCCGGATCGTCCGGAGGCTGCCCAGGCTGTCCCGGTGCAGGACCTCGCCGTCGTGGAGCCAGCTGACCGTCTGCAGGCCCATGTGCGGATGCGGCGGCACCTGCATTCCGGGCTCGTCCGCGATGTCGTCCGGCCCGTAGTGGTCCACGAAGGCCCAGGCACCGACCATGCGGCGCCCCAGGTTGGGCAGCAGCCGGCGGACCTCGGTGGACTCGCCGAGCTGGACGCGGCGGGGTGCGAGGAGTTCACGCACCGGTTCGGCGACGACGAAGCCCCGGCCACCACAGACGGAGAGCGCGGCCTGGCGATCGAGATTGCTCATGGCCCTCAACCTATTCCCGTGCGGGCGTGGAGCGATGACCTCCACGCCGAATATTTAGTGGAATATTAAACTACACCGCCCGGTTGACAGGTCTGCCGGACGTTAACGAGGAGGAGAAGTGAGCGAGACCTACTACGAGTTCGGTACCCCTGCCGACCGCTGGGACCGGGCCCAGCTGTTCTTCGAGGCGAAGGAGTACCTGACCGCGGCCCGCATCCTCGGCGGGTTGGTCGAGGAGGTTCCGGAGCAGGTCGCACCGCGTCTGCTTCTGGCGCGGGCCTATTACCACTCGGCGCGACTCGCGAAGGCGGAGAAGGAACTGCGCGAGGTGCTGAAGCGCAATCCGGTCGAGGACTATGCCCAGCTGATGCTCGGGCGCACCCTCGAGCGCCAGGGCAGGAACGCGGAGGCGGCTCCGTATCTGCGGATCGCCGCCGCCCTGACCGGCACTTTCGGCCCGGACGGAATTCCGCCGGGGCAGTCCGCCGGTCAGCAGGGAGGGCCGGGGCAGTCCGCCGGCTGACAGAGGAGGGAGGGTGGGGGGCCTGCCCCCACCCTCCCTTCCACTCACCACGGCCGCCGCGCCCCGCCCCTGTCCCGCATACGGAACCGGTCCGGCCGCCCGCCCGTTGGCGCCGCTTCCGCCGCGCGGAGCCCGGACCCCCTTGCGGCTCGGCGACACATCTAGACGATGCCACCGTTGGCCCGTAGCACCTGGCCGTTGACCCAGCGGGCCGGACCGGCGAGGAAGGAAACGACCTCGGCGATGTCCTGCGGCTCGCCGAGCCTCTCGAGCGGCGGCTGGGCCGCCATCTTCGCGATGGACTCCTCGTCCTTGCCGTCCAGGAACAGCGCAGTGGCGGTCGGTCCGGGCGCGACGGCGTTGACCGTGATGTCCCGGCTCCGCAACTCCCGGGCAAGGATCAGCGTCATCGCCTCCACGGCTCCCTTGGTGGCCGCGTAGGCGCTGTAGCCGGGCAGGGAGAGCCCCAGCACCGAACTCGAGAAGTTGATGATCGCTCCCCCGTCACGCAGACGGCGGGCCGCCTGCTGATCGACGACGAACGTGCCCCGGACATTGGTGCGGTGCATGCGGTCGAAGGCCTCGAGCTCGAGGTCGGCCAAGGGCGCGAGGGTCATCACCCCAGCGGCGTGGACGACCACGTCGACGCCTCCGAACGCCTCCTCGGCCGCGTCGAAGAGCGCGGCCACGGCCGCCTCGTCGGCGACGTCCGCACGACAGGCGATGGCCTCCCCGCCCGCGGCGGTGATGGCATCCACCGCCGCTGCCGCCTCGACCTCGTTACCCGCGTAATTGATCACGACCGCGCACCCGTCCGCCGCCAGCCGTTCGGCGCTCGTGCGCCCGATCCCGCGTGAGCCTCCGGTGACGAGAGCGACCTTGCGCGTCGCGGTGGTGCGCTGCTCACTCATGGCGTTCCTCCTGGGCAGAAAGGTCCCGGTTGCCTCCGTGGACCGGCAGAGACAACGCTAACATCAACCCGTTAGCAATGCTAATACGACACGCGAGACACTGCTCGGCACCCGGCTCGCCGGCGAAACCCGGGTGCGCGCTCCAGACCCCAGGTGGTATTCCGGCTGCCATGGATGACCTCACGACCGACCGGCTGATCCTGCACCCGCTGACAGCCGCCGAAGCCACGGCCGTGGAACACGGCACCGCGGAGGGCCCCCCGGCCGGAGCGCGATGGGCGCCGGGCTATCCGAGCGCCGGCGACCGGGCCGCCGCCCGCCGGTTCCTGGAGACCTGCGCAGGCCCCGGCGACTCCCAGCCGTTCGGGCCCTACGAGATACGCCGCCGCGCGGACGGGGTCACGATCGGTGGTGTCGGCTTCCATGGCAGGCCGGACGCCGCCGGCCAGGTCACCGTGGGGTACGGTCTGGTCCGCTCGGCGCGGGGAAGCGGATTCGCCTCCGAGGCCCTGCGGGCCCTGCTGGCCTTCGCACGCTCGCAAGGGGTCCTCGCGGTGAACGGCGACGCCGATCTCGACAACATCGGGTCGCACCGCGTGATGGTGTCGGCCGGGATGCAGGTGGTCGCCGTGGATCACCGGCTGAAGCACTACCGCGTCGAGTGGAGCCCGGCCACGCACCGTCCGTGACCCGGCGCGACCCGGCAGGCGAGCGGGCGCGACCCGGCGGGCAGCCCGGGCGCGACCTGCGGGCAGACCGGAGGTGAACCGGCGCGGGCATGGGGCCGCCCGCCGCACGGACGGCCTCGACGCGGCACGCGCGCACCACGGACGAGCGGGACCCGCCGGGCAGCCGGCGGGTCCCGCTCGTCCACGGATGCGGCACCCGGTCCGCGACCGTCAGTGCGCGACTCCCGCTCCGACTCCGGCCCCGCGCGGGGCCGCCTGGCCAGCCGCACCCGCTCCCACCAGCAACCGCTCCGTCAGGTAGCCGAAGGCGAGGCCGAAAGTGGTCCAGAGCGTCACCTGGACGGCGAGGGTGGACAGCCTGAACTGCCACAGCAGGCCGGCCGGGAAGTCCGCACCGACCTCGTCGAACGAGGGCAGGAAGGCGTAGGCCAGCCCGATCGCCAGCACGTAGCCCGCGCCGGCGGAGACGGCCGCGTTCCAGTTACCGAGCCGCTGTGCGAGGCGTCTGCCCGCGAGGACGGCCGCCACCGCCAGCAGCACGCTGAGCGCGATCATCAGGAAGAACAACCCGGTGCGCTGCCCGATCGTGTCGGGATCACCGACGGCAGGCGGGTTCGCCGGGTACTTGAGGAACGGCACGACGTAGACCGTGAGCAGGGCCGCTCCGGCGATCAGTGCGGCCGTGGCCCTGGGACCGAAGGCTCCGATCCGGCCCAGGGCGTAACAGAAGACCAGTGCGGCGATGCCGCCGATCGCGACGCCGAAGACGAGGATGCCGGTGGCGAGCCCGCCGGTGGCCTGCATCGTGCGGCTGACGAGTTCTTCGCCGTGTTCGTGCGTGTGGGTGTGGGCGTGTGACTCCTCCAGCGCAATGGCGGCGTCCAGCCGGGACTCGCCGAGGAAGTAGGCCACGGCAAGGGCGAGCACGCCGGCCAGGAGGCCGGCGAACATGCCGCGGATGAGCAGCGCTCGGACCGATACGGAGTTCATGAGACGTTCCCCTGGATCTCCGGTTCTCAGTGGCAGGGGAAGCCGAGAAGGTGACGGCCGTCGTGGACCCATTCGTGCACGGCCTCGCCCGAGATGACCGCGGTGGCGCCCTGTTCCGCGCCGACGAAGTACAGCAGGACGAGCATGAGGACGCCGAAGAAGACCGCCCAAGGAGCGATGGCCTTCAGCGAGATGGGGGTGATGACGGGTGCGACGGTGGTGGGGGCGGCTGACTGAGCCATGGCAGAACCTCCTGCGGGAACACGCGTCCCTGTCGTGGTGCCTGAGACGAAGGAGCCGGGTCTGACTTCCCGCAGTGATACGGGTACACAGTGGCGCGACCGTGCCGGATTCTCACCGGGCTTCCGTCACACCTTCGTCGTGGTTGCCGTGACCATACCGCCTGCGGCTCCACCCCCGCCATGGTGCGTGGGCGGCGAGAGCCCGCGATGCGGCCTGTGGTCCCATGGGCGGCAGGGTCCGGTCCGTGGAGCGACGGGGCCGGCCCGTGGGACGACAGGGCTGTGGGGCCTCTGTTCAGGGAGAGGAGCCGGAGGGTGACGGTTCGGGTGATGTTGATCGCACCGGCCATGAACGCCGCTGTGCGGGAGGCGCGTTTCGCGCATGACGCCCCTCTGGACGAGGCCGGTGCGCGAGGGGCGGCGGCCGCCGCCGCAGCCGGCGACGTGCCTGACGCCGACCGGTACGCACACGGCCCCTCCGAGCCGTGCCGGCGGACCGCCGAAGCCCTGGGCCTCACCTCCCGTACGGAACTCCGGCTCGCGGACTGGGACATGGGCCGCTGGAAAGGGCGACGGCTGTCGGAGGTCGGGGCCGCCGAGCCCGAAGCGGTGTCCGCCTGGCTGGCCGATCCCTCCGCCGCTCCCCACGGAGGGGAGTCGCTGCTGGACCTGATCGCCCGCGTGGGTGGATTCCTCGAAGCCGCAACCGCCCGGGCGGTGGGCGCATCGGGGCCGCAGGCCCGTGCCGGGGACCGGGTGGTGGCCGTCGTCGAGTCCGCGGTGGTGCGCGCCGCGCTCGTCCACGCACTGGCACTTCCGCCGACGGCGTTCTGGCGACTGGACGTCGCACCGCTGAGCCTCACCGAGCTCAGCGGGCGGTCCGGGCGGTGGAATCTGCGCTGCGGCCGGCCTCTCGGCTGACGCCGGCCACGCACCGCCGCGTCAGGCGGCCGGAAGCGCGACCGCGGTCACGGCGAAGCCGTCGTCGACCAGCCATCTTCCCTGGAACGACTTCGGCATCCCGGGTGCGGTGCGCATCAGTTCGGCCGTGAAGGAGCCTTGGGCGGCGGTCTCCGGGTCCCGGTGGAAGGTGATGTCCGCCTCGAGGAAGTCGAGTTCGATCAAGGTGAGCGGGAACCACACCTTGAAGACGCTCTCCTTGGCGCAGAACAGCAGTCGGTCCCAGTGGGGCGTCGTCCCACTGCCCGCCGGGTACGTCCGCTCCCTCTCCGAGGGCAGAGATATCACGTCCCACACGCCGGGCGGGAGCGGCTCGTTCGGCTCGGCGTCGATGCCCAGCCCGCGCACGTCGGACGCCCGGGCCAGCACCGCGGCACGGTAACCGTCGCAGTGCGTCATGCTGCCGACGAACCCCTCGGGCCACAGCGGCATTCCGCGCCGGCCGCGCAGCACCGGGCGCGGGGGCAGTCCGAGAGCCGTCATGGCCCGCCGCGCACAGCCGCGTACCGCGGCGAATTCGTGTCTGCGCTTGGCCACACTGGTGGCGACGAGTTGCGCCTCCTCCGGGTAGAGGGTCCCCTCGGGGGCGTCGGTCTCGTACGTGTCCGCGCACGCCACGTACGCGGGGAACAGTCGTTCGATCACAGGGTTTCACCCGCCGGGGCCGGGGCCCGCACTGCGTCGGACCGCTCTCCGTCGTACGGAAGGATCTGCCGCAGCAGCCCGCGCGGGTGGCCCCTCTTCCGCCATTCCCTGGGATAGCCGATCGAGACCTCTTCGAAGCGCACGCCGTCGTACCACGTCGTGCGCGGGATGTGCAGATGTCCGTAGACGACGGCTGCCACGTTGAAGCGGCGGTGCCAGTCGGCGGTGAGCTCCGTACCGCACCACTGGGCGAACTCCGGGTACCACATGACGGAAGTGGGTTCACGCAGCAGCGGCCAGTGGCCGGCGAGGACGAGCGGGATGTCCGGATCGTGTGCGGCCAGCCGCTGTTCGGTCTGCGCCACCCGTGCCCGGCACCAGTCGTCCCGGGTCGGGTACGGGTCCGGGTGCAGCAGGTACTCGTCGGTGCAGACGACGCCCGCCTCGTGCGCGCGGGCGAGTGACTCCTCCTTGGTCAGCGTCCCGGGAACGCGGAACGTGTAGTCGTACAGCAGGAACAGGGGTGCTACGGCGACGGGCCCGTCCGCCCCGTTCCACAGGGGGTAGGGGTCCTCGGGCGTCGTCACACCCAGCTGCGCGCACACCTGGACGAGGTGCTCGTACCGCGCCTGGCCGCGCAGCTGCACCGGATCCCTTTCCACCGTCCACAGTTCGTGGTTGCCGGGGGTCCACACCACGTGCGCGAAGCGCCCGGCCAGCAGTTCCAGCGCCCGCTCGACCTCTTCCGCCTGCTCCGCAACGTCCCCTGCGACGATGAGCCAGTCCTCGTCGGACGACGGGTGCAGGCTGTCGGCCAGGGGACGGTTGTCGGCGATTCCGACGTGGAGGTCGCTCACGGCAAGAAGCCGGCCCCGCCCCTCCGGCGGACGAGGGACGGAGCCGCTCTGTGATCGCATTGTTCGAATCTACCGTCTCAGCGGGCTGCGCCAGGGCGGTTCCGGACGGCGGGTCCCGCCGGTTGTTCGGCATTTCGGCGGAGTACCCCCTTGGGGGCGGGTCCGCGACGCGGGAGTCAGGAAGAGGAGGCAGGCTGCCGGAGGACGACGACCTCGCGTGGCGGCAGGACGAGCGTCTCCCCCGAGGCCGTGGCCGGTCCGATGAGCACGTCCCCGGTCACAGCGGGCAGGGGTACCGGCTCCTCACTGCGGTTGACGAGGAACAGGTAGCGGCTGACGGCATCGCGTCGCACGACCAGCTCCACCGATCCGCGTGCGCCTTCCGGCAGTTCACTGGTCACTCCGGAGGGGGCCAGCAGTTCGGGAAGCAGTTCGGTGAGGCCTGCGGCGCCCAGACGGGTGGAGACGTACGCCGCCGAGCCCCGGCCCGTGGTGCGGCGCGTGACCGCCGGGCGTGCGGCGTAGGTGCCGGTGCGGTAGCGGGCGAGCACGTCGACGTCCCTGCCGGAGACGGTGATCCGGTCGGTCCACAGGCTGCCGGTCGTGGCGTTGTCGAGGTCGACCGTGACCCCGTCGAGAAGCGGGCCGAACTCCTCGATGCGGATACCGAGCAGCTCGCTCAGGGCGCCGGGGTAGCCACCGAGCCAGACGTGGTCGTTCTCGTCCACGACACCGGAGAAGTACGTGGTGACCAGGTGCCCACCGCCTTCGGCGTACTGGGTGAGCTCCTTGGCGAGGGTCTGCCCCACCACGTGCAGGACCGGCGCGATCACGACGTCGTACGCGGCCAGGCCGGTGCGGTGGGCGGGCACGATGTCGGCGCGGACGCCGAGCCGGTGGAGTGCCGTGTACCAGTCCAGAGCCTCCTGCCGGTAGTCGAGCCGGGACGTCGGGTGGGAGTCGTGCTCGCTCGTCCACCACGATTCCCAGTCGAACAGGATGGCCACCCGGGCCGGCTCCCGCTCGGCTCCGGCGACCGGCGCGAGGGCCTCGAGTGTCCGGCCCAGCTCCACGACGGAGCGGAAGAGATCACTGTCGGCTCCGGCATGCGGCACCATCGCCGAGTGGTACTTCTCGGCGCCGGCCGCCGACTGGCGCCACTGGAAGAAGCAGACCGCGTCGGCACCGTGTGCCACGTGCAGCAGCGAGTCGCGCGCCAGCTCGCCCGGCTGCTTGGGGAGGTTGACCGGCTGCCAGTTCACCGCTCCGGTGGAGTGCTCCATCAGGAACCAGGGACGGTGACCGGCGATGCCGCTCGTCAGGTTGGCGGAGAAGGACAGTTCGTCACGGTCCTGCGGACCGGGCTGGACGTAGTGGTCGTTGGAGACGAAGTCGATCTCCCCCGCCCAGTCCGGGTAGTTCATCCCCTTCGTGGAGCCCATCACCATGAAGTTGGTCGTGACGGGGACGCCCGGAGTCAGTTCGCGCAGCACCTCACGCTCGGCACGCACGTGCTCCTTGAGCGCGTCCGACGAGAACCGTTTGAAGTCGAGCTGCTGTGTCGGGTTGGGGTGCGAGGCGGCCTGGCGCGGGGGCAGGATCTGATCCCAGTCGCTGTACCGCTGGGACCAGAACGCGGTCCCCCAGGCGTGGTTGAGGTCGCTGAGCGTGGCGTAGCGGTGGCGCAGCCAGGTCCTGAACGCACGGGCGGCGTCGTCGGAGTAGTCGTAGACGTTGTGGCAGCCCAGCTCGTTGTTGACGTGCCAGGCCACGAGTGCCGGGTGCGCGGCGTAGCGTGTCGCCAGCGCGCGTACGAGTCGCAGCGCGTGGGTGCGGAAGACCGGCGAAGTGGGTCGCCAGTGCTGCCGCGCCCCCGGCCACACCGTCTCACCGGCCGCGGTCACGGGGAGGATCTCCGGGTGGGCGGTGGTGAGCCAGGGCGGCGGGGACGCTGTCGCTGTTGCCAGGTCGACACCGATGCCGCCTCTGTGGAGCAGGTCCATGACCTCGTCGAGCCAGCCGAAGTCCCAGGTGTCCCGAGTCGGTTGGAGCAGCGCCCAGGAGAAGATCCCCAGCGAGACGATGTTGACTCCGGCCTCCCGCATCAGCCGGACGTCCTCCTCCCACACCTCCCGAGACCACTGCTCGGGGTTGTAGTCGGCGCCGTACACCAGCCGGCGGGCGCCGTCGCCGCCCGCCGCGTACGGGAAACGGGGGGTGAGGGGGGAGGTCATGCGGGTCCTTCCGATGGTGCGAACGGGATGGCTCAGGGCTACTTCCGGACGGTGAAGCCTTGCTCCGTGCCGTACTTGACGGTCGCGTCCTGCCACGCCTGGAGGCCCTGGGACAGGGGTGTGCCGGAGACGTACGCCTTACCGACGGTGTCGTTGAAGACCGAGTTGGCGTACACCTGGTACGGCAGGTAGCTCCAGTCGGTGGAGGTGTTCTTCGCGGACTCGGCGAAGATCTTGTTGGCCTTCTGGCCACCGAAGTAGGGGAACTCGGTGTTCTGGAACGCCTCGGAGTTCAGGTCCTTCGTCGTGGCGGGGAAGGCGCCGTTCTTGATGCGGGTCTGCACGCCGGGGCCGGAGTTCGCGTATTCGACGAAGGCGTAGGCGAGTGCCTTGTTCTTGCCGAGTTCGGGTAGTGCGAGCGAGCTGCCGCCGTTCTCCGCGCCGGCGTTCTCGCCCTCGGCCCACTGCGGCAGCGGGGCCGCGCGCCAGTCTCCGGCCGCGTCCTTCACGCCCGAGGCGAAGTTGGCGGGCATCCAGGCGCCTATGGGGAGCGTGGCGATGGTGCCGTCGCCGAGCCCCTTGTACCAGTCGTCGCTCCAGCCGGCGACGGGTGCGAGGAGCTTCTCGTCGATGAGCTTCTGCCAGGTCTCGGTGTACTTCTTGGCACCGGCGTCGGCGAAGTCGATGCCGACCGTGGTCCCGTCGACCTTGTACGGGTGCGAGCCTGCCTGCCACAGGAGGGTCGTGGTCAGGCCCGCGTCACCGATGTCGCTGGTGATGTACGCCTTCGGATCGGCCTTGTGCAGCTTGCGGGCGGCCTCCACGTACTCGTCCCACGTGGTCGGCACGGCGATCCTGTGCGCGTCGAAGACCTTTTTGTTGTAGAAGAGCGCCATCGGTCCGGAGTCCATGGGCAGCCCGTAGACACCGTCGCCGGACCGCACGGCGTTCCACGGGCCGGGCGAGTAGGAGCCGGCGAGCTTGTCCGCGCCGTACGGCGCGAGGT
The DNA here is from genome assembly GCF_030816615.1 of Streptomyces sp. B1I3. Classification (NCBI taxonomy): domain Bacteria; kingdom Bacillati; phylum Actinomycetota; class Actinomycetes; order Kitasatosporales; family Streptomycetaceae; genus Streptomyces; species Streptomyces sp. B1I3. Next base: position 885,339 of record NZ_JAUSYD010000001.1, read on the forward strand.
CGGTGACGGACTTCGTCAGCGCGTACTGGCTGAGCGCGTAGTACTCGACCTGTGCGACGTCAGGGACGCCCTTCTTCGCCGAGATCGCGTTCTGGAGCGCCTTGTACTCGTCGTTGTTCGTGCCCGCGTTGACCAGCTTGACGTCGACCTTCGGGTACTTCTTCTCGAAGTCCGCGGCGACCTGCTCCAGGGTGGGCTCCCACGCCCACACCGTCACGGTGCCGCCCTCTTTCAGCGCCGTCCGGATGTCGGCCGGCGAGACCTGCTCCTCGGCGGAGTCCCCGTCGGAGCCGCCGCAGGCGGTCGCTCCCAGAGCCAGGGCACAGACGAGACCGAGGCCGCGCAGCAGGCGGGGTGTGTGCTTGGGCATGGCGATGCTTCCCTCTTCGTGGTTACGGGGATCTGCGGGATCTGCGGATTCGGCGACGGGCGCTCACCGGATCGACGGGTAGGCGCTCATTCCTTGACGCTTCCGGCGGAGAGACCGGACTGCCAGTACTTCTGGAGCAGCAGGAAGGCGGCGATGAGCGGCACGACGGTGAGCAGCGAGCCGGTGAGGACGAGGTTGAAGACGGCCTCGCCGCCGGCCGTGGCGGCCTGCTTGTTCCAGGAGTCGAGGCCGAGGGTCAGCGGGTACCAGTCGGGGTCCTTGAGCATGATCAGCGGCAGGAAGTAGTTGTTCCAGGTCGCGACCATCGTGAACAGCAGGACCGTGACGGTGCCGGGGGCGAGGAGGGGCAGGGCGACCTGGAAGAAGGTGCGCAGCTCGCTCGCGCCGTCGATGCGGGCTGCCTCCATCAGCTCGGTGGGAATGGCTTCGGTGGCGAAGACCCACATCAGGTACAGGCCGAAGGGTGAGATCAGGGACGGGATGATGACCGCCCACGGGGTGTCGGTGAGACCCATCTTGCTGAACATGAGGAAGGTCGGGACCGCGAGCGCCGTACCGGGTACGGCGACTGCGCCGATGACGACGGCGAAGACGGCGCGCTTGCCGGGGAAGTCGAACTTGGCGAGCGCGTACCCACCCAGGACCGCGAGGAAGGTGGCGCCACCGGCTCCGGCCACCACGTACAGCAGGGTGTTGAGGAGCCAGCGGACGAACACGCCGTCGTGGTACGTGAACGTCCGGCTGATGTTCTCCCACAGGGCGAAGTCCCCGTCGAACCACAGCCCGAACGACCGGGCGAGCCCCGCCTGGGTCTTGGTGGCGCTGATCACCAGCCACAGCAGGGGGACGAGGCTGTACAGCAGGACCACGCCGGTGACGAGCGTGAGCAGGACGCTCCGTCGGGGGCGGCCGGGCGTGCGGCGCCCGCGCGTCGGCCTCAGGCGGGGTGCGCTGCCCGGCCCACCCGCTTTCGGTACGGCGGGCCGGGAGGCGGTGGTGCTGCTCATCGGGTTCAGGCTCCCTTGCGCATGCCGCGCAGCTGGACGACGTAGGCGACGACCATGGTGATCACGCCCATGACGATGGCGACCGTCGCGGAGTAGTTGTGCTGCTGGCCGGAGAACGACAGCGAGTAGGTGTAGAGGTTCGGCGTGTAGTCGGTGGTGATCGCGTTGGGCGCGAGTTTCTGCAGGATGGCGGGTTCGTTGAAGAGCTGGAAGCTGCCGATGATCGAGAAGATGGTGGCGATGACGAGGGCGCCGCGGATGGCCGGGAGTTTGATCGCCGAGATGACGCGCCACTGGCCCGCGCCGTCGATCTCCGCGGCCTCGTAGAGCGAGTGCGGGACGACGCGCAGCGCGGAGTAGAAGATGAGCATGTTGTAACCGACGAACTCCCACGTCACGATGTTGCCGATCGACGCCAGGACCAGGTCGGAGGAGAGCGGGTCCGGCAGCCCTGCGCCGAACGCGTCGTTGATGTCGCCGACCAGGCCGAAGCGGGTGCCGTACATGAAGCCCCACATCAGGGAGGCGACGACGGCGGGCACCGCGTACGGCAGGAAGATCGAGATCCGGAAGAAGTGCTTGCCGTAGAGGCGGCCGCTGTCGAGGGCGAGCGCCACCAGGAGGGCGATGCCCAGCATGATCGGCACCTGGACGGCGAGGAAGAGGCCGACCCGCGCGACACCGTCCCAGAAGCGGCTGTCCTGCAGCGCCTGTTGGTAGTTCTCGATCCCGACGAACCGGGTGCCGCCGATGAGCTGGGTCCGGAACAGGCTCAGGTGGACCGAGTAGGCCAGCGGCGCCAGGAACACCAGGGCGAAGACGAGCACGAAGGGGCCGATGAAGCCCCACCCCGTCCACGAGCGGCGCTCCCGGCGTACTCGCGGTTCGTCCGGGCGCCGGCCTGCGGCCGCCGCCGGTAGAAGCGTCGTCATCTGGCGTTCCTCGCTCGTCCGCAGCCGAACCGGCTTGGTTGATCGCTCACACGTCCGGTACCGCCCGAACGGGGCACCCCGGCTTCCGGGGGCGTTATGTTTACGTAAACATGCGATGCCGAGATGTCTACACTGCGGCAAGATGGCGGTCAAGAGTCACTCGTGAAGCGCAGCGGCTGATGAGGGAGACGGTGGAAGAAGCAGCGGACAGCACCCCGGCACGAGGGACGCCGCCGCCCGGACCGGCCCCCGCACGACGGGCCGGACGGCGTAGGCAGACCGTGTCGATGGCAGACGTCGCCCACCTCGCCGGCGTCTCCTCACAGACTGTCTCCCGCGTCTCGAACGGCTTTGCAGGCGTGAACGAAGGTACGCGCCAGCAGGTGCTAGCTGTCATGAAGGAACTCGGTTACCGCCCCAACAGCGCGGCCCGCGCCCTGAAGCGCGGAGAGTTCCGCACCATCGGCGTCATCACGTTCACGCTCTCCACGACGGGGAACGTGCGGACGCTGGAGGCGATCGCCACCTCCGCCGCACAGGAGGGCTACGCGGTCACGCTGCTGCCCGTCGCGGTCCCCACGCAGGACGAGGTGCGCGGCGCCTTCTCACGCCTCGGCGAGCTCGCCGTCGACGCCGCCATCGTCATCATGGAGACCCATCTCCTCGACGCGGCCCGTCTCTCGCTGCCACCGCACGTGAAGGTCGTCGTGGCGGACTCGGACGCCGGGGACCGTTACACGGTCGTCGACACCGACCAGGCAGGGGGCACGCGGGACGCCGTACAGCATCTCCTCGGCCTCGGACACCGCACGGTGTGGCATCTGGCCGGGCCCGAGGAGTCGTACGCCGCCCAGCGCCGGGCCGACGCCTGGCGGGCGGCGCTCACGGAGGCGGGCCGGGTGCCTCCTCCGCTCGTCCGCGGTGACTGGTCGGCGGAGTCGGGCTACCGCTGCGGACTGCGTCTGGCCGGACAGCCGGACTGCACCGCGATCTTCGCCGCGAACGACCAGATGGCGCTCGGCCTGCTGCGCGCCCTCCACGAACGCGGCCGCGCCGTCCCCGGCGACGTCTCCGTCATCGGATTCGACGACATCCCCGAGTCCGCCTCCTTCCTGCCGCCGCTGACCACCGTGCACCAGGACTTCGCCGAAGTGGGACGGCGCTGCGTGGAAGGGGTTCTGCGGCAGGTGCGGCAGAGCGGGGCGGACTGCGGAACCACGCTGGTGCCGACACGGCTCGTGGCGCGGCAGAGCACAGCCCCGCCACGGCAGTTGCGATAGCGACGCCTGGGCGGTGCAGCCGCCGTCTGCCTGACGATCCTGGCATCCGCCGGGACGCGCCCCGCTCCGGCACGTCTCCCACCGACCTGCTGCCGTCACCCGGATCGCCGGCACGGCGGTGTCGGGCACGCTCACCCGGACGACGTCACAAGGGGGCGCAGGACCGGTGTATCGGCCGCATCGCTCTCGGCACCGGCCTCACGGTACTGCCGGACCGCACGGTCGCCCGACAGCACGGTGCCCGACAGCACGATCCGAGGGCCCGCCGCGACGCGCGCCCGCGCTGTCCGGCCCCGCGCCACATTCGCCGCCGGCAAAGTGCGTTTGAAAGTGGCCAGGCGGTAAAGACGATGTCTTGACACCGGCTTTATACGAAGAGGTAGGAGACGCATCATGGGCATCATCGCCTGGATTTTCATCGGACTGCTCGCGGGCATCATTGCGAAGGCGCTCATGCCGGGCAAGGACCCCGGTGGCATCATCATCACGATGCTCATCGGTATCGCGGGCGGTCTCCTCGGGGGCTGGCTCGGCAAGGTCATCTTCGGCGTCGACTCCATCGACGGCTTCTTCGACCTCTCCACATGGATCGCGGCCATCGTCGGCTCCGTCATACTCCTCGCCCTTTACCGTCTGGTCACCGGCAACCGCCGCTCCCACCGCCACGCCTGATCCGGCGCTGCGCGGAACACACAGCGAAACGGCTTCTCTTCCCCGCGGAGAGGAGCCGTTTCGCTGTCCGCACCCACGCCTACTCGACCGCCGGAATCACCACCGGTCGCCCGGCACGGGCCGGCTCGTACTCCCGCGGTGAGGCGCGCCGGCTGTGGACTCCGCGGTGTGGTGCATGGCTTACGGCGTTGTGCGCGATTGAGGTCGGGCGTCCGTAGCGGAGGATGGCCCTATGCATGCTCTTTTCGATCAACCAGAAGTCCGTCGGGTCTCGCGAGGCGAGTACCCCTTGTGGGACGAGGCTCTCGTGGTCGTCAACCAGGACTTGGCCGTGACTCTTCCTGAGCAGGGACCTCTGCAACTGCTTGCCCAGCCTTCCTACGAGGCGGGCGAGCCGGAGTACGTCTACGTTGCCCTGGCCAACGGCGAGTGGCACGGCAGTCATCTGTACCCGAAGACGGCAGAAGACTCTGCTCATGCCTTGGCGATCGTCGCCGACGCCGCGCAGGAAACCGTCGCTGAGCGTCTGTGGCAGGCGTGGCCCCTGTGTGTCGAACACAACCTGGGCGTGCATACGCGCGACGTGGAGGGGCTGCTCTCCTGGTGGTGCGCCGGGAGGCGGTCGGGGGACGGGCCGGGCCACATCTGGGCGGCCGTGGGCGCGCTCGACACCTTGTGAGCGCCGTGACGTGAAGGGGGCTGCCGGTTGGATGTTGATGTGACGCAATACGTTGGCCGCACGGTCTTGTCCCATCCCGTTTCCACCGGCCTTCAGCCCCGTCGACTCGGTGCGCTGGTCGGCGAGTTGGCTCATGCGTGGACGGCCTCTGAGGAGGGCCGACTTCACAACCGCAGGGGTCGCGGCCGTCTGCGGGCAGCCGGGGCCGAACCATCGGTCGGTTTTCACCGACCGGATCATCGTCACCCTGGTCGTCCTGCGGTTACAGCTTCCTCATGCAGCTCTGGTTGTGCTCTACGGCGTGGACCGCTCCACGATCACTCGCGCCGTCCATGAGATCCGTCCGCTGTTGGCTGCCCGGGGCTTCGCTGTGCCAGGACGGCTCGACCTGCGGGTTCGCGGCACGGACCGCCGTCCTGGGAGAAAGCTCGGTTACGGGCCGCTCAACGCGCCACGGCCGCAGCTGTTCAAGCGGCTCGCCGTCCCACCGGGAAGCGACCTCGCACGCTCGCTCCGGGCGTGCCGACGGCCTGACGGGCCGGCCCCGGCGCTCGTGGCGGAGCCGGCCCACGACCCGGTCACCGGCCACGGCCACCGCTACGCCGAGCGGCTGCAGGAGGCCGGGACGCCCACGCGGCCGGCCGCGTACCCCGGGGCGGTGCACGTGTCCTCGGCATGCCGGGCAGGCGCATCAGGCCGAAGCAGCGCGGGCGGAGGTTTCGAGTCCCTCCTGCTCTCCTTCACCGCATCGGCCGATGTCCTCGGACGGCGAAGGCGTCCGGTCCGAAAGGGAGTGGCCCCGACGGCGCCGGGGAATTCCCGGGGAGCTCAGTTCGGCGGAGCCAAGGAGCAGTGATCGGCCGGCGGCCGATGCCGGAGAAGTGTGCCACCGCAGCAGCACACTTCTCCGGCATCGGCCGCCGGCCGGCTCCTTCCGGGCGAACTGTCCTCCCTCATGCGTTCGCGTGGGAGCACCGGGCGTCCTCGACCTGCCTCGGCACCCGCATACGCCGCATGAGGTCGCGCGTCACGCGCCGATCGAGCGTGGTGCGCCACACGACTCCCGGGTGCCGGGCGCGCAGATGGGAGAGCGCTCTGGTTCCCAGCCCGCTGTGATGGAACTGCTTCTCGATCAGCACATCGGTGATGACCCCCTGGGCGCAGGAGGGGCAGAGCCGGAAGTCCACGTGGCCGACCACCTTGCGCACGTGCACCATGAGCAGGCACTGGGTGTCTCCGGTCCCCCGCCCCGGCGCCTGCACCAGCTCGACCTCGCGGTAGGCGAGCAGGCGCCGGTGCCAGGCGCCTTTGCGGCGTCTGCGCAGTCGGTGGCGCCCCCGGCCACCGTGATGCCCGGGGGCTTCCGTGTCGTGCGCCCCACGAAGGGGCGCACTGCCGAGCGTGTGTGTCACGGGTTGTACGTGGCTTCCCTGCATGACTCGCGCCTGCCCCGCCTGCGGCAGCCGATGCGTCCGGTCGGCGCCGGACACGAGGTCGCCGCCCTCACCGTCCGGGTCCAGGGCCGGGCGCGTCACTGGCCGGGCGCGTCACTGCCCGGGGCCGGGGTCCGGGTGAACGGGAGCGGTGATGCCCGCCCTCGCGGCCTCCAGTTGGGCGGCGAACGCGATGCCGAGGAACAGGACGATGCCGGTCAGGTTGGCCCAGAGCAGCAGCGCCACGAAAGCGGTCAACGGCCCGTAGACGGCACCGAACGACCCGCTCCTGGCCACGTAGAAGGCGAGCAGCCAGGTGGCCGCGACCCACAGGACCAGGTGCACGGCGGATCCGAAGGCCAGCCACGTGTATCCGGGCTGCACACGCCGGGGTGACCAGCGGAAGATCACGGCTGAGGCCAGGCCGGCGCAGACCGTCCCGGCGGGGATTTCGAGGGCACCCCACCAGCGGAGCCAGGACCGCGACCAGCCGAGTGCCTCCACCACCGACTCCCCGACGGCTTGGCCTGCGACCATCACGAGGAACCCGAGCATCAGCGGCAGTCCTGCGGCGAGGGCCAGCAGCAGACTGCGACCGTACTTGGCGAGGAAGGGGCGGTCGCGCTCGATGCCGTAGATGCGGTTGCAACCCCGTTCGATCTGGCCCATCGCCGAGGCGAGGTTGAGCAGGGCGAAGCCGAGGCCCAACCACATCGCGATCGCCCCCGCGGGCGTGGACCCCGCGCTGTGGCGGGTGTCCCGCAACGCTCCCTGCACGAGTTCCACGCTGGCACCGGGCGCGATCCGTCCCAGCGTCAGCTCGATGACGCGGGCGATGCTCTCGGTGTGCACCGTGGTCGCCACGCCCACCAGCGCGATGACGAAGGGCACCATGCCCACGACCACCTGGAAACCGAGGGACCTGGCATAGCTGAACCCATCGGCGTACCGGAACCGCGCGAAGGCGTCGAGAAACAGTTTGCGCCCTCCGTAATGCCGCAGCGCGCTGAGAGCTTCGTCCCCCGACAGTTCCTCTCCGATCATGTCCCGCGTCTGCGGTACATGGACGACTGTCCCCATGCCACCTCTCCTCCGGCTGTCGGCTCTGCCGTCTCCGACCGTCCGCACAGTAGTTCGTGGACCGAAGTCCCCATGGACCGGACCTCCACTTCCGCCTGATCCGTCCTCGGTAGGTGACGTCCGTGCCCCCTGGCCGAGCAGGGCCACGGCGAGTCCCCGTGGACCCACCGCCGCGTCCGTGGCCGACGGCGCAGGACCCGTCCACCGATCAGGGCTCCTACCCAGTCTCTTTGTCCCGCTACTAGAGAAAGTTATGGCCCAGTACGTCAAAGGGGTATCTGGCCGGGGCAGAAGCCACTACCTTCCTGACCTGAACCGGACGACACGGACCGGGTGCCCTCTCCTCCCCCCTGCGGGCACCCGTCTCCCCCGGCGCGACGGCGCGCGCCTGTGCTCCACCCCGACCCCGTCACCACACGGAGGATTCGCGTGCACAGGAGACCCACCCGACCCCTCGCAGCGCTCGTCTGCATCCTGCTCGCCGCCGCGGGCGCCCTCACGGCTCAGCAGTTACCGGCCGAAGCCGCACCCGCGGCGGCCGACGTGTTCCAGCAGGTCACCTTGGCCAAGGGGGTGGCCGAGACCGGTGAGCCGATGACGCTCGCCGTCCTGCCCGACAGGTCCGTCCTGCACACCTCGCGGGACGGCACCCTCCGTCTCACGGACGCCGCCGGTACCACCGGGGTCGCCGGCAAGCTGGACGTCTACTCGCACGACGAGGAAGGCCTCCAGGGCGTCGGAGTGGACCCGGGCTTCGCCACCAACCGCTTCGTCTACCTCTACTACGCACCGAAGCTCTCGACTCCCGCCCAAGACGCCCCCGCGAACGGTTCGGCAGCGGACTTCGCGCCGTTCGACGGCGTCAACCGGCTCTCGCGGTTCGTCCTCAGGACCGACGGCACGCTGGACACCGCGAGCGAGAAGAAGGTCCTCGACGTCCCCGCGAGCCGGGGCCTGTGCTGCCACGTGGGCGGCGACATCGACTTCGACGGCCAGGGCAACCTCTACCTCTCCACCGGGGACGACAGCAACCCCTTCGCCTCCGACGGCTACTCCCCCCTCGACGAGCGGTCCGACCGCAACCCCGCCTACGACGCCCAGCGTTCGGCGGGCAACACCAACGACCTGCGCGGCAAGGTACTGCGCATCAAGGTGAACGCGGCGGGCGGCTACTCCATCCCGTCGGGGAACCTGTTCGCGCCAGGAACCGCGAAGACCAGGCCGGAGATCTACGCCATGGGCTTCCGCAACCCCTTCCGGATGACCGTCGACAAGCCCACCGGCATCGTCTACCTCGGTGACTACGGCCCCGACGCCGGTACCGCGAACGCCTCCAGGGGACCCGCGGGCCAGGTCGAGTTCAACCGGATCACCAAGGCCGGCAACTACGGCTGGCCCTACTGCACCGGCAAGAACAGCGCCTACGTCGACTACGACTTCGCCACCTCGACGTCCGGGGCCGCCTTCTCCTGCGCCGCCCCCAGGAACACCTCGCCGAACAACACGGGCCTGACCGACCTGCCCCCGGCCCAGCCCGCCTGGATCCCGTACGACGGCGGCTCCGTACCCGAGTTCGGCAGCGGCTCGGAGTCGCCCATGGGCGGTCCCGTCTACCGCTACGACGCGGCATCGACCTCCACGGTGAAGTTCCCCGCGAGCTTCGACGGTGACTTCTTCGCCGGCGAGTTCGGCCGCAAGTGGATCAAACGCATCGAGCAGGGGACCGACGGAACCGTACAGTCGATCAACGCCTTCCCCTGGCAGGGCACCCAGATCATGGACATGACCTTCGGTCCGGACGGGGCGTTGTACGTCCTCGACTACGGCACCGGTTACTTCAACGGCGACGCCAACAGTGCGCTCTACCGCATCGAGAACGTCAGCGGAGGGCGCGCACCACTCGCGAAAGCCACGGCCGACCGGACCTCGGGCAAGGCGCCGCTCGCGGTCCAGTTCTCCTCGGCCGGCAGTTACGACCCCGACGGTGACCCCCTCCGGTACGCCTGGAAGTTCGGCGACGGCACGACCTCAACGGCGGCCGACCCCTCGCACACCTACACCGCCAACGGCCGTTACACCGCGGACCTGACGCTCTCCGACGGAACCGGGAACACCGCGACCGCGTCGGTCGTCGTCACCGTCGGCAACACCGCCCCCACCGTGAGCCTGGAACTCCCGGCCGACGGCGCCATCATCGACCCGGGTACCTCCGTTCCCTTCAAGGTGACGGTCACCGACCCCGAGGACGGCACGATCGACTGCTCCAAGGTCAAGGTCACCTTCATCGTGGGCCACGACAGCCACGGCCACCCGCAGACCTCAGCCACCGGCTGCTCCGGCACCGTGCAGACCATCGCCGACGGCGAACACGACCCCAACGCGAACATCTTCGGCGTCTGGGACGCCGAGTACACCGACAAGGGGGCGAACGGCCAGCCCGCCCTGACCACCCACGACCAGAACATCAGCCAGGGCAGCAAGCGCCAGGCCGAACACTACGGCGACTCCGCCGGCGTCACGATCATGGACAAGGCGGCGGCGAACGGCGGGAGGACGGTCGGGGCCATCGACAACGGTGACTGGATCTCCTTCAAGCCGTACATCCTCGCCGACGCCACATCACTGACCGCCCGCATCTCCTCGGGCGGCGTCGGAGGCACCCTGGAAGTACGGGCCGGCTCCCCCACCGGCACCCTGCTCGGATCGGCGGCCGTGCCCATCACAGGCAGCTGGGAGACCTTCCAGAACGTGTCCGCGAACCTCACCAACCGCCCTGCGGGCACCACCACCCTCTATCTCGTCTTCAAGGGTGGCAGCGGATCCCTCTTCGACCTCGACGACTTCACGCTGAGCAGTGCGGGAACGCCCGCCCGGAGCGGCCGGATCACGGGCATCGGCGGCAAGTGCGTCGACGTCGCGAGCGGGGCGAGCGCGGACGGCACGCAGATCCAGCTGTGGACGTGCAACCAGTCGGCGGCCCAGACATGGACGGCCGGCACCGACAGCACGCTGCGCGCACTGGGCAAGTGCATGGACATCAGCGGCGGCGGCACGACCGACGGCACCAAGATCCAGCTCTACGGCTGCAACAACACCGCGGCCCAGAAATGGGTGCCGCAAGCCGACGGCACCCTGAAGAACCCCCAGTCCGGCAAGTGCCTCGACGCCGCCGGCGTGTCCTCCGCCGACGGCACCAAGCTCCACCTGTGGACCTGCCTCGCCGCCGACAACCAGAAGTGGATCCTGCCATGAGCGGACGACTCGTACGCCTCGCCACCTGGGCGGTCTGCGGCCTGCTCGGCGCCGCCGCCCTGCCCGCGGCCGTCTCCACGGCTGCCGGACCCCCACCCGGTCCGTCCACGCGCCCGGCGGCAACGGCCGCCGACCCCGCGTACGACGTTCTGGTCTTCTCCAAGACCGCCGGCTTCCGCCACTCCTCCATCGACGAAGGCATCACCGCCCTGCGCGAGCTGGGCGCCTCCGGCAACTTCACCGTCACCGCGACCGAGGACGCGGCCGCCTTCACCCCGGCCAACCTGGCCGGCTACGAGAGCGTCGTCTTCCTCTCCACCACCGGCGACGTCCTGAACGCCTCCCAGCAGACCGCGTTCGAGGGCTACATGGCGGCGGGCGGCGGCTACGTCGGCATCCACGCGGCGGCCGACACCGAATACGACTGGAGCTGGTACGCGGGCCTGGCCGGCGCCCTGTTCCAGTCGCACCCGGCGATCCAGCCGGCCAGGGTGAAGGTGGAGGACCGCGCCCACGACGCCACCGCCCACCTCGGCCCGGTCTGGCAACGGACCGACGAGTGGTACAACTACCGGACCAACCCGCGCGCCACCGCGCATGTCCTGGCCTCGCTCGACGAGTCCAGCTACAGCGGCGGCTCCATGGGCGGCGACCACCCCATCGCGTGGTGCAAGGACTACCAGGGCGGCCGTGCCTTCTACACCGGTGGCGGCCACACGGAGGAGTCCTACGCCGACCCGGCCTTCCGCCGTCATCTGCTCGGCGGCATCCGCTGGTCGGCCGGCGCGACCGAGGCCGACTGCCGCCCGGAGACCGGCTACACCACGCTGTTCGGGACCTCGGGGACGAGCGGCTGGAAGCAGGCCGGACCGGGCTCCTTCGCGGACGCGGACTCCACCCTCACCTCACGCGGCGGCCTCGGCATGCTGTGGTACCAGGCCAAGGAGTACACGTCCTACTCGCTGAAGCTCGACTGGCGGCAGGCCGGTGACGACAACTCCGGTGTCTTCGTGGGCTTCCCGGCCTCCGAAGACCCGTGGTCGGCCGTCGACAACGGCTACGAGATCCAGATCGACGCAACGGACGCCCCGGACCGCACCACGGGTTCCGTGTACGGTTTCCGGTCCGCCGACCTGGAGGCCCGCGACAGGGCCCTGAACCCTCCTGGCGAGTGGAACACCTACGAGATCCGGGTCGAGGGCGAGCGTCTGCGGGTGTACCTCAACGGAATCGAGATCAACGACTTCACCAACACCGTCCCCGCCCGCAGCCTCCGGCAGGGTCATATCGGGCTGCAGAACCACGGCGACGGTGACGACGTGTCCTTCCGCAACATCCGCATCAAGGAACTCGGAGGTACCACCGGCCCCAAGGAGGGCGCCATCACGGGCATCGGCGGCAAGTGCGTCGACGTCGCGAGCGGGGCGAGCGCGGACGGCACGCAGATCCAGCTGTGGACGTGCAACCAGTCGGCGGCCCAGACATGGACGGCCGGCACCGACAGCACGCTGCGGGCACTGGGCAAGTGCATGGACATCAGCGGCGGCGGGACGACCGACGGCACCAAGATCCAGCTCTACGGCTGCAACAACACCGCGGCCCAGAAATGGGTGCCGCAAGCCGACGGCACCCTGAGAAACCCCCAGTCCGGCAAGTGCCTCGACGCCGCCGGCGTGTCCTCCGCCGACGGCACCAGGCTCCACCTGTGGACCTGCCTCGCCGCCGACAACCAGAAGTGGATCCTGCCCGGCTGAGCGACCCCCGCAACTCCGTCGTCGCCGCGGGAGGCGGTGCCGACGGAACCGGCCGCGGTACCGGGCCGGTGACGGCGGCGGGGCGTGACGCCGAAGCGCCCCGCCGCCGTTCCTCGGGGCAGAAGGAACGCATGGTCCCACCGAACGGCGGGAGCACGCGTGAAACGCGGGCCGTTGCTCACGGCCCGGGGCGGGACTCGGCGGTACTGGGCGGTACCGGGCGCGCGCAGTGGCAGCTCCACGGGGACGTCACCCTGCCCCGGGACGGGCATGGCCGCGCCGGTCTTGGGCCACATGCGCCCTCACGTCACCACGGCCTGCTCCTCGATATGCGGCGCCTGTGAAGTGGCGGCGCCGGCCCGCTGGGGAGCGGGGCCGGCGCCGCGGCGGGTCAGCCCGGCCAGACGCCCGTCGCCCGTCGTGTCGCCAGAGCTCCCGAGCGATCTACCGCGGCCTTGACCACGGCGAAGATCGCGCCCTGGATGGCGGCGGCGAGCAGGATCTGCTGCCAGGAACGGTCTTCGTCCAAGGCGTCGGGGGCGTCGTCGTGACCCTCGATGACCTTCCAGGTCTGCTTGAACGCGGCACTCGCGATCATGCCGCTCGCCGCGCCGAGGGCCAGCCCGACCGGCTTGTAGAGGAATGCCGACGCCCTCATCGGCGTCCCCGGCCCCGGCGCACCAGCAGGAAGGCGGCGAGCAGCGCACCGCCTGCGAGGAGTGGGGTGCGGTTGGCACGTGCGACGGACGTGGCCCGGCCGGCCATGCCGACCAGCGGTTCGGGAGCCCGGTCCGCCGCGTACTGTCCTGCCCGGGTCGCGGTCTCCCGTACGTGGGCGGCGGCTTGGACCGTCTTCTCCAGGAGGGGGTCGGGCGTCCTGTCCTTGACGAGTTGCGTGGCCTGCTCCGCCTTCCCACGGATCTGGTCGGCCATCAGGGCCGCCTTTTCCGAGGCCTGTTCCTTCGCGGCGGCCGTCTTTTCCTTCGCCTGTGCCTTCACGTCGGCCTTGGCGGCCAGCGCTTCGACGGTCCGCCCGAGTTCGTCACGGGTCTGCTCGACCTGCTCGCGCAGTTCCCCGGCGTCGGAAGCGTCGGGGACGGGGGTGCCTATGTTGGTGCGGGATTCTTCCTTCATCAGTGTGCCTTCTCCTTGATCTCGGCCAGATCGGCCTTGACGCTGTCGACGGTCTGCTCGGGGGCGGGGGAGCCGGCTTCGGCGATCTGCTTCTTCCCGGCCAGGGCGGTCACGGCCGCCACGGCCGCCAGCACCGCCGTGACGACGAGGGCCGACGCCCACACCGGCATCACCAGCGCGAGAGCTGCGATGCAGGTCGCGATCAGCGCCTGGGCCGCCAAGGCCCCGATGAGGCCCGCGGCGCCGAAGAGGCCGCCGCCCTTCCCGAAGCGCTTGCCCTTCTGGGTCATTTCGGCCCGGGCCAGCTGCATCTCCTCGCGGACCAGCTCCGCCATCTGTTGCGAGGCGCGCGAGACCAGCACGCTCACCGAGTCGTCGGTGGCGTGGGTCTGCCGCTCTGCCGTGTTCATGGCTGGGTCACCTTGCCTTCCTCGGTCTGTCGGAAACATCGGCCGCCCCACGGCGGCCGGGGGCGATCACCTGTCCGTAGGTGGCGATCAGCACCGAGTGCCGGCCCCCGGTTGGCTGGTGGGGAACCTCGGCGCGAACCCGCCACGGCGAAACCTCCTCATTGACGCGTGTTTGCCGATGTCTCGGCTCGACTACCCCGCAACCGCTCCGCCACCCACTTCACCTGGGAGAGCCTGTCTCGATCCGGAAGACGGATGTTCCGCGAAGGGCCTGGGTGCACAGAGAGGAGGGTGGGAGACGGACGGACCCGGCGAAGGGACCGCACGGCCGTCCCGTCGCGGGAGAGCGACGGGCCACTTCGACACGTGACGCGTGCCGGCGACGGCCACGGCGGGGGTGGTGGGTGGCGGCATCCACGGGTACGTTCCCGCCCGGCCACCTGCCAGGACACCGGCGCACCCGTGTCACACGACCTGCCCCTTGCCCGGCGGGCCGGCCGCCCTTCTGCGCGTACGCGCCGATGCGCGGGCCGGAACTCGCCCTGGCGCAGGCCCAGCTGGGACCCGAGGCGTATCAGGTGGTGGGCTCGGCACCCGTCGAGGACACCCTGCGTATCGCCAGGGGCCGGGCCCGCGCGCAGGGTGCGGCGAACGTGCGGTCGGTCGCCGTGCAGGACGAACCGGTCGCCGCACTCGTGCGGACCGCCCGGGGGTGCTCGGCCGATCTCCTGGTCGTCGGGAACCGGGGACTGCGCTCGCTCGCCGGGCGCATCCTCGGCTCCGTACCCGCGGACATCGCCGGAAGGGCAGAACTCGACGTGCTGATCGTGCACACCACATGAGTGTGGCGGAGCCGGCGGAGGAACCTGTGGCCCCCTCAGGTGTCGACGAGGTGCGGGGAGCATCGAGGAGGTTCTGCTAGGGCGTGTTTCGAAAGTGGCGTCGTCTGCCCGAAGGGCAGGCCCGGGGGCGTCTGGTGCGTGCGATCGCAAGGCGGAGGGTCGCCTCGATACCGGGTGTATCGGGGTGATCCCGACAACGCGGCGAGCGTGCGTGCCAGACGCCCCCGGGCAGGCGGGACTTTCGAAACACGCCCTAGGCGGCGACCGCATGTGGACGAGGCGGGACATCGCCGGGCGGTCCGGGGTGGGGTCCGAGCGCACCGTGCGGATCCGGCGCGCCCTGGGGTCCCCGGTGGTCGACGACGACGCACGGGTGTTCACATCGATCGCCGCCCCTGCCGTGCCACCCGTGTACACCACCGCCGTCCGGTTCCGCCGGCGGCTGCTAGCCGCGGAAAGTCTCCAGCAGCCGCAGCCAGACCTCGCTGATCGTCGGATACGCGGGGACCGCGTGCCAGAGCCGCTCGATGGGGACCTCACCCGCGACCGCGATCGTCGCGGAGTGCAGCAGTTCCCCGATCCCCGGGCCGACGAAGGTGACGCCGAGGAGGATCTCGCGGTCCAGGTCCACGACCATCCGGGCCCGCCCCGTGTATCCCTGCGCGTAGAGGCCGGAGCCCGCGACCGAGGCCAGGTCGTAGTCGACGGCCCGCACCCGGTGGCCCGCGGCTTCCGCCTCCGCGAAGGTGAGACCGACCGAGGCGGCCTCCGGGTCGGTGAAGACGACCTGGGGAACGGCCGCGTGGTCGGCGGTGGCGGCGTGCGCACCCCAGCGGTCGGTCTCCAGCAGGGGTGCGCCCTGGGCCCGGGCCGCGATCGCTGCTCCGGCGATCCGCGCCTGGTACTTGCCCTGGTGGGTCAGGAGCGCACGGTGGTTGACGTCGCCGACGGCGTAGAGCCAGTCGCTGCCCTCGACGAGACAGCTGTCGTCGACGGCGAGCCACGAGCCGGGCTTGAGGCCTACGGTGTCGAGGCCGAGGTCGTCGGTGCGCGGGGCACGGCCGGTGGCGAAGAGGATCTCGTCGGTCTCCAGCCGTTCCCCGTTGTCCAGTTCGACGGTGACCGGGCCGTCGTGGCCTGCCCGGCGCACCGCGGTGGCCGACACGTCCGTCAGGATCCGCACACCGGCTTCGGTGAGCGCGTCCCCGACCAGCTCGCCTGCGAACGGCTCCATCTTGGGGAGCAGTCGCTTGCCGCGGATCAGCATCGTCACCTGGGCACCGAGCCCCTGCCATACGGTGGCCATCTCGACACCGACCACTCCCCCGCCGACGACGACGAGACGCCCGGGCACCTCCTTGGCGCTGGTCGCCTCACGGCTGGTCCACGGGTGCACGTCGGCGACCCCGGGCAGCGCGGGGACGACGGCCCGGCTGCCCGTGCAGACGGCGACGGCGTGCCGCGCGGTGAGCCGTTGCTCCGACCCGTCCTCCGCGGTCACCGACACCTGCCGGATGCCGGTCAGCCGCCCCTTGCCGCGGTAGATGTCCGCGCCGATGCTCTCCAGCCAGGCGACCTGGCCGTCGTCCTTCCAGTGGGAGGCCTCCTCGTCACGGTGGGCGAGGACCGCGTCCGCGTCGAGCGGTCCCTGCACGGCACCGCTCAGCCCCGGGACGCGGCGGGCGTCGGCGCGGGCGACGATCGGGCGCAGCAGCGCCTTGCTGGGCATGCACGCCCAGTACGAACACTCACCGCCGATGAGTTCGGCCTCCACCACGGCGGTGCTCAGACCGGCGGCCCGGGCGCGGTCCGCCACGTTCTCGCCGACGGGGCCCGCGCCGATGACCACGACGTCGTACGCGGTGCTCTGCTCAATGTTGGCATCAGTCATGGGAACAGTGTGGTCGTGGGTGTGCGCCGTGGCCACATGGGCAGGCGGAATAGGACGGGTCTCGGCGCCGTTGTGCCCGGCAGGACCTGACGGCTCCCAGGAAGAGGTATCAGAGTATGAGCA
The DNA here is from genome assembly GCF_030816615.1 of Streptomyces sp. B1I3. Taxonomy (NCBI): domain Bacteria; kingdom Bacillati; phylum Actinomycetota; class Actinomycetes; order Kitasatosporales; family Streptomycetaceae; genus Streptomyces; species Streptomyces sp. B1I3. Next base: position 902,219 of record NZ_JAUSYD010000001.1, read on the forward strand.
CCGTAGAGCTCACCAAGGAAAACTTCGATCAGGTCGTGAGCGACAACGAATTCCTGCTGATCGACTTCTGGGCTTCCTGGTGCGGTCCGTGTCGGCAGTTCGCGCCGGTCTACGACTCGGCGTCCGAGCGCCACCCCGACCTGGTCTTCGCCAAGGTCGACACGGAGGCGCAGCAGGAGCTCGCGGCCGCTTTCGAGATCCGGTCCATCCCCACGCTGATGATCGTGCGGGACAACGTGGCGGTCTTCTCCCAGCCGGGAGCGCTCCCGGAGGCCGCGCTCGAGGACGTCATCGGGCAGGCCCGCAAGCTGGACATGGACGAGGTGCGCAAGTCCGTGGAGGAACAGAAGCAGGGTCAGCAGGCCCAGCAGTAGTTCCGTACTCCCTGAGGGCATGCGGCACACGTCGCGAGGGCCCGGCAGCCACCGCTGCCGGGCCCTTCGTGCGCCTGCTCGCGGGAGGTGGTCAGCCGTTTCCGGTCTCCCCTGCGGAGGGCGGCCGGTCTCCGGCCCGCTCCCCCTCGGCCGTCCGCGCCCCGGCCCCCTGCGCCCCGGCGCCCCGGTCCTCCGGCGCACCGGCCGGGGGTTCCTCCTCCGGCCGCTGCTCCCCCGCCGCGTCGCCGTTCTCCCGCTCCGCTGCGCCCATACGCTCGGCGATCCTGACGGTGAGTCCGTAGTCCAGCTCCGCGCCGTCCACCAGCAGCGCCTCGACGGTGTGGGTCGACGGGTCGATGTCCACCTCCATGCCGTCGCCCGCGTAGCGCGGGTACCCCGATGCGCCCGTGTCCCCGGTGGCCGCCACGACCCCCGAGCGGATGGCCGTGCCGGGTACGGGGGCGCCGGTGCCGGATTCCTCGTGCTCCGGGTACAGCAGGATCTCGTAGCTCTGGGGATGGCTCATGCCGACGACGCTAGACATCCGTCGCGGGCCGCGCACGTCGTGACGCCCCGGCCGGTCAGGTCAGCTGGACTCGCGTACGACGGCAGCGGCCCGCAGCAGGTGGTGACGCTCGGGGGCGCCGCCGGGGTGGTGGACCAGCCGGTCGATCATCTCCGCGGGCGGCTGCGCGGCCACCAGCTCCATCCTGACGCTGCTGAGCCGGGGCCGCAGGAGCCTGCCGAGCATCAGGTCGCCGGCGCCGATCACCGCCGTCTCGGCGGGCACCGCGACCCCGGCGTCCTGCAGCGCCCTCGTCAGGAGCATGGCGTACTCGTCGTCGTACGCGAACACGGCGTCCAGGCCCAGGTCCCGCCACCGGACGGCGAGGTCGTCGGCCGATGCCTCCTCGTACCGCAGCGGCAGCGGCTGGACGTGGGCGTCCGTGTCCGACTCCTCCACGGCCCGGCGTGCGCCCGCCAGCCGCGGGAGGGCGAACAGCGCGTGTCCGGGCTCCTGCGGCATGACGACACCGATCCGGCGGCGTCCGCGGGAGAGCAGGTGCCGGACCGCGCAGCTGCCCACTTCCCGCTGGTCCATGACCAGGGCGTGGGCGCCGTCCACCGGTTGCGGTCCGAGCGTGAGGACCGCCTTGGCACCGGAGCGGGTGAGCACCCCTATGGCGTGCGGTGTGAGGGCGATACCGCCGGGGGACACGACGGCCACGGGGCGGAGTTCGGCCCATGCCCTGGCCGCCTCCTCGGCGTCGAGACCGACGGTCCCGTACTGCACGACGGTGTAGTCGAGGCGCCGCAGATCCGTCTGCAGGTCGGTGAGGAAGCGCTGGTGGAGGGGGTCGGCCGGCAGGGGCGGGGTGGGCAGCAGCACCATCCGGGTGTGCCCCGCGCGCAGGCTCCGGGCCGCGGCGTGCGGGACGTAGCCGAGCTCGGAGGCGGCTTCCCTGACCCGGCGACGGGTGGGTTCACTGATGCGCACGGTGGTGTTGTTGTTCAGAACGTAGGACACGGTGGCCCGGGACACTCCGGCGAGCCGCGCCACATCGGCGCTGGTCGGTACGGAGGTGCCGGAGGGCTGCTCGGGTAACTGGCTCATGGCGTCGGGCAGTCTTACAGACCCCTCACCACCACCCGTGGGCCGGGGCGCCGCTCCGGGGAACGGGCGCGGCGCGCGGGCCCGGCACAGACCCGCTCCACGTTTCGCCCCGTGCGGGTTCTACGGTGTTGCGATGACGTTCCAGCATTTCGAGCACAGCGGCAACCGCAGCAGTGGCCTCGGCACGAACCACAGCAGCGACCCCTCGTCCGACTTCCCCGGCCGCAACGGCCCTGCCGCCACCACGCGGGCCGATCCCCTCGGCGTGGGCCCGGTACACACCTCGTACGCCCCCGACCGCGACGGCGCCCCCGATCCCGGCGAGATCGTCTGGACCTGGGTCCCCTTCGAGGAGAACGACGGGCGTGGCAAGGACCGGCCGGTACTGGTCGTGGCGCGTGAAGCGCCGGGCACCCTGCTCGCCGTACAGCTCTCCAGCAAGCAGCACGACAGGGACCACGAGTGGGTCGCGCTGGGCGCCGGGCCGTGGGACAGCTCCGGCCGCCCGTCCTGGGTGGATCTGGACCGGGTGCTGCGGGTCTGCGAGGACGGGATGCGGCGTGAGGCCTGTGCGCTCGACCGGGGCAGGTTCGACCTGGTCGCGGGGCGGCTGAGGGAGCGCTACGGCTGGAGCTGACCGGCGAACTCCCGGGCGAAGGCCGCCCGGACGGCGGAATCGGGAGTGCGGTCCAGGATGCCGAAGACGATCTGCTCGAAGTGGCCCGCGAACCGTCCGCCGTCGGTGAGCAGGGTGCGGAACGCGCCTGCCACCTCCGCCGGGTCGTTCTGGAACACGCCGCACCCCCAGGCCCCGAGGACCAGCCGGCGATAGCCGCGTGCGGCGGCGACCTCGAGCACCCGTCCGGCGCGGCTCGCCAGGGCTGCCGGGATGCGGTGTGCCCGGCCCGGCTCCTGTCTGCGGACGACTCCGGCGTTGGGGGCGGGCGAGGTCAGGAACCCGGCGGTGTACGGGGTGTCGAGGAGCCTGCCCCGGTCGTCGCGGAAGACGGGAACGCCTGGCGAGTGGATGACCCGGTCGCTGTAGAAGGCGGTGCGCTCGGCGCGGTGGTGGGCGTAGTACTCGGGGGCGCGCAGCAGCGTGGCGTGGAGCCCGGACGCGCGGCAGAGTGCTTCTTCCTGGGCCTGGGCGCCGTTCAGGTAGCCTCCGCCGGGGTTACGGGCGGAGGCGTAGTTCAGTACGGCCACCTTGGCAGGCGACGCGCCGGTCATCCGGTGCGCCGCCTGCAGGCTGCTCTCGGCCGTCACCTCGATGACCGGGGTGCGGTCGGTGTCCAGGGCGGCGACGGGCACGGGCTCGGGGCCGTGGAGACGGGTCCCCGAGAGCGCGGTGGTGAGGGCGCGTTCGATCGACACCTCGCGCCCTCCGGGGGTGCGGTAGCTCCCTGCCCGGACGATGGCCTCTGTCTCGCGCGCGATGCCGCGCAGTCGTGCGCTCATGGGCGCGCCCCCGTGTGGTGCATACGGGGCATGCTGGACCTCCCTGCGGCATGGGCGCAACCTGATTTCCCTGCCGCAAAGGCACCCTTGTGCGAAATGCCGCTACGGGTTTGGGTGGTAGGCAAGCACCCGAAAAGGAGGCCCGGCATGCCCCTGGACACCCCCGGTGACTACGGCCCGCCCATCGAGGCGGAGCCCCTCGGCGAGGACGACGCGGAGGACTTGCTGCGCGGCATATGTTTCAAGACGGGACCGCCCCGGACGGTCGGAGTGGAACTCGAATGGCTCATCCATGACCGTGAACATCCCGATGTCGCCGTCCCGCCCGAAAGGCTCCGCGCAGCCGCCGACGCCGTACGCGCCGTCCCGCTGGACGCGGCCCTGACCTTCGAACCGGGTGGTCAGCTGGAGCTCAGCTCCCGGCCCGCCGGTTCCCTGATGGCCTGCGTCGACACCACGACCGCCGATCTGGCGCTCGTGCGTGCCACCCTCGGCCGGGCGGGGCTCGCGCCGGTCGGTCTCGGCGTCGACCCGTGGCAACCCCCTCGCCGTCTGCTCGAGGAGCCCCGTTACGCCGCCATGGAAGCCGCCTTCGACCGTTCGGGGGACTCCGGCCGCGCCATGATGTGCACGTCCGCGTCCGTCCAGGTCTGTCTGGACGCGGGCGAGGAGGAGCCGGGGCCACTGGGCTACGGGCGGCGCTGGCAGCTCGGCCACCTGCTGGGCGCGGTCCTCGTGGCGGCGTTCGCCAATTCGCCGTTCCGGCAGGGGCGGCGTACCGGCTGGCGCTCCACGCGGCAAGCGCTGTGGACGGATCTCGATCCGGACAGGTCGCTGGCCCCCCGTACCGGCCGGCCGCCGCGCGACGCGTGGGCGGCCCATGTGCTCGACACCCCCGTCATGTGCATCCGGAGTGACGGCGACGTCCCCTGGGCCGTGCCCGAGAAGCTGACCTTCCGGGACTGGATCCGCACAGGTGCGCCGAGACCGCCGGTGCGCGGCGACCTGGAGTACCACGTCACCACGCTCTTCCCGCCGGTACGCCCGCGCGGGCACCTGGAGCTCCGCATGATCGACGCCCAGTCCGGCGACGACGGCTGGCTGGTGCCGCTGGCCGTCACCACGGCTCTGTTCGACGACCCGGAGGCCGCCGAGACCGTGTACCGCACCGTCAAGCCCCTGGCGGAGACGGCGGGCCACGCCGCCGCCCCCCGCAACCCCCTCTGGACGACGGCGGCACGTGACGGCCTGAGCGATCCGGAGCTGGCCTCGGCGGCGGCAGCCTGTTTCACGGCCGCCCTGGAGGCGCTGCCCAGGATCGGGGCGAGCCGGCATGTCATGGACACCGTTGCGGCGTTCACCGACCGCTACGTGGACCGGGGCCGATGTCCCGGCGACGATCTTCCCCACCCGGCCGAGGCCGGAGGCGTACCCGTGCACGGAAAGGGCCGTGGCCGATGACCGACACCGGCGACACCAGCATCCCGACCGACCAGGAGTTCGACGCGGAGGTGCTGCGCGGGCGTGCCCGGGCGGCGCTCCTGACCGCGCGTGAGCGCACCGCGCTGCTCACCTCCGGCGTCGACGACCACGACCTCACCGCCCAGCACTCACCGCTGATGTCGCCCCTGGTCTGGGACCTGGCGCACATCGGGAACCAGGAGGAGCTGTGGCTGCTGCGCGCGGTGGGTGGCCGTGAGGCGATGCGTCCTGAGATAGACGGGCTGTACGACGCCTTCGAGCACCCCCGTGCCAGCCGGCCGTCGCTTCCGCTGCTGCCACCCGCGGAGGCCCGGAGCTATGCCGCGGACGTGCGCGGGCGGGCGCTGGACATCCTCGACGGCGCTCCGCTCGGCGACGGCGGCCGCCCCCTCGAACGGGCGGGCTTCGCCTTCGGCATGATCGCCCAGCACGAGCAGCAGCACGACGAGACGATGCTGATCACCCACCAGTTGCGCCGCGGGCCGGCTGTGCTGGACGCCCCCGAGCCTCCCCGGCCGACCGGCGCGGTGGCGCTCCCGGCCGAGGTCCTGGTTCCGGGAGGCCCGTTCACCATGGGGACGTCGACCGAGCCGTGGGCACTGGACAACGAGCGGCCGGCGCACCGGCGTGAGGTGGCGGCGTTCTACGTCGACACCGCCCCGGTCACCTGCGGCGCCTACCGACGGTTCGTCGAGGACGGCGGCTACACGGACGACCGCTGGTGGGCTCCGGACGGGTGGGCGATGGTCCGCGAACACGGCCTGACCGCGCCTCTGTTCTGGCACCGGGACGCCGGGCAGTGGCTGCGCCGCCGCTTCGGGGTGACCGAACCGGTGCCGGACGACGAGCCCGTGCTCCACGTCAGCTGGTACGAGGCCGACGCGTACGCGCGCTGGGCCGGGCGGCGGCTGCCGACCGAGCCCGAGTGGGAGAAGGCCGCCCGCCACGACCCGGTGGCCGGGCGTTCGCGGCGCTACCCCTGGGGGGACGAGGACCCCACGCCCGAGCGGGCCAACCTGGGCCAGCGCCATCTGCGTCCTGCCGCCGCGGGGGCGTACCCGGCCGGCCGGTCCCCGTCGGGCGCGGGCCAGCTGATCGGTGACGTGTGGGAGTGGACGTCGAGCGACTTCCTGCCTTATCCGGGCTTCGCCCCGTTCCCGTACCGCGAGTACTCGGAGGTCTTCTTCGGGTCGGAGCACAAGGTGCTGCGGGGCGGCTCCTTCGCCGTGGACCCGGTCGCCTGCCGAGGTACGTTCCGCAATTGGGACCTGCCTGTGAGGCGGCAGATCTTTGCCGGCTTCCGGACTGCGAGGAGCGCCTGATGTGCCGTCATATCGCTTATCTGGGACCACCGGTGGCGCTGGGAGAGATACTCGCGGCCCCGGCCCACTCGCTCGTGCGCCAGTCCTGGGAGCCCCGGCGCCAGAAGTACGGCACGGTCAACGCGGACGGTTTCGGGGTCGGCTGGTACGCGGACGGCGACCCCGTGCCGGCACGCTACCGCCGCAAGGGCCCGGTGTGGGGCGACGAGTCCTTCGCCGATCTGGCACGCGTGGTGCGCAGCACGGCGCTGCTCGCCGCCGTCCGTGACGCGACCTTCGCCGGCGCGGACGGCGAGGCCGCCGCCGCGCCGTTCGCCGGGGGCCGCCTCCTGTTCAGCCACAACGGCGCCGTGCGGGGCTGGCCCGGTTCCCTCGAGGCGCGGGCCGCCGCCCTGCCGCCCGAACGGCTGCTCACGCTGGCGGCCCGGAGCGACTCGGCGCTGGTGTGGGCACTCGTGCAGCACCGGGTGGCCGAGGGTGACGAGCTGTCCCAGGCCGTCGCCGACACCGTCCTCGACGTCTCGTCCGCGGCACCGGGGTCCCGCCTCAACCTGCTGGTGACGGACGGCTCCGCCATCGTGGCGACGGCGTGGGGCGACACGCTCTGGTACCTCCACGAGCCGGGCCGCCGCACGGTGGTGGCCTCGGAGCCGTACGACGACGATCCCTACTGGCGCGAGGTCGCGGACCACACCCTGCTGGCCGCGACACACACCGACATTCTGCTGACCCCGCTCAAGGAGCCCGCCGCGTGAGTCCCTTCCTGCTGACCCGCACCCTGCCGGTGGACGCGACGGACGCGGCGCTGCGCGCCGACGTGCTGGACGGTCTGACCCGGCAGCCGAAGACGCTGCCGCCCAAGTGGTTCTACGACGCGCACGGCAGCGACCTGTTCGAGGAGATCACCCGGCTGGCCGAGTACTACCCGACGCGGGCCGAACGGGAGATCCTGATCGCCCGCGCGGGCGACATCGCCGCGGCGTCGGGCGCACGGACCCTGATCGAGCTGGGGTCCGGCTCCTCGGAGAAGACCAGGCATCTGCTGGACGCCCTGCCCGCACTGCACACCTACGTGCCGGTGGATGTCAGTGAGAGCGCCCTCACCGGTGCGGCCCAGGCCCTGCTGGCCGAGCGTCCCGGACTCTCCGTGCACGCGCTCATCGCGGACTTCACGCGGCCACTGGACCTGCCCGACAGCCCCGGGCCCCGGCTGGTGGCGTTCCTGGGCGGCACGCTGGGCAACCTCCTGCCGCGCGAGCGTGCGGAGTTCCTGAGTGCCGTACGGGCACGGCTCGTGCCCGGCGACGGGCTGCTGCTCGGTACGGACCTGGTCAAGGACGAGGCCACGCTCGTGACCGCGTACGACGACGCGGCCGGGGTGACGGCCGCCTTCAACAAGAACGTGCTGACGGTGGTGGACCGCGAGCTGGGGGCCGACTTCCAGCTCGACGACTTCGCCCATGTGGCCGTGTGGGACCCGGACAACGAGTGGATCGAGATGCGGCTGCGGGCCCGCCGGGCACTGACGGTGAAGATCCGCGAGCTGGATCTGGTGGTGACGTTCGAGGAGGGTGAGGAACTGCGCACGGAGGTCTCGGCGAAGTTCCGCGAGGAGGGGGTGCGCGAGGAACTGGCGGCCGCGGGGCTGCGGCTCGATCAGTGGTGGACGGACACGGAGGGCCGCTTCGCGCTGTCGCTCGCGACAGTCGACTGAGCGGCGCGCCGGCCGGGCTCACCGTCCGAGGGGATCGACGGCTGGACGTGGATCCCGGCGGCGGGCCCGGCCGGCGCTCACACCCGCGGAGCGGGACGGCGAGCGGGGCGTCCCCGGCGAACGCGGAGGGCAGGAACCGGCGCTGGACGTCCCGGAGGCGCGGACGCCCGTGGGCGTCACCCAGTACTCCTCGGGCGCGTGGTGGTCGCGCCGCCCGGCCCTCCCAGGCGGGCGGTCAGCCGGAGATGAGCTCGTGCGTGATGCGGTCCGACGCCTTCCTCGCCTCCGTCGCGGGGTCCGCGCCCTCCAGTACGGCCGTCATGTACGGCTTGATGGGGTTGTCGGTCTCGACGGCCGCCCAGTTGGGCGAATTGGGGGTGGCCCGGCCCTCGGTGGCTCCCTGGGCCATCGCGGCCGTTCCCTCCTGGCCCTCGATGACACGGGCGAGTGCGGGCTTGTTGGGTACGTAACTCATCGCCTTGGCGAGTTCCGTCTGCCACTGCTCGCTCGCCAGTGCCTTGACGACCTCGATGCCTTCGCTGCGCTGGTCGGCGTGTTCCGGGACGATCAGGTCCGACCCGCCGGTGAAGACGGCTCCCGGCTTCTTGGCGCTCTTGCCGGGAACCGGGAAGTAGCCGAGCCTGCCCTTGAGTTCGGGGTTCTGCTGCTCGATGAGGGCGGCGCTGCCGGGGACCGCGATGATCTGCGCGACGTTCCCCTTGGCGAAGACGTCGGTCTCGGGGGGCGTCTGCTCGTCGGCGTCCTTGGGGCCACTGCCGAGTGCCTGCAGCCGCTTGTAGAAGTCCATGCCCCTGAGCGCGGCGGGCGAGTGGAGGGCGCCCTCCCAGTCCCCGCTGCTGTCGTCGGCCAGTTCGCCGCCCTCGTCCCAGATGAACCCGGCGAGGACGTACCAGTTCTGACCGGCGAGGTAGATGCCCTGCCGGTCCCCGCCGTTCAGCTTCCCGGTGATCTCGATCCACTCCTCGCGGGTCCGGGGAGGGGCGGTGACACCCGCCTGCTCGAAGAGGTCCTTGTCGTAGATCACGACGCGGTTGGCGGCGTACCAGGGAATGCCGTACTGCCCCCCGTTGACGCTGCCCGGCTCCGCGAGCCCCGGGAGCCAGTCCTCCCCGCCCAGGTCACGCATCGCTTCCAGGGTGAGATCGCGCAGTCTGCCGCTCTCGGCGTACTGGGCGACCTGGGTGTTGCCGACCTCGATGACGTCCGGGGCGTCGTCGCCCTCGAGGGTCTTCATGACCTTGGGGCCGATGCCACCCCACTCCTGGACAACGAACTCCAGTTCGACAGAAGGGTGTTCGTCCTCGTAGGACTCCGTGAAGCGGTCCAGGAAGTCCTGCGAGACGCTGCCCTTCATCAGCCACACCGTCACCGTGCGGCCGTCGTCACCCGATCCGGGGAAGTAGCCGCAGCCGCCCAGCACGACGGAGGATACGAGCGCGACGGCTCCGGCCAGTATGCGGATCTTCACGAGCGTCACCTTCTGCGAAACGGCACGACGAGTTACAGGACCCGGATGGGGGGACTGCGGGCGGCGCTCGCACGGGTGGCTGGAAGTTTGGTATGGACCAATCGACAGGTCAAGGCCCGTCCCCCACCGATCACCGCTCGTGGCGCCTCGCGCGCGGCCCCGGAGTAGGGCACCGTGGAATCACGAAAGGAGACATTTGATGTCCAATCACACCTATCGGGTCACCGAAATCGTAGGATCCTCCGAGGAGGGTCTGGACGCGGCGATCCGCAACGGCGTCGCAAGAGCCTCCGAAACGTTGCACAATCTCGACTGGTTCGAGATGACGCAGGTCCGCGGCCACATCAAGGACGGCCGGATCGCCCACTACCAGGTGGGCCTCAAAGTCGGCTTCCGGCTCGACGAGAAGGCCTGACCGGGCCGGCCCGCCGCACGCGGTCCCGCAGGCCGCGGCCCGCCGCACGACCGGGGTCCCGTCCGCCGCAGCCCTTCGCACGCACGATCAGGCGGTCCTTCGCACGGCCGGGTACACCCTCGCCTGATCGGTCACGCCCCGAGTTCAGGTACGCCCCTCGCGCTCCTGCGCGTCCTTCAGCTCGGGGAGGGAACGGCCCACCGGGCACGCACGACCGGGAATCCGGCCCGTTCGGCCGCGTCACAGACCAGCTCGTCGTTCATCGACGAGGACTCGTAGCTCACGCTCCCGGCCCAGCCGCTTCAGGATCTCCAGCTTGGTGTGGCGGGCCGGCCGCCGGTCGTCGTCGCGCCGCGCCCGGTCCCGCCGCGCCCCCGCCTGGAAGTGCTGCCGGTGGCCGGTGTCCGCGAGTGTTCCGTCCAGGTCGCATACGGCCGGCGGCCGGGCGTCGTTCTCACGACGCCCACCCTGGAGGAGACCGGCACGCGTCCGGCCGGACCCACGCCTCACGGCTCCGCCTGACCGGGCCCCTCCCCGCCGGCCTCGGGCGCGAGTTCGGCGGGCACGCTGAGGGCCAGGAGCGCGGTGTCGTCGTCGAGGCCCTCACCGAGGGAGTCCAGGAGCCCGGTGAGGGCTTCGATGGTGGCCGGGGCCGAGGCCGGGGCCAGGGCCCGGGCGAACTCCAGGAGGGCCTCGTCCCCGTACCGCCCGTCGCCCGTGGTGGTTTTCGCCTCGGTCAGACCGTCCGTGTAGAGCAGCAGCGTGTCGCCGAGGCCCAGGTGCACGACGGTGCTGGCGAAGTCCGCGTCCGGGAGCACGCCGATCAGCTGGCCACCCGGAGTCGGGAGGAAGTCGGCGCTCCCGTCGGCACGCAGGAGGACGGCCGGCGGGTGGCCGCCGCTGGCCAGGACGACCCGGAACCCCCGGTGTTCGCCCTCGGGTGCCAGCAGACCGAAGATCACCGTGCAGAAGCGGGGCTCGTCGTCCTGGTGCTCGTCCTGGGTGAGCAGGGTGTTGAGGGCACTCAGGACCGTGGCGGGGTCGCGGTCGTGGACGGCCGCCGCGCGCAGGGTGTAGCGGGCGAGGGAGGTCACTGCCGCGGCGGAAGCGCCCTTGCCGCGGACGTCCCCGAGGAAGAACCCCCAGCTGCCGGACGTCAGCGGGAAGAGGTCGTAGAAATCGCCGCCCACTTCGTCGGACGAGGCGATGTGGTAGTGCGCGGCCACGTCCAGACCGGGCACGGGCACGAGCACGGGCGGCAGCAGCGAGCGCTGCAGGGTGGTCGCGAGCCGCTGCAGCCGTTCCCGTTCGTGTTCGGCCTCCCGCCGGGCGCGCAGCAGCTCCCGCTCGTACGAACGCCGGTCACGGGCGTCCAGGAGGGTGGTGCGGATCAGCAGGGGCTCACCGTCGGTGCCGGTCCGGACGGTCGACGTGACCAGGACGGGCAGCACGCCGCCGTCGGCGGCCACCAGGTCCAGGGCGATTCCGCTGACCTCCCCCTGCATGCTCAGCAGCGGGGCGAAATGCGTCTCGTGGTAGAGCCGGCCACCGACGGTGAGCAGGTCGGAGAACCGTTCGTGGCCCACCAGTTCCTCGCGCCGTCGGCCGAGCCACTTGAGGAGCGTGCCGTTGACCTTGACGATCCGGCCGTCCAGCAGGGTGGAGAGGTAGCCGCACGGCGCGTTCTCGTACAGGTCCTCGGCACTGTCGCCCAGCAGAGCCGCCAGTTCCGTCTGCCGGGGTTCGGCGGCTCCCGTGGCCCGGCTCGCCTCGTTCCCGTCGGCCTCCGGGTCGCGCATCACCGCTCCGGGACGAAGGAGGCGATGGCGTCGGCCGTGGCCCGTGGGGCGCTCAACTGGGGGCAGTGGCCCGTCGCGTCCAGCGTGACCAGTTCGCTGCCCGGGATCTGCTCGTGCACGAAGGCGCCCACCTCGGGCGGGGCGATGGCGTCGCGCGCGCACTGGGCGATCAGGGTCGGGACCGTGACCCGGGCCAGGTCGGCGCGGTTGTCGGAGAGGAACGTCGTACGTGCGAATACCCGTGCGATCTCCGGATCGGTGCGGCAGAAGCTGTTGGTGAGCTCCTCGCCGAGCTCGGGGCGTTCCGGATTCCCCATGATCACGGGGGCCATCGTCGCGGACCACCCCAGGTAATTGCTCTCCAGCGAGTCCAGGAGCTCATCGATGTCCTGTGCACTGAATCCGCCCCGGTAACCGGCGTCGTCGATGTAGCGCGGCGACGGAGTGAGCAGGACCAGTCCGTCGAAGAGGTCCGGCTCCCGTACCGAGGCCACCACACCCATCATGGAACTCACCGAGTGCCCCACGAACGTCACGGGCGCGGGCGCGAACTCGTGGCAGACAGCGGCGACGTCTCGCGCGTACCCCTCCACCGTGGAGTACTTCTCCGGGTCCCAGGCGGACGGGTCGGAGCGTCCCGCCCCCACATGGTCGAAGAGAACGACCCGCATCCTGTCTTCCAGGAGGGGTACCACCAGGCGCCACATGTTCTGATCGCATCCGAACCCGTGGGCGAGCACCACCACCGGACCGTCCTCGCGGCCCGTCACCGTCACCCGGTTCCTGCGCCATACGTCCATGGCTCAATCCTGTCATCCCTGCGGCCGGGAGGCCCGCCGCCGAGGAGGGGGCGGTGGCGTGGAGCGGCCCCGGCGGGCGCCTTCGGGAGGGGCCGGTCGAGCGTCCCTCACCGTGGCACCCACCGGGTTCGCCCCGCGAGGACCGCTCAGCCGGCCTGCTCGTCCGGCGTGGGGTGCTCGGGATGGACACCCGCCTGCCGTGCCTTGTCGCGGCCCGCTCCCGACTCGTCCAGGTCCGGGAGCTCCCCGCGGCCGTCCTCGGTAGCGGCGCCCGCCTCCTGTCCCGGTGTCTCGGGCAGGACGGGCACATCGAGCGGATCTTCGCCGTCCTGTATCTGCTGGTCGGGCATGTCCCTGGGAAGGGGCGTGTCGGCGCTCTTCCCGTCCGTGTCGGCGGCTGCCTGGGGCCGGCGCTCACTCATGGTCTTCCTCCTGTCCCGCGGCGTCGCGTGGTCGCCCCTCGCGTACCCCTCACGCACGGGACGAACCTTCATCCGCACGGGTGGGCACCGGCGCCCGCCTGCGCCGATCGCGGTGGGTGGCCGTTCGAGATGCACGGTGGCCGGGCCGCTGCTTCGCTGATCCTGTCCGCTCCCCCACAGATCCAGGAGTGATCATGAGCGTTGCAGGTGAGTCAGGCGGTCGTGCCCAGCAGATGCGCGCCAAGGCGGAGGAACTGAAGGAGGCCGCGGAGCGCGCCACCGACCCGGAGCAGCGTCAGCGGCTCCAGGACAAGGCCCGCCGCCTGCGCGAGCAGAGCGAGCAGGAGAGCGGCATGCAGGACCGGGGCATGGACCCGATGGTGTAGGTCCCGCCGCCCACGGCGCCCGCCGGCCGGTGATCCTCCCGCCCACGACGATGCGGCAGGATCACCGGCACAGCCATGTCCGTCGCCGACCGTTACGGAGCCGTACCGCTCATGCCGACCCCTCACGATCCCTACGTCCGGGTGCGCGGCGCTCGCGAGCACAACCTCCGTGCTGTGGACGTCGACATCCCGCGCGACACCCTCACGGTCTTCACCGGCGTCTCGGGCTCGGGAAAGTCCTCACTCGCGTTCGGGACCATCTACGCCGAGGCACAGCGCCGCTACTTCGAGTCGGTCGCCCCCTATGCCCGCCGGCTGATCCATCAGGTCGGGGCACCCCTTGTCGGTGAGATCACCGGTCTGCCACCTGCCGTCTCCCTGGAGCAGCGCCGGTCGGCGCCCGGTTCGCGGTCCTCGGTGGGAACCGTCACGACCCTCTCCAACTCGCTGCGCATGCTGTTCTCCCGCGCGGGCGACTACCCGGCGGGAGCCGGACGGCTCGACTCCGACGCGTTCTCGCCCAACACGGCGGCCGGGGCGTGCCCCGAGTGTCACGGGCTGGGGAGGATCCACCGCACCACCGAGGAACTGCTCGTCCCCGACCCCTCCCTGTCGATCCGGGAGGGGGCGATCGCGGCCTGGCCGGGCGCGTGGCAGGGCAAGAACCTCCGCGATGTGCTGGACGCGCTCGGTCATGACGTGGACCGGCCGTGGCGGGAGCTCGATCCGCGGACCCGGGAGTGGATCCTGTTCACCGACGAGCAGCCGGTGGTCACCGTCCACCCGGTCCGCGAGGCGGGCCGGATCCAGCGCCCCTATCAGGGCACGTACATGAGTGCGCGGCGCTATGTGATGCACACGTTCGCCGATTCCCGCAGCCGTGCGCTGCGGGCGAAGGCGGAGCGTTTCCTGACCGCCGAGCCGTGCCCCGTGTGCCGCGGCAGCCGGCTGCGGCCCGAGGCGCTGGCGGTCACCTTCGCCGGCCGGACGATCGCCGACCTCGTCGCCCTGCCCCTGACGTCCCTCACCGAGGTGCTGCGTGCGGCCGGTGGCGACGGCACGGCGCACGTGCTGACGGCCGACCTGCTGGCCCGGATCGAACCCGTGTCGGAGCTGGGCCTGGGCTACCTCAGTCTGGACCGCACGACCCCGACCCTGTCCTCGGGCGAGCTGCAACGGCTGCGTCTCGCCACGCAGCTGCGCTCGGGGCTCTTCGGTGTCGTCTATGTACTGGACGAACCGTCGGCCGGCCTCCATCCGGCGGACACGGAGTCCCTGCTCCGCGTCCTCGGAAGGCTGAGGGAGGCGGGGAACTCGGTCTTCGTGGTGGAGCACCAGATGGACGTGGTGCGGCAGGCCGACTGGCTGGTGGACGTGGGGCCGCTGGCGGGCGAGCACGGCGGCCGGGTCCTGCACAGCGGGCCGCCGGCGGGATTGGCCGGGGTGGCGGAGTCCGCGACCCGCCGGTTCCTGTTCGACGAGGAGCCGCTGCCGGAGCGGGAGGCGCGCGCCCCGGCCGGCTGGATCACCCTGTTCGGGGTCGACCGGCACAACGTGCGTGGTGTCGACGCCTCGTTCCCGCTCGGTGTGCTGACCGCCGTGACGGGGGTCTCGGGGTCGGGCAAGTCGACCCTGGTCGGTGACGTCCTGGCGGGGGTTCTCGCCGACCGGCGGGCGGCGGACCCGGCGCAGGACCCCGGCGCACCCGTGGCACACGGCTGCGCGTCGGCCCGCGGGCTGGAGGCGGTGGACCGTCTGGTGCAGGTGGACCAGAAGCCCATCGGCCGCACGCCCCGGTCCAACCTGGCCACGTACACCGGACTGTTCGACGTCGTACGGAAGCTGTTCGCGGGCACGGAGACGGCGCGGGAGCGGGGGTACCGGGCGGGGCGCTTCTCGTTCAACGTGGCGGGCGGGCGCTGCGAGACCTGCCAGGGCGAGGGTTTCGTCTCCGTGGAGCTGCTCTTCCTGCCCAGTACGTACGCTCCCTGCCCGGACTGCCACGGTGCCCGCTACAACCGGCGGACCCTGGAGGTCACCCTGCGCGGCCTCACGATCGCAGAGGTCCTGGATCTGACCGTGGCGTCGGCGGCCACGTTCCTTGCCGGAACACCGGCGGCGGAGCGCAGTCTGCGGGCGCTGCTCGACGTGGGGCTCGGCTATCTGCGGCTCGGCCAGCCGGCGACGGAGCTGTCGGGCGGGGAGGCGCAGCGGATCAAGCTGGCCACGGAGCTTCAGCGCGTCCGGCGGGGGCACACCCTGTATCTGCTGGACGAGCCGACGACGGGCCTGCACCCGGCCGACGTGGAGGTGCTCATGCGGCAGCTGCACGGCCTGGTCGACGCGGGCGACACCGTGGTGGTCGTGGAACACGACATGGCGGTCGTGGCCGGCGCGGACCACGTGATCGACCTGGGGCCGGGCGGCGGGGACCGGGGCGGCCGGATCGTCGCCACGGGCTCCCCGTCGCAGGTCGCGCGGGCGGCGGGGAGTCGCACGGCGGCCTATCTTGCGAGGGCTCTGCGGACGGTCTGAGCCCTCGCCGCCCCGGTCGGCGCCGCGGTCAGCGGCGTACCTTGCGCGTGGCCCGCAGCCACTCCTTGTTCATCGCGGCGATCGACGGCAGCGGAATGCCCTTGGGGCAGGCCGTCGCGCACTCGCCTGTCAGGGTGCAGCCCCCGAATCCCTCCTCGTCCATGGTGGAGACCATGTCGAGCACCCGGGTCTCACGCTCGGGTGCGCCCTGCGGGAGCACGTTGAGGTGGTTGATCTTGGCCGAGGTGAACAGCATCGCCGAGCCGTTGGGGCAGGCGGCGACGCAGGCACCGCAGCCGATGCACTCGGCGTGCTCGAAGGCGAAGTCGGCGTCCTGCTTGGGCACGGGGGTGGCGTGTGCGTCGGGTGCCGTCCCGGTGGGGGCGGAGATGTATCCGCCGGACTGGATGATCCGGTCGAAGGCCGAACGGTCGACGACGAGGTCCTTGACGACGGGGAAGGCCGAGGCGCGCCACGGCTCGATGTCGATCGTGTCGCCGTCCCGGAAGGACCGCATGTGCAGCTGGCAGGTGGTGGTGCGTTCGGGGCCGTGGGCGTCGCCGTTGATGACGAGACTGCACGCGCCGCAGATGCCTTCACGGCAGTCGTGGTCGAAGGCGACGGGCTCGTCCCCGCCGAGGATGAGCTCCTCGTTGAGGGTGTCGAGCATCTCCAGGAACGACATGTCCTGGGAGATGCCGTCGACTTCGTAGGTGGCCATGGCGCCGGGCGCCTCGGCGTTCTGCTGGCGCCAGACGCGCAGGGTGAGCTTCATGCGTAGCTCCGCTGGGTGGGGTGGACGTACTCGAAGACGAGGTCTTCCTTGTGCAGGACGGGGGCGTCGCCGGTGGCGCTGAACTCCCAGGCGGCGGCGTAGGAGAACTCCTCGTCCCTGCGGGCGGCTTCGCCGTCCGGGGTCTGCGACTCCTCGCGGAAGTGGCCGCCGCAGGATTCGGCGCGGTGCAGGGCGTCGAGGCACATCAGCTCGGCGAGCTCCAGGTAGTCGACGATGCGGTTGGCCTTCTCCAGCGACTGGTTGAGCTGTTCGCCGGTGCCCGGCACCTTGATGCGGCGCCAGAACTCCTCGCGGATCTGCGGGATGCGGTCCAGGGCCTTGCGCAGTCCTTCCTCGGTGCGGGCCATCCCGCAGAACTCCCACATGAGTTCACCGATCTCGCGGTGGAAGGAGTCCGGGGTGCGGTCCCCGTCGACGGCGAGGAGAAGGTTGATGCGGTCCTCGGTCTCGGCGACGGCCTCGGCGACCGCCGGGTGGCCGGCGTCGATTGTCTCGCTGTGCGGGTGGCGGGCGAGGTAGTCGTTGATGGTGGACGGCAGGACGAAGTAACCGTCGGCGAGGCCCTGCATCAGCGCGGAGGCACCGAGCCGGTTGGCTCCGTGGTCGGAGAAGTTGGCCTCACCGATCGCGAAGAGACCGGGGACCGTGGTCTGGAGGTCGTAGTCGACCCAGAGCCCGCCCATCGTGTAGTGCACGGCAGGATAGATGCGCATCGGCGTCTCGTACGGGTTCTCCGCGGTGATCTGCGCGTACATGTCGAAGAGGTTGCCGTACTTCTCCTCGACGGCGGCCCTGCCCATCCGCTGGATGGCCTCCGCGAAGTCGAGGTAGACGCCCTGGCCGCCCGGTCCGACGCCGCGGCCCTCGTCGCAGACGTTCTTCGCGGCGCGGGAGGCGATGTCGCGGGGCACGAGGTTCCCGAAGGCGGGGTAGATGCGCTCCAGGTAGTAGTCGCGCTCCTGCTCGGGGATCTCGTTGGCGGGCCGCTGGTCGCCCTTGGCCTTGGGGACCCAGATGCGGCCGTCGTTGCGCAGGGATTCACTCATCAGCGTCAGCTTGGACTGGTGGTCGCCGGTGCGCGGGATGCAGGTGGGGTGGATCTGGGTGAAGCAGGGGTTCGCGAAGTACGCGCCCCGGCGGTGGGCGCGCCAGATCGCGGTGGCGTTGGAGTTCATGGCGTTGGTCGACAGGTGGAAGACGTTGCCGTACCCGCCGCTGGCCAGGACGACCGCGTCCGCGAAGTAGGTGTCGATCTTCCCGGTGACCAGGTCACGGGCCACGATGCCGCGGGCCCTCCCGTCGACGACGATCAGGTCGAGCATCTCGGTGCGGGCGTGCAGGTCGACGTTGCCCGCGGCGATCTGACGCGAGAGCGCCTGGTAGGCGCCGAGGAGAAGCTGCTGCCCGGTCTGGCCGCGGGCGTAGAAGGTGCGGGAGACCTGGACGCCGCCGAAGGAGCGGTTGTCCAGGAGGCCGCCGTACTCGCGGGCGAAGGGGACACCCTGGGCGACGCACTGGTCGATGATCTCCACGGAGATCTCGGCCAGGCGGTGGACGTTGGACTCCCGTGCGCGGAAGTCGCCGCCCTTGACGGTGTCGTAGAAGAGCCGGTGCACGGAGTCGCCGTCGTTGCGGTAGTTCTTGGCCGCGTTGATGCCGCCCTGCGCGGCGACGGAGTGGGCCCGGCGGGGCGAGTCCTGGAAACAGAACTGGACGACGTGATAGCCCTGTTCGGCCAGGGTCGCGCCGGCCGAACCGCCGGCCAGTCCGGTGCCGACGACGATGACGGTGTGCTTGCGGCGGTTGGCGGGGTTGACGAGCTTCGCCTGGAAGCGGCGGGTGTCCCAGCGTTCCGCGACGGGGCCGTCGGGCGCCTTGGAGTCGACGAGGGGCTCGCCGGTCCGGTAGTTCGTGTAGTCACTCATGTCAGCTCACCACTCCGGTCATGACGGCGACGGGCACGGAGACGAATCCGGCCGTCAGCGCCACTGCGAGGACAGTGGCGAGGGTCTTCAGGACACGATTGCGGGCGGCGTTGCCCACGCCGAGGGTCTGCGCGGCGCTCCAGAGTCCGTGCCGGACGTGCAGGCCGAGGGCCAGCACGGCGACGATGTATACGACGTTGCCGTACCAGGTGGAGAAGGTGTCGAGCACGTTCTGGTAGGGGTGCCCGGACTGGAAGCCGCCCGGGTGCACGGTGCCGGTCGTCAGGTCCAGGATGTGCCAGGCGATGAACAGCGCGAGGATGATGCCGCCGTAGCGCATGGTGCGGGTGGCGTAGCTCGCACGCGCCTTCTTGTGCACGTACGCCGTCGGGCGCGCCCTGAGGTCACGGCGGCTCAGCTGGTACGCGGAGACGGCGTGCAGGACGACGGCCGCGACGAGCACCACGCGGATGATCCACAGCGCCCACTCGTAGTGCAGGAAAGGGTCTCCGACGGTCCGGAGCCAGTGCGCGTAGTGGTTGAACTCGTCGGATCCGAAGAAGATCTTCAGGTTGCCCAGCATGTGGACAACCAGGTAGCCGAGCATGATCAGGCCGCTCACAGCCATGATCGTCTTCTTGCCGACGGACGAGTCCCAGAGCGTACGCGTCATGGACGGCCGTCGGTCCGTCCGCGTTGCCAATGCCATGGACACGACGCTAGAGGCGAGAGGTGCCATCAGTCCAAGACATGAAACGAGTCATGTTCATAGGCATCGGCTATGCGACTCGCTATCGTCGGTCCCATGCACTTCCAGCAGCTCACCTACTTCGTGGCCGTGGCCGAGGCCAGGCACTTCACGCGGGCCGCCGAAGTGGTGCACGTGTCCCAGCCCTCCCTCTCCCAGCAGATCAAGGCACTGGAGAACGAGCTGGGCGCCGAACTGTTCAGCCGCGCGCGGGGCAACATCACACTCACGGACGCCGGCGAGGCCCTCCTGCCGCTGGCCCGCCGGATCCTTGCCGACGCCGACACCGCACGGCACGAGGTGCAGGAGCTGGTCCAGCTGCGCCGGGGACGGATCAGGCTCGGCGCCACCCCGAGCGTCTGCACCGGTCTGCTGCCCGATGTGCTGCGCGCCTTCCACGGCGCACACCCGGGGATCCAGCTCCTGATCGAGGAGGGCGGATCCCATGACCTCGTGCGCGAGCTGGCGCGGGGCGCCCTGGACCTCGCGCTGCTCGTACTGCCGCTGCCCGCGGCCTCACCCGCGCTGACCACGGTCGAGCTGCTGCACGAGGACCTCGTGGTGGTGTCGTCCTCGGCCCGCCCTGCGCCCGGGCGCAGGGGCGCCGTGCACGTCGCCGATCTGGAGAACGAGCCGCTCGTGATGTTCCGGCACGGCTACGACCTGCGGGAGCTGACCGTCGCCGCATGCCGCGCGGAGGGCTTCGAGCCGTCGTTCACGGTGGAGGGCGGGGAGATGGACGCCGTACTGGGCTTCGTACGGGCGGGGCTCGGGATCGCGGTGGTACCCCGCATGGTCGCCGTCAGGGCCGGGCAGGATCTGCGGACGACTCCGCTGGCCTCGCCGGGCCTGCGGCGCACGATCGCTCTCGCGCACCGCAGTGACGTCGAACCGCCGCGCGCGGCACGCGAGCTGCAGCGCATGCTGCTCGGCACGGGGCCGCACGCCGTCCCCGCGGCCGCCGGCGGGCCCGGCCCGTCCGGCGGCTGAGGGGAAGCCGTCAGACCGCGTCCGCCAGCAGCAGCGAGTGGATCCGGTCCGGTGCGCCCGGCCTGGCGTAGTACCAGCCCTGCGCCGTGTCGCAGCCGAGCTGCCTCAGCTGCTCGGCCTGGGCGCCGGTCTCCACGCCCTCCACCGTGACCGCGAGGTCCAGGCTGTGGGCGAGCGAGACGATGCCCTCGACGATCTTCAGGTCGACCGGGTCCGCCGGATGGTGCTGCATCCCCTGCGTGAAGGAACGATCCAGCTTGAGCACGCTGACCGGCAGACGCCGCAGGTTCGCCAGGTTCGAGTAGCCCGTCCCGAAGTCGTCGAGGGCGATGGCGACGCCCATCTCGGCCAGTTGGCGCAGCGGCTTGAGCAGGTCGTCGTCGGCGCCGATCAGCGCGGACTCGGTGACCTCCAGGCAGAGCGCACCCGGTTCCAGTCCCGAGCGTTCCAGCACGTCGACGGTCTCGGCGACCAGCCTGGGGTGGTGGAGCTGGGTGGGCGAGAGGTTGACGTTGATCCGCAGCGGACCTCCGTCGGTGTGCCGCTCCTGCCAGAAGTTGGCCTGGCGGACGGACTCCTCCAGCACCCAGCGCCCGAGCGGCACGATGAGCCCCGTGTGCTCGGCGAGGGGGATGAAGCGGTCCGGCCCCAGGACGCCGTGCTGCGGGTGGCACCAGCGCACCAGCGCCTCCGCGCCGTGCACACTGCCGTCGCCCAGGTGCACCAGCGGCTGGTACTCGATGAAGAACTCCCCGCGGTCCAGCGCCGTGGGCAGGGCTGTCGTCAGCCCGTGCCGGGTGATGGCGCGGGCATCGGCCTCGGCGTCGGCGATCGCGAAGCGGTTGCCACCCGCCGCCTTGGCCCGGTACATGGTGATGTCCGCGCTGCGCAGCACCTCGGCGGCGGTACGTTCGCCGGACGGTCCTTCGACGACGCCGATGGATCCGCGTACGGTCAGCTCCCGCCCGTCCAGGCGCATGGGCGTGGCGAGCGCCGAGAGGATGCGTCCGGCCAGCTCGTCGACCTCTTCCTCGGTACGGGGGCCGGTCGTCAGGGCCACGAACTCGTCCCCGCCGAGCCGGGCGACCATCTCACCGGGAGCGGTCGCACAGCTCTGCAGCCGGTCGGCGACCTCGACCAGCAGCCGGTCGCCGGCCGCGTGGCCGAGGCTGTCGTTGATCGCCTTGAAGCCGTCGAGGTCGAGGTAGCAGAGCCCGAAGCGCATGCCCTCCCTGAGCGCGAGGGCCTTCTCCAGGCGTTCGAAGAACAGGGTCCGGTTGGGCAGGCCGGTGAGCGCGTCATGGGTGGCCTCGTACCGCAGCCGCAGGTTGAGCAGCCGCCGTTCGGTGGTGTCCTCCATGAGGGCGAGCTGGTACTCGGGCCGCCCCTCCGAGTCCCGCAGCAGCGACACCGTGAGGTTGGTCCACAGCACGGTGCCGTCGTTGCGGTAGTACGGCTTCTCGACGCTGTAGTGCTCGCGCTCGCCGCGTACGAGTTCGTCGTAGTACTTCCACACGTGCGGCGAGTCCTCCGGGTGGACCCACTCGTTCACCTTGTGGCTGCGGACGTGGTGCTCCAGCCCGCCGAACATCCGGGTGAGGGTGTCGTTGATCTCCAGGATGTTGCCGTCCAGGTCGGCGATGCCGATCCCGATGGCGGCGTCCTTGAACACGGCGCGGAAGCGTGCCTCGGTCGCGTGCAGCGCCTGTTCGGCGTGCGAACGAGCGGTGAGTGCCGAGCGTGCGATGGCCTCCTGTTCGGTGAGGGTGCGTTCGCGGAGCGCCTGCGTGAACCCGCCGGCCAACGCGTGCTGGATGCGCGCGCACCGGGCACGGCTGTCCTCGGTGGACAGCACCACCGGCCCGTTGCCGCCGCAGTAGAGCACCAGGTACGAGTCGATGACGCCGAGCGTGGAACTCAGGGCGTCGGGATCCGTGCAGTGGGCGGCGACCAGTGCGCCTCCCACCCGCTGGGCGGGTGTCGCGTCGAAGGGCCGCGCGTGCAGGATCGTGTCCAGCTCCCGGGCCAGCGGCAGCAGATGCTGCTCGAACTCCGCGCGGGTCATCGAGGTTGCCGTGGAGGGGAAGATGGCCCGGCTCCAGATGGTGGCGAATCTTCGGAGCCGGCCCTCGGGACCGTCCGGTTCCGCGTCCGGTGTACCGGACGCCTGGGCGGGAATGCTCACGCCTTGCGCCCAACCCCGGCGAAGCCCGAGAAGGCGAACGGATCTTCCTGCGCCCGGCCCTCGGGGGACTCTGGGCGCCAGTCGGGCATGGAGACGAGTCCGGGCTCGACCATCTCGTAACCCTCGAAGAAACGGCTGATCTCCGCGGGCGACCGCATGATCAGCGGGTTGCGGATGTTGCGGTAGACGCCGACCGCCCCGCCCGCCTCCTCCTGCGAGAGCGGAATGCCCTCGTACGAGGCATGGGTCAGGATGAGCAGGCTGCCGGGAGCCAGCTCCTCCCGCAGTTCGGCGACCGCCGCGTACGGGTCGTCGGCGTCCTCGATGAAGTGGAGCACCGCCACGAGCAGCAGGGCCACGGGCTTGTCCAGGTCGAGGAGTCCGCGGATCTCCGGATTGTCCAGGATGTCACGGGGTTTGCGCAGGTCCGCCGCGGCGACCATGCTCCGCTCGTTGCCCTCGAGGACCGCCTGGCTGTGCGCGACGGCGACCGGGTCGTGGTCGACGTAGACGACCCTGGCCTCCGGGTCGGCCGCCTGGGCGACTTCATGGACATTGCCGAATGTCGGTATGCCGGAGCCGATGTCCAGGAACTGGCTGATGCCCGAATGGGTTGCGTAGTGGACCGCCCTGCGCATGAAGGCCCGATTCGCCTGCATGATCTTGGGAAGCCCCGGCAGGAACTCCATGGCCTTGCGGGCCGCTTCCCGGTCCACCTCGAAATTGTGCGAACCGCCCAGATAGAAGTCGTACATGCGAGACACACTCGGCACCGAGATGTCAATGCCCTGCGGTGCCCAGGCGGGACGCTCCATCGATGTCTCCAACAAGTCGCCACGGCGATCCGGCCATGTTCATGGTCAGTGTTGACCAGAGGCTACTGACCGGCCGCCAGGAGAGCGAGTGGAAACGGAAATTAGAGATCCGTTATTGGTCACACACCGGTGGCATGTGCAACGGCCCGTCGCTGCGTGTGAACACGCGGCGACGGACCGGTACGAAAGTGCGTTCCGGGGTCCTACTTGGTGGCACCGACCAGCTTGGCGTCGGGAGACACGGCGTACCATGTCCCGCCGACACCTTGGCCGTTGGTGTCTCCCGGCGCCGCGTCGCCGGAGAAGGTGTAGATCGGCCAGCAGTCGACCGACTGCTGCTGGATGCCGTCGGGTCGGTCGAAGGTGACAAATCCCTTCGTGGTGACACCCTCGACGTCGTTCTTCGCCACAGGGCTGACGACCGGCCACTTCTTGAGGCAGTCGCCCGTGCACGCCGACTTCATCGGCCAGGCCGAATCCTTCTTGAAGCGGTAAACCGTCATACCCCTTTTGTCGACGACGATGTTTCCGAGTTCGGGGTCCTTGCGGACCGAAAGTCCGGCGAGATCCGCCGGCGCGGAGCCGACCGGCCCGTCCGCGTTCACCGCCGCCTTCTTTCCGTCCGGCGCCGCGGCGAACCACGTCCCGCCGACACCCTGCCCGTTGGATTCCCCAGGGCCGGTGTCCTTGGCATACCGGTACATCGGCCAGCCCGCGACGGTGAGTTGTTTCGACCCGTCGGCCCTGGTGACCTCGCCGATCAGTGCGGCGTCGGTGCCCGCGGCTGCCGTGGCGTTCCCGGCGGGCACCACCGGCCAGGTCTTCGCGCAGTCACCCTCGCACGTGGACTTCGGAGGCTGCGCGGTGTCCTTGTCGAAACGGTAGAGCGTGAAACCCTCGCTGTCGGTCAGCACCTTGCCCAGTTCCTTGCTGTCCCACACCGCGAGCTGTCCGGCCTCCCTCGACGCCGCCGCGTCGGTGTCCGCCGCGGAGCCGTAGCCCCCGTCCGAGCCGTAGCCGCTGTCGGCCGGCTGCTGTGCGGGGGCCGCGTTGCCCACGGGCCGGCTGTCGGTGGACGACGCGCCATTCTCCTGACCGCACGCCGTCGTCAGCGCCAACAGGGCCATCGTCGTCACCGCGAGCGAGGCGTTCCGCCAGGTATTCATGTCGACTCCCGTTGTCCTTCTGCCGTTTGGGACGCGGGTTCGCGTCTTTCATGGCCCTTGGTACGGGCGTGGGGCACCGCCGTGTTCAATGCACCGCCGGGAAAGTTTTCGGGGCGCAAACACAGATCCCCCGAGGTCCCCACCATCGGGCGAATCAGGCGGGTTCACCGCGTGTCCCGCCACGGCGGGGACCATGCTCCCCGGCGTGTACGGATCACGCATATCGCGGCTCGCGGCCGCCACCGCTCTGCTCTGGCTGCTCGCCGTACCCGCGCCCGCGGCCGGCGACTCCTGCGCGGTCGCCTCCATCGGGCAGGGGGAGGGCGGCTCGTCCGTCGCCGTCGCCGGCGACGGGGAGTGCGAGGCCGTCATCACCGAGCCCGAACCGCCCCCGCCGCCCCCGCCGCCTCCACCTCCCCCGCCCGAGCCCGAGACCCCACCGCCGCCTCCTCCCCCGCCGCCTCCCCCGCCGCCTCCGGCTCCCGCACCGCCCCCGCCGCCCCCGCCGCCCGCACCGGAACCCGCACAGGAACCCGAACCCGCACCACCGCCACCACCCCCGCCCCTGACCCCGACCCCGTCACCCTCGCCCTCACCCTCACCCTCGGTTCGGCCCGCCATTCCCGCCCCCGAGCCGGTCGCCCTGCCCACCTACCGCAAGCCGGCCCGCAAGGCACCCAGGTCCGGCTCCTCACTCGTCTCGCTCACCTTGGTGATCACCGCCCCCGCCGTCTTCGCCGTAGCAGTGCTGCGGCCCCGATCGTCCCGCTGACCGCGAAGGGAACCCATGTCGGAATGGCTCGTTCTGACCATCGCGATGGCCTCGGCCTGTGCCGTCGTCCTGACCATCGCCATCCTCAACAACCGCCGGATCGGCGACGACGACGACCCGTCGGAGACGCCCGACGTCATCGAGTACATGACGATGATGATCGGCGTGGTCTACGCGATCGTGCTCGGCCTGGCCATCGCGGGCGTCTGGGAGGGCCGCAGCGCCGCCCAGGAGTCGGTGCGCCTGGAGGCCCAGGCCCTGCACGAGGTCAGTGCACGCTCCGCGGTCTACCCGGCCGAGGTGCGCGACCGCATCCGCAAGGACGTCGACGCGTACGTGACCTATGTCGTCGGAGACGAGTGGCAGGCCATGACCGACCACGGCACCCTCACCGAGAAGGGCACCGAACTTCTCGACCGGGTACAGGCCGACGTCACGGAGTACGAACCCCGCACGGACCACGAGGGGCAGGCCTACCAGCCGCTGGTGGACCAGGTGGCCGCCGTGGACGACGCCCGTGGTGCGCGGGGGCAGAACGCCGGCGCGACGATGCCGGGAGTCGTCTGGTTCGGCCTCATCACCGGAGCCCTGGTGACCGTCGGGCTGATCTTCACGCTCCAGATCCGCAGAACCTTCCGTGAACTGCTGCTCGCCGGCCTCTTCAGCGTGCTGATCGCGTTTCTCCTCTTCCTCATCTGGGACTTCGACGCTCCCTTCGGCCGGGGCATCTCGGCCACGACCGCACCTTTCGTCGACCTGTTCCCGCACGCCACGGGTGGATAGCGCCGGGGCGCCGGTCCTGTTCCCCGGCCGATGCGCCGGCCGGGGGACAGGACTGCCCCATTCGCCTGACCCCGATCGCGGGTGGTATGGAGCACTCCTAGCGTTTCGGGCATCGAGGTGCATTTCCCACGCCGTGCGGAAATCGGTTCCGCGGCTGCTCCTCGGGGACCCGGAGGATTAACCATGCGCGCGATACGTGTCGCACCCGTCGCTCTGCTGGGCGCCGCCGCCTGCGCCCTGATGACACCGGCCGCATCGGCCCACGTGCTCACCGGCGGCACGTCCACCACCTTCACGCCGACCATCACCCCCTCGACGGTCGCGCCGGGAGGGCGGGTCACCCTCGGCGCCGTCGGCTGCACCAGCGATGCGACCGCGTCGTCGGGCGTGTTCGACACGGTCACGATCCCGCGCGGGAGGTCGGCCACCGCCACGGTCGACCAGAACGCCAGGCGGGGTGCCGTCCACCAGGTGACGTTCCGCTGCGGCACCACCACGCGGACGGCCAACCTCTCCATCACGGGCGGTGCCACCACCACCCCGACGACGGCACCCACCACCAGCTCCACCGCCACTCCCAGCGGTGTGCTGGGCGGGCTCGGCGGCAGCATCGACCCGGTGGACCCCGTGGAGATCGCCGCAGGCTCGGCACTCGTGACGGCCGCCGCGGCCGGCACCTTCTTCGCCCTGCGCAGGCGCCGCACCGGCCGTCAGCACTGACGGCACGGCTCCCCACCGCACGACGGTCGCCCCGGGTCCTGGTCCAGGACTCGGGGCGACGGGCGTATCGGGCCGGGCGGGAGGTCGGACGCCTCAGGCCGCCGCATTGCTCATCCGGCGACGGACGATGAAGACGGCACCACCCACGGCCGCCGCGGCGGCAAGACCGCCGCCTACCTGCATCTCCACGGAGCTCGGGCCGATGGAACCACCGAGACCGCCCTGTGCGCCCCGGCTGGGGAGCACGGTGAAGCGGGCCGTCGCGACCGGGTCGGTCTCGTTGCCACGGTTGCCACGGTCTCCGCCGTTGCCGCCATTGTTGCGGTCTCCGCCGTTGCCGCCGTTGCCGCCGTTGTTGCGGTCGCCGCCGTTGCCCGCGTTGTCGCGGTCACCGCCGTTGCCCCCGTCGCCGCCGTTGCCGCCGTTGCCGCCGCTTCCGAAGTTGTTGTCGCTGTCGTTGCACCTCACGGACAGGCTGTAGTGGCCGGGCGTCGCGTTGTCCCGGATGCGCGCCGTGGCATAGCCGACCCGGCCCGGCGACAGGTTCACCGTCGGGAACGCGTTCGACCAGACCTTGCCGCCGGAGCGGCCGCAGCCCTCGGCGCTGATCTGCAGGGTGGCGCCCTGGTGGACCGAGGACGGGTTGACGGTGACGTTGGTCGGAGCATTGTTCGGGTTGCTGCCCGGGCCGCCGCCCGCAGCGGCCAGCGGGGCAGCGAGCCCGACGGCCGCGAATGCGGTCGCGGTCACCGCGAGAGCGCGTGAAGCACGCATCGTTGAACCTCCATCGGGAAGCGCGCCCCGGAGCCTTGTTCTCCGGGATCAGTGGACGAGAACGCGTCCCATGACGAACCCTCACCAAATACCGCAGCCGACGCACTTCGGCACTGCTCCACCCCGGTGAGCCGACACGCCGTGGTGCGAGGTCAGGAACTGACGGAGTCGCAGGTCACAGAGCGTCAGAAGTTTTATCCGCTCATTACTCCGAAGAGAAGACGCCCGTGCGACGGCAGGACCGCCCGCCACCCGTTCGCCCCTCTCCGATCGCGGCCCGTGACCGGCGCACCTAGCCTGTGCGATGTCGCGACGAAGGGAGAACCATGGGCCGGGACCAGTGGGGCGCCGAGCGGAGCAGACGCACACCCTGGGGCGCCATCGCCCTGGTGATGCTCACCGGCATCGCCCTCATGCGCAACGGAGTGGACACCTCTGCCGGGCCGCCGCAACCGGCCGCCGCGGCATCGGTCGCCGGCGCCCGGGATCCGGCCACGGCGGCCCCCGTCGCCGGTGATCCGGTCCAGCCGCTCCCGTACGCCCCCGCCGCGCGCGTGCAGATCCCGTCCATCCAGGTCGACGCCCCCGTGATCGACGTGAACCTGGACCCGGCCGGCTGGATCGAGGCGCCTCCCCCGCAGGACCCGAACCTCGCCGGGTGGTACCAGAACGGCATCGCCCCAGGCCAGCGCGGGACGGCCGTGGTGGTCGGCCATGTCGACAACCTGGCCGGTCCCGCCGTCTTCTACGGTCTGGGCTCCCTGACCAAGGGACAGCAGGTGGAGGTGGAGCGCTACGACGGCAGGGTGGCGGTGTTCGAGATCTACGGCGTCGAGGTCTTCCCCAAGGACGGCTTCCCCGGCGCCCGGGTGTACGGCGACACCGGGTACGCCGAGCTCCGGGTCATCACCTGCGGCGGCGGCTACTCGAAGGCCGGCGGGTACGACGGGAACGTCGTGGTCTTCGCCCGGCTCGTCGAGACGCGGTAGCACGGGCCCGAAGGCACCCGAGGACGTCCACCGCGGACCCCGTACGGCCGGGCGGCCTCCGGTGCCCGGCCGTCACCCGCGGTGAGGGACCGTCGGCCGGTAGCCGTTCCCGAGCAGCGCGGGGAGGTACCGTCGCAGCGCCGCCACGCTCTGGGACCGGTTGCCGCCCGCGTCGTGCGAGAGGATCACGACGCCGGGGGCCGCGCCCCGCTCGACCCGGCGGACGATGGTGTCGGTTCCCGGCCTCGTCCAGTCCAGGCTGTCGACGGTCCAGGCCATCGGTTCCATGCCCATCGAGGCGCCGATCTCGAAGGAGTTGCGGTTCCAGGCGCCGTACGGGGCTCGGTACCAGAGGGGCGGGGCGCCCAGCGTCTGTTCGATCACGTCGCTGGTGCGGCCCAGTTCGTCCCTGATCGCGCTCCGCGAGAGCTCCGGGATCAGCGGGTGCGACCAGGAGTGGTTGCCCACCACGTGCCCGTCGTCCGCCATGACGCGCAGCAGGTCCCGGTGGTCGGTGGCCATCTCGCCGCAGACGAAGAACATCGCCCGGACGCCGTACCTGCGCAGCGTGGCGAGGACGTCCGGTGTGTATCGGGGGTCGGGGCCGTCGTCGAAGCTGAGCACCATGGCATCGCGCCCGAGCTCCGGCAGCTCCTCGAAGGGGCGGGTGCGGACCGGTGGCGGCGCGGGCAGGAAGCGGGGGGCACCGTGCCCGGTCATGGGTCTCAGCCGGTAGGCCCCGCCCCCGGTCTGCGCGCGGGCCGGCGGCCCGGCGACCGGGTCCGGCGGCTCTCCGCCCGGCCGGGCGGGCGTACCGGCCGGGTCCGCGGCGACCATGCGTACGGCGGTGGCGGCCCCGAGCGCGAGGGCGAGGCGCAGGAGCGTGCGGCGTCCGGCCGGGAGCTGATCATTTTTCATGACCAACTGCTCGCACGGAGTCCCATGCGGACCTGCCGACGACACCGGGTATGCGGCGATGTGCACCCGATGGGGCGAGTGGGGCGCGACGGCCCGCACGGGCATCCCGGGCCGGCCGGTGCCCCGGGCGACGACGCGGCCGGCGCGAGCGGCTAACCTCGTGGCCGTGACAGACCAGCAACGACACCGGTTCGAGCGCGGCACGGACGGCCCCAAAGTGATCGTCGCCGGCATCGACGGATCGGACTCCTCGATGCGTGCCGCGGCGTACGCGGCGGGCCTCGCCCGCCGTCAGAACGCGATGCTCGCCCTCGTCTACGTGCAGCCGGTGCTCTCGGCCGGCGCGGCCCTGGGGGCACCGGTGGCCGAGGCGACCGGTGACGTCGCCGAGGGGCTGGTGAACGAGATCAGGACGGCGACGGAGCGGCTCAAGGACATATGGAACGTGCGGTGGGAGTTCCACACCTTCCGCGGCGATCCGTACAACGGACTCGTGACGGCGGCGGACGAACTGAAGGCGGACGCCGTGGTGGTCGGGGCGTCGGAGTCCGCCGGGCACCGGTTCGTCGGATCGGTGGCGGTGCGGCTGGTGAAGGCCGGGCGCTGGCCGGTCACCGTGGTGCCGTGAGGCCCGCCCTGCCGCCTTCTCCGCGTCGCCGGGTCATTTTCCCCTGACGAGACCGTCCTGGGCCGCGCCCCGGCTGAGTACCACGCCGCTGATCCGGTCCCGGATCTCTCGTCGCCTGCCGGTGGGGTCCCCGTGCGGAGCGTCGAGTGCGGTGACGCGCCCGGTTTCGGTGTCGAACCACTGGGGCAGGAACTCGGCCTTCGTGACCTTCCAGCGCTCACCGGCTGCGGCAGGCGGCGCGAAGGTGAAGCGGCCCATCGAGCTCTCGTTTCCGCGCGGGTCCCGCACGCCCTCGTGGTTGATCATCGCACCGGCGATCTGGTCGCCCATGCCGTAGACGACCCACGTGCCGTTGACCTTCTCGTACGCCTGCGGGACATGCGCGTGGGTGCCCAGGACGAGGTCGATGTCGGGGCGCCCCGCCGTGGTGGAGGCCGTCAGCTCGCGTCCGAGTGCCAGCTGCGTGTCGTCGGGGGCGTCCTGCCATTCCGTACCCCAGTGCAGAGAGAGGACGACCACGTCGGCGCCCTCACGGCGGGCCGCACGGGCATCGGCGAGGATCCGGTTCCTGTCGATCAGGTTGACGGCCCAGGGACGCCCGGCGGGGAGCGGGATGTCGTTCGTGCCGTAGGTGTACGCGAGGTGGGCGACCTTCGCCGCCTTCTTGCCGGTGCCCGCCTTGAGCACGGTCGTCCGGCCGGCCTCGGACACGGAGCGGGCGGAGCCGGCGTGGGCGACGCCGGCCTTGTCCAGCGCGTCGAGCGTGCGCCCGATGCCCTGGGCCCCGTCGTCCAGGGTGTGGTTGGAGGCCGTGGAACAGGAGTCGAAGCCGGTGGCGCGCAGGGCCGTCGCCACCTCGGACGGCGAGCGGAAGGACGGGTAGCCCGTGTAGGGACCGCCGTCCTGGGCGTAGACCGTCTCCATGTGACAGATGGCCAGATCCGCACGCGAGACCAGAGGGGCGGCGCCCTTGAGCATCGGGCGGAAGTCGTATCCCCTTCCGCCGGCGTCGGCGGCCGCGCGTTCGATGATCGAGGAGTGCGGCAGGACGTCGCCCGAGGCCAGCAGGGTGAAGGTGCGGGCAGTGTCCGCTTCCCCGGCCCCCGCTCCGCCCACGCCCCGCTCTTCGGACAGCTGCCGCCCGGCGAACCCGGGTGGCGTGGACTGCTGGCCGGTACAGGCCGTCGCGGCGGCAAGCAGTCCGGCGACGGCGAGCACCGTGGCGTGTCGGATGCGGTGCGTCATCTGCGGGACTCCCAGTTCGGATGATATCGGCCATCCGAATACACATATATTCATACCGGCGAGTCAAGGGCAAAGAGGGCTAAGTACCTGAATCGGCCGTATCGCCGTCTCGTGACCGTTCACCGCACCACTCGCCGCTCCGTGCGACCGCTCGGCGCACACCTCGGCGCACCGCCTGTTCCCCCGCTCGCTGATGCGTTCGTATACGCCAGGCAGGAGCGAAGCGGCAGGGGCCGCTTCGGGAAAGGACGTGCACGATGACCACGGCGACGACCGATGAGCGGGCCCTCGCGGAGCTGCAGCGGGAACACGGGCCGGCCCTGTTCCACTTCCTGCTCGGGCTGACCTTCGGCGACCGCCAGCGGGCGGAGGACCTGCTGCAGGAGACCTTGGTGCGCGCCTGGCAGCACCCGGAGGCGTTCGACGCCCCGTACGACTCGATGCGCCCCTGGCTCTTCACCGTGGCCAGGCGCCTGGCCATCGACGCCCGCAGGTCCCGTCAGGCCCGGCCTACCGAGGTCAGCGACGTGGTCCTGGAGAGTGCGCCCGCGCGGGAGAACACCGCGGACGCGGCGGTACGCGCGCTCGACGTGCGCGAAGCCGTCAGGACGCTGAGCCCCGAACACCGCGCGGTCCTCGTACAGATCTACTTCCGCGGGCTGAGCGTGGGTGAGACGGCCCAGGCCCTCGGCATACCGGCGGGCACCGTCAAGTCCCGCTCGTACTACGCACTGCGGCTGCTCTCGCGCAACCTCCCCGGCTATTCCAGCAGGTCCTCCTCGTCGAGCAGCGAAAGCAGGCACACGGCCTCCGCGACCTCCACGTAGGCCGCGGCGCACCCGTCGCACCGCTGGAGGTGCCGGGCGACGGGGCCGGTCTCCTCCGCGGCCAGGGCGCCGAGCACGTACCCGCCCAGCAGCCGCACCACGTGGGGCTCGTCACCGCGGTCGGCGGTCATCACACCTCGAATCTCCCGACGGATCCTGCCCTTCTGCCCACGCGGGGCACGCGCCCCCGGTTCAATGCTGCGTGAAGCCCCGTACCGAGTCGAAGGAAGAGGCGAGACGGGATGCGTCCCGAACAGCACGACGGAACCAGCGGGGGCCGGCTGCTGGTCCCGATGGACTGGATGTACGCCGAGTACCTCGCGGACGAGGTGCTCGTGACCGGTGACCTGATGGAGCCGGCGACGCTCGAGTACCGCGCGGGTCGCGATGCCCTGGCCCTGACGGTCTTCCTCTCGGACGGGGTGGTACTCGTCCCCCACGCGGCGGTCGCCGACGCGCTGCCCGCGGCCCGGGTGGACGAACTGCGCCTGCTCACCGCGTACGGAACGCCCTGGACGCGGTGGGTCTGCGAGCGGCTGGAGGCGCGGGCGCGGTCGGTGCTGCCGGGCGGCCGGCCGGATCCCGATCTGGCGCTGGCGCGTGCGGCCTGGCGGTGGCTCGAGGAGACGGAGCTGCTGGCGGCGGATCTGGAGGCGATCGGCGCGCCGCGCCGGGATCACCCGGCGGACGAGCAGGACGGCGAGGCGCGGGTGTGGACGCCCGCCTGGCAGCTCGGCCTGCCGCTGGGGCACCTGGCGGTCCATCTGTACTGAGCACTGCGGCCGGATCACGAACCGTGGACGCCCGCACGGTACTTGGGCAACCGCAGGGTGATCTTCATGCCCGCCCCGAGGCCCGTCTCGATGACGAGCCCGTACGCGTCGCCGTACACCTGCCGCAGCCGCTCGTCCACGTTGAGCAGGCCGATCCCGGAGGAGATGCCGCCCTCCCCGCGCAGGATCCGCCGCAGCCGCTCCGGCTCCATCCCGGCGCCGTCGTCCTCGATGACGACCTCGGCCTCGGCACCGGCGTCCAGGGCGCTGATGGTGATGCGGCTGCTGCGCACCGCACCCTCCAGCCCGTGCTTGACCGCGTTCTCGACCAGCGGCTGGAGGCAGAGGAACGGCAGGGAGACGGGGAGCACCTCCGGGGCCACCTGCAGGGTCACGGAGAGCCGTTCGCCGAACCGGGCCCGTACGAGCGCCAGGTACTGGTCGATGGAGTGGAGTTCGTCGGCCAGCGTGGTGAACTCGCCGTGCCTGCGGAACGAGTAGCGGGTGAAATCGGCGAACTCCAGGAGCAGTTCACGCGCCTGTTCGGGATCGGTCCGGACGAAGGAAGCGATGGCGGCGAGCGAGTTGAAGATGAAGTGCGGCGAGATCTGGGCCCGCAGCGCCTTGATCTCGGCCTCGATGAGCTGGGTGCGGGAGCGGTCGAGCTCGGCGAGTTCCAGCTGTACGCAGACCCATCGGGCCACCTCCCCCGCCGCCCGCGCGAGCACGGCCGATTCGCGGGGGGCGTACGCCACGAGCGTACCGAGCACCCGGTGGTCGACCGTCAACGGGACCGCGACCGCCCAGCGGAGCGGGCAGTCCAGGTCACCGCAGTCGCTGTGGAAGGCGGTGTCCCGGCCGCTGGCGAGGAGCGCCTGGACCTGGTCCATCACGTCCTTGCCGTGGTAATCCCCCTCGCCGTCCCACGCGAGCACCCGGTCGCGGTCGGTGAGGCAGAGGGCGTCGGTGCCGAGCAGCGAGCGGAGCCGGCGCGCCGATCTGCCGGCGCTCTCCTCGGTCAGTCCGGCGCGCAGCGGGGGCGCGGCCAGGGAAGCCGTGTGCAGGGTCTCGAACGTGGCGTGCTCGACGGGGGTACCGACATCGCTGGTGCGCACCGGGCGGGCCGTGCGGCCCAGCAGGAAGCCGGTCCCGAAGAGCAGTAGGGCGAGCACGGTGATGACGGCGATCCCGGCCCCGGTCATCGTCCGGCCTCCGTGCGGGTGGCCGTCATCGTCCTCTTCCCGAGGTCAGCGCTTCCGGCAGGTGGAAGCGGGACATGGCGGCGTTGGTGCCCGGCGGTATCCGTCCCGGGGTGGCGAGGGAGACCAGGATCATGGCGAGGAAGCCGACCGGTACGGACCAGACCGCGGGCCAGGCGAGCAGGGCGTGCGGCCAGCCCGGCGGCCGGACCGCGCCGCTGACGGTGATCGCCACGGACAGCAGCGCGGAACCCCCGCCGAGCAGCAGCCCCGCGATCGCCCCGGGCGGGGTGAGCCGGCGCCACCAGATGCCGAGGACGAGCAGGGGACAGAACGACGAGGCGGAGACCGCGAACGCCATCCCGACGGCGTCGGCCACCGGCACCCTGCCGACCAGCAGCGACCCGGCCAGCGGTACGGCGATGGCGAGGACGGTGGCCAGCCGGAAGTGCCGTACGCCCCGCGAGGGCAGGACGTCCTGCGTGATCACTCCGGCGACGGCCATGGTGAGCCCGGACGCCGTGGAGAGGAACGCGGCGAACGCGCCGCCCGCGACGAGCGCGCCGAGCAGGTCACCGCCGAGACCGCCGATCACCCGGGCGGGCAGCAGCAGCACGGCGGCGTCGGAGTCGCCGCCGTGGATGAGCTCGGGTGCGTACAGCCTGCCCAGCGCCCCGTACACCGGGGGCAGCAGGTAGAACGTGCCGACCAGGGCGAGGACCGCGACGGTGGTCCGGCGGGCGTCTCGGCCGTTGGGGCTGGTGTAGAAGCGCACCACGACGTGGGGCAGGCCCATCGTGCCGAGGAAGGTCGCCACGATCAGTCCGTACGTCGCGTAGAGCGGGTGGTCGGCGCGGAAGGCCGAGACCTGGTCGTCGAAGCTGACGCGGGGCTGTCCGTCGCCGCGCCAGGCCAGCACCAGGAAGACCGCCGGGACGAGGAGCGCGGTGAGCTTCAGCCAGTACTGGAACACCTGGACGAAGGTGATCGAGCGCATGCCGCCCGCCGCGACGGCGATCACCACGACCGAGGCGACGAGGACGTCGCCGAGCCAGCCGGGCGCTCCTGTGAGGGTTTTCAGGGTGAGGCCGGCGCCCTGGAGCTGCGGTACGAGGTACACCCAGCCCGCGCCGACCACGAAGACGCTGACCAGCCTGCGCACCTCCCGCGACTCCAGGCGCCCTTCGGCGAAGTCCGGCAGGGTGTACGCCCCGGAGCGGCGCAGCGGAGCGGCCACGAAGACCAGCAGCACGAGGTATCCGGCGGTGTAGCCGACCGGGTACCAGAGCATGTCGGGGCCGTGCACGAGGACCAGCCCGGCGATACCGAGGAAGGAGGCCGCCGAGAGGTACTCGCCGCTGATCGCCGCGGCGTTGAGCCGCGGCCGTACGGTGCGGGAGGCGACGTAGAAGTCGGATGTGGTGCGGGAGATCCGCAGCCCGAATCCGCCGACGAGGACGGTGGCGAGGACGACGAGGGCGACCGCCACCACCGATGCCGGATGGCCGGGTGCGCTCACGGTGCGGGGAGGCCTTCCACGAGCCTGGCGAAGTCGCGCTCGTTGCGTTCCGCACGACGTACGTACCACCAGGCGGTCACCGTGAGCGGCGGATAGGTGGCGAAGCCGAGCACCGCCCAGACGACGGCGTCGCTGTGCAGGGCCTCGAAGACCAGGGGCAGGGTGCCGGCCACCAGGGCGAGGACGGCGAAGGCGGTGAGCCCCGCACGGAGCTGACTGCGCATCAGCGAGCGCACGTAGGCGCCGCCGAGCGCCGTCTGCTCGTCGATCTCCGACTGGGCACGGTAGCGGGGCAGCGGACGCACCCGTCGCGGCTCCCCCGTGACCACTTCGCGCCGGGGCGTGCTCTCTGCGGACATGGGCTCGGAGTGTAGGCGCCACGGGGGGCGCCTGGGAAGGGGTCGCAGCGAGGTAGGCGCAGGTCAGCGGCCGGTCTGCCGCATCAGGAGGTCACGCAGGGCCCGGGTGTGACGACGGCTGACCGCGAGCTCCGCCTCCCCGATGCGCACGCTCATGCTGCCCGCGTCGAGCCGTAGCTCGTCGATGCGGTTCAGCGCGACGAGATGGCGCCGGTGGATGCGCACGAAACCCCGGGACCGCCAGCGTTCCTCGAGGGTGGTGAGCGGGATCCGGACGAGGTGGCTGCCCGTGGCGGTGTGCAGCCGGGCGTAGTCGCCCTGCGCCTCGGCGTACGCGATGTCCTCGACGGGGACGAACCGGATGACCCCGCCGAGTTCGACCGCGATCTGGTCGGCCGCGCTGTCGTGGACGGGTGCGGAGCGTTCGCCGACCTGTTCGGCGACGCGGCGCACGGCTTCGGCCAGGCGCTCCCGGCGCACGGGTTTGAGCACGTAGTCGACGGCCTTGAGGTCGAAGGCGTGCACGGCGAAGCCTTCGTGGGCGGTGACGAAGACGATGAGAGGGGGCGCTGCGAAGCCGGCCAGGAGCTGCGCCACGTCGAGTCCGGTGAGACCGGCCATGTGGATGTCCAGGAAGACGACGTCGATGGCCGACGGGTCCTCCGGTCCGGCGTCGACGGCGCCACCGATGCGTCGCAGCGCCTCGGTGGCCCCCGTGGCCCCTTCGGCGCTCCGGATGCGGGGGTCGGCGCGCAGGAGGTAGAGCAGTTCCTCCAGGGCGGGCTCTTCGTCGTCGACGGCCAGTACTCGCAGCATGAGCCCGGAGTGTACGACCTGGGGCGT
This sequence comes from Streptomyces sp. B1I3, assembly GCF_030816615.1. Lineage (NCBI taxonomy): Bacteria > Bacillati > Actinomycetota > Actinomycetes > Kitasatosporales > Streptomycetaceae > Streptomyces > Streptomyces sp. B1I3. The sequence continues at coordinate 939,004 of NZ_JAUSYD010000001.1, forward strand.
GACGGCCAGAGGGCGCCGGGAGCCCACTCGCTCCGTGCGCCGGGTCGTCGGGGCTTCCCATGGTGCGGTGGCCTGAGTGATACCCGGTTTCGCCGCGTACCTGAGGGCATGCGCCCCACCGAATGCCCTCAGGACGCCGCAGCCTACGCGCTCGGTGTGCTGGGTGCCGCCGACGCCTTCCGCTTCGAGGAGCACCTGGCCGGGTGTACCGCGTGCGCGGTCCGGGTGGGGCAGTTCGGGGTGGTGGCGGACCGGCTGGCGGCGTACGCGGAGCTGCTGCCTGCGGGGGCCGCCCCGGTGGAGGCTCCCGGCCCCCAGCTGCTGGGCCGGCTGGTCGCCGCGGTCGCGGCCGGGCGCCGCACGTCGCGTAGGCGGCGGCTGGCACTCGTGGCGGCTGCCGTGGTGCTCGGCGTCGGCGGGCCGGCGGCGGTGGCCGGCACGCAGGGCGGGCCACCGGGGCGGGCGGTGCAGGAGCGGTGGACCGGGGCGGGGGCGCAGCCCGAACCGGCGGTGCGCGCGGTGGTGACGACGGGTGCGCGGGAGTGGGGTACGGACGTCGGTCTCGAGGTGGCGGCGCGGGTCCCGGAGCCGGGGGTGTGCGCGCTGGTCGCTGTGGGGCGGGACGGCAGTGAGCAGACGGTGAGCACCTGGTCGGCGGGCGGGGGCGGCGGGCAGCGGGTGACGCTGCGGGGCGGCGCGGCGCTGCGGCCGGCGGACATCGATCACTTCGAGGTGCGGGCCGGGGACGGCCGCCGGCTGGCGACGGTGACCCGCTCGGCTACTTGAGCAGGCGGGACAGGCGGCGGTCGGCGAGGGGCTTCCCGCCGGTCTGGCAGGTGGGGCAGTACTGCAGCGAGGAGTCGCTGAACGACACCTCCAGTACGGTGTCACCGCAGACGGGGCAGGCCTGTCCGGCGCGGCCGTGGACGCGCATGCCGCTCTTCTTCTCCGCCTTGAGCTTCCCGGCCGCGACACCGCGGGAGCGTTCCACGGCCTCCTGGAGGGTGGTGCGCAGGGCGGTGTGCAGGTGGGTGATGTCGTCGTCGCCGAGGCTGGTGGTGAGCTTGAAGGGCGACATCTTCGCGACGTGCAGGATCTCGTCGCTGTAGGCGTTGCCGACGCCCGCGATCAGCGACTGGTCCCGGAGGGCCCCTTTGATCTGCCGGCGCACGCCGCCGAGCAGCCGGGCGAACGCCTCGCGGTCGAAGGAGTCGGCCAGGGGGTCGGGGCCGAGACGTGCGACGCCGGGCACCTCCGCCGGGTCGCGCACCAGGTGTACGGCGAGGCGCTTGGTGGTGCCCATCTCGGTCAGGTCGAAGCCGTCGCCGCCGGTGAGAACCGTGCGCAGGGCCAGGGGCCCCTTGCCCGGCCGCGGCGGGGCCGTGGGGAAGCCGTCCTTCCACTGCAGCCAGCCGGCCCGGGCCAGGTGGATGATCAGGTGGAGGCCTCCGGCCGTGATGTCCAGGAACTTGCCGTGGCGGGCCATGGCGGTGACGGTGGCTCCCTCCAGGGCGGTGAGCGGTGGGTCGTACGTCTTGAGGACGCTGATCGCGAGGGGCAGGACGCGGGCGATCTCCTTGCCGACGAGGTGGTCGTCGAGGAAGTCCCGCAGGGCTTCGACTTCCGGCAGTTCGGGCATGACTCCAGCCTGCCGCAGCGGTCCGGCGGATGCCTGCCGGACGGCACACGGCACACGGCACACGGCACACGGCACACGGTCAGGATGTGCGCAGGCCGTAGACGCGGCGGGCGGTCCCGGCGAAGACGGAGCGCACTCCGTCGTCGCCGAGACGGCCGGTGAGCGTGCGTGCCGCGCCGACGACGTCGGCGTACGGAGCGGCGAGCAGGCACACCGGCCAGTCGGAGCCGAACATCAGACGGCCGGGGCCGAAGGCGTCGATCATCGTGTCGGTGTACGGCCGCAGGTCCTCGACGGTCCAGGAGCGGGGGTCCGCCTCGGTGACCAGGCCGGAGAGTTTGCAGGCGGTGTTGGGCAGCGCGGCCAGCGCCCGCAGGCCGTCGGCCCACGGGTGCGTGCGCCGCTGGGCCACCGGCGGTTTGCCCGCGTGGTCGAGGACGAAGGTGAGCCCGGGCACGAGCGCCGCGGCACGGGCCGCGGCGGGCAGGTGGACCGGCCGGACGACGAGGTCGTAGACGAGTCCGGCGTCGGCGACGGCCCGGAGCCCTCGCAGGACGTCGGGGCGCAGCAGCCATTCGGGGTCGGGTTCGCTCTGGACCTGGTGGCGGACGCCGACGAGCCGGTCGCCGCCGGGCAGTTCGCGGAACCCCGCGAGGGTGTCTGCGACGTCCGGTGCGGTGAGGTCGGTCCAGCCGACGACACCCGCGACGAGGTGGTCGGCGGCGGCGAGCGCGAGGAGCTCGGGGGTCTCCTCGGGGGCGGTGACGGTCTGGACGAGGACGGTGGCGCCCACGCCTGCGGCGCGGGCGTCGGGCTTCAGGTCGTCGAGGGCGAAGGTGCGGCGCAGCGGGGCCAGGTGCTCGCCGCCGAGCCAGTCCTGGGCTCGTACGGTCAGGTCCCACACGTGGTGGTGGGCGTCGACGATGCGCGGGGACGGCGTCACGTGCCGGACCCCGGGTGGTCGCCCGCTCCCGGGGAGGGCCGGCAGGCGTCCAGGAGCCCTTCGGTGCGCAGGTCGTCCCAGAGTGCGTCCGGCACGGGTGTGCGGAGCAGGGCGGCGGCGTCCCGTACCTCGTCGGCCGAACGGGTTCCGACGAGGACTCCCGCGACGGCCGGGTGACCGAGCGGGTGATGCAGCGCGGCGGCCCGCAGCGGGACTCCGTGCTTCTCCGTCACGGCCTTGATGCGCAGAGCCCGTTCGACGAGGGGGGCGGGGGCCGCGGCATAGTCGTACGTCGCTCCGGGGCGCGGGTCGGCGAGCAGTCCGGAGTTGAAGACGCCTCCGACGACGACGCTGCGTCCCCGCGAGGCGGCCTCGGGCAGCAGGGTGTCGAGTGCGCTGCGGTCGAGGAGGGTGAAGCGGCCGGCGCACAGGACGACGTCCACGTCTGTGTCGCGCACGAAGCGGGTGAGCATGGCGGTCTGGTTCATGCCGGCGCCGATGGCGCCGACCATGCCTTCCGCGCGCAGCTTCTCCAGAGCCGGATACCCCTCGCGGAACGCCGCCTCCTCGTGGTCGTCGGGGTCGTGGAGGTAGACGACGTCCACGCGGTCGAGGCCGAGCCGTTCGAGGCTGTCCTCCAGGGACCTGCGGATGCCGTCGCCGCTGAAGTCCCAGCGGCGGCGGTGGGTGTGCGGGACGGCGAACCCTTCCGACAGTCCGTCGGACGCCGCCGCCTCCGCGGCCGTCAGTGGCTCCAGTACCCGGCCGGCCTTCGTGGAGACCGCGTACGCGTCCCTGGGGTGTGCGCGCAGGGCCTCGCCGAGGCGGCGTTCGGACAGCCCGGTCCCGTAGTGCGGTGCCGTGTCGAAGTAGCGGACGCCCTCCTGCCACGCCGCGTCGACGGCGGCGGCGGCCTGTTCGGCTCCGACCTCGGTGAAGAGGTTGCCGATGGCCGCCGCACCGAAGGACAGTTCGGTGATCTCCACCGGACTGCGTCCGAGCCTGTTGCGCCGCATGCTGAGCCGCCCTCACCGGTGATCGTTACCCGTCCGGAGGGCCATATTCATCGGGTCACTCGGAGGCGTCAACCCCCTCGGCACCGTGACAGCGGGGTGTACCGCGGCGAACAGTCCGATCTCTGACCGAAATCGGCCCTCAGGCCGGAGCAGGCACCGTGGGCAGGAGGGAGCCGAGTTCGCGCAATTCGTCGTGGACCGCCGACGACAGCCGGTCGAGATCGGGCAGCGCCTTGCCGTCGGCCACGAGACCGACCTGAACCTGACCGCCGTACGTGGACAGGGCGATGGCCAGCGACTGCCCGCGGGCCAGCGGGGCCATCGGGTAGACGGCGCGCAGCGGGCAGCCGCCGAGCGAGAGCGCCGAGCGCGGCAGCGGCACGCTGGTGACCAGGATGTCGAAGAGCATCCGGGCCGCGCTACCGGCCAGCGGCGCACCGAAGCGGTGCGCCAGCGCGGGCAGTTGATCGGCCAGTACGGCGAGGGCACCCGCACCGCGCATCGGCCCCGCGGCCTTGTTGCGCTCCATGGCCGTGCGCACCAGTCGCAGCCGCTCCCGGGCGTCTGGTTCGCCCACCGGGAGGTCGAGCAGGTAGGCGGAGAGCCGGTTGCCGGTGACGGCGCCGCCCGGCCTGCGCCGGGAGACGGGGACGAGTGCACGGGGGTCGGCGGCGGGAAGATCTCCCCGCCCGAGCATCCAGCGCCGCAGCGCTCCGGCGACCACTGCGAGCAGCACGTCGTTGGCGGTGCCGCCCTCGGCCCGGCGGATCCGCTGGACCGCCCCGGCGTCGAGATCCACGGTGGCCAGGCGCCGGGTGCCGCTGGAAGTCGCGGTCAGGGCGGTCGTCCCGCGCAGATCCAGGCGGCTGGCCCGTACCACCGAGGCGCCGACACCGAGCGCCCGGCCGACGTCCCCGATCCGGTCGAGGGCCATCCCCGCCACCTCGTACGGGCCGGGCAGCCAGGGGCGCGGGGGCAGCGGTGCCCGGCGGCGCACCGCTCCGCGGCCGGTGCCCGCGGCCGCGACCTGGTCGAAGATGCCGGCGCCGATGGCGACGGCCCGCATGCCGTCGGCCAGGGCGTGGTGCAGCTTGACGAGCACCGCGAACGGGCCGTCCCCGGCACCGTCGAGCAGGTACATCTGCCAGGGGGGCCGGCCCCGTTCGAGCGGCTGTTCCATGAGTTCACCGGCGAGCCGCGTGGCCTCGGCCATGAAGTCACCCCGGCCGAGCACCGCGCGCCGGACGTGGCGGTGCACGTCGAAGTCCTTGTCGGCGAACCAGGCGGCGCCGCCCACCGGCAGCAGCACATCCCGCACCCGCATCCGCAGTCGTGGAATGGCGGCGGCGCGGGTGCCGAGGAGTTCCAGCAGGTCCTGCCGGGTGACTCCGGCCACCGGGGAGAAGACCGCGAGCGCGCCGAGGTGCATCGGATGGGTGTCGGATTCGAGGTGCCAGAAAGCCAGATCAAGAGGTGCCAGTAGCTCGGTACTCAACAGGGCCTCGCGTCATCGACAGGAGAACTGCGGGATCGCAGTCAATCGCTGATGGTCGGTTACAGACAAGCATCGACATATTACGTACTGTTACAGTCTCACACGCTGGTGAACGCACCACCGGCACCGATCACCGATCCACGCTCAGGACGCCTTTCCGTACGCCGGCGCCCGCCCGTGCTCATCCGTGCTCGGGGATGGCGAACTCGCACCACACGGATTTGCCGTTGCCTCGCGACTCCACCCCCCAGATGTCGGCCAGTCGGTCGACGAGCATGAGTCCCCGGCCCGACACGCCCGACTCCCCCACGTCCCTGCGGCGCGGCAGCGCGCTGGACCGGTCCTCGACATCGACCCGCAGGCGCCTGCCGGCACCGGTGAGCATCCGGATGGTGACGATCGCGCCGCCGTCGGTGTGCACCAGCGCGTTGGTGATCAGCTCGTCCGCCGCCAGCTCGATCTCGTCCGTCCGGTCCTTCGCACCCCAGGCGCGCACCGCCGCCCGGATCATGTGACGGGACGACGTCAGCGCCTCCGGGTCGTTCTGCGCGACGTGCTGCTGGAGCCGGCCGCCCGGGTGCGGCGCGTAGGCGGCGTCGCGGCGCAGGAGGAGCACCGCCACGTCGTCGTCACCGCCGCGCTCGTCGACGACCTCACAGAGCCGGTCGGCCAGCCGCTGGAGGTCCCGCGGGCCGTCGCTCACCATCGCCGTCAGCAGCCGCATGCCCGCGTCGAAGTCCTCGCCCGGCAGTTCCACCAGCCCGTCGGTGTACAGGACGATGGTCTGGCCGGGATCCAGGTCCACGGTGTTGACGGGGTATTCGAGCCGCCCGAACTCGACGGAGAGGCCCAGGGGCAGTCCCCCTTCGGCGCTCAGTTTGCGGCAGCTTCCGTCGACGTCCCGCACGAGCGGTTCGACGTGCCCCGCGCGCACGAGCTGCACCACTCCGGTGATCGGGTCCACCTCGGCGTACGAGCAGGTCGCGAACCGGTCGGTGTCGAGTTCGTGGAGGAAGACGGAGGCCCTGGCCATGACCGTGGCGGGGCTGTGCCCTTCGGCGGCGTAGGCCCGCAGGACGATGCGCAGCTGCCCCATGACCGCCGCCGCGTGCGTGTCGTGGCCCTGTACGTCCCCGATGACGGCTCCGACCCGGCCGTTGGGCAGCGGAATGATGTCGTACCAGTCGCCGCCGATGTCCCGCCCGAGCCGTGCCGAGCGGTAGCGGACGGCGACCTGGGCACCGGCCACCTCGGGGATCCGCCGCGGCAGCATCGCCTGCTGCAGACCCTCGGCGAGGTCGTGTTCCTGCTCGTAGAGCATGGCCCGCTGCAGGCTCTGGGCGATCGAGCTGCCGAGCGCCACCAGCAGATTGCGCTCGTCGCCCGTGAAACCCGCCTTGTTGCCGTAGAGCAGGCCGAGCGCGCCGATCGGGCGGGCCTGGGCGATGAGCGGGAGGTAGGCGGCTGCGGTGATACCGAGATGGCTGATGTGGGGCCACAGGAGCGGGTACGAGGCGGCGAAGTCCTCGGCCGACTCGATGAAGCGGGGCGCGAGGGTGCGGATCACCTCACTCATCGGGTAGTCGTCGTCCGTGCGGGTGAAGCGGGTACCGGGCACATAGGCCCCTTCGGGCCCGTCCGCCACCAGGTGGATGCGCCCTGACTCCAGGAGGCCCATGACCAGGCTCGTGGCGCCGAGGTGCGCCAGGCCCTGGGAGTTCTTCAGCACGTCGGTGACGTCCCTGACGGTCCGCGCGTGGGCCAGGGCGGCCGTGGCGCCCTCGACCAGGCTGGTGCGGCGCCGGCGCTCCTCGTCCACGGTCCGGCGGGCAGTGGAGTCGGCGAGTTCCTGCGTGGCGTCGCGGACGATCCCGATGATGCGGCGGGGCCTGCCGGTGCCGTCCCGGCGGATGAAGCCCTGCGTATGGGTCCACTGCAGGGATCCGTCGCGTCGGGCCCTGCGGAAGTAGGCGCCGTAGTTGCTCAGGCCGCTCTTGAGGGCCTGCGAGACCATGCGGTCCAGCCGCTCGGCCTCGTCGGCCGGAACACGCGGGGCGAGGGATGTGGGGCGGTTGTCGTACTCCTCGGGGCGAAGATCGAACACGTCGAGGGCGGGCTGGTCCATGTGCATGAGACCGCTGTCCAGATCCCAGTCGAAGCTGCCCATTCGGTTCAGGGCGAGGCTGAGGTCCGGGTGGGCGGGCCAGTCGTCCGGGAGTGACAGGGCACCCGCAACCCGATCATCCATGTGCGCCACTCTGCCATTATTTGTCCGATTCTTCGACTGTGCGCACCGCCTTGAACGCGTTCAAGAAAGCCTCTACGCTCAGCCCGAAAAGACTTGAACGCGTTCAACTCTTCGGGGGTCCCAGGGGAGCGGCGCGCCACGACGCGGGGGTGGGCACGGTGTCCGTGCTGGTCGGACTGATCGTGATGCTCGGGATGCTGGTGGTCGTGCCGATGGGCCTGCGGCTCGTCGGCGACCCCGGGCTCGACCGGATACGGCGCCTGTGGCCGTGCTTCGCGGTGCCGGGCGCCGTGTCCCTCTGGCTGCCGCGCGGCAGCGCCGCCACGGCACTCGCGCTCTTCTACGCACTGGGAACCGCGCTCCTCGCCGCCCACGCACCCCGGCGCGTGGCCCGGACCCGCAGCCTGCGCCCGGCGGAGATCGCCCTCCTCACCGCGCTGGCCACCCCGTCCGTCGCCGCCCTCGCCCTCGTGGCCGAACGCTCGGGACACGACCTGTTCGGCTTCGGGCCGGGCATCCTGGCGCTGACCGTCCCGCACTTCCACTTCGCCGGCTTCGCCGCCGCTCTCGTCGCGGGCCTCGTCTGCCGGGCGGGGAACGACGGGGCCGCCGGCCGCTTCGCCGCCCTGAGTGTGCCCCTCGGCACCCTCCTGGTCCTGGGCGGCTACTTCGTCGGTGACCGGGCCGAGCTGGCAGGCGCCGTGGTACTCACCGCCGGGATGTGGACGGTCGCCCTGCTGACCTGGCGCACCGCCCGGGCCGGCGACCGGGACCGTGCCACCCGGGTGCTGCTCGCCGTCTCGGCCGCCGTCCTCGTGGCGACCATGGCGCTCGCGCTGAGCTGGGCACTCGGCGAAGCGACCGGGCTGCCGCACCCCACCCTGACCTGGATGGCCGCCACCCACGGGCTGGGCAACGCGCTGGGCTTCGCGCTCTGCTCGCTGCTCGCATGGCGCCGTCTCCACGACCGTGCCCCCTCCCAGGAAGGCAGGACCGCATGAGCACTCTGACGTACCCGGAAGTGGGCGCCACCCGTCTCGGGCCGCTCCCGGACGGCTACAACCACCTGCACCACCGGACCGCCGTCGGCCGGGGCCGGGCGTGCTTCGAGGCTGCGGGCGCCGCCGTCACCGAGTGGCGGATGCACCGCGCCACCGGGGTGCGGGTGCGCGCGTCGGCCGTTCGGGCCTCGGCCGGAGCCGCGGTCGAGGTGTCGGTGGGTGTGGGACGGCTCCGCCTCACCGCCCCCTGCGAGGTCGTCTGGACCGCGTACGAGCAGAACCGCACCGGTTTCGGCTACGGCACGCGGGCGCGGCATCCCGAATGCGGCGAGGAGAGCTTCGTGGTGGAACTCGCGGACGACGGGACGGTGTGGTTCACGGTCACGGCGTTCTCCCGCCCCTGCGCGTGGTACAGCCGCCTGGCCGGCCCCGTGGTGCCGGCGCTCCAGCGGTGGTACGCCCGCAGGCTCGGTACGGTGCTGCGAAGGACCGTGTCGGCGGCGTGGAGGCGGGGCGGGGCCGGATACTGGACGTGATGGACTGGTTCACCGCAGACGGCTACTGGCTGAGCAGGCTGGTCTTCCAGCGCTCGCTCGCCGTCGTCTACCTGGTCGCCTTCGTCTGCGCCGCCCTCCAGTTCCGGGCACTGATCGGGGAACGGGGCATGCTCCCCGTGCCCGACCTGCTCCGGCGCACCCCCTGGCGCGCCGCCCCCGGGCTGTTCCGGCTGCACTACTCCGACCGCTTCTTCGCCCTGGTGGCCTGGACGGGCGCCGCCGTCTCGCTCGCCCTGGTCGCCGGCCTGGACGGTCACCTGCCGCTGTGGGCGGCCATGGTCCTGTGGGCGGTCCCCTGGGTGCTCTACCTGTCGATCGTCCAGGTCGGCCAGACCTGGTACGGCTTCGGCTGGGAATCCCTGCTCCTGGAGACGGGCTTCCTTGCCGTCTTCCTCGGCAACGAGGAGACGGCCGCCCCTGTCCTGGTGCTGTGGCTGCTGCGGTGGCTGCTCTTCCGGCTGGAGTTCGGCGCAGGGCTCATCAAGATCCGCGGGGACGCGTGCTGGCGGCGGCTCACCTGTCTCGACTTCCACCACGAGACCCAGCCGATGCCGGGGCCACTGAGCTGGTTCTTCCACCGGCTGCCGAAACCGGCGCACCGGGTCGAGGTGGCCGCCAACCACGTGACCCAGCTGGCCGTCCCCTTCCTGTTGTTCACCCCGCAACCGGTGGCGAGCGTCGCGGCCGGCCTGATGGTGGTCACCCAGCTCTGGCTCGTGCTGTCGGGGAACTTCGCCTGGCTGAACTGGCTGACCATCGTCATCGCCCTCGCGGCGATCGACTGGTCCCCCCTGGCCGGGCCCGCACCCGCGGTCTCCGCCCCACCGGTCTGGTACGAGGTGGTGGTCATCGCGGTCACCGCCCTCGTCCTGGCCCTCAGCTACCGGCCGGCGCGCAACCTCGCTTCCCGCCGCCAGGTGATGAACCGGTCCTTCGACCCGTTTCACCTGGTCAACACCTACGGGGCGTTCGGCAGCATCAGCAGGACACGGCTGGAGGTCGTCGTCGAGGGCACCGACGAACCGGTGATCCACGAGACCACCCGATGGCGGGAGTACGGCTTCCGCGGCAAACCCGGCGATCCGCGCCGGATGCCCCGCCAGTTCGCCCCGTACCACCTGCGGCTGGACTGGATGATGTGGTTCGCGGCGCTCTCCCCCGCATACGCCCGCTCCTGGTTCGGGCCGTTCACCGAACGGCTGCTGCTGGGCGACCGGGACACCCTGCGGCTGCTGCGCCACAACCCGTTCCCCGGCGCCCCTCCGGTCCATGTCCGGGCCAGGGTCTTCCACTACAGGTTCACGGACTGGCACGAGCTGCGGTCCACGGGATGCTGGTGGCACCGGACCTACGTACGGGACTTCATGCGGCCCACCTCCCTGCCGGCACCGCTACGGCGCCGCGGCCCGTCATGAGAACGGCTCCGGCCCCCGCGGACGCGGGGGCCGGAGCTCAGCTCTGTGCGACGCGGGAGCGTCAGTCGATGCCGGGCAGGATGTGCGGCTCGGCCAGATCGTCCTCGTAGCCGGCCAGCCGGATCGGCGCCGACCGCGCCCAGACCTCGATGTTCCGGAGCTTCTGGGGCCGGTGGGGCCGCTCTCCGGACAGTTCGGCCGGGCGTTGTTCGCTCTGTGTCATTTCAGGTGTCACCGCGGACTCCTTTGTGTCGCGTAACCCCGGGGCGGTGGCGACGCCACGGCGGTGAGAACCGTGTATCGACCGCCCGCTGCGGGGCAGGGGCAGAAACAGTTCGGTCGCGGTGGCGCCGGTACGGGGCGGGACGTCGGCCTGCTTACAGACCTGTCCCAGGACGGCCGAGGAAGTTTCGTGGATCCCTTGGTGGCGTCCGTTCACTTCAGAGTAACCAAATGAGCGCCATCCCGCTCGACAGAACGTGTGGCCTAGGTCACTTTCAGCCAACGAGCCCTGCGGTCACCTGCGGCTCACGCGCCCCGCCGGTCACCCTCCCCCGGTGTGCGCGGGCTCCACGACAGCGGCGGCGGCCCGTGGGTACGGGCCGCCGCCGCGGCGGTCTGCGGGCCGGATTCACCAGCCGGCAGGCGCGTAATCCTTGAGGAAGCAGCCGTACAGTTCCTCGCCCGCTTCGCCCCGCACGATCGGGTCGTAGACACGGGCGGCACCGTCGACGAGGTCGAGCGGCGCGTGGAAACCCTCCTCGGCGAGGCGGATCTTGTCCGGGTGGGGGCGCTCGTCCGTGATCCAGCCCGTGTCGACGGCCGTCATGAGGATGCGGTCCTTCTCGAACATCTCCTGGGCGCTGGTACGGGTCAGCATGTTCAGCGCGGCTTTGGCCATGTTGGTGTGGGGGTGGCCCGCGCCCTTGTACCCGCGGCTGAACACACCCTCCATGGCCGAGACGTTAACGACGTAGGCGCGCTCCGACGCCCTCGCCATCGCCGGGCGCAGCCGGCTGATCAGGATGAAGGGGGCCGTGGAATTGCAGAGCTGGACCTCGAGGAGCTCGATCGGCTCGACCTCCTCGACCGTCTGGATCCAGCTGTTCGTGTCGTGCAGGTCGGGCACCAGGCCGCCCGCGTCGATAGCGGTCCCGGCGGCGATGCGCGCCGGCGAGGCGGATCCGGTGACCAGCGCGAGGTCGGTGACGTCCTGGGCGCTCAGCCCCTGGCCCTCCTTGCGGGCGGCCGGCAGCGCAGCCACCCGGTCCACGGTCCCGCTGCCGAACGTTCCGATGACCTCGGCGGCCGGCAGTTCACCCGCGGGCAGCGGTGCGGATTCGGCGCTGAGCAGCTCGCTGTAGGCCTGCGCGGAGCGGCGGACCGTCTGCGCGGCGTTGTTGATCAGGATGTCCAGCGGCCCCTCGGCGGCGACCGAATCGGCCAGCGCCACCACCTGGGCGGGGTCGCGCAGGTCGATTCCGACGATCTTCAGCCGGTGGATCCACTCGTCGCTGTCCGGCATTGCCTTGAAGCGGCGGATCGCGTCGTTGGGGAAACGGGTGGTGATCGTCGTATGGGCGCCGTCGCGCAGCAGCCGCAGCGCGATGTACATGCCGATCTTGGCCCGGCCGCCGGTGAGCAGCGCCCGGCGGCCCGTGAGGTCGGTGCGGGCGTCGCGCCGGGCACGGTTCTCCATGGCGCACGGCGGGCAGAGCTGGTGGTAGAAGGCGTCGACCTCGACGTACCTCGTCTTGCAGATGTAACAGGACCTGGGGCGCCGGAGTATGCCGGCGATCTCGGCGGTGGCCGAGGACGAGGGCAGAACGCCCTGGGTCTCGTCGTCGATGCGTTCGGCGGAGCCGGTGGCGGTGGCTTCGGTGACCGCCCTGTCGTGCGCGGTCTTGGCGGCGCGGCGCTCCTGGCGGCGGCGCTGCTTCACGGTGCGGTAGATGCCCGCCGTGGCCCGGCGTACGGCGATGGCGTCCGGGTGGTCGACCTCGATGGTGTCGAGCTCGTCGAGCACACTCAGGCAGACGGCCAGCCGCTCCGGGTCGATACCGGGACCGAACTCGTCGATTCCGGGAGCGAGCTCCGGGCTGTCCTCTGTCACCGTCATTGCCGTTCCTCTGTACTCGTCACTCGCGCCGCTGCTGGGCGTGGGGAGGAGGTCCGGCCGGGAGCCGGCGAGGGCCGGCACACCATGGGCCGAATGCCCCGGTCAAGTCTGCCACGAGTCCGGGGCTGCTCCGTTCGGCGTCAGGCCTTGCCCTCACTCACCGAGAGCGGGGTGGCGATGTCCTCCAGCGATTTCTGCTCCGCCGCCACCGCGAAGAAGGAGGCGACCAGTCCGGCGGCCACCATGAGGGCGGCTCCGATGCAGAACGCCAGGACGGTCTCGCCGACCACGCCGCTCGACGTCAGGTCCGCGAAGACCAGCGGACCCGTGATGCCACCGGCGGCGGTGCCGATGGCGTAGAAGAAGGCGATGGCCATCGCGCGGGTCTCCATGGGGAAGATCTCGCTCACGGTCAGGTAGGCGGAACTCGCACCGGCGGAGGCCACGAAGAGGACCGCGCACCAGCAGGCGGTCATGGTGACGGCGGTGAGCGCCCCGGCGCCGAAGAGCCACGCGGTGCCGAAGAGCAGCAGTCCGGAGAGGATGTACGTCCCCGCGATCATCGGTTTGCGCCCGACCGTGTCGAAGAGGCGGCCGAGGAAGAGCGGTCCCAGGAAGTTGCAGAAGGCGATGACGGCGAAGTAGTAGCCGGTGGCGCCGCTCGAGACGTCGAAGAACTTCACGAGGATCGATCCGAAGCCGAAGGTGATCGCGTTGTAGAGGAAGGCCTGCCCGATGAAGAGGGCGAGCCCGAGGACCGCCCGCTTCGGGTAGGAGCGGAAGACGGTCCGGGCGATCAGACCGAACCCGATGCTCTTGCGCTGCCTCACGGTGATGGCCGGCTCGGCCGGGGGCAGGCTCCTGCCGGTCTCCGACTCCACTTCGCGCTCCACCCCCTCGACGAGCTGCTCCGCCTCTTCGTCGCGGCCGTGGATGAACATCCAGCGCGGGCTCTCCGGCACGTGGCGGCGCACCACGAGGATGACGAGCCCGAGGACCACTCCCAGCGCGAACGTGAGCCGCCAGCCGATGTCCTTCGGGAAGATGTCGGTGTTCAGGGCGAGTACGGAGAGCAGGGAGCCCGCCATCGCCCCGAGCCAGAAGCTTCCGTTGATGATGAGGTCGACCCGGCCCCGGTACTTACTGGGGATCAGTTCGTCGATGGCCGAGTTGATGGCCGCGTACTCCCCGCCGATCCCGAAGCCGGTGAGGAAACGGAAGAGGAAGAACCACCAGGCGGAGAAGGAGATCGCGGTCAGGGCGGTCGCCGCCAGGTAGACGGCGAGGGTGATGAGGAAGAGCTTCTTGCGTCCGAAGCGGTCGGTGAGCCAGCCGAAGACCAGCGCACCGGAGCAGGCTCCGGCCACGTACAGCGCGGCCGCGATGCCGGTGACCTGGGCGTCGGTGATGGGGAGTCCGCTGCCGTCCTCCGAGAGCCTGCTGGCGATGTTTCCGACGACCGTCACTTCGAGGCCGTCCAGGATCCAGACCGTGCCGAGCCCGATGACGATCATCCAATGCCATTTGGACCAGGGCAGCCGGTCCAATCGGGCGGGAATCCTCGTGGTGACGGTGCGCTGACCCGCCACGCCGCTGTCGCTCATGCCCTCTCCTTCTCTTCCCGGGAACACCACACGTGCCCGCGATGAGGCGTCCCTCACACACGGACTATGCGACAGATAGGGCAAATCACCACAAACGCTGCGTATTCGATCCGCCCGATGGCGGCGACGTGAAGAAGGACGGCCGGTTCCGGCAGAGAGATAAAGAAGTTCCGTAAAAAGGAGGCATGACTTCCGGGAAGCCGGGAAGGTGCGGGTCGATACACCGGATTTCAGGGAGGGCGACACCATGACGGCCATGTCAGTGCGGACCACCGAAGCGATCGGCGCAACCGGCGCGCAGTGCGACGAGGCGGGCACGCGTTCCGACGAGGCCGCGCTTCCGTGGATCGAGGACGCGGGCAAGGTCGCCCCGCAGGACGCGCGTGCCATGTCGAAGCTGTTCTTCGACCGGCTCCAGGTCCTCGAAGAAGGAACCCACGAATACCAGTACGCGCGCAACACCCTGATCGAGATGAACCTCTCGCTGGTGCGGTTCGCCGCCTCGCGGTTCCGTAACCGGGGCGGGGACGACACCGAGGACATCATCCAGGTCGGGACGATCGGTCTGATCAAGGCGATCGACCGCTTCGACCTGTCGCGTGAGGTGGAGTTCGCCACGTTCGCGGTGCCCTACATCGTCGGTGAGATCAAGCGGTTCTTCCGCGACACGACCTGGTCCGTACATGTGCCGCGCCGGCTGCAGGAGTTGCGGGTCGAGCTCGCGAAGGCCAAGGAGCACCTGTCGGCCGAGCTGGACCGCGACCCGACGGTCGCGGAGCTCGCCAGGCACCTGGATCTCCCCGAGGAGGAGATCATCGAGGGCCTGGTCGCCGCCAACGGCTACTCGGCGGGCTCGCTGGACACCCCGAGCGCCGACAGCGACTCCGGCAACGACCAGCGGGCCTACGCCGATGTGCTCGGCGAGGAGGACCCGGCCATGGAGAGTGTGGAGAATCTGCACGCACTCGCGCCGCTGCTGCGACAGCTGGACGACCGCGAGCGGGCGATCGTCCGCATGCGTTTCGGCCAGGAGATGACGCAGGCCCAGATCGGCGCCGAGCTGGGCGTGTCACAGATGCACGTGTCGCGCCTGCTCAGCAGGATCGTGCAGCGTCTGCGCGCCGGCATGTGCGTCGAGGCCTGACCCAGGCGTCCCTTACCGATCTACCGAGGCCCGGCGGTCAGCCGGGCCTCGGTCACATATGCTTCACGGCGTCGCGGCGCAGGTGGGAAGCGCTGTCCGTCCGAGGGAGTGTGGAGCGTGGTCGAATTGCCGCTGGGCACTTCTGCGCGACTGTTGGAGCCCGCCGGTATCCCTGAGCAGCAGAACGACGCTGCCGACACGTCGTCCGTGTGGAACGTCGACGCGTCCCTGCTCCTGGTCGAGGACGACGCGGGTGACGCGCTGCTCGTCGAGGAGCTGCTGAGCGACAGTGAGCTGGACTCCGGGCTGACATGGTGCAAGACGCTGGCAGAGGCGCGGCGGTTCCTGCGGACCTGCCGCACGCCGGTCTGCGTCCTGCTGGATCTGCACCTGCCCGATGTGCACGGCCTCGACGCGGTCAGTCAGCTGGTCGAGTCCGCCCCTGACGCCGCCATCGTCGTGCTGACGGGCCTCGCCGAGTCGGAGACCGGACTGTCCGCGGTCGCCCACGGCGCACAGGACTACCTCGTCAAGGGCCGGCTCGATCCCGAGATCCTGGGCCGCGCGATCCGCTACGCGCTGCAGCGCAAGCACGCCGAGCGATCGGCCACCGCCATCCGGACCAGCCAGCTCATCGCCCAGGAGAACGCCAGGCTGGAACGGGCACTGCTGCCCATCCCGTTGCTGCGGGACGACAGTTTCCGGGTCGCCGCCCGCTATGAGGCCGGCCGTGCCCACGGCCTGCTGAGCGGCGACTTCTACGACGTCGTGCAGACCGCGGACGGTGCGGTGCACGCCGTGATCGGTGACGTGTCGGGGCACGGAGCAGCCGAGGCGGCCCTCGGTGTCTGTCTGCGGGTCGCCTGGCGCACCGCCGTCCTGACCGGGGTTTCCCAGCTCGAGAAGATCGAGCTCCTGGAGGGGATACTCGTCGCCGAGCGGTCGGATCCCCATGTGTTCGCCACGGTGACCACGCTCGTGTTCCCGCCGGGCAGGGACCGCGTCCACATCGCACGGGCCGGGCACCCCGGTCTGCTGCTGCGCCTCGGCACGGACGTCAGCTGGGTGGAGCCCGACGTGGGCATGGCCCTGGGCCTGCTGCCCGGCGTCGGCCGCTGGACGCTCACGGAACTGAAGCTGGCTCCCGGCAGCGAGGTCGTCCTCTTCACGGACGGCCTGTTCGAGGGCCGTACGGGCCCGCAGTCCCGGCTCGGGGAGGAAGGGTTGCTGGACATGGCGACGAAGTACGGCGCGCTGGAACCGCGCGCCTTCGTCGACGCCCTCGTCGCCGAGGCCACCGACAGTGCTTCCCCGTACGGAGGGCTGGCCGACGACGTCGCCGTCCTGCACCTGGGCTGGAGGGTCGACTCGTGAGCGCTTCCGGAACCACGGAAAGGCCCGGCACCCTCGCGGAAGGGCCCGGCGGAGGCACGGCGGAGGCACGCGGAACCACGGAGGTGACCGACAGGCGGCCGGCGGCCTTCGCGCGGCTGTCCGTGCAGAACTGGGTGCACCTGATCCTGGCGGGTTTCGTCCTGGTGGTCTGCGGATGCCTCGTCGTCGGCGGGCTCGTACTCGCCCACATCTCCGACCGGACCACGGACCTCGTGGACCGCATCCAGCCCGCCCGCTCGACGTCGTTCCAGCTGCAGAACGCGCTGCTCGACCAGGAGACCGGGGTACGCGGGTTCGTCCTCTCCGGTGACACCTCGTTCCTGGAACCCTACGAGGCCGGTGTGCGGGCAGAGCGGCTGCGGCTGGCCCGCCTGCGCTCACTGGTCGGGGACGAGGAGCCGCTCGCCGGGGACCTGGACCGGATCGAGGAGGCCGCCCAACAGTGGCGCACCGTGCGGGCCGAGCCGCTGATCGCCGCGGCGCGCATGGGAGAGCCGGCTGCCGCCGGGTCGGCCCCACTCCGGCAGAGCAAGACCGAGTTCGACACGCTGCGACGGCTGTACACCGCCCAGCAGCAGCACCTGGACACCGCTCGGGACCACGTCCGTGCCGAGCTCGACGACGCCCGGGTCATCCGTGACCGGGTACTGATCGCGCTGGTGATCGGTTTCGTCCTGACCCTCGTCTCGCTCAGCCTGCTGCTGAACCGCGTGGTGGGCCGGCCGCTGAACGCGTTGGCCAGGGCGTCGGACGAGGTACGGGCCGGGACGTTCGGCCGCCGGATCGAGGTCCGGGGGCCGTCGGACGTGGAAGCGGTGGCCTCGGCGGTGGAGGACATGCGCCGCCGTCTGGTCGCGGAGCTCGCCGAGTCCCAGGAGCGCGAGACCCTGCTGGCCGAACAGACCGGGGAGCTGCGGCGCTCCAACTCCGAGCTGGAACAGTTCGCGTACGTGGCCTCGCACGACCTGCAGGAGCCGCTGCGCAAGGTGGCTTCCTTCTGCCAGCTGCTGGAGAAGCGGTACGGCTCGGAGCTCGACACACGCGGCAAGCAGTACATCGACTTCGCGGTCGACGGCGCCAAGCGCATGCAGGTGCTCATCAACGACCTGCTGACCTTCTCCCGGGTGGGCCGGGTCCATGAGAGCTGGAAGCCGGTGGACCTGGACCGCTCGCTGGACCGGGCGCTGTCCAATCTGACCCTCGCCGTCCAGGAGGCCGAGGCCACCGTCGTACGCGAGGACACGCTGCCGGAGCTGCTCGGCGACTCGACGTCGCTCACCATGATCTGGCAGAACCTCATCGGGAACGCGGTCAAGTTCCGCCGGCCCGACGTGTCGTGCCGGATCACCATCGGGTGCGTGCGGGAGGGCGACGACTGGCATCTCACGGTCGCGGACAACGGGATCGGGATCGCACCGGAGTTCTCCGACAAGGTGTTCGTCATCTTCCAGCGTCTGCACGCCCGTGACGAGTACGAGGGGACGGGCATCGGTCTCTCCCTCTGCCGTAAGATCGTCGAGTTCCATGGTGGCCGGATCTGGCTGGACCCGGCGCCGGCCGAGGGCACGCTCATCCACTTCACCCTGCCCGTACTGCCCGAGGCACCCACCCACACCACGGCGGAGCTGCTCGCGCCCGCCGTGCTCACCCCCCGTTCGGGAGACCACGCGTGAACGAGCCGGTCAAGCCCATCGAGGTCCTGCTGGTCGAGGACGATCCCGGCGACGAGCTGATGACCCGCGAGGCGTTCGAGGACAACAAGATCCGCAATACCCTGCACGTGGTCCGCGACGGACAGGAGGCGCTCGACTTCCTCTACCGTCAGGGCCAGTACACGGACGCCCCGCGTCCCGATCTGGTGCTTCTCGACCTGAATCTGCCGAGGTACGACGGCAGGCAGGTGCTCGAACGCATCAAGACGGACCCGGAACTGGCGCTGATCCCGGTGGTGGTGCTCACCACGTCCTCGGCAGAGGAGGACATCCTGCGCAGCTATAAACTGCACGCCAACGCCTATGTCACCAAGCCGGTCGACCTGGAGCAGTTCATCGGTGCGGTGCGCCAGATCGACGACTTCTTCGTGAGCGTGGTCCGGCTGCCCGGACGTGCGTAAAATGAGCGAAGTCTCCTGGAGTGGGTTCTCTCGACGCGGGTAGACGATCGGCGAGAAATGGTCTGCACGACCACCCTGCGGCGTCTTGGCTGGAGCACATGAACGATCAGGCCACTTCACGGCCGGACGACACCTGTCGGAGCGTGTCGTCCACGGAGGTTCTGCTCACCGCCCAGGTCTTCGACGGCGAGCCGGGATGCATCGCCGAGGCCCGCGCGTTGGCTGAGCGCTTCCTGGTGCGCCTGGTGGCGGAGTGGCTGGCTGTGCTCGGCGAGCACACCCGCAGCGATCTCATGCTGGCGGTCAGCGAGCTCGTCACCAACGCCGACCGATACAGCCACGGCCCGTACATGCTCGAGCTGGAGGGCAACGCGGAGCGCATCAGCGTGACCGTGTACGACAGCAGCACAGCCCTCCCCGTCCTCTACTCCCCCGACCCCAGCCGCCTCGGCGGTCACGGCATGGAGATCGTGGTCGCGCTCTGCGACCGGCTCACGGCCGAGCGGGTGCCGGTGGGCAAGCGCATCCGGGCGGAGTTCCAGCTGAGCACCTGAGCGAGTGCGTACGCATGGCGCCCGCCACTGGACACACGGTCCGGGGGCGGGCGCCGATGCGTACGGCACCCCTGTCTCAGCGCCTGTTTCAGCGCCTGCTCAGCGCGTTCTCAGCGCAGAGGCGGCGGGGCGTCCGAGGGAGACGTGCCCCAGGTGGAGGGTTCCGCGCCCACCTCGAACGAGAGCGAGCGGGCCGAGCGGATGTCCTGGGTGGTCAGGTAGGTCCGGGGCTGGTCCGCTCCGTCGAGCCGGGCGGAGCGGATGTAGCGGTCGGTGTCGGACGTGCCCGGTGCCCGTACGGTGAACGACCCGTGCGGGTAGTAGCGGCGGTCCAGCGTGAGGTCGACCCGGTCGAAGACGGGCGTGGACAGACCCCAGGTGTCGGTGCCGGGCTGGACGGGGAAGATGCCGATCGACGACAGCACGTCCCACGCGGACATGGTGCCCATGTCGTCGTTGCCGGTCATGCCGGTCGGGGTGTCGGTGAACAGGGTCAGCGCGCCGTGCACCACGTCGGTCGTCTTCCAGGGCTGCCCGGTCGACAGGTAGGTGTAGGGGGCGATGAGGTCCGGTTCGTTCTGGGGGTTGTACTTGTCGGCGTTGTAGTAGTCGTACGGGCCGTTGACCCACACCTCGCGCACGGTCTTCGCCGGATCGGCGAGGAGCTGGTCGTAGGCAAAGAAGGAGTCGAGGCGCGCGTTCGTCGCGTCCGTGCCGCCGATCAGGTCGACGAGGCCGGGCAGGTCCTGGGGTACGAGCCACTGGTACTGCCACGACGTGCCCTCGTGGAAGCCCTCGCTCTGCGCCGGGTCGGCCGGTCCGGTGAAGGCGCCCTGTCCGTCACGGGAGCGGAAGAAGCCGGTCGAGGCGTCGAAGATGCGGTGGTAGTTCTGCGCCCGCTCCCGGTAGCGTCGGGCGTCGGCGTCGTGGCCGAGCTCGGCGGCCATCTCGCCGAGCATCGCGTCGGACAGCGCGTACTCGAGGGTGGCGGATCCGCCGTGGTCGTAGTCGGAGTCTCCGGGCTTGGCGTGCGGGCGGCCCTTGAGGTACGGGACGAATCCGTCCGCCAGGTACTCCTTGTTCGCCTCGCGGCCCACGGCCGGTGAGCCGGCGGGAGGAACGCCGTCGGCGTTCTTCTTCAGGGTGCGGTAGGCCTGCTCCTCGTACCCCTCGAGCAGCCCCTGCTGGTAGGCGTTGGTCAGGTAGGGGGTCACGGGGTCACCCGTCATGATGTTCGTCTCGACGGTTCCGTAGCCCCACTTGGGCAGCCAGCCGCTCTGCTCGTCGATCTTCAGGACGGAGATCGCCATGTCCCGCGCCTCGCGCGGGGCGAGCAGCGAGAGCAGTTGTGCCTGGGTGCGGTAGGTGTCCCACAGTGACCAGTTCTGGTAGTACGAGAAGCCCTTGGCACGGTGGATCTTCTGGTCCCAGCCCGTGTATCGGCCGTCGACGTCCTGGCCGACGTTCGGGCCGAGGAAGGAGCGGTAGAGGGAGGAGTAGAACGTGCGCCGCTGGGTCTCGGTGCCTCCCTGGGCCTGTACGTCGTCCAGGCGTTCCTCCCAGGTGGCGCGAGCCGCCCGGGCGACGCGGTCGAAGCTGCGGCCGCCCTCGGCGCGCAGGTTGCGGGCGGCGCCGGCCGCGTCGACGTAGCTGATCGCGGTGGTGGCCTCGACGGTCCGGTCCTTCGTGGTGTCGAAGCGGACCCAGGCGCCGTTGCCGCCGGTGCCGGTGGACCGGGGTGCGCCGGTCACCGAACCGTCCTTCCAGGTGCCGGAGTCGGCGAAGGGGCGGTCGAACCGGGTGACGGTGTAGAGGGTGTACGGCTCGGTGTCCTGGCAGAAGCCGCGGCCCGTGATGGCCGTGCGGACCGTACGGGAGTCGAGCACCTCCACCGTGGTGCTGACCGTCCGGTGCAGGGACTGGCCCGCGTTGATCAGGACGTTGGCCTTGTCGGTGGCCGGGAAGGTGTAGCGCTGGACCCCGGTGCGCTCGGTGGCGGTCAGCTCGGCGTCGATACCGCCGTACGAGGTGAGACCGACCTGGTAGTAGCCGGGGCTCGCCTTCTCGTCGCTGTGGCTGAATCCGGAGGCGTACGCGGCGTTGTCCGTCTCGGTGATGTCGCCCGTGGTGGGCAGCACCGGCAGGTCTCCGCCGAGACCGCAGCCCACGCCCGAGGGGTGGATGCTGCTGAAGCCGCGGATCTCGGTGTCCGTGTAGTCGTATCCGACGCTGTGGCCGGTGTCCGGCGAGAGCTGGACCATGGAGAAGGGGACGGCGGCACCGGGGTAGGTGTTGCCCTCGTTCTGGCTGCCGATGAACGGATTCACCAGGTCGGTGAGGTGTCCGTCCGCGCGGGGTGCCGCCTGGGCCGTGGGGCCGGTGGCGAGGATGCCTCCGAGGAGCGCGACGGCTGCCAGCGTCGCCGCCGGTCCGCGCAGTCTCGGCCGTTGGGTCCGATGCATGGGGGGAAGTCCTCCTTCAAGGCTTGGACAACGTTGTCAGCATGGGCCTCTACAACGTTGAAATATAGGCAGTGGCATGACAACACGCCCCGGCCCCGGTGTCCAGGTGCACGACGTGACAACGACCGTTCGTCACCGCCGCCCGTGACACGGCGCAGTCGCGCGGCGGCTCCCCGTACGCCGTCGGCCGCATCTTCTGACTCCTGGGGGATGCGGGACTACCGTCGGGAGGAGGACCCAGGAGTGGTGTACGTACTACCGGAGCAGTACGCCGAATCGCCGCCTCAAGGACGACGACTCGGCGGCCTCGACGGGACATCGTGGTGTACATGAGTTCCCTTGCGC
Source organism: Streptomyces sp. B1I3 (assembly GCF_030816615.1). Classification (NCBI taxonomy): domain Bacteria; kingdom Bacillati; phylum Actinomycetota; class Actinomycetes; order Kitasatosporales; family Streptomycetaceae; genus Streptomyces; species Streptomyces sp. B1I3. Next base: position 961,054 of record NZ_JAUSYD010000001.1, read on the forward strand.
TCTCCGTGCTTCTGTCACTGGTCTCCGCGGTCGCCTACGCGGCCGGGGCGATCGTCCAGGAGCGCGTGGCCGCGGCCGGTGACGGCCGCCCGTACGCGCCGCTGCGCAACGCCGTCTGGTGGGCGGCGGTGGCGCTGAACGGCGTGGGCGCGCTGCTGCACGTGGTGGCGCTGGCCTACGGCCCCCTCAGCCTCGTCCAGCCGCTCGGCGCCCTGACGATCGTGTTCGCGCTGCCGATGGCGGCGCTCTTCGTCCACCGCCGGGCGGGCAGGACGGCCTGGCGCGGCGCGGTCATGGCGACGGTCGGACTCGCCGGGCTGCTGGCGCTCACGGGAAACGCGGGATCGCACACACTGACGAGTTCCGAACAACTGATGCTGGCAACGGGAACGTTCGGCGCGGTCGTCGCCGCGCTCCTGCTCGCCCGGGGATTCCACCACCCGATGCTGCGCAGTGTGGTGCTGGCCACCGGAGCCGGCATCGCGTTCGGCATCGCCTCGGTCTTCACCAAGACCGTCGCGGTGGAGTGGACGTCCGGTTCGGTGACCTCGGGTCTGCCGACGCTGCTGGTGATCGCGGGCCTGGCCGCAGCCGGCCTCCTGCTCTCCCAGGCCGCCTACCGGGGTGCCGGGCTGACGGCGCCGCTCGCGACCGTCACGGTGGTCAATCCGGTGGTGGCCGCCGCGGTGGGCATCACCGTGTTCGGGGAGCAGTTCCGCCACGGCTTGACGGGAACCCTGGGCGCGCTCGGCTGCGGTGCGCTGGCGGCGGCCGGGCTGATCCTGCTGACCACGGAGCGGGTGGGGGCCGAGCGCCGCGCGTCGCACGGGGCCCGGGCGGGCGAGCATGCCCCACCGGGTACCGACGGGGAGGGGCGCACGCCGGAGCCCACCACCCCCGCGCAGGACGCGGACGGCCCGCAGGACGGGCAGGGTGCTTCGGCGCTCCCCGGGCCCGCGAAGCCGCCGGCCCCCCGTGAGGCGGAGCCGCCCGCCCCCTTTCCGGCGCCGACGGGGTTGTCGCTGCCCCTGACACTGCCGTTGGAGCACGGTGGAGGGCGCGTGGAGTTCGGCAGGGAGCGGCCGGCGTCCGGTCCGGCGCGCAGGGGTGACTTACCCGGCCTGGGCACCGGGGCGGCCGGGACCGGTGTGGTTCAGACGCTGACGCCTCCGGCCCTCAGGTAGGCCAGGGGATCGACGTCGGAGCCGTAGCCGGGGCCGGTGCGGATCTCGAAGTGCAGGTGCGGACCGGTGCTGTTGCCCGTCGAGCCCGAGCGGGCGATACGCCGGCCGCTTTCCACGCGCTGGCCCTCGCGCACGTGGAGCGCCGAGAGGTGCGCGTACTGGCTGTACTTGCCGTCACTGTGCCGGATGACGATCTCGTAGCCGTACGCCCCCGCCCAGCCCGCCGAGACGACCGTCCCGGATGCGACGGCCTTCACCGAGGTTCCCGTGGGAACGGGGAAGTCGACGCCCGTGTGGTAGCCGCTCGACCAGGAACCCGCCTGGTGGTAGGGGGTGCCCGTGCGCGCCTGGACCGGCGCGGTGAAGCCGGAGTGCTGTTTGGCCGCCTGCTTCGGCCTGGCCGTCTGCCGGGGCTCGGCTGCGGGCTTCGAGGACTGCTTGGGTGCCGGTCTCGCCGTCCGCTCCGGGGCGGGCTTCGCCGTCCGCTCCGCCGCGGGCTTCGCCGTCCGCTCCGGGGCGGCCGGCCTGGACTCCTTCTTCTGTGCGGGCTTCGCCCCGGGCCGGGCGGCGGGCTTCGCGGCCGCTTTCCGCGTCGGGGCGGCCGTGCCGGCGCTCGGCGCCTTGGCCATGTCGAGGCTGAGCCGCTGCCCGGGGAGGATGAGGTCGGGGTCGGCGCCGACGACGGCCCGGTTCGCCGTGTACAGGCGCTGCCAGCCGCCCTGGACCCGTTCGGCGGACGCGATGCCGGAGAGGGAGTCGCCGCGCTCGACGGTGTACGACTCGCGCGCGGTGGGTACGGCCGTCGGCGACGGGGCCGCCGGCACGGCCTTGTCCTGCCTCGCCCTGTCCTGCCTCGCCCCGCCCAGCGCGGCCTTGCCCCTCGCCGACGTGCCCGGCGCGGACTCCTGCTTCGTGGCGTCGACCGGCGCGCTGCCGCGCGTCTGCGGAGCGACGTCCGGCGCGTCGCCTCCGCGCGTCAGGCCCGCCTGCACGGAACAGGCCGGCCACGCTCCCGGCCCCTGCCCGTCCAGCACCTTCTCGGCGACGGCTATCTGCTGGTCCCTGGTCGCCAGGTCGGCACGGACGGCGTAGGCGGTACCGCCGTAGGCGGCCCAGGTCGAGCCCGTGAACTGCAGGCCGCCGTAGTAGCCGTTACCCGTGTTGATGTGCCAGTTGCCGGTCGACTCGCACGCGGCGACCTTCTCCCACACGTCGGTGGAGGCGGCACCGGCCGAGGCAGCCGTGAGAAGCGGGAGCGCGAGTCCCGCGCCACCCGCCGTCACCGTGAGCGAGGCACGGTTGATCCGGCTGGGCTGATATCTGCGGTGCCGTCCGTTCGCGGCCATGACTTGGCTCCCCCACTGACAGTAGGACACGTGGCAAGCGGCCAACTTATGGGCAGGCAAAGGGCCGTGACAAGTGTGTCACCGGAATGCGGGCCATCCTGGCCACCCCGTCGTCCCTCGCGCGCACGGCGCACGCCTCGGGCACGCACCGCGCACGCCTCGCGCGCTCGCCTCCCGGCCGGGCCGCGGAAGGACCGGCGCCCCTGCGGCCGCACCCCGGTCCTCGCCCTCGGAGCCGCGGCCGGCGGTCCGTGAGGCCGTCGGCCCGGGGGCGCGGAGTGGAGCGCCGTCAGGGCCGCTCGAGCGGCCCTGACGGCGGGTGCGGTCCGGCACGCGACCGGTGCGGACCGGCGATCCGGTGCGGGGGGCCGGTGCACTTATGCTCACCGTATGGAGCAGAGCGAAGTCCTCAAGCGAGTGATCGGCATCCTGACGGAGGCGGGCGAGATTCAGCGCCAGGCCGAGGACCTGGACGGGGACGATCCGGAGGTGGGCGGCAGCATCGTGACGACCCTCCTCAACGAGACCATGCCGCACATCGCCATTCCCGCGGACGCCAGCGTCGAGGATATGGCCGCCCTCGTGGGCCGCGAAGTCGGTGGCGCCGTCGAACAGTTGGTCGGAGCGTTCACTCTGGCCTTCATCGCGCTCGCTCAGATCCACGACTCGGGCCAGCAGGACGTCACCTCCGCCGACGTGCTGCAGGACCTCGCGCTGCGCGCGGAGGAACTGAGCTCCGGGGACGACGACGGCCCCGAGGATTCGCTCTAGGCACTCGTTCGGACCATGCCGGGCCCGCATGCCGTGCCTCGCCGCGTCGCCGTCAGCCGCCGGGGCTCCTGCCCCAGGCCTCTCGGCCCGCTCGAGCCGGAAGACCCCGGCTGGGCCTCTTCCATCCTGTGACGCACGGCTCCGGGCCCGCTCCCCGTTCCAGCCTGACCCGGGCGAACGCCTTCGCCTCCGAGGCGAGGTGTGCCGTCCTCGTGGCCGGGCGGAGCGGGCGCCCCGTCAGGTGGGTGCCCGTCCGGGCCGGAGGGGGACGGCCGGCCACCGAGCCCGAGGTCTGCTGCGGCCGTCGGGCCGGCCCGAGGCCGCAGCGGACCGGCCGCACACCGCCGGATCACCGGACCCGGCGGCGGTCGGTTCAGGCGGTGTGGAGCGTGAGCCCGTAGCGGCTGAGGATCTCGTTGATCGGCTGGTGCCAGGTCTCGCCGCCGCTGCTGCAGTTGCCCCAGCCGCCCGAGGTGACGCCCTGGGCCTGGTCACCGCTGATGAACGACCCTCCCGAGTCGCCCGGTTCGGCGCAGACACTGGTCTTGGTCATCTGGCGGACGGCGCCCTGGCTGTAGTTGACGGTCTCGTTCTTGGCCAGGACGTTGCCGCAGTGCCAGTGCGAGGTGGATCCGGAGCGGCAGATCGAGGCGCCGACCGGAGCCTCGCTGGAACCGCGGACCAGCTGGTCGGAGACGGTGCCCCAGCCCAGGACGACCGGTACGGTCCACCAGCCGCTGCCGACGTTGACCCAGGCGTAGTCGTTCTCGGGGAAGGACGACCCCTGGAAGTTGCCTATGGCCGAGCCGTCCCAGCCCCTCACCGCTCCGCCCGCCTGGCCGCAGTGTCCGGCCGTGACGAAGCCCCCGTACACCGAGAAGCCGATGGAGCAGCGGACGTTGCCCGTGTAGTACGGGTCGCCGCCGACCGTCCCCGCGGCGAAGGTCTGCGGGGCCCCGGCGGTCTGCCTCACCGTGACGGGACCGGCTTTCCGCGCCTTGGCGACGAAGGCACGGACATCGTTGTCATCACGCTGGGACGCGACGACGTCCACCACGACGGTGCTGGCCCGGGGATCGACGTGCCAGCTGCTGACACCGGCCGGCGCCGGAAGGGCGTCCAGCCGGCTCTTCGCGGTGTCCAGCTGCCGTGCGGTGTGGTCGACCAGCCGGGCGTCCGCGCCGGCTGCGCGCACGGAGCGGGCGGCGTCGCCGTCCGTGACGGCGACCGTCAGTTTGCCGCTGTCCGCGTCGAACCAGGAGCCGCCGAAGGAGGCTCCTGCCGCCTTCCGCGCGGGGCCCTCCAGGGCGGTCGCCGCCTTCTCGGCGGTGAGCCGGGCCTCGGCCTGCCCCTTCGTCAGCCCGAGGTCCCTCTGCATCGCGGTGATCAGACCTGACGACGCCTGCGGTTCGGCGGCGGGGGGAGCGTCCGCTGCGGAGGCCTGGGTCAGGCCGGCGGTCGCCCAGGTGCCGATGATGAGCAGTGCGGACAGACCGGTCCGCACCATCGTCGTATGTCTCACGGGGAGTGCCCCTTCTGTTGTTCCAGCATCGTGGGGGTGGAACAGGAAGCACCCGAGAGCGGAACTGAGAGCGCTCTCAGACTGCTGTGACAGGACTGTAATGGACATCGCTAGTCAGGTCCATGCCAATGACGGATCAGGGTGCGAGCAGCGGGAGTCCGGCGGCACGCCACGGTGCACGGAACGCGTCCCACCGGCCCCGGGAATCGGACCCACTCGGCTCCCCCGTGTCCCAGATGCGGACGGGACCGCCGGCGTCGGGCGTGACCGGCGGCCATCCGGGGTCGCCTGAGGCCGCGAACCCCGCCCAGGCGCGCACCATGCGCTGCGCCAGTGCCCGGTCCGCCTCTCCCGGCGGCCCGCCGACGAGGAAGTGGCAGGGCTCCTCGCCCACGTTGCCGAACGCGAAAGGGATGTCCGCGCAGTGCCAGGCCCGGACCCGCTCCCCGCCGCCGCCGCGCTGCCGTGCGAAGCGGGAGAGGAAGGCCCGGCCGCCCGCCCGGGCATGGGCTTCGGCGAGCCTGCTGCTGTACTCGCCGAACAGCAGGTCCCCGTACACCGCCAGGTAGAGATCGAGGACGGGGGCGCCGGGAAGAAGTGCGCGGTAGGCGTCCAGCAGCGCTGGGGACAGTCCGTGGTCGGCGGCGAAGAGGGCGAGCTGCCCCTCCGTGGTGACCTTCGCGCTGCTGCCCACGGCGTCCAGGAGCCAGTACTCCTCGACGGCGTGGCAGACGAGGAGGTCCACGGCCCGGGCACTCCCGGTGGCGCACGCCGTGAGGGGGTCCAAGGGGAGCGTGTCGACGCCCGCCACCGGCCCGTAGATCGCCGGGTCGTAGTGGCGTGGGCCCGAGCCGGAGTCCCGCCGGTAGCCCTCGGCGACGGCGTCGGAGGCCTCGACGAGGGCAGCCGGGGACGCGGAGAGCAGTCCGTCGCGCGTGGCGGGGACGCCGGCCGCCACGGCCACCTCCGCCGTGGTGAGGGCCGCGGAACCGGGCGAGGCGCAGGCGTTCACGGCGGAGTGGGCGATGGCGCGTCGGAAGAGGCCCCGCGCCCGGTCCGTCGCCATCAGGCAGGCGACCGAGGTCGCACCGGAGGACTGGCCCGCCACGGTGACGTTCCCGGCGGCGCCGCCGAAGGCGGCGATGTTGTCCCGCACCCACTCCAGGGCGGCGATCTGGTCGAGCAGGCCCCGGTTGTCCGGGCACGGATCCATGCCGCGGGCGGGCGGGACATGGCCGAATCCCTCGAAACCCAGTCGGTAGTTGAGCGTGACGACCACGAGTCCGTGACCGGCCAGGGCCGTGCCGTCGAAGTCCGGCTGCGCGGACGAGCCGAAGACGTAGGCGCCACCGTGGATCCAGACGAGCACGGGCAGCTCGTCGCCCTCGTGCGCCGGGGTCCAGATGTTGAGGCTGAGGATGTCCTCCTCCCCCGGCGACCAGGCGGGCGCTCCAGGCAACTGCGCCGACTGCGGTGCCACCGGCCCGAAGTCGGTACAGGTCCTGACCCCGTCCCAGGCCGCGGCCGGACGTGGGGCACGGAACCGGTCTGCCCCGAACGGCGGTGCGGCGTACGGAATTCCGCGCAGCACCGCGACTCCCGGATCGCGCGGGGACGTTCTCCCCGACACCGCCCCGCTCCTGGTCATGAAGACCGTCATCCGCTCTCCCCGCTCCTCCCGTCCGCCGCACGCCGGGCGGTCCAGGTGGCAGCCTTTCACCGCACGGCCGGCCCGGGCCAACACCAGGATCGCGGCGATTGACACACTGCCGGTGTGGATCGGGTCGCAGTGCGCACCGCTCAGGACGTGCGGGAGGTAGGACCTGCCGCCCAGGGCGCCCCTCCCCCGGAGCGCGGACCGTGGAGGGGGCGGGGCGCCGGACGCGGTTCGGGGTCCGCGGCCGGGCTCAGCCTCCGGCGATCTCCCGGGCCGTGGCCATGTCGCTGAAGGGCAGCAGTTGGTCCCCGATGATCTGGAAGGGCTCGCTGCCCTTCCCTGCGATGAGGACGACGTCCTGCGGGCCGGCCTCGAACAGGGCGAAGCCGATGGCCCGGCGGCGGTCGACGAAGCGCTCGAACGGTGTACCGGTCGACTCGATGCCGGGCGCGACCTGGTCCAGGATGCCCTCGGGGTCCTCGCCGCGCGGATTGTCCGAGGTGAGCACACACAGGTCGGAGTGGGTACCGGCGATGGCCCCCATCTCTGCCCGCTTGGTGGTGTCCCGGTCCCCGCCGCAGCCGAAGACGGTGATGACCCTGGCCGGGGCGAACCCGCGGATCGTGCCCAGCACCTTGTCCAGGGAGTCGGGGGAATGGGCGTAGTCCACGATCACGGAGGTGCCCGTCGCCGTCGTGAAGCGTTCGAACCGGCCCGGGATCTGGGGCATCTTCTCGAGCGCTGCGACCAGTCCGGGCAGGTCGTGCCCCAGGACGTGGCAGGCCGCCACCGTGGCCAGCGCGTTGGCCACCGAGAACCTGCCCGGCGAGGGGATCGCCGCCGGGTACGTGCGGCCGTCGTGGTGCAGGGTGAAACGGGTGCCCTCGGCGTCGACGGTCAGATCGGTGGCCCGGTAGTCGGCCTCGGTGTCGAGGGCGTACGTGGTCACCGCACCGGGCATCATCGCCGAGATGCCGGCCCCCACCGGATCGTCGGCGTTGACCACGGCGTGCCGGCACAGCCCCTGGAAGAGACGGAGCTTGGCGTCCCGGTACTTCTCCATCGTGCCGTGGTCGTCCAGGTGGTCCTGGCTGAGGTTGGTGAAGATCCCCACGTCGACGAACGTACGGTCCACCCGGTGCGTCAGCAGACCCATCGACGTGGCCTCCAGGACCACGCTCCCCACCCCCCGGTCCCGCATGCACCCCAGCAGGTACTGCAGGTCGGGCGACTCCGGTGTGCTCAGCACCGACCGGGGCATCGGGATCAGCTCGTCGCCGATCCGGCTGCCGGCCGTACCGATGACCCCGGTCCTCGCACCCTCGGAGATCCGCAGGACGGATTCGACCATGTACGAGACCGAGGTCTTCCCGTTTGTGCCGGTGATCGCCACCATGTCCATCTGCCGCCCCGGCTCACCGTGGTACCGCGAGGCCACGACCGCGGCCGCCGTGCGGGTGTCCGGCACCCGTACGACGCAGACGTCCGCCGGCCCCGCCGGCAGTACACAGCTGCCGTCCACGACGACCGCCGCCGCGCCCCGGGCGAGCGCCGGGGCCACGGCGCCCGGGCCCCCCTCCTCGTGCCCGGGAACAGCGACGAACAGTGCTCCCGGCATGACCCGGTCCACGTCGAAGGTCGTCCCCGCGGTGATCGAGGTCGCCTCCGGATCTCCCTGGAGGATGTGGTGGTCCAGCCCGGCCAGCAGCCCGCTCAGCTTCAAAATGGTCCCTTCGAGGGTGGCTCGGCCGCGATGCGGCGTCGCCGGGGCGCGGCGACGGCGGTGTACCGAGGCTGCGGTGAGGAAGTCGAGCCCGCGCGCTGCACGGATGCGCGCGGGAGTTACGAGAGGGCCGGGGCCCGGTCAGGAACGGCGGCAGGCCGCTAGCCGTGCCCGTGCGGGGCGATGCGGCAGCTCGCGGGCGCACCGGAGGCGGCCCTGTGCGGGCACTTCCCTGTGGCGACGGTACGACCCATGGGCCGAGTGTACGTCCGCCCGGGTGGTGCGGATTCCGCTTCAGCGACGCAGGGCGCCCCCGTACGCCGACGCGGTGAGCAGGGAGGCCGTGAACGGGTGCCGGGGAGCCGTCAGAACCTCGTCCCTGGTGCCCTGCTCCACCACGTCACCACCGTCGAGCACGGCGATGCGCGTGGCTGGGGCCGCCGTGTCCAGGTCGTGGGTGATCAGCACGACGCTCGGACCGTCGTGCTGCCGGATCAGAGCGGCGAGCAGGTCCAGCAGGGAGCGCCGGGCGACCGGATCGAGACCCGCGGTGATCTCGTCGCAGACCAGGACCCGGGGCCGCGCGAGGAGGGCCCTGGCCAGCGCGGCACGCTGGAGTTCACCGCCGGACAGCCGTCCGGGGAGTCTGCGGACGAGGTCGTCCGCCAGCCCCAGGCCGGCCAGGGTCCGCCGGGCCTCGGCCGTCGCCTCCGGGTGGCCGAGGCCGCGCAGGCGCACGGCTGTGCGTGCCACCTGACCGAGGACCGGCCGGTGTTCGTCGAATGCCGCCCGGGCGTCCTGGAAGACGTACTGCACGGCGGCGAGCTGGTCGCGGGTGCGGCTGCGCAGGCTTCGGGGCAACGCCGTCCCGCCGAGCAGGACGGTCCCTTCGTGGTCGCGGTGGAGCCCTGCGAGGCAGCGGCCGAGTGTGGTCTTGCCGCTTCCGGAACGGCCGACGACGGCGAGGCATTCGCCGCTGCGGAGAGCGAGGCGGTCCACGTTCAGTACGGGGACACGGGCGCCGCCGGTCCGGTGCCGGGCGACGAGGCCGGACACCGTCAGCACCTCGGCACCGGGTTGCCCGCTTCCGGCGTACGGCAACGTCCTGGGTTCGACGAGGAGTTCCTTGGTCCACGGGTGGGTGGGGGCGGTCAGCACCTCGGCCGTGGGGCCCTTCTCCACGACGCGGCCGCCGCGCATCACGAGGATCTCGTCGGCGAGTTCGCGTACGACGTCGAGGTCGTGGCTGAGCAGCAGTACGGCGATGCCGCGTGCCGCCACTGCCCGGAACCGTTCGGTGATGTGCCGCTTGGTCAGGGCGTCCTGCCCGGTGGTGGGCTCGTCCGCGACGATGACGCGGGCGCCGAGCAGCAGTGCCTGGGCCAGCACGACACGCTGCTGCTGGCCTCCGGACAGCTGATGCGGGTATCGGCCCAGAAGCTGCGCCGCATCGGGGAGTCGGGCGTCCTCGAGCGCCTGGACCACCCGCTGTCTCGCGGCGGCGCGGCGCCGGCCGCGGGGCAGGTCACGCACCTGCCGCCGCGCCAGGTCGTGCAGGAGCGCCCCGATGTGGCGGGCCGGGTTGAGTACAGCCGCGGGGTGCTGGGGGACGTATCCGACGCGGGCGTCCCGGACCTCCACCTCTCCCGTCACCCGGGCGCCCTCGGGATACTCGCCGAGCAGGGCGAGCCCGGTGGTCGTCTTCCCGCTTCCGGACGCGCCGACCAGGGCGGTGACCGTTCCGGCCCGGATGCGCAGGCCGATGTGGCCGACGAGCGTGTGTCCGTCCACCTCGACGGTCAGGTCGGTGATCGCGGCGAGCACGGTGCCCGAGGTCTCGGCGGGCACGGCGGTCTCGGCGGGCACGGCGGGCACGGCGGGCACGGCGGGCACGGCGGGCACGGCGGTCTCAGCATTCTCGGCGGTCTCGGCGGTCTCGGCGGTCTCGGCGGTCTCGGCGGTCTCGGCGGTCTCGGCGGTCTCGGCGGTCTCGGCGGGCACGGTCTCCTCGGTCATGCGCGTCGGCCCCTTCCAGGAGTGGTGCGGAGTTCCGTGGCCGCGTCGACGAGCAGGTTGCCGCCCGTCGTCAACGCGACGATCAGCAGGGCGGGCACGACGACCGCCCACGGCTGCACGAAGAGCCCGGTCCGGTTGCGGTCCACCATCACGGCCCAGTCGGCGGCGTCGGGAGCGACTCCGATGCCGAGGAACGCCGCTGTGGCGACGAGGTAGAGCACACCGGTCAGGCGGATCCCGGCATCGGCTGCCAGCGTCCGCAGGATCGACCGCCCGACGTAGCCGACGGCCAGCCGCCACCAGGTCTCCCCCTGCATCCTCAGCGCCTCCACGGCCGGCCGGGAGGCAGCCTCGGCGGCGGCGGCGCGCACGATGCGGGCCGCGTCCGGGACGGAGACGAAGGCGACCAGCAGGGTGAGCCCGGCGGCACCCGGCGGAAAGGCCGCGGCGACCAGCAGGAGCATGAGCAGAGAGGGCACGGCGAGCAGCACGTCCAAGGGACGCATCAGCAGCTCCTCCAGCCACCTGCGGTGGGTGAGCGCGCTGATCAGCCCGACGGGCACGGCCACGAGGTAGGCGAGGGCGGTGGCCGCGAGGGCGACCAGCACCACCGGCCTGCCGCCGAGGAGTACCTGGTCCAGGACGTCCCGGCCGACGAAGTCGGTGCCCAGCAGGTGCCCGGGGCCGAGGGTGAAGGAGGCGGCGCGGATCGCCGGCTCCCCGACGAGGAAGGGCCCGAACAGGGCGAGGCCGAGCGGCACTCCGGCGACGGCGGCGCCGGGCCCGTATCTGCCGGGGCGCTTCATGCCGCCACCCCCGCCCGGGGTGACAGACGACGGGTGACGAGGTCGGCACCGAGGTTGAGGACGACGGTGGTGACGGCGAAGACCACCGCGAGGCCCTGGATCACAGGGATGTCGCGGTCGGCCACGGCGTGCATGAGGACGGTGCCGAGTCCGGGGATCACGTACAGGGCCTCCACGACGATGACGCCGCACAGCAGCCAGTCGATGGTGCGGGCGAGCTGCTGCGTTGCGGGGGCGAGGGCGTTGGGCAGGGCGTGCCCGTATCGGACGCGGACGCCCGAGATGCCGTAGCGCGTGGCCTGGGCTGTGTACGGGGCGCCGAGCGCGTCGATCATTCCGGCCCTGACCAGCCGTGCCAGCGAGCAGACCGGCCGGGCCAGCAGCACGAGGACGGGCAGGACCAGTGCGGCCGGGTGGGCGAGCAGGTCGGTGCCGTAACCGACGGCGGTGGGCGGGAACCAGCCCAGCCGCAGCGCGAAGACGCTCACCAGCAGGACACCCAGGGCGAATTCGGGGATCGCGTAGAGGCCGAGGGTCACCGAGCTGATCAGCCGGTCGGTGAGCCGGCCCTCGCGGCGGGCGGCGAGCACGCCGAGGCCGACCCCGAGGGGAACCAGGAGCAGGACGGTGGCGGTCGCCAGGAGCAGGGTGGGGCCGAAGCCGTCGGCGAGGAAGCCGGTCACGGGCCGCCCTGAGGTGAGCGAGGTCCCGAAGTCGCCGTGCAGCATCCCCCCGGCCCATTCGGCGAGCCGGACGTGGGCGGGGCGGTCGAGCCCCATCGCCTCACGGACGGCCGCGATGCGTTCCGGGTCCGGCTGGTCGCCGGCGAAGGCCACGGCCGCGTCGCCCGGCAGCGCCTCGGTGAGCGCGAAGACCAGCAGCACGACGGCCGCGGTCTGCGCGACTCCGAGGAGCAGCCGCCGGACGATCCAGGAGCGCGGTCCGCTCACGCCAGCCAGACCTTGTCGAAGCGGGCCCAGTCCAGGGTGTTGGCGGGCGCTTCGCGTACGACACCCCGTACGGAGCGCGCGGTGCCGAGGATCCAGTCGCCGAAGCCCCAGACCAGGAACCCGCCCTCGGCGTGCAGTTGCCGCTGCATCCGCCCGTAGAGGGCGGCCCGGTCCGCCGTGTCCCGGGTGGACTGGGCCTGTCGGTAGAGGGTGTCGAAGTTCTTGTCCTGCCACTTGGTGGCGTTGGTGGTGGAGTCGGTGAGCAGCCGCTGGGAGATGTGGGACTCGATGGGCATGGCTCCGGAGCGGTAGCAGCAGAGGGTGCCGGAGTCGAGGATGTCCTTCCAGTAGGAGTCCTTGCTGCCCATCCGTACGGTGACGGTGACTCCGGCGCGTGCCGCCTGGTCGCGGAAGATCCCGGCGGCTTCGGTGAATCCCGCGGCGACGGCGGAGGTGTCGAGGGTGACTTCCAGGCCGTCCGCGCCGGCCTGTTTCAGGAGGTGGCGGGCGCGGGTGATGTCCTGTTCGCGCTGCGGAAGGCCGTCTGCGTAGTACTCGTACCCCTTGCCGAAGAGGTCGTTGCCCACGTCACCCGCGCCGGACAGCGCACCGTCCACCAGTTCCTCGCGGCCGGCGATGTGGAAGAACGCCTGGCGGACCCGGGGGTCGTCGAAGGGCGGCCGGTCCGTCTTCATGGCGAAGGCCTGCATGGCGCTGTTGCGCAGGCGGACAATCTCCACGCTGCCCGCGTCCTCGTGGGCGCGGCCGGTGGCGGGGTTGAGTTCGTGGGCGTACTCGATCTGCCCGCCGAGGAGGGCGTTGATGCGGGCAGCCTCCTCGTTGGCGACGATGAATTCGAGCTCGTCGAGGTACGGAGCCCCGTCCCAGTGGTCGTCGTTGCGCCGTAGGACGGTGGAACGCCCGGGTGTGAAGGAGACGAACCGGAAGGGTCCCGAGCCGACCGGGTCCGTGTCGAAGGCGGTGGCCCCCTCGGGGACGATGTGGGTGCCGAAGGCGGCCATGACGTTGGGGAACTCGGCTGTCGGCCGCTTGAGTACGAATTCGACGGTCCGCTCCCCTCGCGCGCGGCTCGCCCTCAGGTCGACGGGTTCGAGGGAGGCGCGGGCGCGATAGGCCTTCTTCGGGTCGGCGATCCGGTGGTAGCTGTACAGGACGTCGGCGGCGGTGACGGGCCTCCCGTCGTGGAAGACGGCCTGCCGCAGAGTGACCGTCCACCGGTCGAGGGCGGCGTTCGGCTCCCACTCCTGTGCCAGTCGTGGCTCGGCGGACAGGTCGGCGCCGTAGTCGGCGAGCTTGTCGAACAGGGCCTTGCCCCGGGCCGCGTCGGCGAAGAGGTTGCCCAGGTGGGGGTCGAGGGTCTCGCTCGCGCCGCCCCCCGCGAAGGCGGCGCGCAGCCGTCCGCCACGCCGCGGTGTGCCGTCCCCCTTGCCGGCGGTGCTCCCGGTGGAGGCGGAGCCGGAGCACCCTGCGAGCGCGAGGCCGCCGACTCCGGCGGCGGCTCCCCCGGCCGCGGCCAGGAAGCCCCGTCTGCGCAGACCGGGGAAGGCGTGCTGTTCGTCGGGTGATGCGGTCATGGGTGTTCTCCTGTCGCTGGGTGTGCGGTTGTCCTGGCGATGACGTGGAGACGGTCGCCGTCTGCCGTGGTGCCGGGCGCGGTGCCCGGCCTCCAGGCCGGTTCGGTGCGCGGCCCGGGGCCGTCGTGCAGGGCGAGGACGTCGAAACCGTGTGCGGTGAGCAGGTGGCGCAGTTCCTGGGGGAAGAGCAGGCGCCAGGCGGAGCTCTCCTCGACGGGCGGGCTGCCGTCGTCCGCGGTCCAGGTGCGGGTGCGGCGCAGGAGCTGGGCGCCACGGTCCAGACGCAGTCGTGTGACCGAGCGGTAGGTGGTGCCGTCGAAGGTGAACCGCGCTGCGGCGGTGGTGCCCGGAGGTTCGTCGCGGCCGAGGAAGTACGCGCCGTTGCGCATCTCCGCGACCAGCAGCCCACCGGGAGCCAGGGCGCGGCGGCAGGAGGCCATGAAGCCGTCGAGCTGCCGGTTCGTGTGGCAGTAGAGCAGCGAACTGTCCAGGCACACCACGGCGTCGAACGCCTGCTGCCCGAAATCGAATTGGCTGAGGTCGGCCCGGGTGTACACCGGTCCGGGGTGGTGGGCGCGGGCGTGGGTGAGCATCGTGTCGGAGAGGTCGGCCGCCGTGACGCGGCGTCCCGCACGGTGCAGGTGGGCCGCGTCGCGGCCGGTGCCGCAGCCGAGGTCCAGGACCCGCGGGCCTGCCCCGTACCGGCGCAGGCAGTCCTCCGTCCAGCGGCCGGCGAGCCGGCCGGGGTCGGGGAAGCGGGCCTCGTACAGTTCCGGGCGGTCGGTGAGGTGGTTCCCCGTCCTGTCTGTCATGCCGGCACCGGTACGGGTGCGGGACGGGCCGGGGGCAATGTGCCGACGCGGTGCAGCCATGCCACTCCGCCCGCCGAGACGAGCCCCAGGGTGAGACAGCAGGCCCACGGCAGGAGCGCGGCCGCGCCTCCCGTTCCGCCGCGCTCGGCCGCGTCCATGGCCCAGCCGACAGCGGTGTTCCCGACGGCCGCCGCGATGCCGGAGACGGCGTAGAAGATGCCGAAGTACGTGCCCGTCAGCTCGGGCCGTCCGAAGCCGGGGATCAGTTCCATGACGAACGGCTGCGCGGTCATGATCCCGAGGTGGAGCAGGAGGGCTCCGGCCAGGACGGGCAGTGCGCGCAGGACGGCGTCCGTGGTGCCGGACGGGGGGACGTCCGTGCCGGCCACCGCCATGGGCGGTACGAAGGCCAGGGCCATCAGGCCGACGCCCGCGGCCATCCATCGGGCCCTGCTGCCGCGGCCCTTCAGCGTGCGGGTGATGCGCAGTTGCAGGGCGAGACCGGCGAGCGTTCCGACGAGGAAGACGAGTCCGGCCGCACCGTCCCAGCCGGTGGCCTGCCGGACTCCGGCGGGCAGCAGCAGGTAGAGCTGGTTCTCCAGGGTGAACATGCCGGTCATGGCCAGGGCGAAGGCGAGGAAGGCACGGTTGCCGACGGCTTCCCGCCAGTCCCCGGTGACGCTGCCGGTGGCGGGAGGGGCCTCCCGGGCGGGCAGCACCAGGGCCTGGGCCACGGTGAGCAGCGCGAAGACAGCGGCGGCGGTGAGTGCCGAGGCCCGGAAGTCGACGAGCAGCAGGGCGCTGCCCAGGAGGGGACCGAGGAGGGCGCCGGTGGTGGCGAAGACGTTGAAGAGCGCGAACGCCTCGGCCCCGCGCTCGCCCGCCTCCTGGGCGAGGTAGGTGCGGACGGCGGGGTTGAACAGGGCCCCGGCCAGTCCGCTGAGCACCGAGGCGGCGAGCAGGACGGGCAGTCCGTCGCCGAGGGCGAACAGGGCGAAGCCGACGGTGCGTATCGCGCAGCCGGCGATGATGACACCGCGGGCCCCGAGCCGGTCGGCCGCCGAGCCGCCTATGAGGAAGAGGCCTTGCTGACTCAGGTTGCGCACACCGAGCACGATGCCGACGACGGCCGCCGGCATCCCGAGGTCGTCACCGAGGTGGGTGGCGAGGTAGGGGATGAGCAGGTAGAAGCCGGTGTTGACGCCGAGCTGGTTGACCAGCAGCAGCCGGATGGCGAGCGGGAAGCTCCGGATCTCGTGCCAGGTGCTCACGACGCCACGCCCCGGTGCTGCGCGACCCGGCCACCGTCCGGGCCGTCGGCTGCCGCTCCGGCTGACGCGCCGGGGCCGGCCGCTGCGCGGGGCCGTACGCCGAGCCCCGGCTGCCCGGTCGTCCCGACGAAGCCGTCGGCGCCGCCGATGCCGGTCCAGGGGTCGTGGGCGAGCAGGAGGTGCCCGTCGAGGTCGACCCAGCGGGCGCGGTCGGCGATGTGGACCGCGGGTGCGATACCGAGCGTGCTGGCGGTCAGGCAGCCGAGCATGAGGTCGGTGCCGCTGCCGTCGATCAGGGCGGCGATGCGCAGTGCGGCGTGGACGCCACCGCACTTGGCGAGTTTGACGTTGATCCCGTGCACGCGCCCGGCGAGCCGCTGGGCGTCCGCGTAGGTGACCGCGTCCTCGTCGGCGATGACCGGCACGGGTGATCGGGCGGCGAGTCGCGCGAGGGCTTCCGGGTCGCCGGGGGCGAGGGGCTGTTCCACGGCTTCGATGCCGAGCGCGGCGAAACGGGGCAGGAGCGTGCGCGCCTGTCCGGCGGACCAGGCACCGTTGGGGTCGAGGAGGAGCCGGGCGGCGGGGGCCGCCGCCCGGACGGCGCGTACCCGGTCCAGGTCGGCGTCCTCGTCACGGTCACCGGCCTTGATCTTGATGACGGAGAAGCCCGCGTCCGCCAGCCGGCGGGCCTGGGCCGCAGCCCTGCCCGGGGACGTGAGGGAGACGGTGCGGGCGGTGGCGGCCCTGGGGGCCACGGGCGCACCGAGGAACCGGTGGACGGCCGTCGCTGTGCGTTTGCCCACCAGGTCCAGGAGGGCGGCCTCGACGGCGGCGGTCACCGCGGCCGGTGTCCCATCGGTGGCGAGGTCACCGACGCGCAGGGCGTGCAGTGCGGTCTCCGGTCCGGCGAAGCGGGCGAGCCGTCCGGCGGCCTGGGCCAGGAGCCGTTGCAGGGTGCGGGTGTCGAGTCCGTAGAAGACGCTGGTGACGGCCTCCCCGTGGCCGCTCAGCCCTTCGTGTTCCACGGTCAGGCACACGGCGTCGCGGGAGGTCATGGTGGAGCGCGAGATGCGCAGCGGCTCGGCGAGTACGAGCCGCACGGTGCGCTGCGTGGTGTTCACGGCTGCCTTTCCGGACGTTCCGCCAGTGGGTCGGTGACGGTGGTGCACCTGGCCCAGCCGCGGGACTGGGCGGCGCGCGGGTGCGGGACGTCGACGGGGCGGGTGGCGGCCCGGTCGGGGGCCAGGCGGTGGGCGGTCGCGAAGTCGTCGTCGAAGACGGAGCCGAGGTAGCGGTGCGGTCCGTCGGGGAAGACGGTGGCGACGGCGGCGCCGGGGTGGGTGCGCGCCGCCCAGGCGGCGACGCGTGCGACGGCGCCGGTGCTCCATCCACCGCTGACGAAGTTGCCGCGGGCGAGGCGTCTGCACGCGTCGGCCGCCTCCGCCGCACCGAGCCAGTGGACCTCGTCGAAGGCCTCGTAGGCGACGTTGCGCGGATGGATGCTGCTGCCGAGTCCGCGCATGAGCCGGGGCGCGGCGGGCTGGCCGAAGATGGTCGATCCGGTGGAGTCGACGGCGACGATGCGCAGCGCCGGCCAGTGCCTGCGCAGCGGTCCGGCGATCCCTGCGCTGTGTCCACCGGTGCCGACGCTGCACACGAGGATGTCGAGGTGGTCCAGCTGGGTGGCGAGTTCGGCGGCGAGGGACGCGTAACCCGCCGTGTTGTCCGGGTTGTTGTACTGGTCGGGCCAGTACGCGCCGGGCAGGCTGCCGAGCAGGTCGTGCAGGCGCTCCAGCCGGGCACCCTGCCATCCGCCTTGCCGGGCGGGCCGGTCGACGATCTCCAGCCGGGCACCGTAGGCACGGAGCAACTGCCGCATGGAGGGCTCGAGTTCGCTGTCGCCCACCAGGACGACAGGGTGGCCGAGAGCCTGTCCGGCGAAGGCGAGGCCTATGCCGAGGGTGCCGGATGTCGACTCCACGACCGGTGCACCGGGGCGCAGTTCGCCGCGTTCCTCGGCGCCGAGGAGCATGGAAACGGCTGCGCGGGCCTTCATGCCGCCGACGGCCTGCCCTTCGAGTTTGGCCCAGAAGCCCGGGTGGGGCCCGGGGAGGCCCGTGGTGATTCTGGCCAGGGGGGTGCGGCCGAGGAGGGCGAGGAGTTCCCGGTTGGGGGTCAGGGTCTGCGGCGATGCCGTGGTCACGAGGTGCCTCCGTCGTCCGCGCGGTAGCGGTGGATGGTGCCGGGTCCGCCGTCGAGCCAGAAGAAGGGGTACGGCTCCGCACAGACCGCGGACACCCCCGCGCCGAGGAAGCGGGGCAGTACGGCGCTGCCGGTCTGGGCGAACATGACCAGGGGTGTGCCGTGTTGCCGGGCGCGCCGCCGAAGGGGGTCGAAGGTGCCGTTGCCGAGGGTCATGCCGGAGGCCAGCACCGCGTCACAGTGCTCGATCTCCCCCAGGGCGTCCGTGCGGACAGGTTCGCCCCACTCGGTGGTGCCGCCCTTCAGGTCGCACGGCACGGCGGTGAGGTTGCGCGAACGGAGCTCGCCGATGAGGGAGTTGACGACGCCGACGAGGAGTACGGTGCCGCCGGGAGGGACCTGCACGAGATCGACGACGGCAGTGGCCCGCGCCCGTGAACGCTCCAGCGAGGTTCCCGCGGCGACGGCCACCGGCTCCGCCCCGTTGTCCGGGGTGTGCGGCAGGACGTCCATCAGGTAGGCGTCCAGAGCCGCGACGCGGACAGGCGGCAGCGGGTGGGCGAGGAGCGTCGCGACGTCGGTGCCCGCACAGGATTCGACCGTGGTGCCGGGGAGCGCGCCGGGTTCGACGGCGCAGGATCCGACGGCCCGGCCGAGGCGGAGGCTGAGGACCTCGTTGCGATATCCGCCGCGCCGCCCGTCGTGCCGGACGGCTTGGGAGGTCGTGAAGGCGACGGCGATACGGCGGGTGCGCGGGTCGGGACCGAGCCCCCCGGCCAGTGCGTGTTCCACGAGCTCGTCCAGCGTGTCGAAGCCTGGGATACCGGTGCCCGGGGAGTCGGGGCGCGAGGTACTGGTGTGGCGGGTGTCGATGCTCGGGGTGCTGATGTGGGATGCGTCGGGGGGCGGGGTGCTGGTGCCCGATGCGTCGGTGTGCAGGTTCGTCGTCATGAGCGCACCAGCCGGGGTCGCACTCCGGCGAGCAGTGCCTCGACACGGTCACGGGCGCCGAGGCCGGCCGGGTCGCCCGCCATGATGTGCCCCAGGTAGGCGTTGTTGCTGTCCGCCGCCTCGATCCTGCGACCCGGTTCGGCCAGTCGTACCTCCAGCACTCCTTCGCCCTCGTGCACCCCCGCGGCCCCCTCGACGGACGCGAGGGTGCCCGCGGTGTCGGGGACCAGGAACCCGATGGCGGCGCTGTGCAGACCCGTGTCCCTCCGCCGCAGGTCCGGTTCGCGGCCGAGCGCCACGTCGACGCAGGCCGCGGCGAGGTCGATGCCGGTGACATGGCGGACCAGTTCGGTGATGCGGTTGCCCGCGGGACGGGGGTTGACCTCGACGACCCGGGGCCCGCCCGAGGTCAGCTTGATCTCGGTGTGCGCGACGACGTCGTCGAGCCCGAGCGCGGTCCCGGCGCGTACGGCGGTGTCGGTGGCGGCGGCGCGATCCTCCGCGTCGAGGGCGGCGGGGAACATGTGGCCGGTCTCGACGAAGGCCGGCGCTCCGCCGACACTCTTGTCCGTCACCCCCACGACATGGGTGACGCCTCGGTACGACACGGTCTCGACGCTCACCTCGGGCCCGTGCAGGTACTCCTCGAGCAGGACGTGGGGAGCACGGTGCTGGCCGCGCGCGTTGCGGGGGAACGCCGCCAGGGCGGCGCAGGCCGCGGAGAGCTGCGCCGCGTCGTCCACCCGGCGTACGAGCATGCCCGCGCACAGGTCGACCGGCTTGACGACCAGCGGGTAGCCGATGTCCCCGGCCGCCTCCAGGGCGGCGTCCGCGTCCGTACAGACGGCGAAACGGGGGCCTGGTACCCCTGCGGCGGCCAGGACGCGGCGGGTCGCGTCCTTGCGGCAGGCGTTCTCGATCGCTTCGGCGGCGGGGCCCGGCAGGCCGAGCCGGGCGGCGATCCGGGCGGCAGTCGGCAGGTAGTAGTCGCAGGAGGTGATCACTCCGTCGAAGCCCATCGCCCCGTGCAGTCGCTCGACCTGGGCGAGCAGCGCATCGACCTCGTTGGTCTGCGCCGTGACGACGTTACGGGCCGTGAGCAGCGGGTGGTCCGTTCCCTCCGGTGCGGCGCGGAGGTAGTGGTGCAGGTCGCGGGTGAGGAAGGTGAATTCGTGCCCACCCTCGCCCAGGGCCCGGGGCAGCAGCCTGCTCATCGATCCGACCCAGCTTTCGACCACCAACAGGTGAGCCACGAGCTCCCCCTTCTCACAGTGCCGTCGGGAATGCGGGCAGGCGTAGGTCACCCCTCGAAGAGGGACCGCCGGGCCCGACGAACACACGCTATCGATAATCGTTTTCATTGTCATCTGATTCGGTGTCACAGTCATGGAGGAAGGGGCTTCCGTTGCGCCCCTGGCAGGACCGGAGTGGAATTGCGTACAGGGACACGGAAAGGGGCGTGAGGAACCCGGCACCCCGCGACGCGGTGGAAGCGCCGTCCACACCGGACCGGAAGGGACGCACCATGACCGACACCGACCGGGGGGACGACGTCTACCAGCCCCAGGAACCGGAGGCCTTCGACCGGGACGACCGGCTCGATCTGGAGGACACCCTGGACACGACGGGGGTCTCCGACCTCCTGGACGAGGGGTACTCCCCGCCCGACCGTCCGTGGGCCGTCGACGACGAAGGCACCACCGCGTCGGAGCAGCAGGCCCGCGAATCCCTCGACACCCGTCTGACCAGGGAGGTACCCGAAGGGGACGACTCCCCCGGCGACGGTCTGGGAGATCTGGCGGACGGTGACGGCGAGCTCTACGACACGGAAGTGGGCACCGACCGTGCCGGCCGGCTCACCCAGCAGGGCGACGGCCACGTCGAGGCCACGCTCACCGCCCAGGACGTCGGCGTCGACGGTGCGGCGGCGTCCGCGGAGGAAGCGGCGATGCATGTGATCCCCGAGACAGGGGATGAGCAGACGTACTGAACGCTCCGTCCCCCGGCCCCGTACCTCTGACCGGCCCTCCGTTCCGGCCCCGCGCCCCTGCCACCTCTCCGGCCCGCCCGCACAGGGTTCCCCTCCCACCTGCCGGCCCGGTTTCCGTCCGGAGGGCCCGCCCATCGGTCTCCTCCCGGTATTCCCTCCCCGGCCCGCCCCATAGGTCCCCGCCCCTTCCCCTCCCTCTTCCCCCCAGCCCGCCCGGGCAGATTGCAGGAGCACACAGATGAGCGGCACTGCGCAGATCGGCGTCACAGGACTGGCGGTCATGGGCCGCAACCTCGCCCGTAACTTCGCCCGCAACGGCTTCACCGTCGCCGTGCACAACCGCACCACCGCGAAGACCGACGCCCTGGTCAAGAAGTTCGGCGAGGAGGGCACGTTCGTCGCCGCGCACACTCCCGAAGAGTTCGTCGCCGCTCTGGAACGCCCCCGCCGCCTCGTGATCATGGTGAAGGCCGGAGAACCGACCGACGCCGTGATCAAGGAGTTCGCCCCTCTCCTGGAAGAGGGCGACGTCGTCATCGACGGCGGCAACGCCCACTTCGAGGACACCCGGCGCCGCGAGAAGGAGCTGCGCGAGCGCGGCATCCACTTCGTGGGCGTGGGCATCTCCGGGGGCGAGGAAGGCGCATTGAACGGGCCGAGCATCATGCCGGGCGGCTCCGAGGAGTCGTACGCCTCGCTGGGCCCGATGCTGGAGAAGATCGCGGCCAAGGCGAAGGACGGGACCCCCTGCACCACCCACATCGGGCCGGACGCCGCGGGTCACTTCGTGAAGATGGTCCACAACGGCATCGAGTACGCCGACATGCAGCTCATCGCGGAGGCGTACCACCTGCTGCGCGCCGTCGCCGGCTACTCCCCCGAACAGATCGCGGAGACCTTCCGCAGCTGGAACACCGGGCGCCTGGACTCCTACCTCATCGAGATCACGGCCGAGGTGCTCGCCCACACGGACGCGGTCACCGGCACCCCGTTCGTCGACGTCGTGCAGGACCGGGCGGAGCAGAAGGGCACCGGCCGCTGGACGGTGCAGATCGCGCTCGACCTGGGCGTGCCGGTGTCCGGTATCGCCGAGGCGGTCTTCGCACGCTCCCTGTCCGGGCACGCCGACCTGCGGGAGGCGGCCCGCGGCCTGCCGGGGCCGTCGGCCACCCCGCTGGGCGAGGAGGGGGCGGCGGCCTTCGCGGACCGGGTCGAGCAGGCCCTGTACGCGTCCAAGATCGTCTCCTACACGCAGGGGTTCCATCAGATCAGGGCGGGCAGCGAGGCGTACGACTGGGACATCGACCTCGGGGCGGTGGCAGGGATCTGGCGGGCGGGGTGCATCATCCGCGCGGCCTTCCTGGACCGGATCCGCTCGGCGTACGACAGCCGTCCCGACCTGCTGAGCCTCCTCTCCGACCAGCAGTTCGCCCAGGAGATCGGCGCGGCGCAGGACGACTGGCGCACGGTGATCGCCGAAGCCGTACGGCAGGGGGTGCCCACCCCCGGCTTCGCCGCGGCGCTCTCGTACTACGACGGACTGCGCGCCGACCGGCTGCCCGCGGCGCTCACCCAGGGCCAGCGCGACTTCTTCGGGGCACACACCTACCGGCGCACCGACCGCGAGGGCTCGTTCCACACGCTGTGGGGCGACGACAGGTCGGAGGTCCCCGCCGGCTGACCCGCCCGGCCCTCGTATGCTCGGCCCGTGACCAGCAGCCCGCCCACCGGCGAACCTGCGCCCGGGACCACGCTCCGCCGGCTCCTCGCCCATGACGACGCGGGCACGCTGAGGTTGCTGCTGGCTCCCGCCGGACCGGACGTGACGGTCCGGGGTGTGGTCTTCGGCGACGAGGTGGCGGAGCTGTCCGCCGCCGCGCGGGTCGTCCTGGCCGTCGGACCGTCCGCGGCGTCGGCGAAGGCCGCTGGACCCGTGCGGGAGGCGGCCGGGCGCGGTGCCTGCGCCGTGGTGCTGCGGGACACGGAAGGTGTGCCCGCGGCGGCGGAGGTCCTGGCCGCAGCGGAGGAGTCGGGGATCGCGCTGCTGGTGCGTGCGGCGTGGACCGACTGGAGCGACACCGCCGCGTTGCTGCGCTCCGCCCTGGCACTCGCCGCGGCGGGGACCGGCGCCGAGGAGGACGCTCAGCCGCACGTCGACGGCCTGGACGCGCTGGCCTCGGCCATCGCCGCGTACACGGGTGGCTCGATCACCATCGAGGACACCTCGTTCCGCGTCCTGGCCCACTCGGCGACCCTGCCGGAGGCCGACGGCGTGCGCCGGTCCACGATCCTGGGCGGCCGGGTGCCGCAGTGGCGGATCGCGGAGCTGCGGCGCAGCGGGGTGCTGCGGGCACTGTGGACCTCGCGGGACGTGATCAGCCGCCCTGCCGACGGAGACAGCCCCGAGCGGCTGGTGGTCGCAGTCCGCAACGGGCCCGAGGTGCTGGGCTCGATCTGGGCGGCGGCGGACGGTCGCAGCCTCTCTCCGCAGGCCGGGGACGCCCTGCGACGCGCCGCCGAGGCCGCCGCTCCGCACCTCGTACGGCACCGGCTGCGGGAGAGCGGGGCCGTACGCCGTCGGGACGACGCCCTGCGGGGCCTGCTGTACGGACACGGTGACGGGCGCACCCACGCGTGGTCGCTGGGGCTGCCGCCCGAAACCCCGTGCGCGGTGGTGATCGCGGAGCCGGCCGGGAGCTCACGGCCACCGGGGCAGGGCCCGCAGCCGGCCCGAGGCTCGCGACCGCCCGCCGGTGGCTCCCCGTCGCCGGACGCCGGGACCTGGCCTTCCGCACGGCGCACGCTGGACGTACTGGCCCTGCAGGCGTCGTCGTACCGCTCCGGCGCCCTGGCGCTGCGCGAGGCCGAGCGGCTGCTCGTCCTGCTGCCCGTGGTGGGCACCGATCAGGACCGCGAGGTCCTCGGCCTCGCCCGGGAACTGGCCGACCTGGCGTCCTCACTGCCCGGTGGTGTGCCCGTACGGGCAGGGGCCGGGCGCGTCGTCCCGTCCGCCGCCGAAGCGGCCGTCTCCTGCGAGGAGGCGGCCCTGGTGGTGCGGTTCCTGCGCGAGCGGGAGCGGCGGGACCGGGCGGGTAGGACGGACGGGACCGGCGCGGTGATACGTCACGCCGGGCCCGCGGAGGCCGGACCGGGCCTCGACGTCCTGCGCGTACTGGACACGGTGAGGCCGTTGTGGGAGTCGGGTACGGGGCCGGTGCACGACCTCGTACGCACCGATCTGGCGGCGGGGGGCGCGCTGGTCCGGTCGCTCGCCGCGTACCTCGACGCCTCGGGTGACGTGGTGCGGGCGGCACAGCGGCTCGTCGTCCATCCCAATACCCTGCGCTACCGCGTGCGTCGCGCGCAGGAGCGTTTCGGCATCGATCTGGACGACCCCGACACCCGGCTGCTGCTCGCGCTCGCGGTGCGCCTGACGGGTGACATGTGACCGGTTGACGGCACGTTCATCCGGGGGTTGTACGTCCGGCCACGGTTTGGCGCCAGTCTTGTCCTTCGCGACAAAGACCCGGGGGGTTCCCATCAACGACTCTCGCCGTATGACATCGACGAATTCCGGGGTCACCGCGCCTTCCGGGACGACCGCGAATTCCGTAAGCACCGCGCCTTCCGGGACCACCGCGACGGGCTCCCCGTGTGCTCCGCGCACAGCACGGTTCGACGGGGCGGTCCGCAGGGCCGTGGCCGACGGGCTGCTCGGTGAGCAGCAGCCCGTGGCCGGCTTCCTCGACGTGGACGGCGTGCGGGACTCCGTCACCGCGCTGATGGACGCCTTCGCCGCGGTGCCGGGCACGCCCGTCCTCCACACCTTCGCGGCGAAGGCCGCCTCCCTCGTTCCGGTGCTGCGACTGCTCGCCGACTGCGGCATGGGCTGCGAGGTGGCGAGCCCCGGCGAGCTGCGCCTCGCCGTCGAGGCCGGGTTCGCGCCGGAACGGATCGTCCTGGACTCCCCGGCCAAGACCCGTGAGGAACTGCGGCTGGCGCTGGCGCTCGGTGTGGCGGTGAACGCCGACAGTCCGGGCGAGCTCAGGCGCATCGAGGAGCTGCGCTCCCCCGGCTCGTCGTCCGTACTCGGGCTACGGGTCAACCCGCAGGTGGGAGGGGGTTCCATCGGGGCGATGAGCACCGCGACGGCCACATCCAAGTTCGGTGTGGCCCTGCGGGATCCGGGCGCCCGCGAGCAGGTCGTACGGGCATTCGCGGAGCGTTCCTGGCTGACCAGGCTCCACGCGCATGTCGGATCCCAGGGATGCCCGCTGGAGCTCATCGCGGAGGGAATCGCCGAGACGTACAGGCTGGCCGAGGAGATCAACGAGTCGGTGGGGGCCCGGCGGATCACCGGTATCGACATCGGCGGCGGACTGCCGGTCAACTTCGCCGGCGACGAGGTCCGCCCCGCCTTCACGGACTACGTGGCCGCGCTCCGGGCAGCGGCTCCCGGACTCTTCGACGGCCGCTACGACCTGGTCACCGAGTTCGGCAGATCGCTGCTGGCCAAGAACGGGTTCATCGGGGCACGCGTGGAGTACACCAAGGAAGCGGGCGGTCGCCGCATCGCGCTCACCCACGCCGGGGCCCAGATCGCCACCCGTACGGTCCTCATGCCCGACGCCTGGCCGCTGCGGGTCGGGGTCTTCGACGCGGACGGCTCCCCCGGGGAGCGCCCGCCGATGGTCCAGGACATCGCCGGGCCCTGCTGTTTCGCCGGGGACGTGGTGGCTCACGGCCGGGAGCTGCCCGAACTCCGGGAGGGCGACTACGTCGTCCTGTACGACACGGGCGCGTACTACTTCTCCACCCCCTGGGCCTACAACAGCCTCCCGAGGCCCGCCGTGTACGGCTTCTCCGGCGGGCCGGACGGAGCGGCACTGCGCTTCGCCCCGGTCCGTGACGCGCAGTCGCTGGACTCGGTGGCGCTGGAGAGCGGGCTGGAGCACGCCGACGCGCTGACGGGCCTGGGCGGCCGCCGGTAGCCCCGGCGGCCGGCCCGCGCCCTGATGACCGGCCCGCGCCGTGAGCGCGGGCCGCCCGCACCCTGACGGCCGTCGACCGGGCTGAGGGGCGCCGGGCGCGTCCGGTTCCGGCCGCCTGACAGGACGCGGTCGGCCTAGCCCGCCGGCTGCGGCGAGGGTTCGGGCTCCGGTACGGGTTCCGGGCTGGGACTCGGCGGCTGAGGAATGGGATCCGGCGCCGGTCCGGGTGGCACGGGCTGCGGCGGGCCGGGCGGCGGGGACGGCACCGGCGCCGGCTCCGGCGCGGGCGGCGCGGGCACCGGCGACGGTGGCCCGGGAACGGGCGGGGCCGGCGCGGGCGGTACGGGATCAGGAATCGGATGGGTCATCTCGGGCCTCCTACAGCGAGCAGGTGTACGAGCGGATCGAGATGGATCACATCTCCACCGTCTCCCGATGCGGCTGCCCCCGCCTGCCGAGTCCACACACACGTCTCCGCCGGACGAGGCCCCTGTCCCGAGCGGCTTCCGGGCCGCGCGGCATCCGGCCGGACCCGGGCGGCTCACGTCCTCCGCCGGCTCAGAGCAGCTCGGGATGCGACTCGAGCTGCCTCCGCGCCCCCTGCGTGAGCTCCTCGGGTGCCTCGGGTGCCAGCTCGGGGTGACGGCCGGCCCACTTCGCGACGTACGGGCAGAGCGGGACGACCGGCACCCCCTCGCGAGCCGCCATGGCGTAGAACTCGCGGGCCAGGGCGCCCGCGATGCCCTTCCCCTCGTACGCCGGCTTCACGACGGTGTGTACGGCCACCAGGGCGCCCGGTTCCGGGTACATCACGAAGTACGCGATGGTTCCGGCGACCGTACCGTCCTCGTACGCCACCAGCTTGCCGTGTTCCCGGTCGTCGCGGATTGCGAGCGACGTGTTCTCTGCTGCCATGGGGTGCTCCCTGCGGTGGACGCGGATCGGGAAGGGGTACGGGTCAGCCC
Organism: Streptomyces sp. B1I3; assembly: GCF_030816615.1. Lineage (NCBI taxonomy): Bacteria > Bacillati > Actinomycetota > Actinomycetes > Kitasatosporales > Streptomycetaceae > Streptomyces > Streptomyces sp. B1I3. The sequence continues at coordinate 987,806 of NZ_JAUSYD010000001.1, forward strand.
TGCGCGGGTACCGCGTGCGGGCTGCGCTCCGTACGCGTTCCCGGAACGGGCGCCGACGCATCGGCGCCCAGGGCGACGATGCGGTTGTCCGCGTCGACGTGCACGACGCTCGGCCTGAGCGTGCGGGCCTCGGCGTCGTCGACCTGGGCGTAGCTGATGAGGATGACCAGGTCGCCGGGGTGGACCAGGTGGGCCGCGGCCCCGTTGATCCCGATGACGCCGGAACCCCGCTCCCCCTCGATGACGTACGTCTCGAGCCTGGCGCCGTTGTCGATATCCACGATGTGGACGAGCTCACCGGGCAGCAGGTCGGCCGCGTCCATCAGATCGGCGTCGACCGTCACGGAACCGACGTAATGCAGGTCAGCCTGGGTGACGGTGGCGCGGTGGATCTTGGACTTGAACATCGTACGCATCATCGGGGTACTCCTCGGATAGGCTCCCTGCCTGCGTTTTTGCAGGTCAAGGGCTGTTTCGACACCATACAACGAGTCGCACGCCCGGGCAGCTCTCCCCAGGCTTTTCAGGACTCATGCTGACCACTTGCTGACTTTTCCGACGTCTCGTCAGGCGCCCGGGGGAGGGCTTCACCTCCTCTCGCGGGCCCGGCCGTGGCGACGACCCAAGCCTACGCAGCACCCCCCGAAGGGCGTCCGTGATCACCGTCACGCGGACGGTCCGGACGGTAGTCAGGAGCGAAGGTGCTCGACCGGAAGCCGGGCCACGCACCGCCATGGGGCAGCCGGCCCAGGCCCCTCGTATCCCACCGCACGGGAGGGGGCACCCACAGTTCCATGAAACAGAGTGGCCGAAGAAGCGCGGCAACATCGCGCCGGATCGCCGGTCGGCCGAACCAGAACGTTCTGGAGCAGCGCGCTCGGCGCAGTGCTGCTCGTCCACGCCGGAGCACACGGCACGGTCGCCGACCTCGACCTCGACCTCGCCGGAGCGATGACCATCCATGACGGCCCCGAGCCCGGCCGGCTCAGCCGAACGGGTCGGCGACGACGTGCGCGGTCCCCGCGCGACGGTGGCCGGGGCGCCCGCGGTCCACGCCGGACAGCGTGAGCGCGGACAGGGCGTGGAGAAGCGGTCGGATCCGCCGCTACCTGCGACAGAGGGGCATCCGGCATGTCATGGAGAAGAGCGACCGGACCGGAGACCGCACCATCTCGATCCGCTGCATGACTGGTTCCCGCGAGCGCTGGACCGAGGCCTTGGCCACCTACGACCACCCGCAGTTCGGCTTGCCTGTTGCAGGCGATCGGGCGGGTGCCCATCAGGGCGCCCGGCCCGGAGAAACACCGCCGACCAAGTCCCCGCGCTCCGACATGTGTTAGACAGGTAGTGACCTGAGGGGTATTTTGCAGCAGCTCAAGCTCGGCATCATGTCGCAGACCCGCAAAGAGAACGAACACCGACTGCCGATCCACCCAGCGCACTTCGAGCGCATCGACGTCGGCCTTCAGTCCAGCATCTACCTGCAGACCGGTTACGGAGAGCACTTCGGTGCTTCGGACGCTCAGCTTGCACCGCATGTCGCCGGTTTCCGCTCACGCGAGGAGCTGATCGCGGAGTGCGACGTCATCCTCCTGGCCAAACCGTTGCACGAGGATCTGGCGGAGCTGCGGGAGGGGCAGGTGCTGTGGGGATGGCCGCACTGTGTGCAGGACGAGAAGGTCACGCAGGCCGCCATCGACCGCAGGCTCACGGTGATCGCCTTCGAGGCGATGAACCACTGGACCCGGGCAGGTGGATTCAGCCTCCACGTTTTCCACAAGAACAACGAGCTGGCCGGCTACTCGTCGGTGCTGCATGCCATGTCGCTGACCGGGACGACCGGTGACTACGGGCGCCGGCGACGAGCGGTGGTGATCGGCTTCGGCGCCGCCGCCCGCGGCGCGGTGACCGCGCTCAGCGCGCTGGGGATTCACGACGTGGACGTGCTGACTGCCCGCGGCACCGCCGCCGTCAGCTCACCGATCCACTCGGCACGGATCGTGCACTTCGACCACGACGTGGCCGACGACACCCTCGACCCCCGACGCAGCATCGCGCTCACCGAGGACGGCCCGGAGCCGCTGGCCGAGTTCCTGGCCGGGCACGACATCATCGTCAACTGCGTGCTCCAGGACACCGCGGCGCCGCTGATGTTCCTCATAGAGGAGGACCTGCCGAAGCTCGCGCCCGGCACCCTCGTCATCGACGTCTCCTGCGACGAGGACATGGGTTTCACCTGGGCTCGGCCCACCACCTTCAACGAGCCGATGTTCACCGTCGGCGACCACGTCCACTACTACGCCGTGGACCACAGCCCTTCCTACCTGTGGGACGCGGCCACCTGGGAGAACAGTGAGGCGCTGATCCCGTTCCTGCGCCCGGTCCTCGAAGGACCGGCCGGCTGGGACGGTGACCTCACGATTCGCCGAGCGATCGAGATCCGCGGCGGCACGGTCCTGAACCCCGCCGTCCTGGCCTTCCAGCACCGTGCCGGACAGTACCCGCACGCAATGCTCCGAAGCGACGCCACCCGGTCGACGGTGTAACCACACCGGGTGCGCCGTCGAACGGACGACCCGGCCCTCCGACAGCCATGGCTCGTACGTCGCTCGCTTCCCGGACCTCGCGTCGCCCCTGAAGGACAAGATCGCCAGACGAAACAGCGTGTCTGCGGAATGAGGCATTCGGGAACAGCTCGGGTCCCTCCCGTCGCGATCGCCGGGAGGACTCACTTCGCCGCTGGGGGCGTCTCGCCATCGCCGCTGGACGTTGGCCTATGGTCTCGTGCTCGCCCAGAGCACCTCCATCCCAGCGCTACCGCACCCCCCTGGGGCCGCCGGAGGGCGCGATCGAACCCCGGCCGTCGTAACCGGACAGCCGGAACGCTGCCCATGTCTGTCAGGCGGCGCTCCTCGCCCAGGTCCGGGCGGCATCAGACCGGAACGGTGCCGGTGTCCTCGGCGACAGCGTCCTTCGCCGATGCCCCGATTCCGAGCTTCTCGAGGATCTTCTTCTCGATCTCGTCGGCGAGGTCGGGATTGTCCTTGAGGAAGTTGCGGGCGTTCTCCTTGCCCTGACCGAGCTGGTCACCCTCGTAGGTGTACCAGGCACCGGCCTTGCGGACGAAGCCGTGCTCCACACCCATGTCGATCAGGCCGCCCTCACGGCTGATGCCCTGGCCGTAGAGGATGTCGAACTCGGCCTGCTTGAACGGCGGCGCGACCTTGTTCTTGACGACCTTGACGCGGGTGCGGTTACCGACGGCGTCGGTGCCGTCCTTGAGCGTCTCGATCCGCCGGATGTCCAGCCGGACCGAGGCGTAGAACTTCAGCGCCCGGCCACCCGTCGTGGTCTCCGGCGAACCGAACATCACGCCGATCTTCTCGCGGAGCTGGTTGATGAAGATCGCCGTCGTCCTGGTCTGGCCGAGCGCACCAGTGATCTTGCGGAGCGCCTGGCTCATCAGGCGGGCCTGCAGACCCATGTGGGAGTCGCCCATCTCGCCCTCGATCTCGGCGCGTGGGACCAGGGCCGCGACGGAGTCGATCACGATCAAGTCGATCGCGCCGGAGCGGATCAGGATGTCGACGATCTCCAGTGCCTGTTCACCGTTGTCCGGCTGGGACAGGATGAGGTTGTCGGTGTCGACGCCGAGCTTCTTCGCGTACTCCGGGTCCAGAGCGTGCTCCGCGTCGATGAACGCCACCGAGCCACCGAGCTTCTGCGCGTTCGCCACGGCGTGCAGCGTCAGCGTCGTCTTGCCGGAGGACTCCGGCCCGTACACCTCCACCACGCGGCCGCGCGGCAGACCGCCGACGCCGAGCGCGACGTCGAGCGCGGTCGATCCGGTGGGGATCACCTCGATCGGCTCGTTCGGCCGCTCACCGAGGCGCATCACCGCGCCCTTGCCGAACTTCCGCTCGATCTGTGCGAGCGCGGTGTCCAGCGCCTTCTCGTGATCGGTTCCTGCCATGAGCTTCACCCGGTCCGATTGAGTGGCACGCCGCACGTCGGAGAACGTGAGCGTCTAATGCCGACAACGGACGTGTCGGAGATCCCAAAAAACGAACATCCGATCGAATTTCGTGTCCAGTGAAAGGTACCAAACCCAGGAGAGCGGGACCGGTCGCTCACCGGCCGCTCCACACCTTGCTGCGGGACGAAGACCGCACCGTCCGCTTCCCTCTTCGGCGGGCGGACCGGTGGTAACGGCTCGGTCCGCGCCCACTGAGCATCGGCCAACGGCACACCCCCGGCCGACGACCGAATGATCCGGAACTGCCTATTGCTCCAGGAGGCACAGACCGGTCAGTGGGTACGGCAGAAGCGCGACGTCGCGGGACTCCTGCCCGGCGGCAGGTCCGTCGGGCAGTGGAACGGCACGGATGTGGCCGTCGAGGGCGGAGGTATAGGCAGTGCCCGCCTCTCCGTCGACGGAGAGGCCGGTCGCCTCCTCGAGCCCGGCGGCGAGGCCTTTTCGGCACCGTCGGGCCTCCCGCACGGGTGTATCAAATCCGTCCGATGCGCGGCCGACTCGCCGTCGTTTCGTGGGGCTGCGGTCCCTTGGAACGGACAGCGAAGACGCCCAGAGGTACAGGTCCATCTTCAAGGGGGCGTGCACAAAGGGAGGAACACCGACTAGGCACGCCACTCCCTCTCGAGGACAGCGTCGCGGTCTGCGGTAAGCGGAACCTCGCAACACAGGCAGACGGTCGGATCGTCAGAGACGACTTCGGACCGCTACCTGTTCCGTCGACCGGGCGAGCCGTGGGTGGCCGGCCGCTCGGGCGCGCTTCTCATCCCACCCTGACGCCGATGATGCACGTGTCGTCGTCCGTGTCCGACTCGCTGTGGGTGAGCAGCCGGTCGAGTCTCCGTTCCAGTGACGGTGCCGGCGCCTTCGCGGTGGCGAGGAGCTGGGACAAGGAGTCCTCGACGCTCGTGTCCCTGCGTTCGATGAGCCCGTCGGTGTACATCAGAAGAGTGTCGGAGACCTCCAGCCGGATCTCCTCCTCCTGGTATTCGGCCTCCGCGAGCGCACCGAGCAGCAGTCCCTGCAGCAGCGGCAGCTTGATCGCCTCCTCGCCCCGCACGAGCACGGGGGGCAGATGGCCCGCCCTGGCCCAGCGCAGGATCCGGGTCTCGGGGTCGAACAGACCGCAGACCGCGGTGGCGGTCACCTGCTCGGTGAGGTGGTGGGCCACGATGTTCAGCCAGGTCAGGAGCTGCCCCGGGCCCGCCCCCGTGATGGCCAGACCGCGCATGGCGTTCCGCAGGACGACCATCCCCGTCGCGGCCTTTATGCCGTGGCCGGCGATGTCACCGACGCACAGAAGTATCTTCTTGGACGGCAGGACGACGGCGTCGTACCAGTCGCCCCCGACCTCGGACTCCGACTCAGCCGGCCGATAGCGGACGGCGACTTCGAGGCCGGGCGCGTCGAGCGGCGCCTGGGTCGGCGGCATGATGGCGTGCTGGAGCTGCAGCGCCAGTCGATTGCGTTCCGCCGATTCCTGTTCCGAATAGGCGAGTTGGTCACGGGTCGCTGCCAACGCCACCTCGGTCCAGTGCTGCGAGGAGATGTCCTGGTAGGCCCCTCGGACCGCGAGCAGACGCTCGTCCGCGTCGAGCACCGGTTCGGCGATCACCCGGATATGGCGAGTCACCCCGTCGGGCCGCACCAGACGGAAGGCGGTGGAGGCGGGCTTGCGGTGGTAGAGCACCGCGCGCAGGAACCGGCCGATGGCCACGGCGTCGTCGGGGTGCGCGTGGTCTGCCAGATCCTGGAGGGAGACCGGGGTGTCGGTGACGGAACGCCCGTACAGGGAGAAGAGCGGCCCGTTCCAGGTGATCCTGCCGGTGACGATGTTCTCCTCGAACCCGCCGATCCTGCCCAGACGCTGCGCGTGCTGGAGGAGGCTGGCGAGCCGGGCGGTCTCGTCCTCGATGCGCCAGATCAACAGCACGCTACCGCTGTGGCGGGTGATGCTGAGGTCGGCGACGGAGGACAGCGGTACGTCGTCGATGAGAGCGGTCAGTGTCATGCGCCGGGCCCGGAAGGGCTCCCCGGTGGCGTAGACGCGGGCGATCTTCTCGAAGAGTTCGCTGTCGCTTGCGGCCATGGGGTAGGCCTCCACCAGGAGGGCGCCGTCGATCGCGCCGCGAGAGCGCCCTGCCGGGTCCAGGAAGTGGCTGTTGACGTGGCGGATCCGGAAGTCGACGAGGTCGCCTTCGTCATCCAGGTGCGGTGTCAGGACGAGAGCCGGGTCGTACAGGCCTTCGCTCAGGTCCACGAGCTCGGCGATGCCGGCCGGTTCCCGGTTGTCCGGATGCGGCCCGTCGGCCGGCAGGTCTTCGAGGGTGTGGGCGCACAGCTCGGCCAGCGCCTCGATCTGGCGGACGACGGCCTGCGTGTGCTCGGGCAGGTGCTGGGGCCAGCAGATCTCCAGCACCCCGTGCATGCGGCCTCCGGTTCCGGCGGCGAGGGCGACACGGCCGCTCTGCGGGTTCTGCCGGTGGCCGATGGACGGGAGCCCCGCCTCGGCCAGGGAGGTGATCCGCACCGTCCGCAGGTCGGTGAGTACCTGGCGTGCCACGGTCGCCACACCGGGCGGCACGTAGCGCCAGCGCTCGGCCTCGCCGGCAGTGAAACCGGCGTGGCCGCACAGGGTGAGCGAGGCGTCGGGTCCCGCTGACCAGATGGCCACCGCCGTGGCGCCCAGGGGCTCGAGCGCGTGCTGCAGCAGGGACTCGGCGACGGCCTGGGTATCGCTCGCGGCGAGTGCGGCGCACTCGGCGGTGCGCAGGCGCACGGCGACGGAGCTGCCGCTGTTGTGCGCTTCCTCGCTCTCGGGGCTGCCGCTGACCTGCCGGACGAAGTCCTCCGCGACCTGCGCCACGTGGTCGCGCGCGGCCTCGTTGATGATGTCGGCGGCGAGTTCGAGCGGGGACAGCCCGGCCTGGTCGGCCAGCTCGCCGAGCTGCCGTGCGGCCTGGGCCGGACCGCATCCCAGCCGCTCGATCATGATGCCCTTGGCGAGCTCGATCAAGGCTCGCCCGTCCGCCTCGGCGTGCGCCGCGCTCACCTCGGCCCGCAGGCGCTTCACCGTGGCCACGAGGCGCCCCACGGTGGACACCGGGGTCCCGGGCTCGGGCGGCGCGACGACGCCGTCCCGCTCGCCGGGGCCCACCACGCCGGGTCCCTCACCGGCCGCTTCGTCCCTGGTCATGAAACCACCGGCGCTTCGTCGGACTGGGGGGTCAGCCACCGGCGTACGCAGGCGATGAGGTCGTTGGCGTCCAGCGGCTTGGTGACGTAGTCGCTGGCCCCGGCCGCCAGGCTCTTCTCCCGGTCCCCCGGCATGGCCTTCGCGGTGACACTGATGATCGGCAGGGAAACGTGCTCGGGCAGTTCCCGGATCTTCGTCGTCGCGGTGTAGCCGTCCATCTCCGGCATCATCACGTCCATCAGGATGAGGTCGATGCCGGGGTGCATGCGGAGAGCCTCGATTCCCTTGAGGCCGTTCTCCGCGTGCAGCACGTTGACGCCGTGCATCTCGAGGATTCCGCTGAGTGCGTAGAGGTTGCGCGCGTCGTCGTCGACCACCAGCACGGTGCGGCCGCGAAGGCTGTCGTCGATGGTCTCGGGGACCGGCGGGCTCGTCTCCTCGCCGCGCACGAGGGGGACGACGGCGCCGGGCCTCTCGGCCGACAGATGGAGGGCGATGCGTTCGCGGAGCTCGTCCAGGCTGGAGAGGAGCTCCAGCGGACGGACCCGGCCCCTGGCCTGGAGTTCCCGCTCCTGAGCGGCGTCCATGCGCCGGTTGTTGTGCGCGAGCACGGGAACGGTCTTGAGCGCGGGGTCGCCGTCCACCGCGTCCAGGAACCCCCTGGCGCCGTCGTCTGCCATGTCGAGTTCGAGAACGACGCAGTGGAACGGCGCCGCGGCCAGGGCGCTCGCGGCGTCCTGGGGACCGACTGCGGCGATCACCTCGATGTCCTCGCTGCCGTGGCTGCCCGTCAGTTCGGCCACCGCACTCTCGGCGACGAGGGACAGCAGGCCGCGCGGGCGCTCCTCTATCACCAGGAGCCGGCGCGGCTTGCGCGGTTCGGGCTCCGCGGGGCCGGCCTGCCGGCGGCTGTCGTGCGCCTCGTCGGCGGAGACCGGTACCGCCCCGGAGGTGAGTTCGGCCGGCGGACTGGCCTGGTCCTGGAAGTCGGCACGGGCGACCGGCAGGTACAGGGTGAAGGTACTGCCCTGACCGAGTGTGCTCCGGGCGGTGAGGGCGCCGCCGAGCAGGTGCGCGATTTCCCGGCTGATGGACAGCCCCAGCCCGGTGCCTCCGTACTTGCGGCTGGTCGTGCCGTCGGCCTGCTGGAACGCGCCGAAGATCGTTTCGAGCTGCTGCTCGGCGATGCCGATGCCCGTGTCCTTCACCTGGAAGGCGACGACCGCGCCTCCGCGGTGCACCGAGCTGGGGAGATCCCTGTCGGTCGCGGGCTCGATGCGCAGTTCCACGCTGCCGCGTTCGGTGAACTTCACCGCGTTGGAGATCAGATTCCGCAGGACCTGCCGGAGCCGTGAGTCGTCGGTGAGCAGGTCGACCGGCACGCCGGGGGCGGTCGTGATGGTGAACGCCAGGCTCTTCTGCGTGGTCATGGGCCGGAACGTGGCCTCGACGTAGTCCAGAAGCTGCCGCAGCGTGAAACGCTCCGGGTTGAGGTCCATCTTCCCGGCCTCGACCTTCGAGAGGTCGAGGATGTCGTTGATCAGCTGGAGCAGGTCGCTGCCCGCCGAGTGGATGATCCCTGCGTACTCGACCTGCTTGACCGTGAGGTTGCGGGTCGGGTTCTGGGCCAGCAACTGGGCCAGGATGAGGAGGCTGTTGAGCGGGGTACGCAGCTCGTGGCTCATGTTGGCCAGGAACTCGGACTTGTAGGTGGAGGCGAGCGACAGCTGCTGGGCCCTCTCCTCCAGCTCCTGGCGCGCCTGCTCGATCTCGAGGTTCTTCGCCTCGATGTCGCTGTTCTGGGCGGCCAGCAGCGCCGCCTTCTCCTCGAGTTCCGCGTTGGACCGCTGCAGCTCCTCCTGCTGGACCTGCAGTTCCTCGGAGCGCGACTGGAGCTCGCCGGTGAGCCGCTGCGACTCGCCGAGGAGTTCATCCGTACGCGCATTGGCGACGATGGTGTTGACGTTGACGCCCACCATCTCCATCAGCTGCTCGAGGAAGTCGCGGTGCACGGGCGTGAACGGGGTGAAGGAAGCCAGTTCGATCACGCCGAGCACCTGGTCGTCGACGACGATGGGCAGCACGATCAGGCTGCCGGCGGGCATCGGCCCGAGTCCCGAGGAGATGCTGATGTAGTCGCCGGGGACGCCGTCCGCGGCGATCGTACGGCGGCTGCGGGCGGCCTGGCCGACGAGGGACTCCCCCATCCGGAAGCGGTCGCTCCCCGCACTGCCGACGGGCCGGCCGTACGAGCCCACGATGCGCAGTTCGGTGCCCTCGGGAGTCTCCTCGGCGAGGTAGAAGGCGCCGTACTGGGCGGCGACGAGCGGGGTCAGCTCGTCCATGACCAGCTCACCGACGACGGCCAGGTCGCGGTGCCCCTGCATCAGTCCGGAGATGCGGGCCAGATTCGACTTCAGCCAGTCCTGTTCCTGGTTGGCCCGGGTCGTCTCGCGCAGGGAGCCGACCATGGAGTTGATGTTGTCCTTCAGCTCCGCGACCTCACCGGACGCGTCGACCGTGATGGACCGGGTCAGGTCACCCTCGGCCACGGCGCTGGCCACCTCGGCGATGGCCCGTACCTGGCGGGTGAGGTTGCCCGCGAGTTCGTTCACGTTCTCGGTGAGGCGCTTCCACGTGCCCGAGACGCCCTCGACCTCGGCTTGGCCACCCAGACGGCCCTCGCTGCCCACCTCGCGGGCGACTCGCGTCACCTCGGCTGCGAAGGAGGACAGCTGGTCGACCATCGTGTTGATGGTCGTCTTCAGTTCCAGGATCTCGCCGCGGGCGTCGACGTCGATCTTCTTCGAGAGGTCGCCGTTGGCGACCGCGGTGGTGACGAGGGCGATGTTACGGACCTGGCCGGTCAGGTTGTTCGCCATCGAGTTGACGTTGTCCGTGAGGTCCTTCCACGTGCCCGCCACGTTGGGGACCCGGGCCTGGCCACCCAGCCGTCCCTCGGTCCCGACCTCGCGTGCCACCCGGGTCACCTCGTCGGCGAACGCGGACAGGGTGTCCACCATGGTGTTGATGACCTCGGCGAGCGCCGCGATCTCGCCCTCGGCGTCCACGGTGATCTTCCGGGACAGGTCGCCCCGGGCGACGGCGGTGGCCACCTGGGCGATCGAGCGCACCTGTCCCGTCAGGTTGGACGCCATCACGTTGACGTTGTCGGTGAGGTCCTTCCAGGTGCCGGAGGCGCCCCGGACGGTCGCCTGCCCGCCCAGTTTGCCCTCCGTGCCCACCTCGCGTGCCACACGCGTCGCTTCGTCCGCGAAGGCGGAGAGCTGGTCGACCATCGTGTTGATGGTCTCCTTCAGCTCCAGGATCTCGCCGCGGGCCGTGACGCCGATCTTCTGCGACAGGTCGCCCTGGGCCACGGCGGTGGCCACCTGGGCGATGGACCGCACCTGCGCCGTGAGGTTGCCGGCCATGAAGTTGACCGAGTCGGTCAGGTCCCGCCAGGTACCGGAGACACCCTTCACATCCGCCTGACCACCGAGGATCCCCTCGGTGCCGACGTCCCGTGCCATGCGGGTCACCTCGTCGGCGAAGGACGAGAGCTGGTCGACCATCGTGTTGATGGTGTCTTTCAGTTCCAGGATCTCGCCGCGGGCGGTGACCGTGATCTTCTGCGACAGATCGCCCTGGGCCACGGCCGTCGTCACCTGGGCGATGTTGCGCACCTGCGACGTGAGGTTTCCGGCCATGGAATTGACGGAGTCGGTCAGGTCCCGCCAGGTACCGGAGACACCCTTCACATCCGCCTGGCCACCGAGATTGCCTTCCGTGCCCACCTCGCGGGCCACACGGGTCACCTCGTCCGCGAACGCGGAGAGCTGGTCGACCATCGTGTTGATGGTCTTCTTGAGTTCGAGGATCTCGCCACGGGCATCGACGTCGATCTTCTGCGAGAGGTCGCCCCTGGCCACCGCGGTGGCCACGTGAGCGATGTCGCGGACCTGCGTGGTGAGGTTGCCCGCCATGGCGTTGACGGAGTCCGTCAGGTCGGCCCACGTGCCCGAGACACCGGGCACCTTGGCCTGGCCGCCGAGCGTGCCCTCCGTCCCGACCTCCCGGGCCACTCGCGTCACCTCGGACGTGAACAGGGAGAGCTGATCGACCATGCCGTTGAACACGGTGGCGATCTCCCCGAGCAGTCCCTCGGAGCCGCTCGGCAGACGCGTACCGAAGTCTCCGTCGCGCACCGCCGTGAGCCCTGCGAGAAGCTGGCGCAGTTCCGGCTCGCCCACCTTCCCTGCCCCCCGGGTACGGGCGCGCTGCACCGGGCGCGTGTTCTCAGCTGTCGTATCCGCCATGGTCAATTCCTCAGTAGGCTCGCCCGGCACCCGCCGGAAAAGCGGCATGCCACCCCGAGGCCCCGTACGTGGCCCCTCCCCCTCCGACGTCCCCCACGCCGGCGATAAGTTGCCGCCAGGCAACTGTGTAGCAGGGTACCCGAGGCCGTCCTGATATGCCGCCCTCGTCGATCACCCCGCGGTGGTGGGCGACCTCGCGGCATCCGCCCCGGCCCCCGGCCCGGGCACCCGCGTCGGCCCCGCTGGATGTCGCGCTCGTGTGCGACATCCAGCGAGTCGGCCCCCTGAGCCCTGCTGCGTTCTCGTCGCCCTGGCCAGGATGTTCCGTCCCCTCGGGTGTTCGCCGTGACACACGCAGCCGGCTGTCGCCGGCGGGTACACCGGGAGGGTGGCGAGATGGGCCGAGCGGCATCCGGCCGGCCCGCCGCGCAGGCGCTGACCGCGTACGGGTGGGCCGCCCGGGAGCAGGCCTGCGCGCGGCCCCGGTCCCGGGCGGCCCGGACGTCAGCCGCTCGAGCAGACGCTGCCGTTGAGGCGGAAGACCGTCGGGTCCGGGCCCGGCCCGTCGTTGGCGCCGACGAATCCGAAGGAGGCTGACGAGCCGCCGTCCGGCGCCAGCGGCCCCGCACCTTCGGGGGCGGTCACCCGCACGTGTGAGCCGGTCTGGTGGAACGTCGCGCTCCAGCCGGAGGACACCGACTGCCCCGCGGTCGGCCAGTCCCAGTCCACGGTCCAGCCGGTGATCGGCGTGTCCGAGAGGTTGCGGACGGTCACCGTGGCCACGAAACCGTTGCCCCAGCTCGTGTCACGGTGGTACGCCACCGCGCAGGCGGCGTCCGACGGGGTGCCGGTGGTGAAGGTCAGCGGGGATGACGGGGTGGAGAGCCGTCCCGAGGCGTCGGCCGCCAGCACGTTGACCGTGTGGGTGCTGCCCGGGGGCAGGTTCCGCAAGGTCACGGATGTGCCGGTGCTCTCACCGACCAGGCGGGTGTGCGCGCCGTCGCGCTCCTGGACCAGGTAGCGGGTGGCACCCGCCGCTCCCTCCCAGGACAGGCGCGCAGTGGTGTCGGTCACCACGTCCAGCTTCGGGGTGCCCGGGGTTGCGGCGGCCGAGGACCCCGGCCCGGTGCCGGCCTGCGGTTCGAGGGTGACGGTGAGCAACGCGTACGGCGGCACGGTGACCTGGGACGCGGACGCCTCCCCTGCGGTGATCGCGGTGATGTCGCTGTCGCCCCGCGCGTAGCGGCTGACCTCGGGCGCAGTGGCGGACGGGGTGAAGCCCGAGTACCCGAGGTCCACGGTCTGCGCGGCGTCCGGGTTCTTGTTGACGAGCAGGACGCTCAGCCGCCCGTCACGACGGAGCACAGCGTGCGCCGAGACGTCTTGCGCGGAGGACGCGGCAGCGACCATTGTGTCGCCCGCGGAACCCAGTTCGCCGGTCATCTTCATGCCGTAGTAGGGATGGAACGGCGTGTTCGGCGCCGGCTCGCACACGTCACCGGTGCAAGCGCCGCTGGAGAGCATCCCCATGTCGCCGTAGTCGGTCTCGCCGTCGACGGTCGTGATGTCGCCCGCGCCGTTGTGGGTGTTCCACCAGTCGACGGTGAACACGCCGTTCTCCAGAGCCGTCATGAACGCGTCGGCCGCGAACAGCCCGTTGGGGCGGGCGGTGAGCCGGGCGCCACCGGTGTTGGTGTTGATCTCGGTGAGGGCGATGCCGATGTCCGGCGAGTCCGCGCCTGCGTACCGGTCGATCTGGCCGCGCACCTCCCGCAGTTCACCAGGCAGCCTGGCCAGTCTGGCCGAGGCGTCCGCGGCAGTGGTGTCGGATCCACCCGCGTACCAGTGGACGCTCACGAAGTCGATGACGTCGGCCACTTCGGGGAGCACGGTGTGGTTCCAGTCACCGGAATCGCCCTCGCCGACCACGCCGTCCGGCCACTCACCCGGAGTGGTGAGGACTGCGCCGATCTTGACGGTCGGATCGACGGCCTTCATGGCCGCCGCGTAGGCGCGCACCTGGCGGGCGTACTCCCGGGGACTCCTGTCCTCGTGGTCGTCGTGCTCCCAGCCGCTGCCGTAGTGGCCGTTGCCGTATATCTCGTTGCCGATCTCCCAGTACTTCGCGCCGTAGTCCTTGGTGACGTTCGCGTACCTGACCCAGCCGGCCGCCTCCTCGGGCGTGCCCGAGCCGTAGTTGGCGATCAGGATCGGTTGCGCCCCGGTGGCACGGACGGTGCCCATGAAGGCGTCGAAGCCGGTGCCCGGGGCGACATACCCCCCGGGTGCCGTGTGCGTCTCCCAGTGGTAGATGTCCGCGTACGAACCACCGGGGTAGCGCATCGCCCCGACGTCGGCCGCCTTCATCAGGTCGGCGACCTCGGGGTCGTTCATGTGCGAGTCCCATACAGCGGTATTGACCCCACGGGCGGTGTCGGAGAGCCGGCCCAGCGCCGCCTGGGCATTGATCCGGACATCGACGTCCGCGACATCGGCCGCCTGCGGCGCGGCGGGTGCGACGCCGGTCAGTGAGGACAGCAGGGCCAGCGCGGCTGCCAGAACGGCCGCGCCGCGCGCGAGGGGGCGAAAGCCGGCACCGGCCGGGCGGCCGGGTCTGTGCGGTGCTGGCATGGGGGTCCTCCCTGGGTGGTCCGGCGGCACGGGCCGGGCAGTGGATGCCGGACCGTACCGCCGAGCAGGCGAAGTGCCGCGGGCAGGCGAAGCCGCCACGGCAGCGGGACGTTCCGTGCCGGTGGCACGGAAGACGAAGCGTGAACGCGGTGCGGTCGTGCGCGTGTGGGACAGCGGCAGGATCCCGCCAATGGGAGCGCTCCCATAATGAGAGCGGTGTGACGCCCTGTCAACGCCCGGACGGCCGGGTGACGATCGGTCCGGCCGATGGGCCTGACGCCTTTCAGCACGATGCCCCCGGGGGAACGGTCGCGGGGGCGTCGGCGTCGCGACGGAGGCGTGCGCCTCGCGCGGCTGGGGCACATCCGGGAGTTGCCCCAGGAGGATGGCTCCTCGTCCACACGGCTCTCGCCTTTCCGCTCCTCGTCTCAGGGGTCCGGTCCGGCCGCCCGGGTGGAGACCCGCCGGCCACTCGGGATGCAGAACGGCGCAGGTGGCGTCTCCGATCCGCGCCGTCGGCGGCACAGCGGCACGGCGTCCCGCGGGGCGGGGCCCGTCCGGTGAGCGCATTGTTTTGCGCCACGCGGCGCGGAAGTGGCGTGTTCGAATGTTGCCGCTTCGTTTCGCAGCGCGGGAACCTGGGTGAGCGGGAGCGCTCCCACGCAGTCACACCCCCGCCGGGAAACCGGCATTCCCCCACCGAAAGCAGAGAATCATGGATTGTCAGGTACACGTAAGCCACCGTGCCACGCGCTTACGGCGCAGTCTGACGCTCGTGCTGAGCACCGTCGCCGCCGTCCTCCTCAGCCTGATCCCCTGGAGCAGCACCGCCGTGGCGCACGGATCGGTCATCGACCCGGCGTCGCGCAACTACGGTTGCTGGCAACGCTGGGGCAGCGACTTCCAGAACCCGGCCATGGCGCAGCAGGACCCCATGTGCTGGCAGGCCTGGCAGGCCGATCCCAACGCGATGTGGAACTGGAACGGCCTGTACCGCAACGGCTCCGCCGGCAACTTCCAGGCGGTCGTCCCGGACGGGCAGTTGTGCAGCGGCGGCCGGACGGAGGGCGGACGCTACAACGCGCTGGATGCCGTGGGCGCGTGGAAGACCACCAACATCAGCAACAACTTCACCGTCAAGCTGTACGACCAGGCCAGTCACGGCGCGGACTACTTCCGCGTCTACGTCTCACGGCAGGGCTTCGACCCCACGACCCAGGCTCTGCGCTGGAGCGACCTCCAGCAGGTCGCCGCCACCGGTAGGTACGGGCCGAGCCAGAACTACTCGATCCCCGTCAGCACGTCCGGCTACACCGGCCGCCATGTCGTCTACACGATCTGGCAGGCCTCGCACATGGACCAGACGTACTTCCTGTGCAGCGATGTGAACTTCGGCTGACCTCGCCGTCCCACGGGCGGTCCCGCCGGATGCGACACCGTCCGGCGGGACACGCTCATGTCCCGACCTGCCCGAACTCTTCCCACCTGCCCCTGCCCGGACAGGCTCGCGGCCCCCGGCCTCCCCACCGGGACACACGCGTGCCCCCGCGTTCGGACACACCACCGGGTCACCACCGGGTGCGCGCACCAGCCGTCCACGAACGCCACCGCCGTGCAAGCGTCCTCATCACTGGAGCCGACATGCCACGCCGCCACTGGACCGGGCAGCTTCTGCTGGCCCTCCTGCTGACCACCCTCGCCCCGTTGCCCGCCGCCGCGGCCCGGTCCTCGGCGGCGGACCCACCCGCGACCCGGGGCACGGTGCCCGCCGCTGCGGCGGCCCCCTCGTCCGTCCCCCTCCCCTCGCTCCACGCGACCACCACCCAGGTGGCCTCCGGACTCAGGCGACCCACCGCCGTCATCGCTCCCGACGACGGCACGGACCGGTTGTTCATCACCGAGAAGTCCGGCACCGTACGCGTCTACCACCCGGGCACGGGCCTGGCCCGGGACCCGCTCCTCGACATCACGTCGGCCGTGGACGAATCCGGCAACGAACGTGGCCTGCTCGGCATCGCCGTCCCACCCGACTTCGCCGACAGCCATCACCTGTACCTGGCGTACACCACCCTTCCCGACAGCGCGGTCACGCTCGCCCGCTACCGGCTCGACGAGTCCCGTCTGGAGCCCCTGCTGTCCCAGCCGCATGCCGAGTACAGCAACCACAACGGCGGTCAACTCGCCTTCGGCCCCGACGGCGACCTGTACTGGAGCATCGGTGACGGCGGTGGCTCCGGGGACCCCTTCCGCTCCGGCCAGCGGCTGGACACCCTTCTGGGCAAGGTCATGCGCATCGACGTGAGCCACGGCTGCGGCCCGCTCCCCTACTGCGTCCCCGACGACAACCCCTTCGTCGGAACCCCCGGCGCCCGGGGGGAGATATGGCTGTACGGCTTGCGCAATCCGTGGCGGTTCTCCTTCGACAGCTCCGACGGCTCGATGTGGATCGGCGACGTGGGCCAGGGCCGGTGGGAGGAGATCGACCACCTGCCGTCCGGGCAAGGAGGGCTGAACCTCGGCTGGTCCTGCTACGAGGGCCTGGAGCGGTTCGAGGGCGGCGACTGCGGGTCCGCGGAGTCCTACACCGAGCCGGTCTTCACCTACTCCCCGTACACCGGCGGCTGCTCGGTCATCGGCGGTCACGTCTACCGGGGCCGGCAGTACGCCGACCTCCTGGGCGGCACGTACATCGCCACCGACTACTGCTCGTCCACGGTGTGGGCGCTGCGCCCCGACGGCCAAGGCGGTTACGCCCAGGCCGAGATCGGTGAGATGCCCACCCAGGTGACGTCCATCGGCACGACCGCCGACGGTGAGTTCTACGTGGTCAACGACCTGCCCGGCGGCCTGCACCGCGTGTCCTTCGCACGGGAGGAGCCCACCTGCCGGGTGGACCGCACGGTGCAGGCCTGGGGCACCGGAACGACGGTCGACCTCACGGTCACCAACACGGGCAGCACCCCCGTGAACGGCTGGAGGCTGGAGTTCCCGCTGGCCCTCGGGCAGACCGTCATCTCCGACTGGAACACCGACCTCACCCAGGGCAGCAACACGATCACCGCCGCCAACGCCTCGCACAACGCCTCGATCGCTCCCGGCGCGAGCGTCTCCCTCGGCTACCTCGCCGGTCACACCGGCGACGCGTCGTCGCCACCACGGTTCACGCTCAACGGGGACGCCTGCGCCGTCGGCCGCTGAGCCTCCTCCACCGACGCGGCCTCCGCCCCCCTGGGCCGGAACGATCCGCCGCGCCGCTGCAGGCACACCCACCCACCGCCTGGCACCCCGCCCCGCCTTCGCCCCCGTCCCCGCCCCGGCCCGCACGAGCCGCGCACCTTCGCCCCCGTCCCCGCCCCGGCCCGCACGAGCCGCGCACCTCGGCCCCCGTCCCCGCCCCGGCCCGCACGAGCCGCGCACCTCCGCCCCCGTCCCCGCCCCGGCCCGCACGAGCCGCGCACCTCCGCCCCCGTCCCCGCCCCGGCCCGCACGAGCCGCGCACCTCCGCCCCCGTCCCCGCCCCGGCCCGCACGAGCCGCGCACCTTCGCCCCCGTCCCCGCCCCGGCCCGCACGAGCCGCGCACCTCCGCCCCGCCCCTGCCGGCGTCCCACCCACGGCTCACGGCGTGCCGCCCGCCCCCGCCGGTACGTCGCACCGTCCCTACGCGATTCACCGTCCGCCGCCCACCCCACGGAAAGACGATCCGTTGCGCCTGCCAGCCTTCTCACAGCCGCCCCGTACACCCCTCCCGCCCCCTTCTCCGCGCAGTGCCCACCGTCCCCGTCGCTCCCGGTGGGGTGCCGTCATCGTCGGTGTGGCCGCACTGCTCGCCGCCGTCCTCACACCCCTCGCCGCCACGCCGGCCGAGGCCGCCCCGGCGTTCGCCTACGGCGAGGCGCTGCAGAAGTCGCTCTTCTTCTACGAGGCCCAGCGCTCCGGCCGTCTGCCCGACGGCAACCGCGTCTCCTGGCGGGGCGACTCGGGACTGGACGACGGCAAGGACGTCGGCCTGGACCTGACCGGCGGCTGGTACGACGCCGGCGACCACGTCAAGTTCGGCCTGCCCATGGCGTACAGCGCCACCGTCCTGGCCTGGGGCGGCATCGAGCAGAAGGCCGCGTACGCCGCGTCAGGGCAGCTGAAGTACCTCAAGGACAGTCTGCGCTTCGTCAACGACTACTTCGTCAAGGCACACCCCTCCCCGAACGTGCTGTACGGGCAGGTGGGCAACGGCGCCGACGACCACAAGTGGTGGGGCCCGGCCGAGGTGATGCCGATGGCCCGGCCCGCCTACCGGATCGACGCCTCCTGTCCCGGCACCGACCTCGCCGGGCAGACGGCCGCCGCGATGGCCGCCTCCTCGATGCTGTTCACCGACGACGACCCGGCGTACGCGGCGAAACTGGTCACCCACGCGAAGCAGCTGTACGCCTTCGCCGACACCTACCGAGGCAAGTACAGCGACTGCATCACCGACGCGAAGTCGTACTACAACTCCTGGAGCGGCTACCAGGACGAGCTGGTGTGGGGGGCGATCTGGCTCTATCAGGCCACCGGTGACGCCGCCTACCTGACCAAGGCCGAGGGCTACTACGACGGTCTCTCCACCGAGCCGCAGACCACCACCCGCTCCTACCGGTGGACACTCTCCTGGGACGACACCTCCTACGGCTCCTACGTCCTCCTCGCCAAGGCCACCGGCAAGCAGAGGTACGTCGACGACACCAACCGGTGGCTGGACTGGTGGACGTCCGGGGTGAACGGCGCGAAGGTCCGTTACTCCCCCGGCGGCGAGGCCGTGCTGGACTCGTGGGGTTCACTGCGTTACGCGGCCAACACCGCGTTCGCCGCGCTCTCGTACAGCGACTGGCTGACCGGCGACGCGCCCCGCAAGGCGCGCTACCACGACTTCGCGGTGCGCCAGATCGACTACGCGCTCGGCGACAACCCGCGCAGGGCGAGCTATGTCGTCGGCTTCGGCGCCAACCCTCCCACCAAGCCGCACCACCGCACCTCGCACGGTTCGTGGACCGACCAGATCACCAGCCCCGCCGAAAGCCGCCACACCCTCTACGGCGCCCTCGTCGGCGGACCGGGCGCACCCGACGACGCCTACAGCGACGAGCGGCAGAACTACACCGACAACGAGGTGGCCACGGACTACAACGCGGCCTTCACCGGTGCCCTCGCCCGCCTCTACGCCGAGTACGGCGGTGCCCCGCTCACCGCGTTCCCGCCGGCCGACGGGCCGGACGGGCCGCAGGTGCTGGCGCAGGCGTCGGTGAACGCCTCCGGGGCGCACTTCACCGAGATCAAGGCGTACCTGGTGAACAAGTCCGCCTGGCCGGCGCGACCGCTGGCGAAGGCTGCACTGCGGTACTACTTCACGCTGGAACCAGGAGTCTCACCGACCGACATCACGGTCACCACCAACTACAACCAGTGCGGCACGGCGAGTGGCCCCACGCGGTACGAGGGCGACGTGTACTTCGTGAGCGTCGACTGCTCGAACACGGTCATCGCTCCGGCCGGGCAGTCGGCGTACCGCAAGGAGGTCCAGTTCCGCATCGCCTCCTCGGGCGCCTGGGACCCGTCCGACGACTGGTCCGTCCAGGGCCTGCCCACCACGCCGGGCGCCACCCCGGCGGACGCGCCGAACATGGTGCTGCTGGACGGGGGTGTACGTCAGTGGGGAGCGGTGCCGGACGGATCCGATCCGACACCCACACCCACTCCTACACCCACACCTACTCCTACGCCGACTCCCACCCCCACCCCGACACCGACCCCGACCCCCACCCCGGGCGTCGCGTGTGCCGTCACCTACAAGGTCAGCTCCTCCTGGGGCGGCGGCTTCACCGCCGACGTCACCGTCCGTGACACCGGAACCACCGCTGTGGACGGCTGGCGCCTCGTCTGGAAGTTCGCCGGCGCCGAGAAGGTGACCAGCGCCTGGAACGCGACGGCCACCCAGGCCGGCGCGGTCGTGACCGCCACCGACGGCGGTCACAACAAGGTGATCCCACCGGGCGGTTCGGCGTCCTTCGGGTTCCAGGGCTCCGGCACGCCCGGTGCCGCCCCCGCGGGCTTCGCCCTGAACGGCGTTTCCTGCGCCTGACGGACGCGCCGTGGGCGGTCGGGAGGCGTTACGCGCACGACTGTCTCCCGACCGCCCCTCGTTCTCCTTCAGGTCGGCCGCAGAAACGCTGGTCCGACCAGGCGACGTCTGAGCCGTAGGTGCCGATATCCGCAGCCTGTCATCCCCCGGCGGTGTCGCTGGCCGTCTCGGCCGTCGCCCCTGATCCGGCCGACGGCGAACCGGTGCGGGCCGGGCCTCCCTGCGACTCCTCCACCGCAGGTGCCGCTTCCCGCGGCGCCGCTTCCCGCAGCACCTCCGCGAGCCCGTCGGTGGTCACCACCATGCTGACCGGGGCTGAACTGTTGAGACACAGGCTGTGGCCAGGAGGGATCCGGCCGATCAGGTCCGCGGTCGGCAGCCGTTCGAACCCCAGCCGTCCCGCGGCCTGGAGGTAGCGGGGGGATGTGTAGACCGGGACCACCGCCGTGCCGTCGGGCGCCGACGCGCTCACCGGTTCGCCGTCCGCCGTGACCAGTACCGCGACCACTGCCCTGGCCAGGGCGGCGGTGACACTTTCAGCCGGGCCGTATCCGGTGGTGGCGAGCTGGACGGCGCGGTCCACGTCGTCGGCGGGCTCGGGCCACCCCATCGCCTCGGGTGACGGCCTGTAGTCCTCGTTGTCCTGCCACTCGACGATGGTGCCCTCGGAGTCGGAGCGCCACTGACCGACCACGGCCCACGAGGGCGGCGGGCCCTCACCCTGCCATGCGGGATCGTTCAGGTGGAGCCAGTGGTCGGGAGCCGTTCTTGCGGCCCGGACGAACTCCTCGGGAGGCGCGGGGTCCACGGGGGCTGCGGCGGTCTCGGCGCCGGAGTCGCTCATCTTTTTCCTCGCTTGCAGGGGTGCGTGTGTCGGTTTCGGGGCACTCGGCCGTTGGTGCTACAGGGGTACCCGGTGCGGATTCATCCGTCGTCCCGCTGTCGCAGGCCCAGGCCGGAGCGGAGGGTGCCGGCCAGTTCCGTGGCGGACGCCGGTACCGCCCCGGTGTCCACCTTCCCGTCCAGCAGGTGCCCGGCGACCCGGCGTACCGCGTCGCGGAAGGCGTCACCGGCGTACCGGGCGTCGGCGAGTACCGCGTGCGGCTCCAGCACCAGCCGGACGGCGATGGCCCAGGCACGGGTGGTGTCCGTCTCGCCCGTGCCCCCGGGTGCCGCGCCGGCGAAGTCGGCGTAGGCCTGGGCCCACAGCCGCCGCGAGACGTTCGCGGCGACCGCGTCCATCTCGTCCGTCCAGGCGTCGGGCCGCGCCATCCGCACCCGCACCAGGTCCAGCGGCGGCAGGGCGGCCGCCGGCAGCCGGCCGTCGCCGCGCAGGACCATCTCGGTCTGCTGACCGGGGGAGAGCGTGACGCCCGCGGCGCCGAGGTCCTCCAGGCCGACGGTCTCGTTCGCGGTGTGCCCCGGCGGGGCAGACGGCAGGTCGGCCTCGGTCACCTGCCCCGCGATCCACCGGTGCAGCCCGGCGTCCCTCGGGACGGCCGGGGCCCCCTCCACCGCGCCGGAGCCGTCGCCCGAACCGTCGCCCGAACCGTCGCCCGAGCCGTCGCCCCGGCCGGCCCCGTTGGTCCCACCGGCAGTGCGGGCTCCGGCGGACGGGTGGGCGAACGCGGCGGAGTCGGGCACCGCCACGGCCGTACGGAGCGTCGGCGCGCCGGGCGCCGCCCCCGTACCCGTGGTGCGGGAGGGGTCTCCCTCCGGGGGTGTGGTCCGCCCCCAGGTGCCCGCCGCGGCCGGCTGACCGTCAGGGCCGGGCAGCACCGCGACGGTGTACGTCCCGGTCGCCGGGTCGTGGTGGAGCGTGGTGGCGCTGTGCGTGGTCCACCAGTTCCTGGCCGAGTTCCTGGCCCCCTCACCCGCGATGCTGCCCTCGACCGGCCGCGTGCCGGACGGCCTGCCGTGCGGAACCACCGCGACGACCTCGGCGTACCCGTCCTCGGCCAGCAGTACCGGGTCGCGGAAGACCAGTTCACCGAACTCGTGGGGCGGCACAGGCCCCGGCATGCGGAGCCCGTCGGCGTCACCGTCGGCGATGTACACGAAGGGCGCCGGGCGGTGCGGGTCGGTCGTCCAGGGAGCGGGTTCCGTGGCGACGGGTACGAGCGAGCCGTCGGACGCGTGCCCCAGCAGGGTGACCACACGGGGGTCGAACGTGCCCCGCGGCCGGGCCGTGGCGTCCAGCGCCCGGCCCCAGGCCGTGCCCTGGGCGTCCGTGAGGAGCCGGTCGGACTCCAGCGCACCCTGTTGCTCCAGGTGGTGGGCGGCCACCTCGTGGAGTTGCCGCGGGTCCCGGCCCACGGCCGCCGCCTGCCGCGCCACGAGGACCGCGTCGCCGAACCGGGCCGGGTCGGCGGCGGGCAGGTGCAGCACCGCGGCGGCGAACGCGCCCGGGTCCGCGTGGGCCGTCACCGTGGCGACCTTGAACGACGCCCACAGCAGCCGCGACCACTCGGCCTCGCCCACCGGCGCCGTGGCGTCCAGCCCGAGGACCTGGCGGGCGACGGTTTCGCGGTGAGGTGACGAGGCGAGGTCCGCGAGCATGTGGACCAGGTGCGGCAGGCCGATCCAGCCGGTCAGGGGGCCCCGCAGGCCCGCGTCCCATCGACGGGCCGCCTCCGCCAGCAGGCTCCGGTGGCTGTCCAGGGTGAACTGCGGATCCTGTCCCGGCGGGTGCCCGCCCGCGTGGTACCGGGTGAGGATCTGCTCGTACAGGTCGAGGGTGAACCTGCGCGCGCCGTCGCGGTTCAGCTGCGGATCGGCTTCACGCATCAGGTCGAGCGCGCCCGCGCCACGCAGCAGCTCCGGATACTCCGCGGTCGCCTCGACCGTGGGGCCGAAGATCCGGCGCAGCGCCCGGACCAGCCGCAGGGTCCGCTCCCGTGCCGCCTCGGGGGCCTGGCCCGGACCGGAGTGCAGCCCGGCTTCGCGGGCGCGCCGGTCCAGTGCGTCCCCGGCCGGCTCCGGCCGGAACTCCACCCACGGGTGCGCCTGGCCCCGCGCGTCGGTGAAGAGGCTGAGGTGGGTCTCGGGGTCGCCGGGCCGTGCCGGCACGGAGGCGTTCATCAGGACGGTGGCGAACACCGTGCGGCCCGTCTCGTCGGCCGTGTGCTGGCCGACCGCGACGGCCGCGAGCGGGTCCGGCACGAACGGCAGCGGACCGTCGATGTGGAGCCCGTGCATCTCGCCGATGCCGGGGGGCGTCGCCGCGTAGCAGATGAGCAGGACCACGGGGTGCTCGGGGGCCAGCGAGGCCAGGCTGCGGCGGCGGGCGAGCCGGCGGGCGAAGCTCCGCCCGTCGTCCTTCCGCTCCCCCTCGGGGGTGTGCCACATGACGGTGCCCGGCAGGCCGTGGTTGTTCGGGAAGTACGGTGCCGGCAGGTCGCGTTCGACCCAGGGCACGACGGAGGTGGCGCCCCCGGTGTCGTAGGCGGTGCGGTGGAACACGTAGGACGTGACCGTCCCCAGCCGGCTGTGCGTCAGCGTCCGCGACCAGCCTCCGTCCTGCGACCCGGCGAGGTCCATCGAGATGTACCCCGTCGACCGGTGGCCGTGGTGGGCGATGGAGAGGGCGCTGACCCCGTCGTCCCCCGTCCCGGTGGGTGAGCCGGACGCCGTCGCGGGCGTGTTGGCGAACCACTGGCCCCTGGGCGCCTGCCCCTCCTCGTCCAGCAGCAGGACCAACGAGCGGTCAGGGGCGCCCGGGAGGCGTCCGACGATCGACCGGCCGCTGGTGGCCCACACGTCCCGGCCGAGCCGGTCGGCGAGCCCGCGTGGCAGGTCCAGGGCCGCGGCGGTGGGCCGGGCGACGTGGAGCAGCAGCGGCACGTCTCCCGGGCGACCCGCCAGGTCCCTGTCGAGGGCCATCAGCTCATGGAGGACCTCGGGCGGCGCGGGGCGGGCGAACCCGCCGAGCCCGCGCACCACGACCGCGTCGGACCGGCCGGCGAGCAGGACGAGGTACGGCTCGGGGTGGGCGGGTGTGGGTCGCCACGGCGCGGCCGTGGGCCCGTCGTGGCCGGTCGTGCCGTCGGGGGCCCGCGAGATGCGGCCGGTGCTGCCCGGATCGAAGTCGACCGGCACGGGCAGGCCGAGCCAGTTCCAGCCGCGCGGCCGGCCCTGGGCGTCGATGAGCCGGAAGTCCGGGTGGAAGGCGCCGCGTTGCGCCAGGTAGTGGGCGGACAGTGCGGCCGGAGTCCCCGCGCCGGCCGTGAGCGGGGCCGTCACCAGGCGCATCAGGGCACCGCGCGCCGCGGCGTTCACGGTGTCGGCGGGGCCGAGCAGCAGTACCCGGCGGACCAGCGCGTCCAGGTCCAGGAAGCCGCCGCCCAGTTCCGGGTCCACCGCCCTGAGCCGGTCCAGCCGTTCCAGCCCGTCGGCGGCCCGCGCCCGGTCGATACCGTTCAGAGCGCCCAGGCCGTACAACGCGTCAAGGACCGCTTCGCGGTGGCCCTCCGCCTCGTGGGGCGACACCTCCTGGGACGTGAGGGTGGTGCTGTCGTGTGGGGCGGGAGAATTCGGCATCCGCGACACCGGGTGGTTCGGCTCGGCGGCGACGGGCCGGGTGTGGATCGGGCGGGTTCCCGGTCGGTGCGGGAGCCCGGCGCGGGTGCCGGGGGCTCCCTGACGCGTCACCGTGCCCGACTTGGGCTCCAGCTCGTCCAGCAACGCCTGGGCGTGCTCGTCGGGGAAGAGCCCGTCCCGCGCGACGTTCTCCCGCAACTCCGCCTCGTCGAACGGATGGATGTTCCAGTACCGGCCCCAGTTGTCCGTGTAGTCGAGGGCCGGGTCGTGGCCGGGGACGTCGTTCAGCGCCAGCTGTGCACCACGCATCACCTCGTGGGCGGTGTGGTGGCCCACCGTCAGGGAGATGGCCATCATCCCGGCCCGGATCAGGCCGAGGTCCAGGTCGAGGCCCCACTGCTCCCGCATGCGGGCGGCGTGCAGCATGAAGCGGTACGTGGACCCGGCGGTGCCGGTCGCCACCAGACCGCCGGAGTCCTCGGAGAGCCCTTGGAAGGCGGCGCTCATCGCGAGGTCGTACACCGATGTCGCCGGCATCCAGGTCAGCCCGGCCTCGCCGACCGCGAACCGGCGCTCCGCCTCGCTCAGCGGCGGACGCGCGTCGCCCGGACGTACCGGATTCGCCACGGGGTGCGGCAACTCCTCGACCGCGGCCATCTTCTCCGCCGGGGACATGTCCGACGCCTGGATCTCCATGGCGCGCCGCATGTACTCCGTGTAGACCGCCCTCTCCCGCCGGCTCGGCCGCTCCGCTGCGATCTCCGGATGCTGTTCCTCGGCGCCGCCGAGCATCTCCGGCACGAGATCCTTGGAGATGCCTTCGTACAGGAGCGCCACGAGCTCCCGCAGGTTCCCGCTCCGCAGCACCCGCTGGAGAGCCTCGCGGGACGTGCCGACGACACCCGCCTTGAATTTGCTGGTGTCGCCGAACGTCGCCAGCGCGCGCGGATACCGCTTGCGCGCCTCCGCCCACGCGGCGCTCGCCATCTTCCGGAACTCGGCGGTGACCGCCTCGTGTTCGGCCAGGTACTCGCCCAGTCGCTTGTCGAAGGCGACGGACTCCTCGGCATACCGGATTCGCGCCAGGACCCACGGGGGCGCCTCGCTGTTCCTGCGCTCCGGGCTCGCCTGCGCGGAACGAGCGGGCGGCCGGGACCTGGTGCGCCCGGTCGCGGGTGCGGCCTCGGCGGTCGCGAGTCGGGGGGTGCTCGCGGATTCGGGGGTCGCGGGCCGCGTGACCGGCGGCTCGGTGGTCGTCGTGGGTCCGGCGGTCGCCGGCCGTGTGGATGCGGGCTCTTCCGGCCGGGCCGGTCCTTCGACAGGTGTGGTGCGCGCCGACGGCCCCGCCGGGACCAGGCGGTGATCGTCGATCTCGATCGTCACCACGCGCCCCTGGGCCGGGTCGGTGACACTGCGCACCCGCTTCCCGGACTTGGTGAGACGGAAATCCCGTACGCCGACACGCGGCCCGGTCAGGCCGGTCTGGAACGTGTCCAGAACCTGGGCCAGCCTGACGGCGAGCGCCTTGGCCACGGCGTCCGCCCGTTCCTGGCCACTGGCCTGTGCGCGGTTGCCGTGCCCGGTGAGGGTGACCGCCGGCATCGGCAGGCCGTGGGCCCGGTTCCACAGCCCCGCGCGTGCCAGCGACCGGGCCAGGCCGTCGATCGTGCCGTCGGCGTCGGAGGGGATGCCCCGCTCCCCCTCCTCGAAGCGGATCGTCTGCTGGTGCCATCGCGGCGCGTGGCCGTGCAGCACCACCGTCGTCAGCGGGTTGGCCACCGCGGGCGAGGATTCCGACAGCAGCGCCGCGTTGACCTCGTGCGCCGACTCACCCGGCCGCTTGCTGTACGCCCGGAAGGACCACAGGTCCTTGCTGTCCATCACCGGCGCGGCGGCCCGGATCAGCCGCTTGGCGCGCGAACGCGCTCCGGCCGCCTCGCGCAGCGCCAGCGCGTGCTCGGGGCGGTCCTCGTCGAAGTACCACGGCAGTTGTTCCGCCTGGTGGACTTCCGCCAGGGCCCTGGCCACGCGCGCGAAGCCGTCCAGGCGGTCGGTCTCCGCCTCGTCCGCACCGTTCTGCCGGGCCTCGGCGACCCTCTGCTCGGTCTCGCGGGCCAGCCTGGTGAGCTCGTCCTCGCCGTATCGGTCGAGGTTCTCGTCGATGACGTCGTCGAGGAGCTCGGCCGGGATCTCGCTCCGGGAGTGGGTCTCGTTCTCCAGGGTGATCTGGTGGGTGCCGTCCTCGGCGGCCAGCACCACCTGGGCGAAGTGGTACGGGGCGTGCGGGCCCACCCGGTCGCCGGGCTTGGCGTGGTTGTGCGTGAACAACTGCGCGCCGCCGTCGTTCGTGGTGCTGATCGACTGGACCAGGTACCCCTCGCCGACCTCTGCCCACGCGTACTCGTTGACGCCGATACGGCGCGCGGCCGAGGCCAGCGGGGTGCGCAGCGGGTTGTCCTGCGGCTCGTAGCTCAGGGCACGGCCGTAGCGCTCGCCCGGTGTGGGGGCGCCCACCACGCCGCCGGTAAAGCGGTTGTCCCGGCCCGCCTGTCGGGCGGCCCAGCGGGGGGTGACGTCGGTGGCGGGTCGCGTGCCCTCGGCGACCTCCGTCAGCGCCCGGGCCAGGTGGTGGGTGCCGGTGACCTCCCGGCCGTGCTGCCCGTTCACCGGGGCCGTGGAGACGACGCCGGTGGGGTCCCGGAAGGCGATGTGGGACAGGGGTGCGGTCGCCGCGTCCGCCACCATCTGGGCGAAGTCCCGCGTGAAGGCGTGCTCCGAACCGCCGGAAGCCGTCAGGAATTCCGGCTCCACCCGCAACAGCGGCTCGCCGTACGATCCGTCCCCCTTCGGCAGCAGCACACCGGTCGACTCGTCGGCCTTCAGCCGTACGCCCGCTCCGGCCGCGGCCAGTCGTGCCGACGAGCGCTCGATCGCCGCGCGTGTGGCGTACACCTGCCGGCTGCGGCCGGTCGTCCCGTCGTCGGCCGCGAGCACCGCCAGCGTCCGGTCCTCGGAGATGTGCAGCGGCGGCCGGTCGGCCATGGAGATGGTCCTGTGGTCCTGGCGCGGCAGGACCAGGGGGTCGGGGACGGAGCCGGTGCGGACCTCCCCGACAGAAATCGGGAGCGGCTGGGTGAACAGGACCCCCGTGCCTCGTCTGTCGATGACGCCGTAGTCGCGCGTCGTCAGCGGATGGGGGCGGCGCCCCTCCGTCTGGCGTTCGAGGACGGCACGGTCGACCATGCGGTCGAACTCGGCGTCCCCGTCGCTGCTGGACAGGTCGTCCTCGCTGTCGGGGTCGGTCCCACCGTCGGTGTCGTTCCCGCTGCTGTGGTCGCGGGCTCCGGGCAGTCCACCGTCCGCGGGCGGCGCCGCCGAGGCCCAGCCCGCACCGGTGTCGCCGTCGCTCAGTTCGAGCATGAGGTGGCGGGTCCCGGCCGTCGGATGCGTGGCCACGCCGACGGGTGCCTCGGGGTACCAGACGCGGCGGCCGGTCGTCCCGGCGACGAGGGAGGCGACGGTCGCGGCGTACTCCGGCGGGAGGGCGAGGACGATGTCCGCGCCGGGGGGCCGCCGGGAGTCGTATGAGATGAGCATGGCCAGCTCGTCGGCGCTGTCCACCCGGAAGGCCCGCCCCGGCATGGCGATCTCGACGGCGTGGCCGTCCGCGTCGGCCGCGACCAGGTAGGGGTTCTGCCAGGGAGCGGGCCGGGGGATGACCCTGCCCCGGCCGCGCACCGCGTAGGACGCCAGCTCGGGGGTGGTCCGCCCCGGTCCGGTGAAGTCACGCCCGACGGCGTTTCCCTCGTCGTCGCGCAGCAGCGTGCCCTCGCCCAGGGCGCCCCGCCCGGTCTCGATCTGCCGCTCGACGAAGTACAGGGCGAGGTCACGGACGCTCGCGAGGTCGTCCGAGGAGGCGTCGACTGCCAGCGAGCCGAGCAGCAGGAAGTCCGCGGGGCCCGGCCGGGTCCTGCTTCCCATGTGCAGGACCTGCCGGGTGACGCGCTTCAGGCCGTCGCGCAGCGTCTGCGCCGTCGGGTGCGCGTCCGCCTCCGCCCGTACGAGGTCGTACAGCGCCTCGGAGGTCTCCCGTAGGCGGGCGCGCGGAATGCCGCCCCGCTGGGGGCCGAACATCGTGTCCAGCCAGCCCGGTTCGGCCCAGAACGAGCGCTCGGCCTCGTCGTCGGAGTCCGTCTCGGACTCCGACTCGTCGGAGTCCTCCGCCAGTGTGGGCAGGGCGTGTCCGGGGGGCAGCGGGGGCGGCACCGCGCCGTCCGGCCCGGTCTGTGGGGAGGCCGCGGGGAGCGACACCGGGTCGACCCACACCGGCTCCCGGAGCTCCGCCGTCGCGCTCTTCCGCGCGTCGGCCCAGCTCGCGCCCTCCGGCGGGGTGTCCGGCGTGATGTCCCCTGCGACCGCGGCCCACAGCTGGAGGTGGCGGGGGCGCAGGCCGCTCTGCGCGAGGCCGTCCGGGGCCTGCTCGCCGAACGGTCCGAGCAGGCTGCCCGGCGCGTGGAGCCGGTCGGGGTTGCTCGCGTCGCGCGTCTCGTCCCGCAGGAACAGCTGGTGCGCCAGCTCGTGCGCGAACTCCACCGGATCGGCGTCGGCCCACCACGCCCGCTGGTTCATCTGCTGGTCCCGGCCGACGAGATCGACCGTCAGATGGGGGGCCTCGTCCGGCCCGGGGGGCTCGACGGTGACGTGCAGCCGGTCGCCGTTGGGCAGCCTGTGCCCCGGACGGTTGTAGAACTCCTCCACGCCCTCGAGCACCCGCGCCATGGCGGCGTCGGTGTCGGCCTCCCCGTCCACCGGCTGGAAGGCGAGCCGCACCGTCAGGTCGGTGACGGTCTCGCCGCCGTGGGTGAAGCGCCGCACGTCGAAGGCCGATCGCACGACGAACCGCGGCCGGGCGTCGCGGCGGGCACGGGGTGGCGGCGCGGCGCCGGCGGCCGTTCCGGCGGAATGGGCGTCCCCCCGCAGCGGTATGCGCAGGGCCGTGGGCGGCAGCTGGAACGGTCCGTCCGCCCCACCTGCCGTCTGGGGCGCCTTGGTGGCTTCGGCGCCGGACAGCGTGCTCAGCTCGAACGCCTCCTCCTCCTCGCCGGGCAGCCCCGGCAGGTCACCGCCGGCCGGAGACGGAGGCAGGGGAACGGCGGCCGGGTCCTGATGCGGCACGGGTGGGGCCGACGGCGCGGCCGGGGCGGGCTGCGGGGCGGGGGCGCTCCGGACCAGCGGTACGAAGTCACCGCCGCGGCGCCGGAGTCGCAGGTGCGGGCCGTCGGCGGACGGACCGGGGTAGGTGTGGGCGGTTCCGTTCTCCTCGACCAGAGTGACGGTGGTGCCGGTCGCGGCGGCGGCCCACTCGGCGACCGCCCGGTCGGCCCCGGGGCTCCAGGGTGCGTGTGCGAGGTGGCGGCGCAGGTGTCCGTCGAGGGCCTCACGGCTCGGCGCGGGTGCTCCGGGGCGCGGCTTCATGGGCGGAGGGCCGAAGAGGGAGTCGCGTTCGGCCGGGTCGCCGGGAAGGCCGTTGAGGCGCAGCAGCTGGGCGGGCGACGCTCCCGCGCGCATGCGCAGCCGTGCCGCCTCCCGGCGGTCGAGTCCCGGCTGCCCGGCGGCGCGGCCGAGTGCCGTGGAGAGCGCGCCGAAGAAACCGTTGCCGCGTCCGGTGGGCGTGCCCTGGGTGTAGGTGGCGCCGTCGGGCGCCGTGAGGACACCGTCGCGGGCGAGGCGGTAACGCGGCCGGCTGGTCTCGGCGGGCGGCAGCCAGGGCGCGGTGGTGTGGCTGCGGTGCACGGGTGACTTCGCCGGCTGCCCGGTCGTGGTGTCGCCCGGGGCCGCCGGGGCCGGCAGCGCAGCGGTGACGGGGGCGGGGGTGCCCGGAGGGAGAGCGGCGTGGAAGAAGCCGTCGGCGGAGAACAGCACCGGGTCGGCGGCCGGGTCGACGGCGGCCGGATCGGCGCCGTGCGGGAGGAAGAGCTGTTCCCGGCCTTCGCCGGTCACGACGGTCAGGGGGAGGCCGAGCACCCGTGCGGCGAGGGCGGGCAGCAGGTCGGCGCCGCCGTGGTCGCCGGCCCGGCGCCCGGGCCGGGCCGGTACGCCGTCCGGCTGCCCGGCGCCGGTCGGGCGCGGCTCGTCCGCGAAAGGGCGGGACAGGGCGGTGATCGCCAGTGCCACCCGCTGGCCGGGCGTCGGCCACAACGTGAGCGGCAGACGGCCGAAGGCATCGAACTCGGCCTGCTGGGCCGGAGTCAGTACCACGCCCGCATCGTCCAGTTCGTCCTGCGTGAAGGTGTCGGCGACGTCCAGGGCGAGGGCGTCGAGCAGATCCTCGTTGCCGTCCTCGCCCAACGCCCAGGCGAGGCGGTCGCGGGCGGCGCCGACGGCCTCCGCCGTGACAGCCGGATCGTCGGGGACGCCCGCGAACCGGCCGGCGAGGTCACTGCCGAGCAGGTGGGGCAACCGGCCCCGGACCTCGGCGGCGGCGAGCAGCGCGTGGAAGAACGAGGCGCCGTCGTGCGGCACGGCGTGCACTTCGCGCACCGTGGCACCGTCCGGCGAGGTGAGGGTGCGCAGGCCGGTACCGATGCCGTCGGTGATCCCGTACGGCTCCGGCACCTCTGAGCGCCATCCCGGCTCGGCGTACTCCTGCGGCCGGTCCGCCACCGGGACCGAGGCCGATCCCTGGTGGTGGGCGGTGAGGCGGGAGGCGGCCAGGTGCAGCCGGTGGTGGTCGGCGGCGGCGACACCGGTGCGCTCCTCCCACAGCCGTGCCTGGTCGCGGGCCGCCTGCCAGGCGACGACCGCCGGGGCCTCGGCGAGGTCCCGCGACAGCACGGTCGCGCGGCCGGGGTCGTCGTCGCCGAGCGCGGTCCGCTCCGCCGGGCTGAGCGAGAGCCACGCCTCACGGGTCCGTGCACGTGCCTCGTAGTACTCCTTCTCGGCCGAGGCCAGGTCGGCCGCGGCCTTGGCCATGTCGTCCCAGGCCGTGCCGACCTCGTCGGGGAACGTGCTGTCGTCCAGGAGGCCGTGGTCGCGCGCGATGTCCTCGCGCAGCCAGATCAGCGCGGTGGTTTCGGTCTCGGCGGCGCGCGGCCCGCGCGGGACCGCGCCGAGCGCGCGCATGGGACGGCTGTGGGTGATCCGGTGGTCCACCTCGGCCACCGCCAGCCAGCTCACCGGCACCGCGAACAGCATGCTGCGGTCGGTGACGACCTTGAGATGGGTGCCGAGGGTGGTGTCAGCGGCGCCCTTGAGCGCGGTGCTGTCGTTCGCGCCGGCGATCGGGACCGTGGCTCCGGGGTTGGTCACACCCGCGTTGCTGTTGCCGGCCAGCGGGGCGCTACCCGCCGCACCCTCGACGTTGTCGGTGATGCCGGCCTCCAGCGCGTCGGAAATCTTGCGCCGCTGCATGGCCTCCATACGGGGCTTGCTCTCCACGGCGAGCAGCCGGGCGCCGCGGCGGTGCATCTTCGCGTAGAGGCGGGAGTCGGCGGTGTGCGACTGGCCGAAGAGGTGTGCGGAGGACTGGGTGGGCAGCCGGGAGCCTTCCGCGCCGAGCGCCTCGCGGAAGCCTGCGGTCAGGCCGCCCTGCGAGGTGGCCTCCTGCTGCGCCTGCCCGGGAGCCGTTCCCAGACCGGTGAGGGGGGTGAGACGGGCCATGCGCAGGCGGACGGCGAGGAGCTCGCCGGTGTGCCGTCTGCCCAGGTCGCTGTCACCGAGGCCGTCGGCGCGGGCGGTGGCGAGTGTCAGCGCATCGTGCACACCGGCCGCGCCGCGGATGTCCACGGCGAGGATGCCGGAACCGATCCGGTCGTCGAAGGGAAGGATGTCGGGGTCGGTGCCGCTCGTACCGTCACCAGAGGTGCGCCAGGTGGCGATGCCCTCCGGCCGCGCCTGATCGGCCGTCATCATGCGTACGGCGCGCTCGGGTTCGGGCACGTCCTGCTCGGTGACAGCCCCCTCGTCCCCGTCACCCACCGGAGTGAGCACGCCCGCCGGCGCGATCTCGTTGAGCGTGCCGACCTGCGCCACGGCACGCGGTGGAAGCACGTCCCCCGCCACGTCCGTCATGGTGACGGTCAGGATGTAACTGGTGACGATCTCCGCGTGTGCCTGCGTGGTGGCGATGTTCGGCATCGCCGTGCTGCCGTCGGTCTCGGTCCGGTTGCTCGCGCGCTGCTTGGCCGCCGTGCCCTGGAGCGAGGGGTTGGCGACCAGGACACCGTCGCCCGCCGCGCGCTCGCCGGCGCTCAGGGTGAGGTCGGCGCCGCGGTCCTGGGACGTGCCGCCGGCGTCGTCACGGGCGATGGTCCGGTAGTCCTCCAGTTCGTAGCCCGTGCGCAGCCGCCGTACGGCCGTGGTGACGGGGGTCAGCTTGAAATTGATCTGTCCGGGGCTGCCGCCGACCGGCAGGTGGTGTGGGCCGGACCAGGTGCGGTAGCGGACCGGGAGGCTCATCCCGCCGGTGGTCAGCTCGTGCAGATGGGCACGCAGGAAGTCCGGCGAGAGCCGCTGCAGGACCTGCTCCCGGTCGTGCGAGGGCACCCCGATCTTCTCCAGGCGCGGCAGCAGTTGCTGCGCCGCCCGGCTCGCGTCGAGCCGTCCGCTCGGGTGGGTCGGGAAGCGCCGGCCGTGCAGGAAGGCCGGGACCCGGTAGCCGCCGCCGAGGTTGCTCGGGGTGGAGGTGCCCAGCCCGTCCGGGGCGAGTCCGGCCTCGATGGCGTCCTGCATCGGCAGGTGGAACATCACCGCGTCACGGATCCGCTGGAGCGCGGCGGCGGCCCGGCGCGGGGCCAGGCCGCGCCCGAGGCGCTCGGACAGCCGCCCGGCGGCGGAGCTGACGCGGGCTCCGGCACGGGTGCCGACGGTACCCATCGCGGCGGTCCAGCGGTCGCGCACCGCCACGGTCTCGGCGGCGTCTGCGACCACCAGGTACATGCGCCCGGCGAAGGTCAGGGTGGTGTTGCGCCCTCGGGTGAGGGCCTGCGAAGCGCCGCTGCCCTTGCCCCAGGCGTACTGGAGCGCGGTCGAGTACGAGCCGACCACCGCCTGCCTGCCCTCGACCTGCTGCAACGGCAGGTAGCCGCCCTGGACGCCGAGCGTGGTGCGCGAGACGGTGCTCGCGCTGCCGACGACCCGGTGCTCGTTGCCGATGGTGTTCTCCAGGCTGCCCGGCTTCGGATCGCTCTTGATCCGCAGGTTCTCGAGCTCGCCGCGGACCGCGGCCTTCAGGTAGTGCGTCCGGAACGGCCCGGCGCCGTTGAGCCCGGTGATCCGGGATCCGAACGGGCCCAGGTACTGCCCGAGTTGGCCGGCCACGCCGAGGTTGGCCATCGCCCGGCGGAGCGCGGTGCGTACTGGTGCGCCAGGCGCGCTGACGTGCCAGGAGGTTCCGGAGGCGCGGTCGGCGGTCTCCTGCATCAACTGCTGGCGCTGCGGGCCGCCCTCGGCGCTGAGCACCACGTGCGGGGCGCTCAGCAGCTGCTGGACGAGCTTCTGGCCGTCCCGGTCCGCCCGGGGCAGGGGGCGGGTGCCGTCGAGGAGCTGGTCCGCCTCGGTGGCGGAGAGCCGCTGCGGTGCGGGCGTGGGAGCGGGCGCGGGTGCCGTGCCGTCGGCGGGCGGGTCGGTGGGGGCGTGGTGCTCCGAGCCGTGCGCCGCGGGCACGGCCAGCTCCACCCGCCCCACGGTCTCGGTGCCCCGGCTGAACAGCGGCCGCTCCTCCACCTTGCTGACGAAGACGCCCGTACCGAGCAGACCGATCGACAGCAGCCGGGCCCAGCCGCGCGGGCGGCGGTGGCCCTCGAAGGAGGCGCCGAGTTCCACCTGGTAGCTGTAGAGGTCGGCGCCGTTCTGGAACGTCAGGTGGTCGTGGGCGACCGTGACCGTGTTCCGGGTGGCCTTCTGGTAGGTCCGGGCGTAGCGGGCGCCGACCGAGACGTTGCCGCTCCGGCTCGGCAGACCGGGGCCCGGCACCTTGTCGTGGTCGCGCGGCGAGACGCCCAGCTCGGCACCGGCGGAGTAGGTGCTGGACTCCTGCTGGCCCTGACCGGAGACCTCGTTGCCGATCACCGCGTTGCGCAGCGACCGCTCGCTCATGGTGGTCTCGAACCGGCGGTCGGCCAGTCGTGCCCGCAGGATCAGTGTGTGGTGGCCGCGGCGCACCGGGCCGTCCTCGGTGAGCGTGACCGGGACCCCGGTGGTGGTCAGCTCGTCCAGACTCTGCGTCAGGGTGGGCCTGTTCAGCGCCTCGCGCACCTGCCGGTCGTTGTGCAGTGCGGTCCGCAACCGGCCGTCGCCGTACCGCAACCGGGCGAGCCGGGGGTGACGCAGCATCAGCGGCGGCGCGAACAGCGACGGGTACGAACGGTGCAGGGTGTCCAGTACGGCGTCCGTGAAGACCCGCATGGGGTCCTGGGGATCGGTGCCGTCCTGCGGGGCGGGCGGCTGCTGGGTGGCCGGAGGTGTCTGCTGGTTCGCGAGCGCCGTCTGCTGCTGGGGGGCGGGGGCGGCCGGCCTCTGTCCGGCCGTCTGCGGCGTCTGCGGGGCGGTGGCCGGCGGTGCCTGCTGCTGAGTCACGGGCTGCTGCGTCCGGGCGCGTGCCTGCGGGCGGAAGCCCTCCGCGCGGACCTGGCCGCCCAGATGCACCGGGTCCTCACGGGTGAGGTACCACGGCACCGGCGGCTCGGCGTCCGGGTTCGGTCCCGTCCTGCCGGGCGTGCGGCTGTCCCAGCCCGCGAGCCGGCGGGCGTCCTGGGTGGAGATCCAGTCAAGGCTGACCACCCGCACCGGCCGGGCCGCGGACGACGGTTCACCGGCCTTGCGGATCATCAGGGTGCGCTCCACCTGGTAGAGCGCCAGCGGGTGGTTGCGGACCCGGCCGGTGACCTTTCGGGCCGCGTCGGTGCCCAGGTAGTGACCCCGCCCGGTGGCGAGGTCCGTGCGGACCAGCGGACCGCCTTGGAGACGGACGTCTGTGTCCGGCCCGACGAGGGTGTAGTTCGGCCCGGCGGTGACCTGGAACCCGAACCGGGTGTCGCGGACGTGACCGCGCTGGTTTTGGTAGGTGGTCTGGGTGAGGTCACGCACCTCCGCCTTGACCGACTCGGTGACCAGCACCGCGCGGTGCGGCACGGACCGCTCCACGACCAGATGACCCAGTGGGTGCTGGCCGCTGCCCCGGGTCAGTTCGGGGCCGCTGACCGGGCCGGTGAGCCGCCCGAACAGTCCGAGCAGCCTTCCCGGGCGGACGTAGGAGACCAGCGTGCGGTGCGCCGAACTGCCGGGTCGCGCACCGGAGACGGCCAACGCGATGTCCTCCGGCGGGGTCGTCAGGTACAGGCCGGTGGAGTCGGTCAGCCGTGGCTCCGACCCGCCCGGGAAGGTCAGCGTCTCCGGCGCCCGGCGTGGCCCCGTGAACGGCACGGTGAGGTCGTCCGGCAGCCGCCAGGTCAGCCCGTCGCGCATGCCGAACTCCGCGGTGTGCACCTGGGCGCGCCGCCAGTGCGGCCCCGGCCCGGGCGGACCGGCCGTCCGGCTGTCCGTACCGGTGGTGCCCGGCGCCTCGGTGACGCGCTGCACCCGCACCCGGTAGTGGACGTCGTCCAGGTGCAGGTGCGAGCCCTCGTGGGCACGGTGCTCCGCCTGGGCGTACGCCGACGTGCCCTGGGAGTAGTCCGTCCTGCGGCTCCAGCCCAGCGACACACCGATTTTCAGTAGCCAGTTGAGCGGCGGCCCCATGCCCAGGCCCGCCGCGATCCGGCGCCCGAAGCCCACGCTGCGCCCGCCGCCCGTCCCGGCCTGTCCGCGCCGCATCGTGTCCAGCCGAACCGTGGCGCCGCCCACATCGGAGAAGCGTTCCCAGCGGTGGTACGGGAGGGCCTCGACCGTCATCTCCAGGCCGACCCCGGACTTCTCCCGTCCCACGATGCGGGCCCCGCGCGGGGCGGTGAACGCCGAGGGCTGGTAGGTCAGCAGACGGAGCAGCTCCGCCTCGTCGAAGTGCGCGCGCACCGGCGCCGGGAGCCGGCCGAGGATCTCCCGGGCCGCCAGCTCGGGTGAGCGCAGGGTGAGCACACCGGGCCCGGCGAGCAGCCCGGTGGGCGAGCCGTGCGGCGCACCCTCGGGGGCGGCGTCACGCGGATCGGCGCCCGGCCTGATCAGGACGGCGGGCAGCCTGCTGCCGTCCTCGAAGGTGACCGTGCGCGGCGACGGCCCCGGCGGGCGGGCGTCCTCGCCGGTCAGCAGCCGGGCCGGGCGGTGCCGTTCGAGCTGGGTCTCCAGGGGCACCGGGTCGCCCCGGTCGGGGGTCTCCGCGGGGTCGGGGCCGGTGATCCCGGCCATGCTGCGCAGCCACTCCCCGTACGGGTCGAGACCGTCGGGCTCCGGGGAGGCCGACGGCGCGGTGGGCGTGGCCGGCTCGGGGGTGGGCACGAGGGCGTCGTAGTGGTCGGTGCCGTTGTAGGCCAGGTGCAGGGTTCCGCCGGTGCCACCCGGATGCAACCCCGTGACGAGGAGCGCGCCCTGCGCCTGCGGGTCGGGCCGCACGAGGCGCAGATCCAGGTCGAGGGTGTGGGCCAGCGCGTCCGGGAGCAGGTCGGCGAAGGGGGACGACCACAGTCCGGGACGCTCCGCGGCGGCGGCGAGCAGACCGCGCCCACCGAGCCGCCGTGCGTCGGCGGGGGTGGGCGCCACCTCGGCGAGCTGCGGATAGCCGCTGTCGGCGAGGATCCGCCGCCATCGCCGGGGGTCGCCGTCGGTGACCACCTCCCGCGCGACGCGGTTCCACTCCTCGGTGATCCGGCGCTGCTCTTCCGCGTCGTCGGCCCCGGCCAGGGCGCGTATCCGCAGGTCGTCCACCACGGTGAACACCGGGTCCGGTACCGCGGTGTCGGCGACGGCGCCCAGCTCGGAACCGGTGACGCGGTCACGCACCAGGCCCCGCAGCCCGGCGATGTTCCGTGCGGCCCAGGCGGGCGGCACGTCCCGGCCGCGCGCGCTGTCGAGCACCGCCCGGAAGAGACAGTCGCCGTCGCCCCGGGCGTTCACCCGGCGGAAGGCGAGACCGTCCGCCCGGACGAGGTCCGCCGGGTCGGGAGTCGTCGCGGGGCCCTTGCCGAACACGGTCAGGCTCTCGGCGAGACTCTCCGGCCGGGTCGGTGGGGACACCAGGTCGGGCCTGCGACGCAGCAGTTCGGCGGTGTCCTCGGGGCCGAGGTCCAGCTGGGACAGCGGCAGCGGAGCGCTCGACAGCGACCAGGAGACCTGCGCCGACGGAGCGTAAGTGAGTCCGCGCACGTCCTCCTGCGAGATCGGTGTGGTCGCAGGCAGCTCGGGGGGCGGCGGGGGCAGCAGGTCGTCGAGCGTGGTGCCGGGCCCGGCGCCGGCCCGCAACTCGGCTGCCGCGCGCAGGAACGCGGTGTACTGCTCGGGAGTGGGATCGGCGGGCGTGCCGACGGCCGTGGCGTGGGTGGCCGTGTGCCAGTCGGTGACCATTCGGCGCAGCAGGTCCGGGGTCATACGGCCGTCGCCGTAGCGGGCCGCGCTGCCCGTGCCCAGCCATCGAAGGCCGTCGACGTAACCGAGCCCGGCGAGCAACTCCCGGTTTTCCGGACGCTGTTCGGCGTCCGGGCCGAGAGCGTCACGCAGCGTGCGTATCTGCTGGAGGGTGCGGGCGCGGGCGAACACGTCGGCCGGGCCGGGGCCCGCGTGCAGACCCGCGTCGCGCGCCGACCGGTCGAGGTCCCCGCCGCTGGGCTCCGGAGTGAAGAGACGCCACCGCCCCGGCCCGTCCGCGCCCTCTCTCAGCACCGCGCGGACGTCGCCGTTCCGGTCGCGGGCCGTACCCACCTCGGTGGTCGGCGCGTACACCGGCCGCCCGGTCCCGTTCGCCACGTGCTGTGCGACCGGCAGACCCGCGATCTCCGGTTGCCGTCCGGTCTTGCAGGAATACAGCACCAGCGGCCGGTCACTGTCGCCTTCCTCCGCCCACGACGCGAGCACCTTGCCGAGCTGTACACCGCTGACCTCCACGGTGGGCCGCGCCGGGTCGTCGGTGCCGAGCGTGACGGTGCGCGGGGTGCCGTGTTCCACGAAGTAGTCGGCGCCCTGTTCGGTGCCGGCGCCGGGGAGCGGGGCCGGCGGACCGGTGAACACCGTGCGGCGGGCGGGCTGCGTCTCTTCCGTACCCGCCGCGGAGTCGATCCGCGGGGGTGGGGCGGGGGCCGACACGGTGCGTACGCCCCGGAAGGTGTCCTGGCCGAGCAGCGCCCGGCGTCCCGCGTCGCGTGCCGTACCGTCCTCGGCCGGGCTCTGCGAGATGGTCAGCGTCCGGACGGCACGGCCCGGTGCGGAGTGCGCCGTCGCATCCGGCACCAGGCGCCGAACCTGGGCGAGGGGCACCGTGAGGCCGTCCAGGGTGATGACGGCCGGCTCGGCTGCGGGCCTCCGGGACCCGTCACCCTCGCCGTCGATGACTTCACCGTCAGCGGGGCGTACGACGATCCGGGCCGGCGGCGGAAGCGCCACGGGCGGCGCCGCGGGGGATGTCTCCTGGGTGACCGGCGCGGGCGGGGGCAGGGTGCCTTCGTTCCCGGTGCCGTGGCGTGCGCCGGGGCCGGGGGTCCGTCCGCCGGTCGCGTCGATGTCCCTGTCGCCTTCACCCGGCTCCAGGTACAGGTCGGTGGCCGTCTCGTTCCAGGGGCGGGACAGGGTGGCGAGCTTGGCCGTGGTGGGCCCGGTGGGGACCGTCGGGCCCGGACCCGGGGCGTCGCTGTGTACGGCGGCTGTCTTCTCCTGGAGGGGCACCGCGGGGGGTGTGGCCGTGGAGGAGGCGGGCGGGGGGCTGCCGGCCGTGGCGGTGCTCCAGGTGACCGGCCGGGGCATCGGGCCGAGGGCGTCGGCGAGCGGCAGCAGCACGTCCGCTCCGGGAAACTCGGTGCCCGTGGTGCCCGTGGTGCTCGTGGTGTCTGTGCGGTCGGCGGTGTTTGTGGTGCCCGTGCGGTTGTTGGCGGTGTGCGTGGCGCCGTCAGCCGTCGCGGCGGGCGTGGGACCGGCGAGCGGGCGAACCTGGACCGGAGCACCCGGCCCTTCCCTGGTCAGCTCGACCGCGGCGCGCACCGGGCGTCCCGCCGCGTCCGCCGCGACTGCCGGCCCGAGCACCACGGCCCGGTCGGTCCCGGCCCCGTCCAGCAGTCCGGCCGCCTCCGGCGATCCCTCCCCCGGCGGCGGCATGGACGAGACGACGATCGTGAGCGGCTGTACCCGGGTGGACTCGGAGTCTCCGGCGCGCGTAGGCCCAGGGCCGGTCTTCGTGTCGGCTGCGCCCCCGGCATCACCCGGCTCGCCGGTGCCGGCGAACGAGCCGACGGTGCTCACCTTCGGCGGTGCGGTGCCTGTGCGGATGCCTGTGTTGTCGATGCCTGTGTCGATGCCTGTGTTGTCGATGCCCGCGTCGATGTCCTGGACGGGGGCGGTGACCTGCGCCACCGGGGCGGGCACGCCTTCTCCGGAGTTTCGCGTGACGCCGGTTCCGGCCGGGTCTGCGGTCTGGGTCCCCGTCTCCGTCTCCGTCTCCGTCTCCGTCTCCGAAGAGGGGGGCGTGTGCGGGGAGTCGTCCGTCACGGTCGGCGAGCCGTCCCCCGGGGCCGTGCCGTCCGTGGTGCGAGTGCCCTGCGGAGACGCGGCGGCGGGAGCCGGGCCGCCTCCGGCGGCGGGGACGCCACCCGGCCGGGCACCGCTGCCCGTACCGGGGGCGGCGGAGGCAGTGGGGCCGCCCATGAAGGCGGGAGCGTCCTCCCCTTGGGCCCGCCCCGTAGCCGTACGGTCGTTCTGCCCGGCCACGTCGTCCGACGAGTTGTGGACGGGGCTTACCGGAGATTCCTGGACGTTGCTCCCCACCGACGTCTCGGCATTGTCGGGGAACGTCTCAGCCGAGGGCGCGGGCACGTCCGGGGCCGGGTTCACCGGGAACGTCTCAGCTCCCGGGGACGCCTCTGCCTCCGGGAACGTCTCGGCCCCCGGGGATGCCGCCTCCGCCTCCGGGGAAGCCCCGGGTGCGGTCTGCTGCCGGTGGGCCGGGCCGTCGAGCCGTGCGTCCGGGCCGTGGTCCGCCACCGGATCGGCGTTGCCCCCGGCGAGACGTGCGGCGGATTCGGCAGGGGTTGTGCCGGGGCCGTTGCCGGAGGTACCCGGGGCGGAGATGTCAGGAGCGGAGGTCCCCGGGTTGCCCACCGGGATCGGGGCATCCACCGTGACCTCGGCACCGAGACCGCCGAGGGCCCGGCGGACCTCGTCGGAGTCGATCTGGACGGCGGGACCGTTCCCGGCGGGCACCACCCGTACCTCGAGCAGTTGCGACAAGGTGCCGTGCAGGCTGTCGCGGACACCGATCTCGGCGCTGCCCGGCGGCTGGGCACCGCGCAGAGCGGCCAGGTCACGCAGCGCCTGCTCGCGGACCTCTCCGGGGCCGCTGTGGACCTGCTGCCACAACACGTTCTCGGCGGCGGTCACGGGGAACGAGCCCGGGGAGTACGGCGGCGGGACCGAAGCCGCGTACGGCGGCGGGCTCTCCGAGACGTAGGGCGGGGGCGACTGGCTGCCGATGAAGTCACCTTGTCCGTCGCCCCGTCGCACGACCTGCGGACCCGCGGCGGGCACGGGTCCGTCGCCGCCCGCAGTGTCCGTGTCCGTGTCCGTGTGCGAGCGCCCGTCCGTGCGATCGGGACCGTCGCCGGAACGCGGGGAAGCGTCGGCGTCCCGCGTACCCGTGTCGCCGTCGGAGACGGTGGGCGGCTGATTGCGCAACTTGTCGATGACGTGGCGCAGCTCGGCGGCACTGTTCACGGCCGCGTCGCTGAGCGTGGCCTCGACCTGGCTGCTGATGCCCGCGCCGACGAACGTGGACCAACTGGTTGACCAGTCGCCGTCGAAGGCCCCCTTGATCAGGATCTCCGCGAGCGCCTCTCCGGAACCGGCGGCGAGGAAGTCGGCCGTTCCTTTGAGCCCGTAGTGACCGGCCAGCGCACCCGGTCGGTCAGCGTTGTCACGCAGGATCTGGTTGTTCCGCCACAGCTCGGTGTTGTTCCGGAAGGAGAGTGGGTTGTTCCGGAAGGTGACCGGAGGGTTGTTCGCGAGGGTGGGGCCGTTCCCGTACGGGCGAGGGTCGGGGCGGTCCTTGACGAGGCTGTCGCGGTCGGGACCCGGGGTCGGTACGGGGTTGGGCCTGGGGTTCGGGCCGCCGTCACCGAGGTCGAGGTTCGGGTTGTCCCGCAGGTCGGGGCGGTCCTTGAAGTCGAGGTCCGGGCCGTTCTTGAGGAAGTTGTCGTCGAAGCTCCTGACGATGCTTTTCGCGAAGCTGTCGAAAACGCTGGTGAAGAAGCCTGCCGCGGCGCCGAACGCGGCAGACTTGAGTACGTCGTTCCAGTCGATGCCGTCGGGGCGGCGGCCGTCCGGGGCGAAGTTCATCATCGCCAGCCGTACGGCGAAGGTCGTGAACGCCTCGGCGAACGCCTCGGTCAGCGAG
This sequence comes from Streptomyces sp. B1I3, assembly GCF_030816615.1. Lineage (NCBI taxonomy): Bacteria > Bacillati > Actinomycetota > Actinomycetes > Kitasatosporales > Streptomycetaceae > Streptomyces > Streptomyces sp. B1I3. The sequence goes on from NZ_JAUSYD010000001.1 coordinate 1,030,158, forward strand.
GGTGCCAGATGCAGCCGCTGGAGCAGGTGGCTGAGCGTGGTGAGGATGAAGAACCGGCTGCGCATCTTGGCCAACATGATCTGGCTGGCCGTGGCGCCCCCGGTGAAGAAGGACATCGCCAGGTAGATCGCGATCTCGATGAGCAGCCGGATGATTTCGGCGATCACCTGCCACTTGGACTCCATGATGTCCATGGAGGTCTTGCGCCGGCCCTGGGCGATCTTGTCGAGCTGGTCGGAGAAGTCGCGCAGGTAGTTCTTGCCGCCGTCGTCGATGAGCATGCCCATCGCCTTGGCGTACGACTTGGCGAGGTCGTCCGGCATCGACTCGCCGATGTCGTGGATCGACTTGTCGATCAGCGAGGACAGCCTGTCCAGCTTGCGTCCCAGGCCGGAGTAAGGCAGGCGGCTGTCGTAGGCGAGGTCCTCGTCGGCGTCCATGAGCTTCTCCCCGGTGAGGATGAAGATCATCGCGTTGACCTCGGGCGATACCTGGATACTCATCCGGGCCCGCCCTGAAGCACCCGCGGGCAGGACGCGGCGGCCGCTCCCCCGGTGGTGCGGGAGCGGCCTGCGGCGCGGAGGTCAGCGGCGGCCATGCCCGCCCGGGCCACCGAGTCCGTCGGTGTCGATGCGGTTGGTGCCCTGCTCGACGTTCTCGATGTTGCGGTCGCGGGTGTCCTTCATCATCCGGACCTGGCTGACCGTGGCGTCGGTGATGCCCACCAGCGCGTCACGGATGGACATCATCGTGTCCTTGGTGGTCTGGCGTTCCTTCTGTTCCTGCGGCTTGGCCTTCTCCGCGAACTCGCCCTCCGTACCGGGCCAGTTCACCGTGGGTGCCAACTCGTCGAGGAATTCTTCGGTCATACTCCTGGTCAGGGTGCCGATCTCCTCCAGCTGCCGCGCCAGGGCCTCGATGCGCTGCGGGTCCGCGTAGTACCGCTGTCCCATCGTCAGTCCTCCCCCTCTTCGCCGAGCGCGTCCCGCCAGGCGGGGGTGGCCTGGCTGCCACGTGCCGTTTCCTCGTCGCCCTCGCGGAACACCTCGGGACCGAAGATGCGCTCCCAGTCCATCTCGAAGCCCTTCAGCTCCGGCACGTTGCTGCTGGGTTCGGTGAAGGGAGCCATCGCCTTCATCACGTGCCGGTTCATCTTCAGGCGCGCCGCGCTCGCCGCCTCCAGAACGCTGGCGGCCAGCTCCTGCGGAGACATGTCGCGGTACTTGTTCTCCAGGAAGTCGATCCCGGTCAGCTCACCCTGCGGGCCCGCCGTGGCGCGGACCGCGCGGTCGGAGGAGAGTGCGGCGAACGACGCCGTGCGCAGTTCGCGCTCGGTGCGCGCCACCGCCTCCTGGGCCGCCTGGAGTTCGGCCATGGCCTTCTCCAGGCGCTTCTCCAACGGTTCCGTCATGCCGCTCCCCCTCCTGCGTCGCTCTCCCCGTACGCTCGTACATCGGTACGTACGGCCCTGGCCTCCGGCCCTTCAACCGCCCTCCTGATCATGCCCGGTGGAGCCTCCGACGCGGAAGCCGGGGCCCGGTGCGCCTCGTCCCCACGGGGTGGTCGCGGGGTGGTCACCGGCCGATGACGGCCGGGGTGCCGCCCTCCTCCGTGCCCCATACGTCCGCGTCCTCCTCCAGGTAGTCGGCGGAACTGGTGGACCTGCGGTGCGGCTCCGCCTCCTCGTCGGAGGACTCGCCGCCGGTGGTCGCCACGCGGGAGGCCGGGGACAGGAAGGTGTCGCTGTCCTCCTGGCGGTTCCACGGGCTGCGCCGCCGGCGGTTGCGGCGTTCGCTCTCCTCCGCCGCGTCGACCAGGACGGCGCGCACCCGCTCGCCGTTGCCCTTCTCGCCGCCCGCGCCCATACCGCCCATGCCGCCGCCCATCGGCATGCCTGGACTTCCGGGCGTGCCCGGGGCGCCTGGGGTGCCCCCGGCGGCGGCGGACGCGAGCGGAGTGCCCGCTCCGGCGGCGGATCCGCCGGAGAGAGGGGAGGCCCCGGACGCACCGATGCCGTCCGGGGAGACGGAGCCCGCCCCGGTGAGACCGCCGCCGGAGGCCCCGCTGCTCGCCTGGCCGCCCCCGAGGCCGAGCTCGGAGAAGGGCACGTCCCGGCTGGTGGTGCCGCCGGCACCGGCCCCGCTGCCGCCACCGGCCCCGTCGGCGCCGCCGATCCGGTCGAGGCCGCCGAGGCCGCCCAGTGCGTCCGGACCAAGACGGCCACTGCCGGAGTTGAGGCCCTTCAGATCCACCGTCTCGGTCCTGCCCTGCGGGTCGGTGATGGTGGCGACACCGGTGTCCGGGTCGATGATCTGGGTGGTGCCGTCCGGGAAGGTGGTGTTCAGGCGGCCGTCGTCCAGGAAGGTGGTGGAGCCGTCCGGGTTGGTCACCTTGGCCCCGTGGGTGAGGTCGGTGTCCACGGTCGAGCCATCCGGGCCGGTGCTGGTGAACATCCCGCTCTCCGGGTCGAACACGGCCTTGCTGCCATCCGCGAACATGGTGGCGAAGTCGTCGTCCACGAGCGCGGTGTGCCCGCCGGTCGGGGTCTCCAGGCCGTTGATGCCCCCGAGATCCCCCAGGTCCCCGAGACCGTTCGGGGCGTTCGGACCGCTGAGGCTGCCGAGGTTCTCGGTGGTGGTCGTACCGTCCGGGGCGATCGAGGTGGCCCGGCCGGTCGCCGGGTCCACGACCTGCTCGGTGCCGTCGGGGAAGGTGGTGGTCAGCTTGCCGTCATCACCGAGCGAGGTGACCGAGCCGTCCGGATTGGTCACCCGCACACCGTCACCCAGGTCCTGCGTGGTGACGCTGCCGTCCGGGTTCGTCGTGGTGAGCAGTCCGCTGTCCGGGTCGAAGGCCGTCCTGCTGCCGTCCGGGAAGTCGGTGGTCAGGGCGCCGTCGTCGAGCTGGGTACTCCCCCCGGTCGGAGTCTCCAGTGATCCGCCGGCGCCGTTGAGATTCCCCAGGTCACCGAGATCAGCGACCGAGGTGGTGGGCAGGTCGGCGTTGATGCCCCCGAGATCCCCCAGGTCCCCGAGACCGTTCGGGGCGTTCGGACCGCTGAGGCTGCCGAGGTTCTCGGTGGTGGTCGTACCGTCCGGGGCGATCGAGGTGGCCCGGCCGGTCGCCGGGTCCACGACCTGCTCGGTGCCGTCGGGGAAGGTGGTGGTCAGCTTGCCGTCATCACCGAGCGAGGTGACCGAGCCGTCCGGATTGGTCACCCGCACACCGTCACCCAGGTCCTGCGTGGTGACGCTGCCGTCCGGGTTCGTCGTGGTGAGCAGTCCGCTGTCCGGGTCGAAGGCCGTCCTGCTGCCGTCCGGGAAGTCGGTGGTCAGGGCGCCGTCGTCGAGCTGGGTACTCCCCCCGGTCGGAGTCTCCAGTGATCCGCCGGCGCCGTTGTTCAGGTCACCGAGATCGTCGAGGCTGCGGGTGATCGCCTCGTTGGCCGCGTCGGTGGCGTTCTTCGTCCCGCCGGGGCCGTTGTTGAGGTTGCCGAGGCTGCCGAGGTTCTGGGTGACGGGGGGCGCGGCTGTCGTCGGTGACTGGTTCTCCCCGCCAGGGTCGTTCACGTTGCCGAGGTTGCCGAGCTCCTCGGTGATCGCGTTGTTCGGATCGTCGGCGTCGCCCTGATTACCGATGGTGCCGTCGCTCTCGGTGACCGGGATGTTCAGCAGGTCGTCGAGGCCGCCGAGGTTCTGCTCGTCGACCGCGTTGGGGTCGTTGATCCCGCCGAGGCTCTCCTCCATGGCCTTCTGCTGTTCCTCGGCCTCCCGCTCGGCCTCCTCCTGCTGGAGCCGCTGCTCCTCCCGTAGCTCGTCCTGGTACCGGCGGTCCTCGTCCCGCTGCTGTTTCTGCTCGTCCCGCAGCTCGTCCTGGTACTGGCGGTCCTCGTCCCGCTGCTGGTTCTGCTCGTTCCGCAGCTCGTCCTGGAGGTTCTTGGCCTCGTCCTGCTCGCGCCGCTGCTCCTCGCGCAGTTGGTCCTGGTACTTCTTGTCCTCCTCGCGCTGCTGGTTCTGCTCCTCGCGCAGCTCGTCCTGGTACTTCTTGTCCTCCTCGCGCTGCCGGTTCTGCTCCTCGCGCAGCTCGTCCTGGTACTTCTTGTCCTCCTCGCGCTGCCGCTCCTGCTCCGCGCGCAACTCGTCCTGATACCTGCGGTTCTCCTCGTTCTGGCGGTTGATCTCGTCCTGCTCCTCCTTGGCCTTCTTCTCCTCGTACACCTCCGAGGCCGTGCTGGTCGACTTCGGCTTGGGCAGGTTGCCGGAGAAGTCCTCGCCCAGCTCGAGGAAGTGGTTGTTCAGGGCCGACTGCACCTGGGCGGCCGGTTTGCCCAGGTACTCGTCGACACCCTGCGTCCAGATCTTGACCGCCTTGTCGCCGACCTTCGCCCAGTTCGCGATGTCGGTGAGGTCGCCGTACTCGGGGTGGACCTGGGAGAACCCGCCCTGCGGGCTGTGGCTGACGGACGTGCTGTAGCGGGTGGTGTACGACTTGATGTCCGTCTTGGCCACGTTGTTCGCGTCCACCCACTGCGCGAGGTCGTCCAGCACGTAGCGCAGCACCTGGTGCGGGTCGTAGTACGAGGAGTTGGCCCAGGCCAGCCACGCGTCCAACAGTTTGTCGGCGGCGTCCTCCAGATACGTCCGGCCCAGCGACAGGGCGCGTGAGTAGACCGTGCCGCCGGTGCCGGTCGCGTCTCCGGTGCCGGCCGTCGAGTCGAACGTCTCGACGTAACTGTCGTAGTTCTCCCGGACCTTCTTCAGCAGGCCGCGGAAGACCTCGGCCGCCTCGCCCTTCCAGCTCGCGTCCTCCCGGCCGAAACGGTCCTCCCAGTCCTTCAGCACCACCGCGTGGTCCCTGAAGAACTTGGCGGCGAAGTCGAAGGAGTCACCCGTGGTGTCGAAGGAGGTGAGGTCCACCACGTCGTTCCCGGGCACGCCGAGATTGCTGAACCGTGCGTCCTGTGTGTTGCCGCCCAGCAGCCCGAGGAGCGCCGCCCGCGGCCCGTTCATGTACCGGGCGAGCGGGATGGTGCTCATCTTGTCCTTGTTGTAGTCCGTGAACTCGTTGCCTTCGCGGACCTGCGCGTCGTGGACGTTGTCGGAGCCGGGGCCGGCGAAGATGATCTCGTCACCGGCCTTCACACGGCCCTCGAAGACGATCCGCGCCTGCATGATCGACCGCTTCTTGCCGCTGTCGAAGAACCAGATGTCGTAGTCCTCGCCCTTGTTCGTCAGGAACCCGGAGTCCTTGAGGAGCAGGCTGAGGCTGCGGTCCTTGATGTCCATCCTGAAGAGCTTGCCGCCGTGGTCGGATCGCAGCGTGTCGAAGACGGTACTGCGGTCCGGCACCGGATAACCGGTGATGTGGGTGACCAGAGTGGCCCAGGTGTCGGTCGACGGGTCGCCGGCGTTGTCGAACTTGTCGAGGTTGGCGACGGAGTTGGGATCGTACCGGTCGGCCACCGGGCGCCCTTTCTGGTCGGTTGTCGGCCGTGTCGGCTCACGGCCATGTCGTGCGGGTGCACTTCCGGGTCATTCTCACGCGGCGCGCGCGGCGGCCGGGGCACCGGCCGGCACACACCGCGCGGGCTCAGGTGCTCTCTTCGCCCGACGACCCGCTGGTGAGTGCGTCGACCTCGTCGAAGGTCTGCAGCAGCGTCTGGGCGTCGATCGCGTCGAGGTTCTTGTCCTTGGTCTTGTTGGCTTCCTCGATGGTCTCGGTGAGGGCCTCCTTCAGCTCCTTGAAGAGGTCCATCTGGTCGCCCAGCAACTTGTCGATGGCCTCGGCGGCGGCGCGGACGTCCTCGATCAGTTTCGGTCCCGAGACCAGGGGCTCGGTGACCATCCTGCCGATGCGCAGGAGCTGTTTGTCCTGGGCGAGGTTGCCCGGGGTGGTGTGCCCGTCGATGAGGTGGCCGAGCGGCCGGATGGTGGCCCCGTCGCCGTCCTCACGGTGCTTCTTCGCGGCGGTGCAGACCGGCTGCACCTCGTTGTCCCGGAAGTTCTCCATCTGCTTGAGGTCGAAATGCCTGACGTCGGCCTTTTCAGCGGCCATGGGACGTCCTCCTGCCGTTCGGTGCCGGGCGGGGATACGGGCGGCCGGGCGGGCGCCCCCTGCGGACGGCGGCACGACCGGCGGGCATGGGTGCCGGGTGGGGGCACGGATGCCGGGGCCCGCCCTCCGGACGAACGGAGGGGAGCCCCGGCCGGGCGCTAGCGGGCCCGCACACTGCCCCAGTTGTCGGCGCTCCGGCGCTCGTCCCGGGAGTGGTTGTCGTGGATGCTCTGCACCAGCTCGCCGCTGTCGCCGAGGAGCAGGGCCATGTTCTTGGTGGCCTGGTCCCACTCCGCCTGTACCCCGCGGTACATCTGCTGGTCATCACCCTCCCACGAGGTCACGAGCGGCTTCAGCTCGTCCTCCAGGTTGTTGAGGGTCGTGATGATCTGCTGGGTCTGGTCCTTCAGCTCCTCAATCGCGTGCCGGACCGTCGAGTACTGCACATCGATGATGCCGTCGGCCATGACGTCTCCTCTGGGGTGGCCGGGCGCCGGGGCCCGGGAAGTTCACCGGCCCGGCCTCCTGGAAGGGGCCGGCGCCGCAGGGGGGTGGTCAGCGCAGCGCTTCGAAGACGCCCTGGCTGGTCTTGCTGTTGAGCACCTCGGTCAGGTCCTGGTTCTCCTTCGCCAGGCGGTTGGCCGAGGTCACGTTCTCCTGCAGCGCGTCGACCATCTTGCTGATCTGGACGACGACCTTCTGGGCCTCGGAGTTCCAGCTGCGGAAAAGCTTCAGCAGGGCCTGGCCCTCGTCGCCGCCGACGCCGGAACGCGCGGCGATCTCGGCGACGTTGTTCTGGATCTTCTCGACCGCGCTCCGGGCCGACTCCAGTGAGGAGACACCCCCCAGACCCTTGGCATAATCCGCTTTCCTCGCGGCACTGTCCGCCATGTCGCGCTCCCTTCGTTCAGGCCGGTCTCGTGACACCGTTGCCCGCTGAGGCTAAAGAGAACCCAGCGTTCGGCGCAACGGATGTTGGGAAGATTTGAGCATAGGTCAGTTCTTCAGAAGCCGTGTATTGCAACGGAGTTGCCCGCAAGTTGCCGCAGGGTGAAGTCACCCGCCCCGCACCGGCCGCGCCGAACGGCATCACGATCCGCCGACGGACGCGATGCGGTCGGAAAACGGGCACGAAAAGAAGGCGAACGGTCATCGGTACGGCCCGTTTCCGGCGAGGCGCGTGCGTCCACAGCATTTCGCGGAGGCGACCGGCCGAATGTCTGAGCTTTCTCTGAGGTTTCCCGTTTCCCTCGCCCCATGACATATCGGGTGCACCGGCGTGCAGTTCGGATCGCGAGGTTATGGTCCTCCGCCATTTCCTTTCTTCGACGCCGTATGCGGTGTTTGCCTGGATCAGGACGCGGAGTCGGATCTGTCGGCCACGCCGGTGACGCCGACCGTGGCCGCCTCGTCGCTGCCCGCCGCGGTGCCGGTGGCGCACTCGGGAGCCGTGACCCTGGGCTCCGAGGCGCCGGAGGCCGCTGCCGGGTCCAGGTCCGCGCCGGTCGGGAGTGCCGCGAGCAGGGGCGCGGGAACCGAGCCGATGTCTCCGGCCCCGTAGCCGAGCGCCGCCAGCGAGTCCTTGGCCGCGACGCGGTACTTCACGCCGTTCTCCGCCACCAGGTAGGTGGTCCCGGCGTGCGCCGCGCCGCTCGCGTTCAAGGCGCGGACCAGGGCGCCGCGTCCGGGCCGTACGACGGTGGCGTCCGTCCGGACACAGGCCGGCGTCATCGGCTGGGCGGTTCCCTCCGACACCACGACCGGGGAGAGCCGGCTCAGTGCGACCAGTACGGATTTGATCCGGGTGCCGCCGTCGTCGCCGTCCACCTGCGCACAGAGTGCGGTGCCGCGTGGCGGGGACTGCGGGGCCGGCGGAGTGTCCGGCAGTTCCGCGGATCCGGCGGGGGCCGAGTCCTCGGCCCGGTGCGCGCGCAGCGCGTCCGCCCCGACCACGCGCACCTCGGGCGACCGCCCCTGGTAGGCGTCCTTCTGGGTGGCCGGGTCGCCCAGCACCAAGGCGGCGCCGAGCCGGGTCAGCGGTACCAGGCCGCCCTTCTGCAGCAGGTGGTAGGTGCTGCCGCCACCGGGCACACGCACCTCGAACAGCTGCCCGATCCGGCTGGCCTCGCCCCCCAGCTCGGGCCCCTTCGCGCCACGTCCCGCGACCGCGGGCGGCTTCAGGGCAGGACCGGGGGCCAGTGCGTCGAGGAAGGCCGCCGACACCGGCATCGGCCGCTCCGATCCGTAGCCGAGGGCGTTGCGGGCATCCGAGGCACGGTCCAGCGGCAGCCTGCTGCCCCGCCACACCAGGTACTCGGCGCCGTCCGGGCCGCTCACGAGCACCCCGTGGTCGCCGCCGACGCCCCGGGAGTCCAGCGGTGCCCCGGCGACCACGGTGGTGGCCCCGGGCTTGTCGACCCCGGTGCCCGTCACGGCACCGGAAGTGCTGGGCAGCGCTCCGTCCGGCCCGGTGACGCACACGTGCCAGGCGCCGTCGTCGAGTTGGGCGGGCCCGGGCACGGCGTCCGGGGCGCCGGGTATCCCGGCCGGGGCCCCCACGGGGACGTCCCTCAGCGAGGCGGTGGCGACGTCCACGGTCGCGAGGTCGGAGCCGCCGATCAGCCGCGCCGACGCGTAGTTGCGCACGGGGTGCAGTACGCCGTCGGTGCCGGTCCACAGATACCGCGCCCCGGTGTCGCGGTTGACCACCAGGTGCTCACCGTCGCGCCAGCCGTCGTTCCCGCCCGGGCGCAGCAGCCCGAAGACGGTGGCGCCCGCGCCGATCAGGACGGTCACCAGTACGCCGAAGACAACGCCTCGGGTGGTACGCCCGAGCGGGCTCTCCGGGGCGTCCGGGTCGGCCGCCAGCAGACCCGAACTGAGCCTGCCCATCATGAAACTGTGGGCCTGTACCTGATCGCGCTTGGACTGCACAGCCTCTCCTCACCTCGTGTCCCGTGTAGCGGCGTTCGGTAGTGGTCAGCCGAACAGGCCGCGCAGCCAGCCGAAGAGGCCCGCCACCCACATGCTGAGCGGCAGCAGCGCGACGGCGAAGCCGGTGTGCGCCAGTTCCGCCGCCCGGCCCCAGTACGGCAGCACCCGGCGGCCGGGCACGGTCCAGGAGGCGGTCACGAGTGCGGCCGCCGCGGCGAGCAGCACGGCGAAGACCACCATGCGGCCGTCGCTGTCGCTGTCCACCGCCCAGGCCCGGGCGAGCAGCAACAGCCCCCAGATGCCGGGCATCGCCAGGGTCAGTCGCTGCCCGATGTGCACCAGGCCCCGGCAGTGCAGGAGCAGCAGGAGGCTCAGCACGAGCGCGGTCAGCACCTCGGGCAGGTTCGGGTGCTCGGCGAGGACGGCCAGGGCGGCCGCCGCGATGACACCGGTGGCCGCGAAGAGCGCGGTGACCCAGCGCCCTGCCAGTTCGGTGCGCTCGGCGACCTCGTCGCCCGAGTAGGGGTCGATGCCCTCCTGGAGCTGGCCGGCGGAGGACGGCAGCGAGGGCATCCGCATCCCGGCCAGCTTGAAGGCGAACGGTGCCACCGTCCCGGCGGCGAGCGCCACCACCGTCGCCACGAGCGACACGGCCGCCGGCACGTCCAGGCCCGTGTAACCCATCAGGGCACCGGCGATCGCGGTGGCCACGGAGACCACCGCCGTGGCCAGCAGGGCGGGGGCGCCGACCGCGGTGGCGGCGAGCGCGATGACCGCGCCCCCCGCACCGGCGGCGCCCGCGGCGAGCAACCGCGCGCCTACGACCTGCGCCGCGTCCGGGCCGGTCACGTCACCGCCGGGCAGTACCCAGCCGGCCAGGGCCAGGCAGGGAGCCACCAGCAGGCCGAGCGCCGTCGCGGAGAGGCGGTCGCCTACCGCTCGGCTGGCCGAACCGGCGCCCGCGAGCAGCAGCAGCCCGGCCACGGCCGCGCAAGCGGCCCTGGAGGAGCCGGAGCCGGCCACCCCCGGCCGGAACACGAGCACGAGGGCGGCCGCCACGGTGGCCACCGCGGTGCCCACCAGCAGTCCGCGTGCCGCCCCGGCGTGCCAGGTGTGCAGCCGCCGGGCAGCGGTGTCGGCTATCCCGTCCACCAGGTCGTCGAGCCGTGCCTCCGGCAGGGCCTCGGTGTGGGGGCGCAGGTAGAGCACGGTGCCGTCGGAGAGTCCGGCGCGGGCGAGGGTGCTCTCCTCGTCGAGCGGGGCGTCGCCGAGCCGCTGGAGCACCCAGCCGGCGTGGTCCAGTCCGGCCTCCTCGGCTTCCTCGCCGACATAGCGCAGCAGCGTGGGCAGCAGATCGGCGACCGGGACGTCGGCGGGCACGGCCAGATCAACGGTGACGCTCGGCGCGCGTACGGTCAGGCGGCACGATTCGGCCACCGCACTGTCGGTCATCAGCTGAACTCTCGTCTTCCGTGGAGGCTTTGACAGGAGGACTCCCCCGGGAGAGGGATGTACGAACAGTACGGAAGGTCCTCACGGCGGGGAACCGGAGTGCCGGGCAAGGCAATTGCATCCATGCACCCGGCAACCACCGGTCCCGCGTGGACAGGTCGCGTTCCGTGAATGCAGACTACTGCCTACGACCACCGGGTCGTACTGCGGACCGGATTCCCTATCCGGTATGCAATTGGCCGGCAAGGGAGTTGGCCGTCCCTCGCCGTCCACCCGAAACATTCATCCTGCGTTCATCGCGTCACGCGAGGGCCCGGGGAATCAGCGCGGTGCGGTCTTTCCCACTACCGGGTACACCGGTATTCGGTACGGGCCGAAAAGCCGTGAAACCGGAGGTTCTGTTCCTTGAGTGTGGTGCTGTTTCGCCGGCCGGCCCGCAGGCGCGGCCCGGAGATGCCCGAGGGGCAATTGACCCTGCAGGAACCGCCGGTCCTCGCCGAGACGGTGCCTGACACCTCGGCAATATGGACGTATTTGCCGATGGCGCTGATGTCGGTGTCGATGATGCTGATGTTCCTGCGGCCCGGCGGCGGGAACGGCGTGTTCATGTATCTGGCGATGGGCGTCATGGCGCTCTCCGCCGGTGCCATGCTGCTGGGGCAGCTGATGCGCCGCTCCAGTGAGCGCAAGCAACGCCTGAAGGGCGAACGCCGCGACTACCTCCGCTACCTGGCGCAGACCCGCAAGCGGGTCCGGAGCACCATAGCGGAGCAGCAGCGGGCGCTCGCCTGGCGCCACCCGGAACCCGGCTCACTGCGGTCGCTGGCCCGCACCTCACGACTGTGGGAACGCCGCCCGGCCGACGAGGACTTCGGCGAGGTCCGGATCGCGGTGGGAGAACAGCAGCTCGCACTCACCCTGGAGCCGGTCTCCACCCGCCCGGTGGAGGACCTGGAACCCCTCTGCGCGCACGCCTTGCGCCGCTTCATCCGCGCCTACTCCACCATCCCTGACCAGCCCCTCGGCCTCTACCTGCGCTCCTCGGCCCGGATCCTGCTGCGTCCCGAGGAGCCCCTTGGCGGCGACCCCGCCGAGCCGGGCACCCCGCGCGCCGCGGAGGGCGGGAAGGACCCGGGGCGGGACCCCGGCGCCGAAGCGGCGCGCGCCCTGGTACGCGCCGTCCTCGGGCAGCTCGCGGTGTTCCACGCGCCCGAGGAGCTGTGGCTCGCGTTCTGCGTCAGCGACGAGCGGCGGCCCGACTGGGAGTGGGCCAAGTGGCTGCCGCACGTGCTGGATCCGCATGAGGAGGACGGCGCCGGCCACGCCCGGAGGATCACCGCCGACCTGGCCGAACTGGACGATCTGCTCGGCGCCGAGTTCGCCGAGCGCCCCGGCTTCGACCCGGACGCCCGCCCCGGCCGCGACGAGCCCTACACGGTCGTCGTCCTGGACGGCGTCACCGTCCCCGAGGGCCACCGCTGGGAGGGGCACGGATACCGCAACGCCCTGGCCCTCGACATGTCCGGGGCACTGCGCTGGCGGCCCGGCCGCAACACGCTGCGGCTGACCGTCGGGCCCGACCGGGTCAGTCTGGTGCGCACCGACCGCAGCCGCAAGGAGCGCTCCGTGCCGCTCGGCCGGCCGGACCGGCTCGGCCCGGTCGGCGCCGAGTCACTGGCCAGGCTGCTCACCCCCCGCCGGATGAGTCTGGGCACCGACATCGCGCAGCCGCTGGACACCGACGTCGAGCTGACCACCCTGCTCGGCATCCCCGACCTGCACCGGCACGACCCGCACACCCTCTTCGACCGGCACACCGGCTCCGCCAGGCTGCGCGTGCCGATCGCCGTCGGGGTGGACGGCCGCCCGGTGGAGCTCGACATCAAGGAGTCCGCGCAGGGCGGCATGGGCCCGCACGGCATGCTCATCGGCGCCACCGGCTCCGGCAAGAGCGAACTGCTGCGCACCCTCGTCCTCGGCCTCGCCCTGACCAACTCCTCCGAGACGCTCAACTTCGTCCTGGTCGACTTCAAGGGTGGCGCCACCTTCCTGGGCCTGGAGGAACTCCCGCACACCTCCGCCGTCATCACCAACCTCGCCGACGAGGTCGCCCTGGTGGAGAGGATGCAGGACGCCCTGCACGGTGAACTCATCCGCCGCCAGGAGCTGTTGCGTTCCGCCGGCAACTACACCTCTGCCCTGGACTACGAGCGGGCCCGCGCCGGCGGGGCGGATCTCGCCCCGCTGCCCAGCCTGTTCGTGGTGGTCGACGAGTTCAGCGAACTCCTTTCCACGCACCGCGAGTTCATGGAGCTGTTCGTGATGATCGGCCGCCTCGGGCGCTCCCTCGGAGTGCACCTGCTGCTCGCCTCGCAGCGTCTGGACGAGGGCCGCATGCACCAGCTCGAGAGCCACCTTTCGTACCGCATCGGCCTGCGCACCTTCTCCGCCATGGAGAGCCGCGGCGTGCTCGGCGTCCCGGACGCGTACGAACTCCCGGCCCAGCCCGGCAGTGGCTACCTCAAGTCCGGGGTGGAGTCCCTGACCCGCTTCCGCGCCGCCTACTCCTCCGGCACGTACCGGCGTCGCACCGGCGCGGTGGTGCAGGCGCGGGTGGCCAGCCAGGTGGTGCCCTGGACCAGCGGCTGGGTGGTACCGCGTACCCCGGAAACCCCGGCCGCGCCGGAACCGGAGACCGAGGAGGCCGGCGACGAGGAGGCCCTGCTCGACGTGGCCCTCGACCGGCTGCGCGACTCCGGCCCCGCCGCCCACCAGGTGTGGCTGCCGCCGCTGGACGAGCCTTCTCCGCTGGACGTCCTGCTGCCCGGCATCACTCCCGACCCTGAGCGCGGTCTCACCGCGGCCGGCTGGCCGGGCACCGGCAGGCTGCGGGTCCCGGTCGGCCTCGTGGACAAGCCCTTCGAGCAGCGCCGCGACCCGCTCGTCGTGGACCTCTCCGGAGCCGGGGGCCACGTCGCGGTCGCGGGTGGCTCCCAGAGCGGCAAGTCCACCCTCGCCCGCACCCTGATCGCCGCTCTGGCTCTCACCCACACCCCCGCCGAGGTGCAGTTCTACTGCCTGGACTTCGGCGGCGGCGGCCTCTCGCAGCTCGCCGCCCTTCCGCACGTCGGTGGCGTCGCGGCACGGCTCAACCCGGAGCGGGTGCACCGGGCCGTCGCCGAGGTGATGACGCTGCTCGCCCGCCGCGAGCAGTTCTTCGTGGACCACACACTCGACTCCATGCAGTCCTACCGCCGGCGGCGGGCCGCCGGGGAGTTCCCCGACGAGCCCTTCGGCGACGTGTTCATGGTGGTCGACGGCTGGTCCACGGTCCGCCAGGACTACGACGACCTGATCCCGAAGTTCAACGAACTCGCCGCCCGGGGCCTCAACTACGGCATCCACCTGATCATCACCACCACCCGGTGGGTGGAGCTGTCCGCCCAGGTACGTGACCAGGCGGCCACCCGTCTCGAACTGCGGATGGGTGATCCGATGGACTCCGAGATCGACACCCGCAAGGCGCGTTCGGTGCCGCGCAGCGGCGGCCGCGGCATCACCGCCGAAAGCAAGATGCACTTCCTCGCCGGCCTGCCCCGGCTGGACGGCAGCGGCTCCCTCGACGACCTGGGTGAGGGCGTCACCCACCTGGTCACCGAGGTGTCCCGGAACTGGCCGGGCGCATCCGCCCCGCAGGTACGGATGCTGCCGCACCGGCTCCCGCTGGCCGAACTCCCCGCGCCCGAACCCACCGAGGGTGGCGGCATGCGTCTCCCCCTCGGCATCGACCAGGACGCCCTGGAACCCGTCTGGCACGACTTCAGCCGTACCCCGCACCTGATCGTGGTCGGCGACACCGAGAGCGGCAAGACCAACCTCCTGCGCAGCATCACCAAGGGCATCACCGCCCGCTACGCCCCGGACGAGGCGAAGATCATCGCGGTGGACTACCGCCGCACCCTGGTGGACGCCATCCCCGAGGACTACCGCATCGGGCACGTGATCTCACTGGACAACCTCACGGAGACGGTCGAGGGCGCGGCCCGCGCGTTGAAGACCCGCGTGCCCGGTGCGGACATCGCCCCGGCCCGTATGCGCACGTGCGACTGGTGGACGGGCCCGCGGCTGTTCATCCTGGTCGACGACTACGACATGGTCTCCGGCAACTCCTTCCAGAGCCCCTTCGAGCCACTCTTCGAGCATCTCACCCTCGGCTTCGAGATGGGCCTGCACCTGGTCGTCGCCCGCAGCGCCATGGGCGCGGGCCGGGGGCTCAGCGACGCCCTGATCCGGCGCCTGGACGAGGCCAACAACCCGGCCGTACTCCTCTCGTGCCCGCCCACGGAAGGCCGTCTCTTCGGGAACGCGAAGCCCTTGAACCTCCCGCCCGGCCGGGCCCTTCACATCGCCCGCCGCCGGCCGCGCCTGATGCAGACGGCCCTGGTGGAGGAGAGCCGGGGGCAGCAGGACTGATGAGGACGGCACCTTCCCGCGGCGTGCCGCGGGAGGGTGCCGTCCGTGCGAAGCCGTGACGTCAGCTCATTGCGTTCCCGTTCCGGGCGCTCCCGCCGGACGCCACCCCCGGGCGCGGGCGCGGGAGAAGACGAAAGCCGCCCAGAGAACGGCGAGGACGCCGCCGGAGCCGAGAAGGACGAGGAGGGTGGCGCGGCCGGTGGCACGGTCGGCGCCGGCGGTGTCGCGGACGGTCACGGGTTCCATGGCGCGCTCGGCCCCGGCCGGCGGAACGGGCTCACCCAGGACCGTGGTGACGGCGGCATAGGGGTCCAGCTGGGGGATGTCGGCGGGGTAGGCGGTGGCGGTCAGGCGGCGGGTGACCGCGCCGGCCGTTTCGTCCGGGTGGGCGGCACGGACGGCCGCGGCGGCCCCGGCGGCGTAGGCGGTGGCCACCGAGGCACCGGCGCCGAGATAGTGGCCCTCGCCGCGCGGGCCGCCGGAGACCACTCCCGCGCCGGGGGCGACCAGGTCGATGCCCGCGGTGAGCAGGGAGCCGTCCGGACGGGCGCCCCCGGGGAGCATGTCGCCGACCGAGAGGACGCCGGGTTCACCGGCCGGCCAGTAGGTGCGGGGCGGGACCTCGTCGCCGCCCCGGGACGGCGGGTCCGGGGTGGCCGCGGCGACCACGACCGCGCCCGCGCGGCGTGCCTCGGCGACCGCACCGCTCAGCGCCGCGTCCTGGCGGGGCAGGGCCACCGCGACGGCGATCACGTCCGCCCGTGCCTCGGTCGCCTCGCGCAGGGCCTCCACCACCAGGGCGGCACTCGCGCGCCCGCGCCGGTCGGTGCCGCGCAGGGCCAGAATCTTCGCGCCCGGGGCGACCCCGGCCAGACGCGGGCTGTCCCCGCCGGTCCCGGCGATCAGCCCGGCCAGGAAGGTCCCGTGCCCGACGCAGTCGTCACCGGCCGGGCCCACGGCGGAAACCCGGCCGTCCAGCCCGGGGGCATCGGGGTCGACACCGGTGTCGATCAGCGCGACGGTCACCCCCGCACCGGTGCTGTGCTGGTGCAGCCTGTCCAGGTCGAGGCGCTGGCGCGACCAGTCCTGCTTCTTCGCCTTCGCGGGGGAGCCGGGGGTGCAGGCGACCTCATCGCCCTCGGGGTCGAGTGCGGAGGGCATACCGGGCAGTTCCTGGCCCTTCCCGCCGTCCGTCGGCACGCCCTGGAGCGGCGCCGCCGAAGCCGGAACGGCCGGGGGAAGCAGGAGGGCGGCCGCGATGCCGGCGCCGGACAGCAGGCGGGCGACTCCGCGGACGGGCGCACTCATCGGGGCACCGCCTTCGGTCCCACGGCCGTGACGTCCTCGGGGACGAGGATGCGCAGGTCGTCCAGGGTGGGCGTGGCCAGCGAGCTGAGTCGCCCCGCCTGGCGGGTGACCATCGACTCGACGACCTGACGGGCCGCGCGGGCGTTGCCGAAGGAGCGATCCCGGGGCAGCGAGTCGAAGTACTCCTTGAGCAGCGGGCCGGTGCCGGGCCCGCACTCGTAACCCATGTTCGCGGCCTGGGCGCGCACGATGGTGACGAGTTCCTCGGAGGAGTAGTCGGCGAAGGCGATCCGGCGCGGGAACCGGGAGGAGAGACCGGGGTTGGAGTCGAGGAAGCGCTCCATCTCGTCGGTGTAGCCGGCGACGATGACGACCACCTCGTCGCGGTGGTCCTCCATCAGCTTCAGGAGGGTGTCCACCGCCTCCTGCCCGAAGTCGGCGCCACCGCCGCGCGGGGTGAGGGTGTACGCCTCGTCGATGAACAGCACGCCTCCGCGGGCCCGTTCGAAGACCTCACGGGTGAGCTGGGCGGTGTGGCCGATGTAGCGGCCGACCAGGTCGGCGCGCGCCGCCTCGACCAGCTGGCCTCGCTCAAGGATGCCGAGCTGGGTCAGGACCTCGCCGTAGAGGCGGGCGACGGTCGTCTTGCCGGTGCCGGGCGGGCCGGTGAAGACCAGGTGGTTGCTGAGTGAGGGGACCGGCAGCCCGGCCGCTGCCCGGTGGCGGGCCGTGGTGATGAGGTTGACCAGGTCCGCGACCTCGCGCTTCACCTCGGCCAGTCCGATCATGTCGCCGAGGCGGGTCAACGGGTCGTCATCCTGTACGGCGGTGCCGGCGGCCGTCGCGGCGGCGGTCGCCGACACGTCCTCGGGCAGCAGCAGCCGAAGATCCCGCTCGCCGACCTGGGGCTGCGTGGAGAGCCGGACCGCCTGACGGTCCACCATCTCCTCGAACACCCCTCGCGCGGCACGTCCGTTGCCGAAACCGGCGTCCCGCGGCATCGCCCCGAAGTGGGCGGCCAGTGCCGCCGCGGTGCCCTCGCCCAACTCGTACTGGTGCTGGGCGCACATACTCTCCATGATCGCGACCAGATCGGGCACCGAGTAGTTCTCGAACTCGACGGTACGCGAGAAGCGGGAGGCGAGACCCGGGTTGGAACCGAGGAAGGCTTCCATCTCGCGGGAGTAGCCGGCCGCGACCACCACCACCTCGTCGCGGTGGTCCTCCATCAGTTTCAGCAGGGTGTCCACCGCCTCCCGGCCGAAGTCGGCGCCGCCGCTGCCGCTGTCCGCGGTGAGCGTGTACGCCTCGTCGATGAACAGCACTCCGCCGAGTGCCCGTCGGAAGGTTTCGGTGGTCTTGATCGCGGTGCCGCCGACGACCTGTGCGACGAGGTCGGCGCGCGAGACCTCGACCAGGTGCCCGCTGCGCAGCGAGCCCAGTTCGGCCAGGATCGCCCCGTAGAGACGCGCGACGGTGGTCTTGCCGGTGCCGGGGGGGCCGGCGAAGACCAGGTGCCTGCTCATCGGAGGCGCGGGCATGCCGAGCTGTTCGCGACGCTGGGCGAGTTGGGTGAGGTTGACCAGGGTGCCGACCTGCTGCTTGACGTTCTCCAGGCCGATCAGCGCGTTGAGGGCGCCGAGCGGACCGTCCGCCCGGTCCGGCGGGGGTGCGTCCGCGGCACCGGAACCGGCCGGGTCGGTGTTCTCGGCAGTGCCGGTGCCCCAGGCGTCCCGCTTGCCGTTGCCGGTGCTGTGCAGACCCTCCACGGCGAGCCGTTCGCCGGGGGCGGTCTGCACCAGGCCGCCGCCCTCGTTCTCACGGGCGAGGCAGTTCACGAGCGAGACCGGCGCGGTGGACTCCACCCGGAAACCGTCCTGGGCACCACCGGTGACCTCGCAGCCGCTGAGCGAGCCGAGTGCGCCCTCACGGAGCAGGAAACCGTGGCCCTTGGGAGCGTGCACCGCGGTGCGGTTGGCGGTCAGTTCACCACCGGCGGCCACCACGACGCCCTCCTCGCCGGACACCTCGACACGGAAGTCGCGGACGGTGACGTTGCCGCCGTCCTCCACGACCAGGCCGCTCGTACCGGTGTCGGAGGCCCCTCCACCGGCCAGGTAGAAGGTGCTGCCGGAGGCCACCCGCACACCCGCGTCCTTCGGCCGGACGATCTCGCAGTCCTCCGCGCGGCCCCGGGCGTCCTTGGTGGCCGCGATGCCGTCACCTGACGGCTCGACCAGCCGGGCCCGGCGCAGCAGCGGGTTGGCGCCGCCGCGCACCGCGACCGCGGGCGAACCGCCGATCACCTCCAGGCGGTCCAGTTCGGGTGCCGAGTCCTCCTCCAGGAGCAGCCCGGGCCCGTCGCAGTCGCGGACCGTCAGTCCGGTCAGCGCCGGGGAGGCGGCCCCGGCGACCCGGAGCGCCGCGCCCTGCGCGCCGTCCACCCAGCAGTCCTCGAAGGTTCCGCGCGCCCGGTCGGTGACCAGCACGCCGTGGCCACGGACGCGCGAGACGCGGCAGCGGCGCAGTACCGGGTCGGTGCCGCCGGCCAGTGTGATCCCGTTCCCGGAGGCGCCGGTGACGCGGACGTCCTCCAGAGTCGTGCGGCCCGCGCTGCTCAGGTGCACGCCGGTGCTGGTGTCGTGCACCACGGTGCGGACCACCGAGACGGCGCAGTTCTGTTCCAGGGCGAGGGAAGGCTTGTCCGTGGACGAGATGTCACAGTCCTCGACGACGCCCCGGCTCTCCCCGTTGGCGAGCAGGCCGTTGCCGCGGGCATCGCGCACCGTGCAGTCACGGATGCGCGCCTCACCCTGTTCGGCGAGGACCAGGCCGCTGGTGCCCAGGTGTTCGAGCGTGCAGGACTCCACGGTGGTGGGTGTCGTGGAGGTCACCACGACACCCGCGCCCTGCGGGTTGCTCACCCGGCAGTCCCGCAGCGCGAGGGAGCCCGTTCCCCCGGCCAGCATCGCGGTCCAGGCGGCGCCGACGATCTCACAGCCGTCGAGCGCGGCCTGGCCGCGCCGCACGTCCACGACCGGCAGTTCGGCGTCGCCGCCGCGCAGGGTCAGCTCGGAGAGCATCACGGCGTCGGCACGCAGCGCGACCACACTGCCCGAACGCGGCCGTATCTCCACCGTGCCCCGCCCCTCGGCGGCGGTGAGGGTCACCCGGGTGTTGATCACCAGGTTCTCCGCGTACGTCCCGGGCCGGACGCTGATGAGTGCCCCGGTACGGGCTGCGGCGAGTGCCTCACCGATCGTCCGATGGCGGTCTTCAGGACCGACCGACAGTACCTGGCGCGACACGCACCAACCTCCTTGCTACGACGGCGTTCTCAACGAGCGCCCCTGTTCGCGGGGGCGCGTGCCGGCGAGCCGACGATGTCATCATGCCTCGTCCTCGGGGCATGGCGGGTTCCGGGAGCGGCGCCCCCGGCGTCGGGGCGTTGCGGTCAGGTGCTCCACTTCTGGGCGTCGTTGCCCGTGCAGGTCAACAACTGCAGCCGTGCCCCGCTGTTCCGGTCGGCGCCCGCGATGTCGACGCACATGCCGACGACGGTGTTGACCAGGTCGTGGCTGGCGTTGAGGGCGAACTGCTGAGCGGCGTTGCCGTTGCACCAGGCGATCTGGATGGTCGTGCCGTTGCTGAAGTTCGCGGCGGCCACGTCCAGGCACTTGTCCTTGATGCGGATGGTGCCGTCGGAGGCGAACTGCCACTTCTGCGCGGGGGCGTTGTTGCAGTCCCACACATGCAGTGCCTTGCCGTCGCTGAAGTCGTGGTTCGGTACGTCGATGCAACGGCCCGAGAGATGGCTGCGGAAGGAGACGGGGGCACTGAAGGTGACGGCCGGACCGGCCTTCGCCGGTTGCCCCTCCGCCGCACCGGCCTTCTTCTCGCCGCTCTGCTCCTTCGGCTGCTCCTTCGGAGCGGTGGCCTTCTTCGGCACGTCCTCGTCCCTGGCCTTGGCCTTGGCCTTGGGCTCGGCCGTGTCCGGTGCCGGGGCCGGCGCGGGGGCCTGCTGCTCCGCCTTCCCGGGCGTGTCCGGCTTACCTGCGTCCTTCTCCCCGTCGCCCGGGGAGCCGCTCCCGGGCGGCTGCACCGCGAACTCGCCCGGTGCCTCCTGCGTACTCCCGTCGAGCACGGTGCCTGCCGCCGCCACCGACGGTTGCCCGGGGCCCTCGTCGTCGTTCCCGGCGAGTACGAGGAACGGCACCGACACGAGCAGCGCCCCAGCGACCGCCGCTCCGGCCAGCACCGCCTTGCCCGGCCGGCCGACCGGCCCGGCCTGCTGCTGCGGCCGGTCGATCGCCGTCGCGGTCATGGTCCTCACGAGCGCGGGCAGCCGGCTCTGGACGGCGGCGCCGGCTTCGGGGTCGGCCTGACGGCCGGCGTCGGGGCCGGCCTCGGGATCGGCGCCGGCTGCGGACCGGGCGCCGGAGGAGGCCCCGGTACCGGGATCCGTGGTGCTGCCCGCTCCGGTCCCCGTTTCGGCCTCCCCGGAGCCGGTTCCGGCCTCCGGGGCCTCGGTACCGGCCTCAGCGGCATCGGTACCGGTGTCTCCACCATCAGTACCGGCGTTTGCGGCGTCTGCTCCGGTCGTCGCCCCGGCCGGCTCCGAGCCGGGCTCGGCGAAGGCGGCCGTCGCGGGCGTCTCCTCGCCCTCGGAGGCGGACTCCACGCGCCCCCTCGGGAAGGCGGGGGGCTGCTGGGACGAACGTGTCACGGGGTCCTCCCTGTGGTGTGGGGCCAGGGTGCGGATGAGTCGTCGATGTGGCTCGGAGTAGGCGCGGCGGCCGGAGCACCGGTGCGGCTCGCCGCGACGGCGGGGGCGCCTGGGCCCTCCTCCACCACGGCCTCCACCGCGGACGCCCTCTCGCCACCTGCGTCGCCTACGGGGCCCGGAAGACTGTCGGCCGGGACCAACAAGGGGGCCGCGGCTGCCGCGTTGACCATCAGCATGGTGCCGGGACCTCCCGATGAGCGGGCCAGTTCCCGTGCCGGCAGGGTGTCATGGAGAAGTGCCGCGGACATGAACTCGTGTGCCGGTGAGGTGAACAGAAGGACCACCGGCGCCCCGTCCCGTCCGGTGGCCGTGAGCGGCCCGCCGTCGGGCCCCCGCACCACGGTGACGTCGGCCTCCGCGAGCGCCGCGAGCGCCGCTTCCACCGGCCCGTACCCGGTGGCGGCCCGCTGCGCCGCCGCGTCCACGGGATCGGTGGGCTCCGGCCAGCCGAGGACCCGCGCCGAGGGCCGGTACGCCGGGTTGGCGCGGTACTCCCCCACGCCCCCGTTCTCGTCCGACTGCCACTCCCCCAGCACCGCCCACTCGGGTGGCGTCCGCTCCTCGGTCCACTCCGGGTCCACCACCCCGATCCAGTGCCCGGGCGCCCTGCGGGCAGCAGCCCTCACGGCCTCGGGTATTCCTGGGGTGTCGCTCGCCACGGTGTCGCCGGAGACGGGTGACTCGTGGCCGGCGCTCGCGACGGGGCTTCGAGGAAGGGCGAACGGGGCGCGTTCGCCGCCCTCTTGCCGTGCTCCGGGCCGCATTTCCACCTGAACTCTTGGGCCTTCACGAATTCTCGGGTGCCGAACGATATGCGCGCACGCCGACACCGATCGGATCGGGGAGCCAACAGGATGTCACATGAGCCCCATCCGTGGGGGTCCGCCGAAGATCCGTATCAGGCGCCCACGTGCCCGTTTGCTGCCCGAACGGAGAACTTTCCGGGAGCAGTGAGGCGCGGGGGGACAAAGTGACGGTGACGTTCGGGGGGAGAGAGCGGTCGTCCTCCTCCCGACGGGCTACGTTGGGTGCGCCGGCGGCCCCTCGTCGTACCACCTCCGGTCCGGAGGTCCGGGCCGGGACCGGGGCCGTACGGAAACACCTCGCAGCAGGAGAAGGCGCGGGAACGGCCGTCGGGCCGCCACCGCGCCGGGTCACGCGGAGTTCGACGACGAGACCGGGCCGCCCGGCCCCACTTCGGCTCGGTACCCGTCAACTCCCGAGGGCTTTCCGGTGTTCGTCCGGCCCGACCGCTGCCCACCGCCAGACCTGCCACCGAGGAGGAGTAACCGCATGTCCCCCCAGCACCCCGCTTCCGGCGCGAACGCGGCGGCCGCCGCCGCCCCCGGCGTACAGGAGGCCCCATCGTCGTCTCCGGCCTCCGCGCCTGCCGAGGAGGCACCGAGCCCGGCTGCCGCTTCCGAGGCGAAGCACGCCGCCACCCCGGACGGTGAAACCGCCGCCACCCCGGACGGTGAGACCGCCGACCCGGACGGTGAGACCGCCACCCCGCCCCCGGCCGCCGCCCGGACCACCGGGGCGCCCGAGGAGGGTGCCGGCGTGGCGACGGCCGCCGCGACGGGGCCGGGCACCACGACCGGCACCGGAGCCGACGGAGGACGCCCCCGCACGCCGATCCTGGCGGGGGCCGCCCTCGTGGGCGCTGCCTTGATCGCCATACCCCTGCTGCTGATCGGGAGCGCGAACGACGAGGGACACCACGACACCGGCAAGGGGCAGGCGGCGGCGGGGGCGGACACCGTCCTCCACCCGAACTCCGCTCCGGCGGCCCTCGAGGACTACGTGGCCGTGAAGCCCAGTTCGTCGCCGAGCAAGAAGAAGCCGAAGAAGGCGGAGACCCCCGCGGCCGCCGCCCCCGTGCCGGCCGTGCCCG
Organism: Streptomyces sp. B1I3; assembly: GCF_030816615.1. NCBI lineage: Bacteria > Bacillati > Actinomycetota > Actinomycetes > Kitasatosporales > Streptomycetaceae > Streptomyces > Streptomyces sp. B1I3. The sequence continues at coordinate 1,053,059 of NZ_JAUSYD010000001.1, forward strand.
CACCGGAGCCCAAGAAGACGAGCAGCCCTCCCGAGAAGAAGCCCGAGCCCACGGCCACGCCCAGGCCCAAGGCGGCGCCGAAGCCGGACTGGACCGCCACCACCGTCGCCGCGCCCAGCGTCATCGAGGTCAACCAGGCCTGGACCACCAATCGCATCCGCATGGTCATGCAGCCCGACGGCAACCTCGTCGTCCTCAACGAACAGGGCAAGCCCATCTGGGCGTCGATGACCTTCGGCGAGAACCACCGTGCGATCTTCCAGCCCGACGGCAACCTCGTCATCCACAACGGTGACGACCGCCCGATCTGGGCCTCCAAGACCCACGACTACGCAGGTGCCCAACTGGTGCTGCGAGCCGACGCCAAGGTGGTCATCGTGCACAACGGCCGAGTCGTCTGGTCGACCTGACGCCGAGCGGCGGCGCGCCGGGCCGCCCGTCTGCCGGCGGCCGCGCTCGCGTGCCGCCCGGCGCGTGAGCGCGGCCCGTCACTGGTCGCCGGAGCCTGGTTCGGCCATCTTCCGGTGGGCTTCGCCCTTGAGCTTGTCGGGCAGCACCTTGCCGGCGAGCCCCTGCGCCTTGGTCCTGGCGGAGCCGGTGACGGTCTTCTCCTTTCCGGCGAAGAGGGCGTCCAGGGCTTGCCTCGCGACCTGGGCCGGGTCGTCCTTGTCCTGTTGACCGATACGCGTGTCGTCCATGTCGGCACGGTGGAAGAAGTCGGTCTCGGTGGGCCCGGGCATGAACGAGGTGAGGGTGATCCCGGTGTCCTCGAGCTCGTTCTGCAGTGCTTGGGTGAATGACTGCAGGAACGACTTGGAGGCGTTGTACACCGCCTGGAAGGAGCCGGGCATGGTGGAGGCGATGGAGGACGTGACGAGGATGCGCCCCTCGTCCCGGGCCGCCATGTCGCGCACCACGTACTTGGCCAGTTGCACGGTCGAGCGGACGTTGAGGTCGATGATCTCCAGTTCGTCCGCGAGATCGTTCTCCCGGAACGCGCCCCCGTGTCCGACCCCGGCGTTCAGGACGACCACGTCGAGGGGCCGCCCCGGCGTCGTGGCCGTGACGAACAGGGCCTCCGTCTGCTGGGGGACACGGAGGTCCGCCGTGACGGTCTCGACGACGGCGGCGCCCGCCGCGCGGATCTCCCGAGCCGCCTGGTGGAGCCTCGTCTCGTCCTCGGCGTTGATGACGAGGTCGTAGCCGCGTTCGGCCAGTTGCCTGGGCACCTCGAGACCGATGCCGCTGGAGGCGCCGGTGACGAGGGCGAGAGGTCTCGTACTGCTCATGATGTCGCCTTTCGGGCAGGGGTGGGACGGGGTGCGGACACGGCGTCATGACCCGGTTGAAACGGCGGCCCTCGGGGAGGGGCAGGTACGCGCGCACCCGGTGTGAACACTCATCTCACCGAGGCGAACACTCACCTCACCCGATGCACATGTGGCGGCGGTCCACGTGTCAGTCCGCTGTTGTGTCGGCGATGATCAGATCGGTCACCGCCTTCAGACCTCCTTCTCCGAGTGCCCGGCGCTGGCGGTCGGCCGGTGTGCCCTGCTGCAGGAGACGGTGCACGAGTGAGGTGAGTTCCCGGGTGTCTCCTGTCGCGTCCAGCGACGGCGCGATGTGCTCCATCAGGCGCGCGACCGCGTCACCGGCGCTGATGCGTTCACCTGTCGCAGTGATCAGGTGGCCGCTGAGGCCGTGTCGCGCAGCGTGCCAGGTCGCGGCCTGGAGCACTTCAGGGAGGAACCGGGGCGTGGGCGTTCCCGCGTCGGTTTCCCGCATGGCGGTGGCCACGAGTGCGCGTACGATGCCGGCGAACATGACCGCTTCGTCAGCTCGTAGCTGGACGTCGCAGCACCGGACTTCGACGGTCGGGTAGCGGTCGGACAGCTGGGCCTGCCAGTACAGCTGTCCGGTGTCGCGAATGATCCCGCTCCGCATGAGCGTCTGGATCCGCCTGGCCGCGTCTGCGGCGTCTTCGAAGGCGGGCGGCGGGCCGCTGACGGGCCAGCGGTTGAAGATGACGGTGCGCCAGCTGGCGAATCCCGTGTCCTGCCCGTCCCACAGCGGCGAGTTCGCCGACATGGCGATGAGGACGGGGAGCCAGCCCCGCAGGCGGTTCATCACCGCCACACCGGCTTCCCGGTCCGGCACCGACGCGTGCACGTGCATGCCGTTGATCAACTGCTCGGCCACCAGCTGAGGCGCCTGTGACCGCAAGGCCCGGTAGCGCGCCTCCCCGGTCACGGGAGCGGACGAGTCACCACGGCGGGGTGGGGTGCCGCAGGCCGCCAGACGACAGCCCTGTGCTTCGGCAGCGGCACCGGCGGCGAGTCGCAGGCGCAGCAGGTGCCCGCCGACCTCCTCCAGCTCTGCGCAGACAGGCGTGGCCACCTCGACCTGCACCTGCAGGAGCTCCGGCTGCAGTTCGTCCTCACCGAGGATCGCCCCAGCTCCGGCGGCAGCTCGCACCTGGTCCCCCGCGGCGACCGGCAACCCGGTCTCCGAGTCGAGCAGCAGGTATTCCTCTTCCACTCCGATGGTGACCGGTTCCATCGGGTCAGTGTCAGGGCTCGCCCCATGGGATCGGCGCACGACACGGCCTCACCGGGCAACCGGTGAGCCGACGAAAGGGAGACACATCTCCGGTGCAGAACGCTCGGCATCGGCATCAGCGGGACTCGGTTCAGGCAGTTCGTGCGCGAGCACCCTGCGGGGGCGGGGTGAGGTGACCGACCGTCCAGGCGGATGAGTGGCTCGCCAGGGCCGGACAGAGCCGACAGGGCCGGCATGGGCGGCCGGGCATGGCTTCACCTCACGTGCTTCACCTCACCGGCGGCAGGGCCGACGAGGACGCGCTCGCCCCTCCGGCAGCGCACCACGTCGGCCGCGAAGCCGCCCAGCTCCGCCTCGGCGAGGAAGTCGGACAGCGGCGAACGCATGACCCCGTACTCCTCGTAGTGCACGGGCAGCGTCCGGCGCGGGCGCAGGGTCCGGACGAGTGCGGCCCCCTGGCGGGCGTCCATGGTCACCAGCAGGCCGCCCGGCAGGGTGGTGCCGCCCAGGTGCAGCACGGCCAGATGGAGGTTCGGGCAGCGGCGGGCGATCTCCTCGATGCCGGGGAACATCAGGGTGTCACCGCTTATGTAGAGGCGCAGTACCGGTGGCGCGCCCAGCGGGCCGAGCTCCAGCAGGCTTCCCATGACGGGTGGGAGGAGTGCCTGGGCGAGGCCGGGGCCGTGGCGGCCCGGCAGCGCCGTGACGTGCGCCTGTGTCCCGTCACGGGAGAGGGTCTGCGACTGCCAGGTTCGCAGTCCGACCGCCCGGGAGAAGGCGTGCAGCCCCTGGAGACGGCGGGAGGCGTGCGGGGTGGTGATGATGGGCAGCCCACGGTCCAGCCCCCGGCGGGCGACCCTGTCCCAGTGGTCTCCGTGCAGGTGCGACAGGATGACGGCGTCCAGGTCGGACGGCAGATCACGGACCCCGAGGGCCGGCTCGGTCGACCGGCGGGAGAAGAGGCCGTTGCCCAGATAGGCGAAGCTGCCCCGGTGCAGGAAGTTGGGGTCGGTCAGCAGTGTCAGCGATCCGTACCGGATGAGCAGTGTGGCGTTGCCGATGAAAAGGATTTCCGCGAAGCCTTCGGGCGGGCGGTCGGACATGGTGCGCACCTCCGGGGCCGGAACCGGCAATGCCTGTCCTTCATCGGTACTCCCGAACGTCCGCCGACGCGACCGGGTGGCCGGTCGCCTCCGGCCCTTGCCTGAGTTCAGGCAGGCGGGTCCGGCCCGCCGTTCGGATGGCGGTGCGGGCGGGGGGGGTGCCGTCCGCCCGGCCGCGGGCTCGCCGGACGTCAGGGTGTGCCTCCGAGTCCTTCGGCCTGGCAGAGCTCGTCCGCCAGGCGGAACTCGCCGAAGCCGCAGGCTTCGACATCGTGCGGATGAGTGACCACTTCCACCCCTGGCTGGACCTTCAGGGCCACTCCCCCTTCACCTGGACGGTGCTCGGCGCGATCGCGGCGAAGACCGACCGCGTCGGCCTGGTGACCGGCGTGACATGCCCCACCGTCCGCTACCACCCGGCGGTCATCGCGCAGGCCGCCGCGGCCCTCGCCCTGCTCTCCGGCCCCAGGGCCGCCGCTCACAGCTCGCCGCCGGCGCACCCGTACGCCGGGCCGGTGCTCAGCTCTGCGGCAGGGGTACCCCCGCGAGGGAAGCGAGATCCGGTGTGGGCAGGGAGCCGGGCCCGAGCCATTCGCACAGCAGGACGGTGGCGTCGTCGCGGAGATGCCCTTCGTGATGCGCCAGCAGGGAATGGATGAAACGGCGCAGGGTCTCGGGAACGGACAGGCCGTCGGAGTGGTGCCGCAGGAGGAAGTCGATGAAGGCGACTTCCCCGAACTCCTGCCCTGCGGGAGTCCGGGCTTCGGTGATGCCGTCGGTGTAGAGGACGAGTCGGTCCCCGGGCTGTAGCTGTTCCCGGCACAGGACGGTGGGCAGGCCGAAATCGCTGCCCATGGGATGCGCGGGCGGGCAGTCCAGGAACGTGCTCCAGCGCCCGTCGCGGATGACGACCGGTGGCAGGTGCCCCCGGTTCGCCCACGTGAGCACGCCGCTCACGGTGTCCAGTTCGGCCAGGATGCCCGTGACCCAGCGGTCGGCGCGGAACTGTTCCAGCAGGACCTTCTCGATCGCGTCACCGAGTTCGGCGAGCGGAGTGCCCTGGCGACGCCGGTTGCGGCACGCGCCGATGGCCAGATTGGCCGTCAGGCCAGCGGCCGTGTCGTGCCCCATGGCGTCGAAGAGGGCCAGGTGCACGGTGTCGCTCGCCGTGGCGTAGTCGTACGCGTCCCCGCTGACCTCGTAGGCGGGCTCCATCGCCGCGGCGATGGTGACGCTGCCGTCCGCGTAGGTGCGCGGCGGCATCAGCTGCCACTGCATCTCCGCCGCTACGTTCATCGGCTTGACGCGGGCCAGCCTGGCGTAGGAGTCACTGACGTCCCGGGCCCCGACCACCAGCATGGCCACCAGCGACGCGAGCGACAGGACGGCCTCCTCCACATCCCTGCCGCCCGTCGCCGCACTGAGGTGCAGCACGCCGAGCCGCTCCGTCCCGTCGAGCAGCGGCACCCACCACCGGTGTACGCCCTCGGCACGGACGGGAGTGAGACGGCCGTGCTGGTAGGCACGCCCGGCCACCGTCCCTTCGACCGGCACCTCCGCCGGAAGGCCCGGGGGCCGGGGCTGCTCCGGCTCGCCACGGTCGCCGGCAGGGCCGTCCCCGGTGACCAGCCGCAGGACGTCACGCTGGAGATCGCCGAGGTAGATCAGCACCTCGCCGAAGCCCGCGGTCGCCGCGTGCCCCGCGACCAGCCTCGGCATGCTCTCGAAGGACATCACATGGCTGTCTGCCAGCAGCCCGGCCAGCATCTGCCGTACGTCTCTGTCCCGGTCCGTCACCGCGACACCTCATCCCATGGGCCGTCCACGCGCCGGGCGGTTCCGGCTCCGGCCTTCGCGCTGCAGGCCGGCCTCCGGCTCACCACCACGCCAGCTTCGTCCATCATCGCCGATACCGCACTGATTCAAGACATTCCGCGCGGCGGCTCTTGGGTGCCGGGCTCGGTGAGAGCGAGCCACCGCGCAGGAGTGGACCGCAGAGCACCGGGCCCGGGCAGCACCGGAACGGCACCCCGCACGGGAGCGGCCACACAATTGCTCGTTACGTGTCGCTTTGTCTGGCCTCTCCCCCAGGAGGACGACCCGGCACGCGGCTTCCGGGTGCCGACGCCAGCCAGTCGCCACGCCCGCACGGTGACGCACAACTGACGTCCGAAGACGGCGGTGGCCGCCTTCGGAACGCAGTGGGGCCGATCAGGCCGTTGCCGCCGAAAGCCCGGAGGAAGCCTGGGGTGGGGTGCGAGCATGCCGTCGACGCAGCCCACGCCGTATGCGGGACAGTCGCCGAGGCGATGGGCGGAACGGACACCGCGAGGGTACGGACGGTACGGCCGGGTGCGGCCTCCCCTTCCGGGAACGCATCGAGGGGCCCGGGTGCCGTACGGCACCCGGGCCCCGAGCTTTCAACACCATCCGCCGGCGGCTGACGCCGGCTTATTCTCTGTCCGCTGCTCCGCCTCGGGGGCAGAAGCGCGGGAATCGCGAATGCGTGACCGGGGACCACCTTCCGTTCCGGGGTCTGCGGTACCCGGGCGTCTCACCCTGCCCGGGCCATCCGATGGCGTCTGTCTGCTCCTTACCTCGTTGTCCGTTCGGTCGTGCTGGTCAATTCAGGTACTGCGCTGCATCCTCTGGGGACGCTCGGCCCGGCCGCCGGCGGGGGGCCCGCCGTTCCCGGCCCCACCGCTCCGCTGCCGTTCCGCCTTCTGCTCGAGGTTTCCGACACGGCAGTTCGTGTCTGCCGCACCTCGTCGACTTCTTGGCTACGAGAAAGACTCTAGCTCCGCCACACGCCAATGTCTATGTCCTCCAGCATAGATTTCCTCCGTGGCGCGAGGGCAAGCCTCTTCCTCCCGCATGCCCGGATGACGTTCGCCGGGAGTGAAGCCCCGGTCCGGTGGGCACGCGTAGAAAACGGCCAAACCGAAACGGACGGGGTGTTACGCATGATTGAGACCACGACCACGGTCCCGGCCGCATCCGCGAACGACTTCGTCGTCCAGGACGACACGTCGGCGGGCATCGCCCGCGCCCGGGACACAGCGCGGGCCTTCGCGGACAGCCTGGAGCCGGCGCTACCGACCGAGACCGCGCAGACGCTCGTCCTGCTGGTCTCCGAACTCACCACGAACGCGCTGCGCCACGGCGGCGGCCGTTACACCATGGGCCTCGACGCCGCCCCTGACACCGTGCACATCTCCGTCAGCGACGCGAGCCCCTCGGCCCCACGCGTACGCGCTCCGGACCTGCGCGGCGGTACCGGCGGCTGCGGCTGGCACATGATCCGCCGCCTCGCCTGCGGCGTGGCCGTCACCCGGGGCCCCGGCGAGGGGAAGACCGTCCACGTCCACCTGCCACGCTGACAGCCCGGCCACGGGCGACAGCCGGGCGTCCCGTCCGCGTCGCACCGGATGCGCGGAGTCATGATCGCGCCCCGGCCCAGCCCGGCCGGGACGAGGGGCCCCGCTCACGAGAGCCCCGACCCCACCCGCTCGCCCGCGGGTTCCGGCTCCCTCCAGGCGCCCGCGCAGCAGGTCGTAGCCGGTGGGCAGACGGAGCAGTGATCCCTCCCTTCAGCCCTTCCCGGGCGGTGTCGGCCACAACGCCGGGCGCGCCGCCGACATCCCGGTTCGCTGTCCGCCCGGCCGCTCGACCCGCCCTTCGGGCAACATGCGCCGCGGGCCCGCACAGCCGAGAGGAACGCGCCCCCTCGCACCGGCGCGACCACCTCGCCCCGCGCAGGCACAGCCACCCCGCCCCCGGCGGCCCGCCGCACGGCCGGACGGACTGTGGGGGACGGTGCTCACGGTGCGCCCCTCCCCGGCCGGGCACCCCTGCGCACTCTCCCCGGACACCCGCCCATCACCCGTGGCCACCCCCCGTGAGGGCGTCGAGCTGGGCAGCGAGGTCAGGGTGCGAGGTGGCCAGGTGCGGACGGGTGGCCCGCAGCGGGCCGATGAGCACGGTCGGGTCGTCGTGGGCGAGAGCCGCGTCCAGACGGCCGACCGGGGCCCTCGCCGTCGCCGGAAGGTCGTCCAGAGCCGCGATCTGCCCGGCGAGCCGACGCAGGCCGGCGGCGTTGTCGCGGGCCCACGCCGTGAGGGTCCGGTCGGCCGCGCGCCGTTCCCGTGTGGCCTGCACCCGTTGCTCACCGGTGGTCCCGGCAGGGCCCGGGCGATTGCGCAGGTAGCGGCGTTCGGCGGCCTGGCGGCTCGCGACTCCGAGGGGTTCCGCGAGGTCCGCCCAGCTGGCTCCCGCGTGCCGCGCCGTTTCGATGAGGCCGGTCTCCCATCCCGCGAGCTGTTCGCGGAGCTCACGCAGGAGCAGCAGGGAGGCCAGGGCCCGTTCCGGGCCGGTGCCACCTCCGCCGGACTCCTCCGCGTCACCGCGCTCGGCGGCGCGCACGGCGACGTCGATGGCTTCCAGGGCTGCCGCGGCGGCCAGGAAGGACGACGGGCCCTGCCCGTCGGCCGTCGGGGGAATCGGCTGGTCAGCTGCTGTCACGACTCATCTCCTCAGCTGCTGTCATCCTTTCGATGACGACTGGCTTGTCATCCATTGGATGACATGTTACAACGTTCTCAGTGCAGCGCATTGGCAGCAACTGCCCAAACCTTCTGGAGGTGTTCCATGATGTTGATGCGCACCGACCCCTTCCGTGAACTCGACCGGCTCGCCCAGCAGCTGACCAGCTCGGGCACCTGGACACGCCCCTCCACGATGGCGATGGACGCCTACCGCGAGGGTGACGAGTACGTCGTGGTCTTCGACCTCCCGGGTGTGCCCGCGGACGCGATCGACATCGACGTCGAGCGGAACATGCTGACGGTCAAGGCCGAGCGCAGGCCCGCGACCAAGGCCGACGACGTGCAGATGGAGCTGTCCGAGCGGCCCCTGGGCGTCTTCTCCCGCCAGATCGTGCTGGCCGACACGCTGGACACCGAGCACATCGCCGCCGACTACGACGCCGGGGTCCTGACCCTGCGCATCCCGATCTCCGAGCGCGCCAAGCCGCGCAAGATCACCGTCGGCGGGGCGTCCTCCCGCAAGCAGATCTCCGGCTGAGCCGGCACCCGGCGCGGGGCGGGACCGGAAGACCGACGCGAGAAAGCCGGGGGCGGGCGGTGCGCCCGCCCCCTCTCGCCCTCGTCCCACCACCCCGCGCCCCTTCTCGCCCTGCGGGGCCGGCCGCACCGCCATCCGCGCCTCCAGCCACCCCGCCCCGCCCCACTGACGTGTCCAGCACACGCCCATCGGGGCCCCCATCAGCCACCTCAACCCGAGAAAGGCAACAACCGCAGCGATGTCCATCCAGCGTGAGGCGGTCCGGCGCGTGACCGCGACGACGTTCGATCAGCTGCTCGAGAAGGTCCGTTACGACGGCGCCTATCCCACCCGGGAACGGGCCGAGGAAGCAGTCCGCCTGGTCCTCGCAGGCCTGGGGCGGCAGCTGACCGGCGAGGAACGCGTCGACCTGGCCGCCCGTCTGCCTGTGGAGGCCGCCGGCATCCTCACGGCCGAGATCCCGGACATCCATCCGCTCACCGGTTGGGGCTTCGTCAAGGAGCTCGCCACCCGCACGGGCGCCACTCCCGCCACCACCCGCTGGGACACCGGGGCCGTCCTCACCAACGTCGCCGCCCTGGCCGGCCCCGAACTCATGGCACGCATCCTGCGCCGGCTCCCCTCGGGCTACGCACTCCTCTTCGGCCGTGTCGAGCTCATGCAGGCCGCCTGACCCGTAGCCGGGCCGGATGCCCCACGCCCCGTAGGGCGCCCGGCCCGCCGGACGGGCGACGCAGTGCTCCGTCCGGTGCCGGTCGCGACGTCGGCCGCATTGTTCCGGCGTCAGGGGATACCCGGACCGGATGAACCACGATGACGAGCAGTGGCCGCAGCACGAGGACGACTCCCCTGCGGCACGCGACCGCGCGGGTGAGCCCCGGCCGCCCGAGGACGGCCGGGACTCACGCGAGGGCCCGAGCCGCGAGACGCAGGAGGCCGCCCCGGACAAACCGACCGACCTGCCGAAGAAGTCCTTCGGACAGGTCCTGCGCCGTACGTTCAAGGAGTTCAAGGACGACGAGCTGACCGACCGCGCCGCCGCCCTGACCTACTACGGCGTGCTGGCGCTCTTCCCGGCGCTTCTGGTGCTCGTCTCGATCCTGGGCATCGTGGGGCACGGCACGACCCAGGCGGTGCTGGACAACATCCAGAAACTCGCCCCGGGTGCCGCCCGCGACGTCATCACCAATGCCGTCACCCAGCTGCAGGGTGGTTCCGGCACGGGTTCGGTCCTGGCGGTCGTCGGTCTCCTCGTCGCGGTCTGGTCCGCCTCCGGCTACGTCGCCGCCTTCATCCGCTCGTCCAACGCCGTCTACGACCTGCCCGAGGGCCGCCCCGTCTGGCTGGTGCTGCCCGTCCGTGTCGCTCTGACGGTGGCACTGATGGTGATGGCCTGCGCGAGCGCGCTCATCGTCGTCCTCTCGGGAGGTATCGCCCGGCAGATCGGCACCGCGCTCGGCGTGGGGGACACCGCCATGACGGTCTGGTCGATCGCCAAGTGGCCGGTCCTGGTCGTCCTGGTCACCCTCATGATCGCCCTGCTGTACTGGGCCGCCCCGAACGCCAAGGGCCGTGGCTTCCGGTGGGTCAGCCCCGGTAGCTTCCTCGCCGTGGTGATCTGGATGGTCGCCTCCGCCGGCTTCGCGTTCTACGTGGCGAACTTCGGCTCGTACAACAAGACCTACGGAACCCTCGCCGGCGTGATCATCTTTCTGGTGTGGTTGTGGATCACCAACCTCGCCATTCTCCTCGGCCTGGAGTTCGACGCCGAACTCGCCCGGGAACGGGCCATCGCCGGCGGCCACCCCGAGGAGTCCGAGCCCTACGTCGAGCCGCGTGACACCCGTAAGTGGACCGACCAGGACCGTCGACGGCTCGGATGACACACCGCCCCGGGTCCGGCACGGGTGCCTGCCGGGCGCCTGGGCCGGGGCGGGTACCCGGGTACCCGGTGCGGCAGTGGTGAGACGCCACCGGGCGGCGCCGCACACGACGCCGGCAGCGGACCACCCCACACCCCGGCGCAGGGACACGGCACTCCACACATGGCGTGGGGACGGCACACCGGTCACGGGAAGGAGTCGAACGGTCACAGCATCTTCACCTCTCATGGCGGTGTCCCCCGCCCCACCGGCAACCCGAACAGACAACGCCGGACAGAGGGAACCTGCCGTGTCAGCCCTGGCCCTGCTCATCCCGCCCCTCCTGCTCGTCCTCGTCGTCCTCATGGACCACTACGAGGAGCGCCTCCTGCGCTCCCCCGGCAGACCCCGCCACGCGCGGGAGCGTCACCTGCGCCTCCTGCCTCCACCGGCGGAAGCCGAGAGGGGTGGGCCGGTCCGCACCGTCGATCGCGCCGCCTGAGCGCCGCCTGAGGGACCCACATGGCCGAGCCACCGGCAGCACACCGTGCCGGTGGCCCGGCCCGGGTGTGTCGTGGCGGCACCGCACTCCCCCCGCCCCGTACTCCGCCCGTCGGCGACGCTCCGGGTCCCCGGCAGGCACCACGCCACCCCCTTCGTCACCGGTCCCCGCCCCGCTCAGGCTGCTTCACAGCCGACTGAGCGGAACACTGGTGGGCAGACGGACACCCGTGACCACAGGCACCAGCGCCGCTGAGAAGTGAGGACGGGGGGAGAGGAAGCGACATGGCGGACCACACCGAGGCACGGGGCACCCGCACCCGCGTCGCACCGGCCGCTCCGAAGCGGGCCGAACACCAGCAGGCCGAGCACGAACACCCGGCGCACCGCCCGCACGCCGAGGAGCAGTCCCCGGACGCGGACGTGGCCGCCCTGCGCAGCGAGGTCGAAGGCCTGCGCACCGCGATCGCCTCGCGTCCGGTGATCGACACCGCGCGCGGCATCCTCATGGCAGTGGGTCCGTGTACGGCACAACAGGCCTGGGAGACACTCGTCCAGGCCTCGCAGCACAGCAACATCAAGCTGCGCGACCTCGCCCGTCAGCTCGTCGAGAGCTACCACGGCACGCCCCTCCCCCCGGCCGCCCGCGACGCCCTCCGGACCGCCATGAAGAAGACCCTCGCACGCTGAGCGGCCCTGTCCGCCTCGGACGGGGAACCGTGCCGCGCCACGCACGCCCGCAGGCGCGCGACCCGCCCTTGGAAGGCCTCACCACCGATCGCCGCCCGGAGAACCGCCCGGGGTGCGCGAGCGCCGTCAGGGGGCGTCCGCGTGCAAGGGGCATCCGTGACAGTGGGCCCCCGCGCAGGGCCGGAGCCCCACCCCGTGCGGGACGTGGGGGCGTGCCCCGCCGGCCGCCGGCCGGGGTGTGCCGCCGGCCCTCATCCCACCCGTTTCCCTGCCAGCGGAGCCGTGTCCTCGCCGTCACCGCGTCGCACGCCGCGCAGGAAGGCGCTCAGGGCCTCGTCGGCGGTGTGCGCGGGCTGCCAGCCCAGCACCGTACGGGCCCGCCTGGAGTCGAGTACGGGCAGTCGCAGCACGGCGTCGAACAGGTGCGGTGAAGCCGGGACGGCGTGCGCCCGCCAGGCGGCGGAGAGCGCGGTACGCACCAGGGACCTGGGGACGCGTACGACGCGGGTGTCCAGCAGCTCGCCCAGCCGCCGGGCGTCCGTCACGGTGTCGGCCGCCAGGTTGAAGGGCCCGCGCACGTCGTTCAGGACGGCGAGCCGGTACGCCTCCGCCGCGTCGTCGGTGTGCAGGACCTGGAACCGGAGCCCGTCCAGGTCGGGTACGAAGGGCAGAAGGTCCGGCCGGAGAAGCGGGCCGGGGAGGTACCGTCCGCCGAAGATGCGGCGCTGCTCGCTCGCCGCCGTCTCCTTGAACAGGAAACCGGGCCGCATCCTGACCACCCGGACCCCCGGATGCCGCAGCTCGAAGGTGTCGAGCACGCGCTCCAGATACGCCTTCTCCCGGCAGTACGCCGCGTCCGGCCAGCCGTTGGTGGGCCATTCCTCGTCGACTCCGGGCTCGTCCTTCGGCCCTGGTGAATAGGCACCCACCGACGAGGCGTGCACGAGGGCGGGGACGCCCGCCTCCGCCACCGCGGAGAAGAGCCGGAGGGACCCGAGGACGTTGCTCTGCCAGGTGACCACCGGGTCGTGCGTCGGCTGGAACCGCCACGCCAGATGGACGACCGCGTCGGCACCGCGCAGCAGGCCGGCCAGCGTGCGGGAACTGTCCGGGCGGGAGAGGTCCACCGTGCCCCACTCCACACCGTCGACCGCGAGGCGCGGCCGTCTGCGGGCCAGGCCGAGGACGGAACCGACAGCGGGGTCACCCGCCAGGGCACGGACCACGCTCGTGCCCACGTTGCCGGTTGCTCCGGTCACCACCACACGGACGCCGGAGGACGGATCGATGGCCATGCTGAGCTCGCTTCCACCGTGAGGTCGTGACATCGGCTCCGGTCGGCCCCTTCCCGCCGCGGGAGCCGTCGGCCACGGCGCGATGCGCCTCGGGTAACCAGCGGGCGGCGGAGGAAACCTGCCGTCGCACGGGCCCCGGCCTTCCCGCCGATGGGGCGGACGCCCGCATACCCGCCGAATTTGCGGGAACCCACGAGGCCAGGCCGTTCGCGGCCGCCATGTGTGCCGACGTGTATCCGGAAGGGGCCCAGCAATGGATGAGAACGAAGTGAGCGTGCGGAAGGTACTGGCGATCGTCACGAACTACGGTGTCGAACAGGACGAGCTGGCGGTACCGCTGGAGCACCTGCGCGGCTGGGGCGCCGTGGTGGACGTGGCGGCGGTCTCGGCGGACGACATCGAGACCCTCGTCGGCGACAAGGATCCCGGGAAGAAGGTCAAGCCGGACCTCACGCTGAGCGACGCGGACGCGGAGGCGTACGACCTTCTGCTCATTCCCGGAGGCACCCTGAACGCCGACACCCTGCGCGGCCAGGACAGCGCTCTGGAGATCGTCCGGTCGTTCACGAGTTCGGGTCGCCCGGTCGCGGCCATCTGCCACGGACCGTGGGCGCTGGTCGAGGCCGATGTCGTACGGGGCAAGAAGCTGACCTCGTACTCGTCGTTGAGCACCGACATCAGGAACGCGGGGGGCCACTGGGTCGACGAGCCCGTCGTCACGGACGGCACCGGCGGCTGGAAGCTGATCACTTCCCGGAATCCGGGCGACCTGGAGGACTTCTTGCGCGAAACGGATGCGGCACTCGAGCGCGCCACCCTGTGAGGAACGACACCTGACGGTGTATACACCCCGCTCCGGCGGAAGTTGGGCGTGAGGAGCGGCGGGGACGACGTCCCCGCCGCTCCTCACGTTTCCCGCGACCGGAGGCGTTTGTGAAGATGAGCGTGCCGGAAGGCGGGTGGCCCGAGTACGACGTGAGCGGCCCCCGCCCGGCACCGAGGCACCCACTGCACCGCTTTCACACAGCCCGACGTGTGTCTCTCCCCCGCCCTCGTCGGAAAAGTACGTGCCGTGCCTCCTCCTTCCTTCCTCACCGCTGCCCGCTTCCGGACATCGGCGGCAGCCGCCGACCGCTCCGCCGACAGGAGCCCTTGGCGTTGCCTCCGCAGCCCCAGCATGCGCTGGTGGTCCGTCGCCAACCTCGTGTCGAACACCGGCGCCTGGATGCAGCTCACCGTGCAGAACCTCCTGGTGTTGCAGATCACGGGCTCGGCAGCGGCCACCGGGCTGTCTCTCGCGGTGCAGGCCGGCCCGGGGCTGCTGCTCGGTGTACTCGGCGGCGCGGCCGTCGACCGGTGGCCCCGCAGGACCACCGCGGCGGTGAGCCAGGTGGTGCTCGGGGTGGTCGCCTTCGCCACGGCCGCCCTCATGGCCGGTGATCTGCTCAGCATGCCGGTGCTGCTGCTCCTGGCCGCCGTCACCGGCGTCGTGAACACGATCGACGGTCCCGCGACCTCACTCCTGGGCAACGACCTGGTGCCCGCCCGTGACGTGCCGTCGGCCATCGCCCTCGGTTCGGTGGTGCACAGCTCCGGACGGCTCGCCGGTACGGCGGTGGCGGCGGTCGCCGTGGGAACGCTCGGCACGGCGTCGGCGTACGTGGCGAACGGCCTCTCCTTCGTCTTCGTCGCGGCCGTCATCCCGTTCCTCCGTCCGGTACGCGGCTCGCACCGCGGGGTCGGGGCCACCGGAGCCCCCGCGGTCCCGGCACGGACGAACGCCGCCCGCGCCGGGGACGACGGAGGCGCGCGGGCCGGACTCACGTACTTCCTCCAGCGGCCCCGGCTCGTGGCTCTCGCCGCCATCACCGGGCTGAGCTCGGTGTGCGGCCGGAACTATCAGCTGACCCTGGCGGTGCTGGTCGTCGGCCCGCTGCACGCCGACGAGAGCGACTTCGGCACGGTGTCCACCGTCCTGGCCGTCGGCGGAATCGCCGGCGCCGTGGTCGCGGGCCGGCTCCGGAAGCCGTCCGTCCGGCTGGTGGGCGTCCTGGCGGCGTGCGGCGGGCTCCTCCAGACCGCAGCCGGGCTCTCGCCCGGGTTGTTCGTACTGGTCCTGCTGGTCGTCCCCATGGCGGTGGTCGAGTCCGTCTCCGACACGGCGGGTGCCACGCTGCTGCAGACCGATCCCGCACCCGAGATGCGGGGCCGGGTGCTCGGGGTGTGGCGCAGTGCCAGCACCGTGTGGGGCCTGGCCGGCCCTCCGCTGCTGGGTCTGCTGCTGGAGTACGCGGGCGCCCGGGGTGCCCTGGTCTCCGGCGGGCTGCTGATAGCCGGCGGAGTCGCCTACGGCGCGCTGCGTCACAGCCGGGCCACCCCGCGGACGCTGAGGCCGGTCCCGGTGGTGCCGGCTTCGGTGGCCGCGCCGTCCGCGGAAGGGCTCGTGCCCGCTTCGTGAGGCTCGTGCCGGCTTCGGGCGCCCGGACCGTCACAGGCGAGGCTCGTGCCGGCTGCGTGAGCGGGCCGGCTGGGGCCCGGGGTGTCCGGCATCGACCGGGTGGGTGATTCGAGCCGGCGGGCGGGCACGGCCGCACGCGTCCTGCGGCTCCCGGGGAAGCATGAGGTGTGCCGGATGCGTGAGCCGGGCACTCGCAAGGCTCGCCAACCCTGAGATTTGGGAGAGCACGCCATGACGGATCCGCGCGGACTTCCCGGGCACGACGAGTCCTTCTGGATGGACAGCACCGACTCCGCCCCGCACGCTCCTCTGAGCGAGGACATCGAGGTGGACGTGGCGGTGGTGGGCGGTGGTATCGCCGGTCTGAGCACCGCCTGGGAACTGGCCAGGGCAGGCCGGACCGTCGCCGTACTGGAGGCCGACCGTATCGCCGCGGGTGTCAGCGGCTACACCACCGCCAAGGTGTCGGCCCTGCACTCGCTCGTGTACGACCGGCTGCAGGAGACGAGGGGCCCCGAGGGAGCCCGCCTGTACGCGACCTCGCAGCAGGACGCGGTCGAGCGCGTGGCGGGCATCGTCGACGAGCTCCACATCGCCTGCGACTTCGAACGTGTGAGCGCTTACTCCTATGCGGTCACGCCCTCGTCGGCCGACAAGCTCCGGGCCGAGACCCATGCGGCGATCGAGGCGGGACTGCCCGTGACGTACGGGACGGAGACGGAGCTGCCGTTCCCGGTCGGCGGGGCCCTGCGGCTGGACGGACAGGCCCAGTTCCACCCCCGCAGGTACCTGCTGGCCCTGGCCGACGACCTCCTGCGCCGGGGCGGCCGCATCTTCGAGCGAAGCCGGGTCACCGGCCTGTCCGAGGGTGCTCCGTGCCGGGTCACCACCGAGGCGGGACGGACGGTCACGGCGGGTGACGTCGTGGTCGCGACGCACTACCCCGTCTTCGACCGGGCGCTCCTCTTCGCCCGTCTCTCCCCGCGCCGGGAGCTGGTGGTCGCCGCGCCGATCGCCGCGGACCTTGCGCCGAAGGGCATGTACATCACCGAGGACGAAGGCAAGCGTTCGGTGCGTTCGACGCCTCTGGACGAGAGCCGGCGGCTCCTGATCGTCACCGGGGAGTCCTTCACGCCCGGCACGGGCAACGTGTCCGAGAGCTTTCTGCGGCTGGACGCGTGGATGCACGAGCGCTTCCCGGTGGAAGCCACCGCCTACCGCTGGGCCGCCCAGGACAACGACCCGACCGATACGGTGCCGCTCGTCGGTCCGCTCCACGCCGGTGCCCGGCACACGTATGTGGCCACGGGGTTCGGCGGCTGGGGAATGACCGGCGGTGTCCTGTCGGGCCGGCTCCTCACGGCCCTGATCACGGGCGGAACCCTGCCGTGGGCCGGGCTGTACGACCCCCGTCGCCTCAAGAGCACCCTGCGCGAGGCGCCCGCGCTGCTGAGCCAGCAACTCGACGTGGCGAAGCACTTCGCCGGCGACCGGCTGCGCACCGCCCATGTGGACACGGTGGAAGAGGTCGCTCCCGGCACCGGCGCCGTGGTGCGCCTCAAGGGCCGTCGCTGTGCGGTCTACCGCGACCCGGAGGGCGCGGCGTCCGTCGTGTCCGCCCGTTGCACGCACCTGGGGTGCCTGGTGGCGTTCAACGAGGCGGAGACCGCCTGGGAGTGCCCCTGCCACGGCTCGCGCTTCGGGGTCGACGGAGCGGTGCTCCAGGGGCCTGCGGTACGGCCCCTGGAGCGGATGGACGAGGTGTTGGGCGGCGACGGCTCCTGAGGGCGGCCGCGCCCCGGCGGACCGTAGGACCGGTTCGTCGGGGCGCGTGGCCTCACAGGCCAGGGCGTCGGCGCAGGGCCTCGGAAGGCCGGTGGCTCAGGGCGTCAGGAGGGTCTTGATCATGCCGTCGGCCTTCTCCTGGAACGTCTTGTAGGCCTGGGGGCCTTCCTCGAGCGGGAGCCGGTGGGTGGCGAAACTGTCGACGCCCAGCGGGTCCTCGTCGGTGAGCAGCGGCAGGATGTCGTCCACCCAGCGATGGACGTTCGCCTGGCCCATCCGGAGCTGGATCTGCTTGTCGAACATGGTCAGCATCGGCATCGGGTCCACGGCTCCGCCGTACACGCCGGAGAGCGAGACCGTGCCGCCGCGGCGCACGATGTCGATGGCCGCGTGCAGTGCGGCGAGACGGTCGACGCCAAGGGTGTCCATGAGACGTTCGGCGACGGCATCGGGCAGCAGCCCGACGGCCCAGTGCGCCGCCTTGGCCATGGGCGCGCCGTGCGCCTCCATTCCGACCGCGTCGATCACGGCGTCCGTGCCCCGTCCGTCCGTGAGCTCCCGTACGGCGTCGCCCAGGTTCTTCCCGTGCCTGCGCAGGTCGAGGCACTTCGCCCCGTACTCGGCGGCCCGGGTCAGCCGTTCGGGGACCAGGTCGACGCCCACCACCAGGCTCGCGCCGCGCCGCTGCGCGATGCGTGCCGCCATCGCCCCGATCGGGCCGAGACCCAGCACGGTCACGGTGCCGCCGGGCGGGATGGCCGCGTACTCCACGGCCTGCCAGGCGGTGGGCAGCACGTCCGAGAGGTAGACGAAGCGGTCGTCGGGCGGCCCGTGCGGGACCTTGACCGGCAGCCGGTTGCCGAAGGGGACGCGCAGCAGCTCCGCCTGTCCACCGGGCACCTGGCCGTAGAGCTTGGTGTAACCGAACAGGGCGGCGCCCTTGCCCTGATCGCGCACCTGGGTGGTCTCGCACTGGGAGTGCAGTCCCTGATCGCACATGTAGCAGTGGCCGCACGAGACGTTGAAGGGGATGACCACCCGGTCGCCCGGGGCCACCGCGGTCACTTCGGGGCCCACCTCCTCCACGATTCCCATCGGTTCGTGGCCGAGGATGTCACCCGGCTCCAGGTAGGGGCTCAGGACCTCGTAGAGGTGCAGGTCGGAGCCGCAGATGCCGGTCGAGGTGATTCTGACGATGATGTCGGTCGGATCCTGGATCTGCGGATCGGGGACGGTGTCGACCCGGACGTCCCGCTTTCCCTGATAGGTCAGTGCGCGCACGGTGCAACTCCCTTTCCACGCCATTACGGATGGGTCCCGGGTTCCCCTGGCACCCCGCGCGAAACACCGGGCGTACTGTCCCGGAACGCCCGGACATGTCACGCCGGACGTGTCACCCAGGCCGGTCCGTTACGCGGCCCGGGTGCCGGGTACCCGGACGGCACCCGGGCCCGGGCGAGGAGGGCCCAGTCCCCCAGGAAGGGAGTCGACCATGACGACGGCACGCGACATCATGACCGAGGGCGCGGAGTGCGTGGGCGAGCGGGAGAGCGTGCTCGACGCGGCGCGGAAGATGACGGAGCTGGGCGTCGGAGCCCTGCCCATCTGCGGTACGGACGACAAGCTCAAGGGGGTCCTGACCGACCGCGACATCGTGGTGAAGGTGCTGGGGAAGGGCAAGGACCCGGCGGGGACGACGGCCGGTGAGCTGTCCCAGGGCGAGGCGGTCACCATCGGTGCGGACGACGACGCGGGCGAGATCCTGCGCACCATGACGGCGCACAAGGTCCGCCGGCTCCCCGTGATCGACGGACACCGTCTCGTCGGCATGGTCTCCCAGGCGGACGTGGCCCGCGCCCTGCCCGACCCCCAGGTCGGGGATCTTCTGCAGGCGCTGTCCACCGACTGACGCACACGCCCCGCGGGCCGGCCGGCCCGTGACCGCGGAGTCCCGCTCCCCCGGCACCGAGGAGTTCCCGTGACTGCTGGAGAACACGTCCTGCGTGGCCGTACGGCGGTGGTGACCGGCGCCGCCCGAGGTGTCGGGGCGGCCGTCGCCAGGGATCTGGCCGCCCGGGGGGCGCGCGTGGCCCTGCTCGGGCTGGAGGAGGATCTGCTCGCCGAGGTCGCCGCCGCGCTCCCGACGGCCTCCCACCACTGGTTCGTGGACGTCACGGACGACGAGGCGATGGCGGCGGTCGCCGAAGAGGTACGCGAGCGGCTGGGCCCGGCGTCGGTGGTGGTGGCCAACGCGGGCGTCGCGGAGGGTGGTCCCTTCGTCGACTCCGACCCCGGCACCTGGCGGCGCGTCATCGAGGTCAACCTCATCGGCAGCGCCGTCACCGCGCGGGTGTTCCTGCCGCAACTGCTGGACACGTGCGGCTACTACCTCCAGGTGGGCTCCCTGGCGGGGATCGGCTCGGCACCGATGATGAGCGCCTACTGCGCGTCCAAGGCGGGTGCGGAGTTCTTCGCCCACTCGCTGCGCGCCGAGCTCTCGCCGCGTGGGGTCTCCGTGGGTACCGCCTATCTGAACTGGACCGACACCGACATGATCCGCGACGGCGACAAACAGGCCGTGCTGCGTGAACTGCGCGCGCACATGCCCCCACCCGCCAGGAAGATCTATCCCGTCACACACGTGGCGGCCCGAATGGTGCGCGCGATCGAACGGCGTGCGCCCACGGTGTACGTCCCGGGCTGGCTGCGCGGGGTGCAGGCGGTCCGCGGGGCGTTGCCCGGCCTGGTCACCCGGCTCGCACGGCAGGAGCTGATGCGCTCGGAGTTCTCGGCGACGGGCCTGCTGGGGGCGGGTGGCAGGGCGGCGGAACGGGCCGGGGAAGCCGGACACCGGTGACACGGACGCGAAGCCGCCCCACCGCGCACCCGGCCGGCGGGGCGGCCTGAGCGCACCCGCGCACCACCCCTCCCGGCCTAGGGCGTGTGTCGGAAGTGCTTTAGGTTGGCTGACGTGAGTGCGCGGGGGCAGAGTTACCGATATGTCGGACCGGTTGAGCTGAAGGCTGCGGTCCGGCCTGGCAGCGGCGGGTGCCGGATAGGCTCGGCGGCTGACTTCGACGGCTGGATCGCTGGGCGATCGGCGGCAGAACTGACCGAACCGTTCACCTTCGTGGTCGGCATGGATGGTGTCCTTCGGCTGGCGCCGCGGCGGAGCGAGCACGTGGCCTGCGCCGGCGGGGACATGGTTCTGAGTGCCGGCGAGATCGGCTTCGTGCGTGAGGCGGACCGGTGGACCGTGGACGAGGTCAGCAACCAGTCCACCGGTTACTGCCCGGACGTGACCTCCTGGTCGGCAGTCGCCCGTGCTCTGGACCGTGTAGAGCTTGGGCGGCCCTCCGGCTTCACCCACGAGGTGGTGTTCCGGCGGTGCCCTGACTGCCAGGAGCACAACATCGTGCGCGAGGACGACTTCGTCTGCGTCTTCTGCGGCAGCGATCTGCCGGAGAGGTGGAACGTGGATCCCACCGCGTAACGGTCGAGGGTCACAGCCACTCGTTGATGGCAGCGACAAGCACAGTAGCCTCGTAGCGGACCGCGAGCTTGTCGTATCGCGTGGCAACAGCGCGGTGCCTCTTGAGCCGGTTGATCCCGCACTCGACCGCGTGACGTTCGCGGTAGTCGACCGGGTCGAAGTGCGGCGGCCGGCCGCCGCGAGAGCCGAGCTTCTGGCGATTGCGCGCCTGGTCGGCCTTGTCTGGGATGGTGCAGCGGATTCCGCGGCGGCGCAGGTAGGCACGGTTCCTGCGGGAGGCGTACGCCTTGTCCGCCCGCACCCGGTCGGGGCGGACGCGTGGCCGGCCCGGCCCGAGGCGGGGCACGCGGACCTTCTCCAGCACCGGTTCGAACTGCGGCGAGTCCCCGCGCTGCCCTGCCGTGATCACGATCGACATGGGCTTCTGGCCCTGTTCGACGGCCAGGTGCAGCTTGGTGGTGAACCCGCCGCGCGAGCGTCCCAGCCCGTGATCACGTGGCTCGGTGAAGACACCGCCCGGTGGTTCCTTTTGCAGATCGCCCTGCTTGCGGGCCCCGGCCGCATGCTGATGGGCACGGCATACCGTGGAATCGACGCTCAAGTCCCACGTGATCGCCCCCTTCGCGTCGGCCAGGGCCTGGAGCCGGCTGAGGATCCGCTGCCAGGTGCCGTCCCGCTGCCACCGGCGGAACAGGTCGTAGACCCGGCCCCACGGCCCGTACTCGACGGGCACGTCCCGCCACGGCACACCGGTCCGGACCCGGAACCGTATGCCGTCGATCAGCAGCCGCCGGGGCCAGACGGGCGGTCGCCCCGACTTCTTCCCCTTCGGTAACAACGGCTCCAGCACCGCCCACTGCTCGTCCGTGAGATTTCCCCGACCCATGACCTGTGATCATTCACAGCCCAAGATCCACTTTCGACACACGGCCTAGGGGGCACGAGACACGGGTCGCTGTCCCCGGCCTCCTTGGGCCGGGGCGCGGGTAGCGCTCCTCGCACAGGCAGGACCGCGTCGCCGAAAGACCTGACCGGGGCTTTCGGCGACGCGGTCGTGCGTGTGGGCGGCGCGGCTAGACAGCCGGCGGGAAGCGGTCCCAGACCCGGTGCGCGCCGAGCAGCTCGACGGTCTGGTCCAGTACGGCGGTCGCGCTGTCGCCCGTCACCACACCCGGCGCGGAGGCCGGCGCTCCCGCGGCCTCCAGGACTGCCGTGACGTCACCCCATCCACCCAGTGTCTTACCGTGCCGGAAGGCCTCTGCCAGCAGCATCAGGACCCGTGGGTCGGTCGCCGTGGAGGCGGCACCCGCCGTCGCGGCCTTCGCGTCCCGCGCGCCGTACGCGTCCTTCCCGCGGCCGGGCGCGCCCGCCAGCAGGATCGCGTCGAACTCCACCGACCGGGCGGTGGCGAAGGTGCGCTGGACGGTGACGGGGTCCCCGCCCGCGTCGAGCACGCCGCCGGCCGGGGCGACGACCAGGGGAACCATCCCCGCTTCCAGGACCGCCTCGCGCACCGTGCGCACCCCTGCCAGGTCGCCGGTCTCACCGGCGACGATCCCGATGATCCTGCCGTCCCGCGGCCATACCCTGCCCAGCTGGGACAGCGCCGGGCTCGGGTCCGGGGACGCGAGCCGCACCGTGGCTTCGGGGGCGGGGAGGCCGAGGCCTGCGGCTACCTGCTCGCACAGCTCGGGGTCGATGTTGGCGAGCACCTTCAGCGCCCGCTCCTTGACCGCCTGCTCGTAACACTTGCCGAGCTCGAACGTGTAGGCGGCGATGATGTGTTCGCGCTCCACCGCGCTCATGCTGAGCCAGAACAGCCTGGGCTGGCCGAAGTGGTCGGCGAAGGACTCCGGCGCCTCGCGTACCTTGCTCGCCTCCGGCACGGTGACCGGCGTCTCGACGAACGCTCCGGTGTCGGCTCCGGCGAGGAAGGGGCAGCCCGCGTCGAGCGAGTTGGGCCGGTAGGGCGCCACGCCCCGGTGCACCGCCGTCTGGTGCATGCCGTCGCGCAGCATGTCGTTGACGGGGGCGTGGGTGCGGTTGATGGGCAACTGGCCGAAGTTGGGCCCACCCAGCCTGGTGATCTGGGTGTCGAGGTACGAGAAGAGGCGCCCGGCGAGCAGCGGGTCGTCGGTGACGTCGATGCCCGGCACGAGGTGGCCGACGTGGAAGGCGACCTGTTCGGTCTCGGCGAAGTAGTTGGACGGGTTGGCGTTGAGGGTCAGCAGTCCGATCGGCTGCACCGGCGCCAGTTCCTCGGGCACGATCTTCGTCGGGTCCAGCAGGTCAATGCCTTCGAACGTCTGGTCGGGCGTGTCCGGGAACGTCTGGATGCCCAGCTCCCACTGCGGGAACGCGCCGGCCTCGATGGCGTCGGCGAGGTCCCTGCGGTGGAAGTCGGGGTCCACGCCGTTGATGATCTGCGCCTCCTCCCAGACGAGGGAGTGCACACCGAGCTTGGGCTTCCAGTGGAACTTCGCCAGCGTCGTCCCGCCGTCCGCGTCGACCAGGCGGAAGGTGTGGACGCCGAAGCCCTCCATGGTCCGGTACGAGCGGGGGATGCCGCGGTCGGACATGTTCCACAGGGTGTGGTGGGTCGCCTCGGTGTGCAGGGTGACGAAGTCCCAGAAGGTGTCGTGGGCACTCTGTGCCTGCGGGATCTCCCTGTCCGGGTGCGGCTTGCCCGCGTGGATGACGTCGGGGAACTTGATGGCGTCCTGGATGAAGAACACCGGGATGTTGTTGCCGACGAGGTCGAAGACGCCTTCGTCGGTGTAGAACTTCGTCGCGAAGCCGCGGGTGTCCCGCACCGTGTCGGACGAGCCGCGCGATCCGAGCACGGTCGAGAAGCGCGTGAACACGGGTGTCTCGACGCCCTTGGCGAGGAAGGCCGCCTTGCACACGCTCGCGGCGGTGCCGTAACCCTGGAAGACACCGTGCGCAGCGGCGCCCCGGGCGTGGACCACCCGCTCGGGGATGCGCTCGTGGTCGAAGTGGGTGATCTTCTCGCGCAGGTGGTGGTCCTGGATGAGGACCGGTCCCCTGGCACCGGCCTTCAGCGAGTGATCGGTGTCGTACAGCCGGGCGCCCTGGGCCGTGGTCAGGTACTGACCGCTCTGGGCGACGTCCGCCTGGGTGGCGGAGGTGTGCTGCCCGGTGGGGCTCACCGGCTCCGGTCCGCTCTGGTCGGGCTTGGGCGGCAGCGGCTCACGCGGCCGGGTCGGCTCGTCGACCGGCGGGGTCTGCGAGCCGGGTTTCCCGGGGATGCCCTCCTCAGGACCGGTGGTCACTCCCAGTGCGTCGGCCGCCTTCTCCGCGGCGGCCTTCAGAGGGTTCTTGTCGGTCATGACGCTCCAAACGTGGCGGGGTCCGTGTGTCCCTGGTGACCGCGACGACCCGTCAGGACCCGAGGCGAGGGGTGAGGCGGCACGGTCGGTCCGAGGCCTCCCAGTACCCGCATTCCGGACGGCAAATCACCCGGGCGGTCCGGGACGGCAGAGGCCGTGGCGGTGCTGGACGGGAGAGGCCGTCACGCCGTCACCCGACGTACCGGCGCGCGCTCGATCTCCGCTGTTCCCGCTCGAGCAGCATCAGACGGGCTTCGAGTTCGTGCGGTACGGGCCGGCGCTGCCTGAGCACCCAGGGCAGGCCCGCCACCGCGCGGGCGAACGCCCGCACCGACGCCCCGTCCCGGGGCACCGTGCGCAGCAGGTAGGCGGTGCGCCGGACGGCCGGCCCCCACGGGCGCCGCAGCCAGGTGTACCAGAGCGTGTTCCTCAGCCCGGCGATCCGCCGCTCCCTGCTGTCCCGGACCGTGGAGGCCGCGTGGTGGATCAGCAGGTCGGGCACATAGCTGAGCCACCACCCCTGCCGGAGGAGGTCGGTGGCGAGCAGTTCCTCCTCGCCGCCCAGCCACAGCCCCGGGTGGAAGCCGCCGGCCGTACGGAAGGCGTCGGTCCGCATCACGGTC
The DNA here is from genome assembly GCF_030816615.1 of Streptomyces sp. B1I3. NCBI lineage: Bacteria > Bacillati > Actinomycetota > Actinomycetes > Kitasatosporales > Streptomycetaceae > Streptomyces > Streptomyces sp. B1I3. Next base: position 1,077,860 of record NZ_JAUSYD010000001.1, read on the forward strand.
GCGGCTGCGAGGAACGACCCGAGGGCGGGGCCGGGGAGCCAGTCGGGCCCGGTGAGGGGGGAATCCCGCAGCTCGGCGACGACGGGGTCCTCCTCGCCGGACGGCTCGACGACGATACGGGCCGTCACGGCAGCCAGCCTCGGGCGCGTGTCGAGGAGGTCGGCGGCGTGGCGCAGCGAGCCGGGTTCCCACCAGGTGTCGTCGTCGCAGAACGCCACGTAGGGGGTGCCCACCTGACGTACCGCGAGGTTACGGCCGACAGCGCCCAGGTTGCGGCCCGGCCTCAGCAGGGTCATATCGGGGAACAGCCGTGCGACGGCATCCGCTGTGCCGTCGTGCGAGTCGTTGTCCGTCACGATGACGTGGGGCCTTTCCGGGAGCGCCCGCAGCAGCCCCAGGGTGTGCAGGAGTTCGGGGCGACGGTTGCGGGTGATCACCACCACGGTCGTACGGGTGTCTCTCATCGGCCCTTCTCCTCCCGGTCGTGTTCCGTGCGCGCCTGGCGTTCGAGAAGCCGGACCGCGTGTTCGACCCTGGCCGGCAGCCGGCGCCGCTGCCGCAGGGCGGCGGGCAGTCTGACCGCGGCCCCGCGCAGTGCCGTCGCCGCTCCCGGGTCTCCCCGCACCGCGGCGGCGGCGAGTCCCGCGGTGTGCCGCACGGCCACGTGCGCGGGCCGGCGCAGCCAGTCGGTGAGCAGGGCGTTGCGGCGCAGGAGGGCGGAGCGGCCGGGCCGCTCGCCGGGGTCGGGGTGGTGGTGCGCGACGACGGTGGGCTCGTACGCCACGCCCCACCCGGCCGCGGTGAGGTCGTAGGCCAGCAGCGTCTCCTCCGCGCCGAAGAAGAGCAGCGGGTGGTAGCCGCCGGTCTCGAGGTGGGCACGGCGGCGGACGACGCACGCGCAGCCGAGGAAGCCCAGGACGGGGCGGCCGGGCAGGTCGGGTTCCGGTGGCAGCGGCGAGCCGGCCAGCAGGGCGTTGACCGGGTCCTCGTCCTCCTCCGGACCGACCAGGCTGCGGGCCGCGAGCAGCCCGAGGCGGGGGTGCGCGTCGAGGAGGTCGGCCGCGCGCCCGAGGGCGCCGGGTCCCCACCAGGAGTCGTCGTCGCTGAAGGCGACGTAGGGCGTCGACGCGTGACGCGCCGCCAGGTTCCGCCCGAGGGCCCCGGTGTTGTGCCCGGGGCGCAGTACCTCGGCGCCGATGGGGTGGGCGCGCAGGGCCTCGGTCGCCACCGGGTCCGTGCCGTTGTCCACGACGACGACCGGCGGGCGCTCGGGCAGTGCGGCGAGCTGGTCCAGGGTGTGCAGGGCGCTGCGCGGCCGGCCCCGGGTGATCATCGCGACGGTCGTGCGGCCGTCGGCCGGGAGGTGGTGCGGTCCGGTGCCGTCAGACACGTCCGGACGCCTCCGTCGGTTCGTACGCGCCGTGCCGGCCGGCCGCCCCCGGCCGTGCGGACCGTTCCAGGACGGCGGCGAGCACCTCGTCGGTGCCGATGCGGAGCAGCGCGGGGTCGGGGGTACGGCCGTGCGGATCGCCGGGCGGCCCGGGGTGCCACAGGACTCCGTGGGCCGGGCCGTCCGGCGGACCCCAGAGGTGCGGGGGCACCGGGCCGAAGAGGGTCACGGACGGCGTGCCGTGGGCGACGGCCAGGTGCGCAGGTCCGGTGTCGCCGCTGAGCAGGCAGGCGGCCCGGGCGACGAGCGCGGACAGCTCATCGAACGGCAGTCCTCCGGCCAGGACGTGTTCCGGGCCGAGCCCGGCGCCGGAGGCCACCATGGCGGTCAGCGCCTCCTCCCCGGGGCCCCCGGTCAGCACGACCCGGAGGCCGGCCGCCACCAGCCGCCGGACGACGGCGGCGTACCGGCCGGCGGGCCAGCACCGGGCGGGCGCGTCGGCGCCGGGGTGCACGACGACCGCGCCGGGCGCGGGAGAGGGGCGGGTGGGCGGCGGCAACCGCACGTCGTCCGGGTCGGCGCCGATGCCGTACGCCCGCAGGAAGCGGCACCAGCGCTCCCGCTCGTGCTCGTCCCGGCGCCACCGGGGCGGGTCGGGGACGGACGGGTCCGGACGGGCGTACGACAACAGCCGGCGCGGTCGGAGTGCGGCCAGCGCTTCGTGGCTCTCGGGCCCGTTGCCGTGCAGATCGATCGCGAGGTCCGGCGGCTCCCCCGTCCAGCCCGTGAGGACGGGCACACCGCGTCCGGGCGCAGCCGCCGGGAGGACGGTGTCGACGGTGCCCGTGGCGAGCGCGGCGTCACGCAGGCCCCCCGGGATCGCGAGGACGGTCTCGTGCCCCGGGAAGGCGCGGCGTACCCCGCGCAGGGCCGGTACGCCCGCGAGCAGGTCGCCCAGGCCCAGGGCGCGCAGGACGAGGACACGGGGGCGCGGCGGGGTGTGCGGTCGGGCCATGGCTGTCATCTCCGGGCGCTGCGGGGCCGGGTGGCGGGGCGGGGAGCCGGGCCGCGGGCCGCCCGTTCGGCGAGCGCGGTGGTCGAGCGGCCGTCGAGGTAGGGCAGGAGGACGACCTGCCCGCCCCAGCTCCGCACCAGCCTCGCCTCGGGGAGCTCCGTCAGGGCGTAGTCGCCGCCCTTGGCCCAGATGTGCGGACGCAGCTCGCCCAGCAGCCGTTCGGGGGTGTCCTCCTCGAACACGGCGACCGCGTCGACGCATTCGAGCGCCAGGAGCACCCTGACACGGTCGGTGACCGGGACGAGGGGGCGCGTCCCGCCCTTGCGCCGCCGCACCGAGGCGTCGGAGTTGACGCAGACGATGAGGCAGTCACCGGTACGCCGGGCCGCCTGGAGCAGGGCGACATGGCCCGCGTGCAGCAGGTCGAAGCAGCCGCCCGCCGCGACGACGGTGCCTCCCTCCTCGCGTACCCGGACGGCCAGCCGTGCCGCGTCCGGTGCGCAGGGGTCCGTCTCCACGTCGTCCCCGGCCGTGTCCTGCGGTGCGGTGGTGACGGGTCCGACGGCCAGGGCACGGGCTCCGCCGTCCGCCACGTACTGGGTGGCGGCGCGCACCGCGCCCTGGACGGCCGTCTCCGGGAGCGCGTCGTCGGCCAGCAGCCCGGCCGCGGTCACCGCGAACCGGTCGCCGGCGCCGCACGCGTCGCCGTCCGCCGTCCAGGGGGCGGGGACCAGCAGTGGCTCCTCGCCGTGGGACAGCAGCGCCCCGCGGTCTCCCAGGGTGACGGCGACGGAGGTGACACCCCAGGCCGCGATGAGCCGGCGGGCGTCCGCGGCGGAGCGGTGCAGCTCGGCCTGCGGGCCCTGCGGCGGCGGTTCACACGCTCCGTCGTGACCCGCACGGGTGGGTGCCCGGGCCGCGTCCCGGGTGGCGAACCCACGGGCCTCCGCCGCCGAGGGGGTGGCGAGCCGGACTCCCTTCACCGGCGGCCCGCCTCTCGGGTGGGGGTCCCAGACGACGGGCACCCTGGCGGCGGCCCGGGTGAGCGCGTCACGGAGGACGTCGGCGGCGCCGCGGCCGTAGTCGGCGACGAGAACGGCCCTGGCCCCCTCGACGGCGGCGCGCGCCTGGTCGGTCGCCGAGGCCGCGCGGCCGTCGCCGTCGTCCAGTCTGAGCAGGGGCACGCCCCGGGCCATGATCCGCGTCTTGCAGGGGAGTTCGCCCGTGAGCGGAAGCTCGATCAGCCGGACGCGGCCCTGCAGCAGCCGCCGCAGCGTCCGGCTGGCCTCGTCGTCGCCCAGCGCCGTGACGAGGGTGACCTCACGGCCGTCCGCCGCCCCGAGGCACGCGGCGAGTGCCGCGCCACCGGGCCGGGTGGTGCGGCGTGCGCCGTTCACCACCGGTACGGGGGCGTCGGGAGCCAGCCGGTCGGCGTGGCCGGACAGGTCGTGGTCGAGCAGGGCGTCCCCGACGACGAGAAGGGGCGTGGGGCCGTTCATACGATGCCCTCCCCGACCGGTGCCGGGGCCGGGGCGGGCCGGTGGCCGGCCCCGGTGGCGTGGTCGTCGACGGCCTGGTCGAACGCCTCGCAGATCATGTGCACCGCCACCAGGTGGAGTTCCTGGACCGTGGCGGAGACCGGTGCGTCGACGCACAGGGCTTCGTCGCAGGCCGCTTCGAGGGGGTTGGGGGCGGGCCCTGTGAGGGCCCAGACCGTCATGCCGATGCGGTGCGCCTGGGTCGCCGCCGCCAGCAGGTTGGCGCTCGCGCCGCTGGTCGACAGCAGCATGAGGACGTCCCCCGCCCTGCCGTGGGCGCAGGTCTGACGGGCGAACACCTCCTGGACGCCGTAGTCGTTGGCGATGGCGGTCGTGGACGAGGTGTCGGCGTGCAGGGCGAGCGCGGAGAACGGCGGCCGGTCCTCGCGGTAGCGGCCCACCAGCTCGGCGGTCAGGTGCTGGGCCTGGGCGGCGCTGCCGCCGTTGCCGGCGACGAGGAGCCTGGCCCCGCCGCCGAGGCGCCGTGCGAGCTCGGCGCCCCAGCGGTGGACGACGGGACACGACTCACGGAACGCGGCGAGGGCGTCCATCAGATCGTCGCAGTGCTGGCCATCAGGGGTCACGTTCATCGGACTGCTCCCGAGAGTGAGGGGGCGGCTCGTACGGCGCTGTAGACGCGGGCGACACCGTCGGTGACCCGGTCCCAGGTGTAGTGGGTGAGGACTCGTTCGCGGCCGGCGGCACCGAGACGTTCCAGCCGTTCAGGGTCGTCGATCAGACCTCTGATGACGCCCGCGAGAGCGTGGCTGTCGTCGTCGGGCGGGACGAGGGCGCCCGTGACGCCGTCGACCACGGTGTCGAGGTGACCGCCGACCGCCGTGGCCAGGACCGGGGTGCGGCAGGCCATGGCCTCGATGGGCACGATGCCGAACGGTTCGTAGTCGGGGAGGGACAGCACCAGGTCCGCACCGGACATCAGGCGGGGCATCTGGGTGTGGGGCACCGCACCCAGCAGCGTGACGCGGTCCTGGACGCCGTACTCCTCGGCCACCTTCCGCAGGCGTTCGGCCTCCGGTTCGGCGAACAGCAGCGCGGCCTCGGGCCCGCCGGCGACGAGGAGTTCCGCGTCGGGCACCTCGGCGAGCGCCCGGACGGCACGGTCGAACCCCTTGCGCCGTACGAGCCGGCCGACGGCCAGCAGACGCCGGGGGCCGGACGCGGGGCGGCGGGCGTCCTCGATCGGCGAGAAGTGGACGGGGTCGACTCCGCACGGCACGACCGAGATCCGCTCGCGCGGCACACCCATGGCAGCCAGCTCGGCGACCTCGTCGGCGCAGGTCGCCAGGACCCGCCTGCACTCCTGCCCGATCGCCGCCTCCACGGCCAGGCGCTGGGGCGGGCTGGTGTCCTCGGCACCCTGGTGGCGCCTCTTCACCGTGCCGAGGGCGTGGTAGGTCTGGACGACCGGGACACCGAGGCCGCGGACCCCTGCGAGCGCCGCCGTACCGGACATCCAGAAGTGCGCGTGCACGACGTCCGGCGGTCCTGACCGCCAGCGGCGTGCGAGGAAGGCCCCGAACTCCGGCATGTGGGCGAGGAGTTCGTCCTTGGGCACCGGGGCGGGTGGCCCGGCGGGCACGTGCGCGACCTGGTAGCCGCCCGGCGTGGTGACCTGCCCCGGCAGGGCCGGGTCGTCGCGGCGCGTGTAGACGGTGACCGCGTGACCGCGCCGGGCGAGGTGTTCGGCGAGTTGGGCCACGTAGACGTTCTGCCCGCCCGCGTCCGGCCCGCCGAGCTCGGCCAGGGGGCTGGCGTGCTCGGAGACCAGGGCGACGCGGACGGGGGCTGGAGTGGCGTTCCTCATCGCGTGACCTCTTTCATCAGGTGTTCCCAGTCGTCCAGGAAGCGCTGCACCCCGTAGCGGGCGAGTGCGGCGGCCCTGGCCCCCTCCCCCACGCGCCTGGCGTGACCGTGGTCGGCGAGGAAGGCGCGGACGGCCTCCTCCAGGACGTCGGGGCGGTTGGAGACGACTCCGGCGCCGTCCGGCACCGCTTCGCGGACCTCCGTGGTGTCCAGCGCCACGACCGGCATGCCGAGGAACATCGCCTCCAGGAGCGACAGGCCGAGCGATGTCCAGCGCACGGGGTGGAGGTAGAGCCTGCGGCGGGCCATCGCCGGATGGAGTTCGCTCTGCGGCAGGTCCCAGGTGCGGCAGCGGTCGGCAGGCAGACCGAGATGTGCGGCGAGTCCCTCGGTGCGCATGCCGAAGACGTCCAGCGGCGCGGCGCGGGAGAAGGCGGGCAGCAGGTCGGTCCCGGTGGTGCGGCCACGCCGTACCGGCTCATTCACCACCACGGCGGCCCTCGGCTCCTCGCCGGTCCACAGTCCGCCCGGGTCGATGATGCCGTGCTCGATGACCGTGGCCGGGGCCCGGCCGGTGTCCCACATCAGCCGGTTGAAGTGCGTGACGTGGACGACGGGGATGTCGTCCCGTCCGGCCAGCGGGTGCCGGGTGTCCACCGCTGTTCCGTCCGGGCTGTTGTGCTCGACGTACACGGCCGGGACGTCCGTGCCCGGCCGCCGGCCCGTCCAGGCGTGGGCCAGTCCGATCTCGTGGGGCCGCTGGAGGACCATCAGGTCGATGTCGCTCTCCCGGAGAGCGCCGGGACTCACCTCCCGCACCCGGTCAGGCCACTGCCAGGTGCGGGCCCGCCCGAGACCGTCGGGTCCGCGGTCCGGTGTGACGGGCACGAGGCAGGTGTGCGGTCCCTGGACGAACGACGTGATCCAGGAACCGTGGACGTGCCAGATGAGGATGTTCATGCGGTCACCTCGATGAGCTCGCGGACGGCCCGCACCACGCGCTGGGGCGTGACCTCGTCCAGGCACGGATGTCCGGGGACGGGGCAGTGCCGGGCGCGGCTGCCGGCACACTTCGCGGACTGGTCGCCGAGCAGGACGGACGGCACCCCGAAGGGCCCCCAGCGTTCCGCGGGCACCACCGGGGCGAACAGGGAGACGACGGGTGTGCCCACCGCGGCGGCCAGGTGGGCGGGGCCGGTGTTGCCGCTGACGAGGGCGTCGGCGCCGCGCAGGACGCCGGCCAGGGTGCGGGGTTCCGTCCGGCCGCCGAGGTCCAGTCCGGCCGTGCCGCTCACCCTCCGGGTCAGCGCCGTCTCGTCCGGTCCGCCGGTGACCACCACGCGGTGTCCGGCATCGGCGAGCCGCTGCACTGTCTCGGCGCAGCGCTCCGGACTCCAGGCACGCGCCGGGGCACTGGCTCCCGGATGGACGACGACGTAGGGGCCGTTGCCGGTGAGGGCGGCGGTGTCGGGAGCGGGCAGCACCCGGAGCCTGCCGTCGTCCCCCCGGGCCGGCGCGAAGCCCATGGCGACGGCGGTGTCCAGCGCGGCCTCCGCCTCGTGGCGGCCGGGGAGCCTCCGGTGCCTGACGTCGAGCAGGGTCCCCGGGTGGTCGGCGCTGTCCGCCCCGATCCGGCCCACTCCGGCCATCCTGAGCAGCAGCGCGGTGGGCAGGGGGCTCTGGTGGAAGGAGGTCAGGACGAGCCCGGTGTCGTACGCGCCGTCCCTCAGCCGCCGGGTCACCGTCTCGATTCCGGCCTCCTCGACCGTCGGCGGCCGTACCCCCTCCCAGGGGGCCTCCCAGACGAGTACGTCGTCGACGCCCGGCAGCAGCCGGGCGGCGGGTTCGCCCCGCGGCCCGCACAGCAGGGTGACGTGGGTGGCGTTCGCGGCGACCGCGCGGACGGCGGGTCCCGCGAGGAGTACGTCGCCGAAGCTGTCCAGCCGGGTGACCAGAACCCTCATGCGCGGGCCTCCTGACGGTCGAGGACCATGCGCACGGCGGTCAGCACGTCCGGTGCGGTCCACCGTTCGACCGCCACCTCGGCGGGCAGGGTCACCGCGTTGGGGACCAGGACGCCTCGGGCCCCCGCCGCCCGTGCCGCGAGGACGTCGGCCCGGATGTCACCGATCACCACGCACTCCGCCGGCGGTACGCCCAGCCTGCGGGCGGCCTCCAGGACGAGCCCCGGCCGCGGTTTGCGGCAGGTGCAGCCGGCGTCGGGGCTGTGCGGGCAGAACACCCAGGTTCCGAGGGTGCCGAGCAGGGCGTCGGCCCGTGCGTTGACCCGCAGCACCTCGTCCTCGCGGAGCAGTCCCCGGCCGATGCCCGACTGGTTGCTGACCACTCCCGTGGGGATGCCCGCGGAACGCAGGAGGTCCACCGCTTCGCGCGCCCCCGGCAGGAGCCGGACCAGCTCGGGGTCGCCGTTGTAGGGGACGTCCTCGACGAGGGTGCCGTCGCGGTCGAAGAGGACCGCGGACACCCGGCCGTACGGTGGCGCGCCGGGGGTCACGGGGCGCCTCCCGGTGACCGGACGTTACGGTGCCTGACCAGGCCCGTGAGCCAGTGGCGGACCGCGAGCGGCGGAATGGCGGCGCTGGTCACGGTCATCGTGAGGATCTCGTGCCGGGTCCGGGGCCCGGGGATGATGCGCGCGGCGGCGAACTCGGCCGTGCCCAGGGCCCACAGCGTGCCGGCGACGGCCGCCGCGCGGTGCCGGCCGGCCGCCGCGCAGACGGTGGCCAGGCAGGCCAGCCCGGTGACGGCGAGGTGGGCGGGGAGCCGGCCCCGGGGGGCGTGGGCCCGTATCCACCAGTCGGCGCCGTGCAGACGGTTCATCAGGACGTCGTCGGCGTTGCCGCGCTGCGCCCGCAGGGACACCCAGCGGTCCGCAGGGCGGACGGGGTGACGGGTGACACGGCCGCCCGTGCGGAGGGTCCAGCCGGCGTCCATCATGCGCAGTGCGAGGTCGGCGTCCTCCCGGAAGGCGCGGCGGAAGCGTTCGTCGAAGCCGCCCACCTCCTTGAGCGCGACCGCGCGGTAGGCCATGTCGGCCGTGGCCCAGGCCGCCTGCTCCAGGCCCGCCGTCCCCCTCTCCCAGTCCGTCGGCCTGCGGTCCTCGGGGAGGGGGACCGTGAGCCGCCCCTGGACACCGCCGGTGCGGCCGTCCGCCGCCACGAGGTCGTCGGCGAGCCGGTCGGCCCAGTCGGGGAGGACCTGGACGTCGTCGTCGAGGAAGACCACCCAGGGCGCGGTGACGGCCCGCAGGCCGGCGTTGCGGGCGGCGGCCGGGCCCCGGCCGCCGGTGGCCAGGGTGCGGACGCGGTCGCAGAGTTCGCCGGCCGCCTCGACGGGCAGGATGTCCTGCGGCGCGGGGCGGTCGTCGACGACGACCACCTCGGCCGGCCTGGGTCCGGAGGCGGACGCCAGCGCCCGCAGGCAGTCGGTGAGGCAGGCCCGGCCGATGGTGGGGACGACCACCGCGTACTCCGGGGCGTTCATGCGTACGCCTTCGCTCGCCGTACCGCGAACGGTCCGAGGGCCAGGAGGTCGACGGGCGCCGAGCCGAAGCACTCCAGCGCGTCCCGGGGGTCGTCGACCATCGGCCGGCCTGCCGTGTTCAGGCTGGTGTTCACGACGACGGGCAGCCCGGTGCGCCGTTCGAAGGCGCCGAGCATGCGGGCCACGAGAGGTTCGGAGACGGGGTCCACCGTCTGGATCCGGGCGGTGCCGTCGACGTGGACGACAGCCGGGATGCGGGCGCGCCATTCCTCGGCGACCTCGTGGACGAAGAGCATGTACGGGCTGGGAATCGGGCCGTCGAAGAGTTCCGCCGCCCGCTCGGCGAGCACCATGGGTGCGACCGGGCGGAACTCCTCGCGCCCCTTGACGGCGTTCAGCCGCTCCAGGTTCTCGGCCCGACCGGGGTGCGCGAGCAGCGAGCGGTGGCCGAGGGCGCGGGGGCCGAATTCGGACCGCCCCTGGAACCAGGCCACGACACCGTCGCGGCTCAGTTCCTCGGCGACGGTCTCGGCGATGTCGTCGGGCTCCTCGTACGGCACGGCCGCCCGTTCCAGCCAGCCGCGCAGTTCCTCGTCGCTCCAGCCCCGCCCGAGTGCCGCGGTCGGCATGGCCGCCACGGGCTCCTTCTCGCCGGCGACGTGCAGGGCGGCGCCGAGTGCCGTCCCCGCGTCGCCGGCGGCCGGCTGCACCCAGATCTGCCGGAACGGGCTCTCCCGGTACAGGCGGGTGTTGGCCACGCAGTTGAGAGCCACTCCGCCGGCGAGTGTGAGCACGTCCTCGCCCGTGCGGCCGTGCAGCCACCGCGCCAGGTCGAGCATGACGTCCTCCAGGCACTCCTGGGCACTCGCGGCCACGTCGGCGTGCTCCTGGGACCAGGGGGCTCCGGGCTCCCTCCCCGGTACGAGCGAGGCCCAGGGGACCGGGCGGGCCCGGAAGCCGCCGTCCCCGTCCGCGTGCACGAACTCCCGCAGCCGGTCCTTGAAGCGGGGCTTGCCGTAGGAGGCGAGCGCCATGACCTTGAACTCGTCGCTGCTGCGCAGGAACCCCAGGTGCTGGGTGAGGTCCTCGTAGAACAGTCCTACGGAGTCCGGAAGTTCCTGGGACGCCAGGACGGTCAGCTCCCGGTTCACATAGCGGCCCGCGAGGTGTGAACCGCATTCGCCCCGGCCGTCGAGCACGAGGACCGCGCAGTCGGGGTGCGGTGACGCCTGTCCGGCCGAGGCCGCGTGCGCCACGTGGTGTGCCACGAAGCGGACCTTGCCGGGGTCGAGCCCGGGCAGCGCCTCGGCGAGGAACTCCGGGGCGCGCCGCGCGTACTCCTGGCGGAGGTGGTCCCACGGGTCGTGGAGCCCCATCTGCTCGGCCGGACGGGAGAGGTGCGCGTCGTAGGAGTAGGCGACCGCGTCGAGGTCGGCCGGGGTCAGCCCGGCCTGTTCCAGGCACCAGCGGGCGCTGAGTTCGGGCAGTTCCCAGGCGGAGAACGGGAGCGGGCGCTTGCCGTGCTTACGCCGGCTGAAGCGCTCCTCCTCCGCCGCGGCGACGATCCTGCCGTCCACGACGAGGGCGGCGGCGGGGTCGTGGAAGAGTGCGTTGATACCGAGGACGCGCATGGGGGCCTCCGTCAGAGCCGCTGGGCCGTCGCGGCGGTTTCGGGCAGGGACGAGAAGTAGGCGATGGTGCGTTTGATGCCTTCCTCGCTGCTCACCCGGGGCTCCCAGCCGAGCAGTTCGCGCGCCAGGGTGGTGTCGGGCCTGCGCCGTTCGGGGTCGTCGACGGGGCGCTCGACGAAGGTGAGTGTGGAGGCGGAGCCGGTCATGGCGATCACACGACGGGCGATGTCGGCGACCGTGACCTCCTCGCCTCCGCCGATGTTGACCGGGCGGACCGCGTGGCTGGCGGCCACCGCGAGGACGCCGTCGATCGTGTCGTCCACGTAGCAGAGCGAGCGCGTCTGGCTTCCGTCCCCGGCCACGGTCACCGGCTTCCCGGCCAGTGCCTGGGAGATGAAGGTCGGGACCGCCCGTCCGTCGTCGGCCCGCATCCGGGGGCCGTACGTGTTGAACATCCGTACGATGCCGGCGTCCAGCCCCTTCGCGCCGACGTGCGCCGTGACCAGGGCCTCGGCGAACCGTTTGGACTCGTCGTACACGCTGCGCGGGCCGACGGGGTTGACGTTGCCCCAGTAGTCCTCACGCTGCGGGTGGACGAGCGGGTCGCCGTAGACCTCGGACGTCGAGGCGAGGAGGAAGCGCGCGCCGTCGCGGTGCGCGATCGCCAGCGCGTTGCGGGTGCCGAGGCTGCCGGCGTCCATGGTCTCCAGCGGGTGGCTCATGTAGTGCACGGGCGAGGCTGGGCACGCGAAGTGCAGGACCAGGTCGTAGGGGCCGGTCAGGTCGGCGGCCACGGTGTCCGAGGACACGTCGCACTGCACGAAGCGGAATCCGGGCCGGCCGGTCAGGTGGGCGATGTTGCGGCTGGATCCCGAGATCAGGTTGTCCGCGCAGTCGACTTCGACTCCCGAATCCAGCAGCCGCTCGCACAGGTGTGAGCCGAGGAAACCGGCGCCCCCGGTCACAGCGGCGCGGCGCCATGGGGGCGGTGTCGTCATGGATGTCATAGGACGGCCTTTCGTCCGCTGCGAGAGGGCTTCCCGCCGGTCGTTCGGGGGCCGGCGGGAGCTGCCCGGTCCGGATGACCGGCTCGTTCCGGTACCGGTTCGCGCCGGGTGGTACCCGGGGCGGGTGCCTTTCCGCGCGCGGCCGCCGTGGTCCCGACGGCACGGCCAGCCGGGTAACCAGGTCAGTTGGTTTCACACATTAAATCCTGCTTCGTTAGTCGAAGTCCTGACATTTGCGCAGGTGGACGCGCGGGCCTCGGCCCGATCGCACCCGATCGGAGGTATGGCGCGGTTGCCGGGATTCAGCGGTGCGCCCGCGCCGGTGCCGGGCGCCGCGTGCCGCCCGCCGGCCCGCCGGCGGGACCCCCGGCGGGCCCGTGTTCCTTCAGGCCCCCTCGCGGAGGCTGCGGCAGGCCTTGCTGATCAGGCGCGACACGTGCATCTGGGAGATGCCCAGTTCGGCGGCGATGGCACTCTGCGTTATGCCGGCGAAGAACCGGAGGTAGAGCACGTGGCGTTCCCGCTCCGACAGCCGGCGCAGGCCCGGTTTCACCGATTCGCGGTCCACCACGAGATCGAACGCGGTGTCGATCCTGCCCAGGCTCTCGCCGAGGGACAGACCGCCGTCGCTGCCGGCGATCTCGGCGTCGGTGGAGAGGGCACTGAAGCTGTGAAGGGCCTCGCTGCCCTGGCGGACCTCCTCCTCGGTGAGGCCGGTGTGGGTGGCGATCTGCCGCTCCGTCACGGCGGAGCCGTCGCCGCCCGCGGCCAGTTCGGCATGGGCGGCCCGCACGACGTTGCGCAGGTCCTGGACGCGGCGCGGCACGTGCACCGACCACGTGCGGTCCCTGAAGTGCCGTTTGATCTCCCCGGTGATGGTGGGGACGGCGTAGCTCGCGAACGCGTTGCCCAGGGCGGGGTCGTAGCGGTCGACCGCGTTGACCAGTCCGACGGCCGCGACCTGCCGCAGGTCCTCCAGGGACTCACCGCGGTTGCGGAAGCGGCCGGCCAGGCGGTGGGCCATGGGGAGCCAGGCGCGGATGGTGTCGTCCCGCAGCCGGTCCCGCTCGGCGCCCTCGGGCAGTTCGGCGAGGCGCCGGAAGGCCGCTGCCGTGTCCGGATCGGCACGCCGGTCGTCGGCACACATCTGAGCCACTCAACTCCTCGCCGTACACGGATGCGCCCCGCCTCCAGTGCGATGTAAACAAAGGATGGCCGCGTCCGCTCGCCGGCGGCCGGGATCTCCGCGGCACGGCGTGAGGCATTCGGCCGATGGGGTGCACACCGGGGGGAGGGAACGGCCGCCGCGCAGTCACCGGCGTGCCCGGCGGAGCCCGTCCCGGGTTCCGGCCCTGCCCCGGGACGGGCGGAGCGCTCTACGCCGCGCTGTCCGCCTTCTCGCCGGGGTCGGGTGTGCGGCTCAGGGCGCCGGGCCACCAGGCGGTCCGGCCGATGTCCCTCACGAGAGCGGGCACGAGGAGCGAGCGGACGACCAGCGTGTCGAGCAGGACGCCGAAGGCCACGATGAAGGCGATCTGCACCAGGAACGCCAGGGGGATGACTCCGAGGGCGGCGAAGGTGGCCGCGAGGACGACACCGGCCGAGGTGATGACCCCGCCGGTCGTCGTCAGCCCGCGGAGCACGCCCTGGCGCGGTCCGTGGATCAGCGACTCCTCGCGGACCCGGGACATGAGGAAGATGTTGTAGTCGACGCCGAGTGCCACCAGGAAGACGAACCCGTACAGCGGTACGGAGGAGTCGGTACCGCTGAAACCGAAGACGTGCCGGAAGACCAGGGACGAGATGCCGAGCGTGGCGAGGAAGTTGAGCGCCACCGTGGCGACGAGGAGCACCGGCATCAGCAGGGAGCGGAGCAGGCCGACGAGGATCACCAGGATGATCAGGAGTACGACCGGCACGATGACGCTGCGGTCGTGCTCGGCGGTCCTCTGGGTGTCGTACCGCTGGGCGGTGTAGCCGCCGACGAGGGCGTGGGCGCCGGGAACGGCATGGACCGCTTCCCGCAGCCGGGTGACGGTCTCCTTGGCGGCGTCGCTGTCGGAGGCGTCCGTCAGCGTGGCGTCGACGCGGACCCGGCCGTCGACGACGAGTGGTTCCCCCTGGCCGGGACGGCCCGAGGCGGTCGCCGGGAACGCGGCGGCGACACCGGGCGTGCTCCGGACGGCCTCGGTCACCTGCCCGGCACTGTCCGCGTCGGCGATCACGACCGCGGGGGTGCCCGAGCCGCCGGGGAAGTGCTCGCCCAGGGTCTTCTGCGCGGCGACGGACGGTGCGTCGTTGACGAAGATCTCCTCGAGCGGCACCCCCTTCGCGTTCAGCGTCGGGGCGAAGGCGGCGCAGGCCACGAGCACGACCAGGGTGGCGGCCCACACCTTGCGCGGGGCACGGTCGACCAGCGCGGCGATCCGCGACCAGACACCGGCGGAACCGGAGCCGGCCCCGTCCGCCTTCGGCCTGGCCGGCCAGTACGCGGCCCGGCCGAGCAGCACCAGGACCGCGGGCAGGAACGTCAGGGCGCTCAGGACGGAGCAGACGATGCCGATCGCGCCCACCGGCCCGAGGGAGCGGTTGTTCGTGAGGTCGCTGAGCAGGAGGGCGAGCAGGCCGAGGGCGACGGTGGCGGCGCTCGCGACGATCGGCCCGGCCGACTCGCGGAGCGCCGCGCGCATGGCTGTCCAGCGGTCCGGATGCCGGGTCAGTTCCTCGCGGAACCGCGCCGTGAGCAGCAGGGCGTAGTCGGTGGCGGCGCCGATGACGAGGATGGAGAGAATGCCCTGGACCTGTCCGTCGACGCGGACGACGTCGTGGTCGGCGAGTACGTACACGACGGCGCAGGCCACACCGAGCGCGAAGACGGCGCCGACGATGATGATCAGCGGCAGCAGCACGCTGCGGTAGACCAGCAGCAGGATGACCAGCACGGCCACCAGCGCCACGCCGACCAGCAGGCCGTCGATCCCGCCGAAGGCGTCGGAGAGGTCGGCCTGGCTGGCCGCCGGCCCGGCCACCTGGGCAGTCGTCCCGGGCACCCTGTCGGCCGCTTCCTGGACGGCGGCAAGCGTGTCGGGCAGCTCGTCGCCGAGGTCGGGCCGCATCTGGACGACGCCTTCGAGTGCCTGCTCGTCCTTCGACGGCAGCGCGGGACTCACCTCACCGGTCACACCCGGCTTCCCGTCCAGCGAGGCGAGCGCGGCGGTGGCCGCCCGCCGCTGCTCACCACCGAGCTTCCCGCCGTCCTCGCGGGAGGTCCAGACGACGACGGCCGGCACGGTCTCCTGCCGGCTGAACGCCTTCTGTTCCTCGATGACCCGGGTGGACTCGGCGCTCTGCGGCAGGAAGGCGGCCTGGTCGTTGGTGGCCACCTCGCCGAGCTTGCCCGCGTACGAGCCGAACGCGCCTCCGACGGCGAGCCAGATCACGACGAGTAGTACGGGGATCAGCCGGCGAACCGGCCGCGGTACGGCGGACATTGTGCTCCCAGGTCGACCGACGGTCCTTCGGACATCGAAGAGTATTTCAAAGACAAAGAATCTCAATGATTGAAATATATTACCGCGCCTGTGCCGGGCGCTGTCCAGCGACAGCCCCGGAAGGATTCGGTTCAGCGCGGAGGTGCCGGTATCCGGGCCAGTTCGCCGTTGAGGCGGCCGAGGAAGCGGAGCGCCGCCTCGATCTCCCCGGGACCGGCACCGGCACAGGCCCGGGAGGCCGCGTCGGCCAGGGGCATGAAGAACGAGCGTGCGACCGCCTTGGCCGTGGGCTCGTAGTGAAGGTGCACCACGCGGCGGTCGGCGCTCTCGCGTGAGCGGCGGATGTGGCCGGACCGCTCCAGGCGGTCCAGGCATGCCGTGACGGCGCCGGAAGTCAGGCCGAGGTGGTCACGCAGCCGTCCTGGGGTCAGCGGAGTCTCGGCGTCGAGAATGGCCGCGAGGGCCTGTACGTCGGTCGCGTGCAGCCCTTGGGCGTGCGCGAAGGCGTGGACCAGACGGTTGATCTCGCCGTTCGCCCGGCGCAACTGGACGGCGAGCGCCTGGAGCTCCGCCCCGGCGGATCCGTCGGCGTGGGTTCCCCCGCGAGCGTCAGCACTGTCCACGGCACCCATAGTAGGGCGCGCCCGGACCGCCGCCCGGGTGCGCCTGCCGAGCCGTCCGCGGCCGAGCCCGCCGCAGGAGTTCCGCTCCGTCCGCGCGTCGTGTACGCCCAGGAGGGCCCCGGCTCAGGAAGGATCGGCACCGGAGGTCACCCGCCGGAAGGCTCTCTCCCCGAGCCACCCGGCCGCACGACAGAAGGGGGCGCCGTGCCGCACGCGGACGTGGTCGTCGTGGGCGCGGGTGCGGCCGGACTGAGCCTGGCCCACCGGCTGTGCGCCGAGCCCCACACCGGGTCGCCCTCGGTGCTCCTCGTCGACCCGCCCCCGGGCCGGCTGCGGCCACCACCGCGCACCTGGTGCTTCTGGGAACCGCCGGGCGGCGAGTACGATTCCGTCCTGTCGGCCTCCTGGCAGCGGCTGCGGGTACGGGACGCCACGGGGGCGGCCACCGTGGCCGAGCCCGGCCGGCTCCGCTACAAGATGCTGCGGTCGGACGCCTTCGAGGCGCTGGTGAACGCACGGCTCGACACCGCGCCGAACATCCGCAGGGTGGAGGCCACGGCGGACATCGTGCGGGACGCCCCGGACGGCGGGGGCGAGGTGATCGCGCACGACGCCAGGGGGAAGAGGATCGTCCTGCGGGCGACATGGGTCTTCGACTCGCGGCCCCCCGGACGGCTCCCGCCGGCCCGCACCACGCTGCTGCAGCACTTCACGGGCTGGTTCGTGCGCACCGCACAGCCTGTGTTCGACCCCGCCGTGGCGGATCTGATGGACTTCCGGACACCACAGCCGCAGCACGGGCTCTCATTCGGCTACGTACTGCCGCTCGGGCCCCGTGAGGCACTCGTGGAGTACACGGAGTTCTCCCGCGCCGTGCTGCCCGCCGAGGAGTACGAGCGGGCTCTGCGCCACTACACCGGTGAGGTCCTGGCGATCGGCTCCTTCACGGTGTCGGCGGTCGAGCACGGCGTCATCCCCATGACGGACGGCCGCTTCCCGCACCGCGTGGGCCGGTCGGTGTTCCGCATCGGGACGGCGGGGGGCGCGACCCGGCCGTCCACTGGCTACACCTTCGCCGCCGTGCAGCGGCAGAGCCGGTCCGTCGCCGCGCAGTTGCGCGACGGCCGGCCGCTGCGGGTGCCGCCCCCGTACCGGGCGTGGCCGCGGGCCATGGACGCGGTGATGCTGCGCGCACTGGACAGCGGAAGGGTGAAGGGGAGCGACTTCTTCCCCGCTCTCTTCCGCTCCGTCCCGGCTGAGCGGCTGCTGCGCTTCCTGGACGGCAGCAGCCGGATGCGAGAAGACCTGCTCGTCGGGATACGGACGCCCGTGCTCCCCATGCTCCGCACGGTCGCCGAACTCCCCCTCCTGAAGCCGCGACGCGGCCCGGCCATGCCCTCCCCGTACCTCCCCCGCACGTCCGACCAGGAAGAGACCGACCGATGACCCTGCTCCGCGACGACGAGTTGTCCGCCGCCTTCGACCGCGCATCGGTTGCCTACGACCGGCTCGTGGCGGTCAATCCGGGCTACCACTCCCATGTACGCCGTTCGGCACGCAGGCTGGGCCTCGCGGACGGCGGGCGCGGCAGACGCCTGCTGGACCTGGGCTGCGGAACCGGTGCCTCGACCGCCGCACTGCTGGAAGCGGCCCCGCACGCGGACATCGTGGCGGTGGACGCCTCCGCGGGGATGCTGGAGCGGGCGGCGGCCAAGAACTGGCCCGGGAACGTCTCCTTCGTGCACGCGCCGGTGGAGCGACTGGCCGCCGCCGACGTGCGGGGCCCCTTCGACGCCGTGTTCGCCGCCTACCTCTTCAGGAACGTCGGCGATCCCGACGGCGTCCTCGCCGACGCGCGCGGGCTCCTCGCACCGGGCGGCCGCATCGGCGTGCACGAGTACACGCTCGGGGGCGGTCCGGTGCACCGCGCCCTGTGGACGGCGGTCTGCAGGGCCGTCGTGATGCCGGCCGGGCGGCTGGCCGGGGACACCCCGCTGTACCGCCATCTGTGGCGCAGCGTACTGGACTTCGACACGGCCCCGGCGTTCGCGGGCCGGCTGCGCCGGACCGGTTTCGAGGACGTGCGCGTGCTGCCGCTGCCCGGCTGGCAGACGGGCATCACCCATACCTTCGTCGGCCGCGCGCCCGGCGCGGGCCTCGGATGAGGGGCGGGACGCCGCGGCGGGGCAGGGACCGCCGGGCGGCGGTGCTGCGGTCGCCGGGCGGCGCCGAGCGCTTCGCGGGCTCCGCACCCGGCGTCGCCGTGATCGGCGGCGGCATCGCCGGGTTGTCGGCCGCCACCACACTGGCCGAGCGGGGCGCGCACGTCACGCTGTACGAGAGCGGGACGCAGCTGGGCGGGCGGCTCGCGGGATGGCCGGTACGGCTCGCCGACGGCTCGGGGGCCACCATGAGCCGGGGCTTCCACGCCTTCTTCCGCCAGTACTACAACCTGCGCGGGTTGCTGCGCCGGGTGGACCCGGGGCTCACCACGCTGACTCCGCTGCCGGACTACCCGCTGCGGCACAGCTCCGGCCTGTACGACAGCTTCGCCCGTGTACCGCGTACCCCGCCCTTCAGCGCCATGGGCTTCGTCGCGCTCAGCCCCGCGTTCGGCTGGGGCGACCTGCTCCGGATGAACCCACGGGCAGCGCTGCCCCTGCTGGACGTACGCGTCCCCGAGGTCTACGAGCGGCTCGACGGGACGAGCGCCCGCGACTTCCTGACCCGTATCCGCTTTCCCGAGGCCGCGCATCACCTGGCCTTCGAGGTGTTCTCGCGGAGCTTCTTCGCCGACCCACGGGAACTGTCGGCGGCCGAACTCGTCCTGATGTTCCACATCTACTTCCTCGGGTCGAGCGAGGGCCTGCTGTTCGACGTGCCGGCCGAGCCGTTCCCGCAGGCGCTGTGGGAGCCCTTGGGGCGGTACCTCGAGGGACACGGCGTACGGGTGCGTACCGGGACGGCCGTGGAGCGGGTGGCTCCGGTGGCGGGCGCCGGGCTCGACGTCACCGCCGCCGGCCGGACACGGCGCCACGACGCGGTCGTCCTCGCCCTGGACACCGGTGGGCTGACGAAGGTCGTCGCCGCCTCCCCCGGGCTGGGGGACGCGGACTGGCGGGCCCGGATCGCCCGGCTGCGGACCGCTCCGCCCTTCCTGGTGTCCCGTCTCTGGCTGGACCGTCCGGTGGCGCGGGACCGGCCGGGCTTCCTGGGCACGAGCGGGTACGGCCCGCTGGACAACGTCAGCGTGCTGGAGCGGTGGGAGGGCGAGGCGGCCCGGTGGTCGCGGCGCGGCGGCGGGTCGGTCGTCGAACTGCACGCCTACGCCGTGGACCCGGGCGCGGACCGCGCGGACGTGCAGGCCGAGGTGATCGCACAGATGCGGCGGGTCTACCCCGAGACCGGCAGCGCGCGTCTCGTCGACGTCCGGCACGAGTGGCGTGCCGACTGCCCGCTGTTCCCGGTGGGCGGCTATGCGGAACGGCCCCGCGTGCGGACGCCCGACCCCCGGGTGGTGATGGCGGGCGACCTGGTCCGCACGGAACTTCCGGTGGCGCTGATGGAGCGTGCGGCGACCAGTGGGTTCCTCGCCGCCAATGCCCTGTTGCGGGGGTGGGGGGTGCGGGGGCAGACGCTCTGGACGGTTCCCCGGGCCGGACGGTCGGCGGCGATGCGGGCGCTGGCCCGGCTGGGGACGGGATGACCGGACGGGGCACGCCCCCCTCGGTCGTGCGGCACCCCGGCCGGCCGGGGAACCGGTCAGCCGGGGAACCGCCCCGTGCTGCGGAGCTCGTAGCGCCGTTCCGCGTAGGCGAGGTCGTCCCGCCACAGCCGCCCCGCGGAGGCGCGCATCAGTGGGCGCAGCAGGGGCGCCGCCGCCCGGGCCACGGCGAAACCGCGCCGGTCGGACGCGGCCACGACCGCCTCCGTCACCAGGGTCCGCGGCCGGGCCGCGCCGTCCGGCCCCAGCGGCGTGGCATGGGTCTCGACCACGGACCCCTCCCCCTCCCCCTCGACGATGCGCATGACGACGGTGCGGGGCTCCGGGGCTGTGAAGAGTGCCCGCACGGGGACCACGACCCGCCCGGCCAGCTTGAAGGACACGTCCACGGCGAAGCCCTCCCCGCCCGTGATGTCGTCGCCGCCGCAGGGGTCGAGCACCGTGAGGTCGACGAAGGAGTACGGGTGGAACCAGGCACCGTGCCACGGGTCCAGGCGGTTGGCGACGACGTCCTCGGGTTCGCAGACGCCGGTCGCCTCGTACACGGCGTCGAGGGCACGGGCCGCTGCCGGGCGGGGCGGGACCACCGGGCGGTCCAGGGGCGTCCCGCCACCGGCCGCGTCCAGCCGCACCCAGGCCAGTACGCCGTCGTCGTGTGCGGGCAGGGGCTCCCAGCCGGCGAACGGCTGACCGTCGAGCGCCAGTCCGTGCCAGTGGCAGACCAGGGTGCCGCAGCGGACCCGGCTGTCGCGCAGCGGGGCGCCGAGGTGGGGGCAGGCGCCCGGCCCGGCGTGCAGCCGGCCCGAGTCGTCGCGCCAGGCCACCACCTCGTGCCCCGCCACGGTGCGCCCGAAGGGCCGGTCCGCGGTGACGGCTCGGGAGGCGCCGATGACGTACCAGTTCCCGGAGGGCCGGGCCCGGGCGCGTGCGAGGGCCTCAGCGATCACCGCGGGCCTGGCGTCCTGCCAGGTGGGGCGCTGCTTCTCCCAGGGGACGGACGCGGGACGCAGGCGCAGAGGGATGCGGCTGCGTGCGCTCCGGCGCTCCCGTTTCACGCCGCCTCCCCGTGCGCCCGCCGCACCGGCCGCCGGCCGGTGCGTCGCTGCCTGCCGGTGCCGGAGGCCACCGCCCTGGTGGCCAGGGCGCGTACGAATCCGTCGAGGGCGACGGCGGCGCGGCGCCGGCGCGGGACGACCGCCCGGCGGTGGAGGACCGCGTAGCCGTCCGCCTCGATCGCGTCGAGGATGCCGCTGTAGAGGACGAAAGCGGTGCGGATGCACGGCCGCGACACGGGAGCGAGCAGGGCCAGCCCGGGCAGCGCCTGCCGGTAGACGGCGCGGTTGTGGGCGGCGGCCGCCTTCAGCACCTCGTCGACACGCCGGTCGCGGGCGCCGGTCGCTCTGCTCCGTTCGAGCCGCTGCCGCTCCACTCCGTGAGCGGCGAGCAGGTCCTGGGGGAGGTACAGGCGGCCGCGGTCGAGGTCCTCGCCCACGTCCCTGAGGAAGTTGGTGAGCTGGAAGGCGACGCCGAGCGCCGCCGCGTACGGCGCGGCCTCGGCGCGGGGGACCACCGTGCCCAGCACCGGCAGCATCTGCAGGCCGATGACGGCGGCCGAGCCGTGCGTGTACCGGCCCAGTTCCTCGTAGGTGGCGTACCCGGTCACCGTGAGGTCGTTGCGCATGGAGGCCATGAAGTCGGTGAAGAGGCGGTGTTCGATGCCGTGGGAGGCGGCCGTGTGGGCGAGCGACCGGATCACCGGTTCGTGGATGGGGCCTCCGCGCAGCCCGGCCTCCAGTTGCGCCTCGAGGCGGGTGAGGGCGAGCGCGCGCTCGTGGGCCGTGGCTCCGCCGCCGAGGTCGTCGACGATGTCGTCGGCCCAGCGGGCGAAGCCGTAGAGGGCGTGGACGGCCGGCCGGCGGTCGGCGGGGAGCAGCCGTGTGGCCAGGAAGTATGTCCTGCCGTGGCGGGCGTTGAGCCGGCGGCAGGCGGTGTAGGCGGCGCGCAGGGTCGGCTCGCGGATGCCTGCCGCGTCGAGTTCGCGGGCGGTCATGCGGGGCTGCCTTTCGGTACGGCGCGGGGTGCGGTACGCGTGCGGAGGCCGGTGATCCTCTGCGCCGCCAGCTTCCCGGAGATCAGCACGGTCGGCACGCCGACGCCCGGGGTGGTGCCGCAGCCGGCGAGGACGGCGTTGCGGATGCCCCGTACGAGGTTGCGGGGGCGGAAGGGACCCGTCTGCGGGAAGGTGTGGGCGACGGAGAAGGGGGTTCCGGCCGCGTGCCCCTGGGCGGTCCAGTCGACGGGGGTGACCAGGCACTCCTCCTCGATGGCGGAGCCGATGCCGGTCAGCCCCCGCTGTTCGAGGACGGTGAGCAGGCTGTCGCGGTAGCGGGGCGCGAGCTCTCCCCAGGCCCGCACGTCGGGTCCGATGTCGGTGTTGGGGCACGGCGCCAGGATGTAGTGGAGGTGTCTGCCCGGAGGTGCGAGGCCGGGATCGGTGGCCGTGGGGCGGGTGACGAGCAGGGAGGGGTCGGTCATGAGGGTGCCCGCGCGCGTCAGTTCGTGGAAGGTGCGTTTCCACGCGGCGCCGAACGAGAGGGTGTGGTGCCCGAGTCCGGCCCAGGTGCGGTCCGTGCCGGCGTGCAGGACCACCGCCGAAGGGGCGTGGCGCAGGGCGAGGGGGCGCAGGGGCCTGCGGCCCAGGAGCCGGTAGGCGAGGGGGAGATCGGGGGTGAGGACGACGGCGTCACAGGGGATGCGGTCCTGGTCGGTGACGACGGCGGTGATGCGGTCGCCGGAGCGCTCCAGCCGGGTGACGGTCTGTCCGTGGAGGAATCGCGCACCCGCCTCGGCCGCCGACGCCGCCAGGGCGCGGGGCAGGGCGTGCATGCCGCCGCGCGGGAAGTAGACGCCGGCCACGGTGTCCATGTACGCGATGACCGCGTAGGCGGCCAGCGCCCGGGCCGGGGGCACTCCCGCGTACAGGGCCTGGAAGGAGAAGACCCGGCGCAGCCGCTCGTCCTTGACGAAGTGCCCGATCCGCGCGTCGAGGCGGCCGAAGCCGCCGAGCGCGGCGAGGCGGGCGAGGTCGGGGTGCAGGAGCTGGAGGGGCGAGTCGAAGTTTATGTCGATGAAGCGGCGCATCTGTACGTGGTAGATGCGCTCCAGCCAGGCCCGGAGTCCGCGGTAGCCGGCCGCTTCGCGGGCACCGGCGAACTGTTCGACCGCGGCCTCCATGGCGCCGGCTTCCGTGTGGACGTCCAGGTGGCTTCCGTCGGCGAACCGGGCGACGTAGGCGGGGTGGAGCGGAATGAGCTCCAGCCGGTCGCGGAGGCTGTGGCCGACCGCGGCGAAGGCGTCCTCGACCAGGCCGGGCATGGTCAGGACGGTGGGCCCGGTGTCGATGCGGTAGCCGGCCAGGTCCAGGCGCCCGGCGCGTCCTCCGGGCAGGCCCTCCCGCTCGACGACCGTCACCCGGCGGCCGGCGCCGAGCAGGTGGAGTGCTGCGGAGAGGCCCGCCAGGCCCGCGCCGACCACCACCACGTGATCGGTCTTCCCGTCGACGGTCAGCACCGGCGTTCCCCCCCTTCGGCCGGGACGTCCGGGTCCCGGCGCCCGGGGGCCGGGGGGTGCGGGCGGGCCGGCCGGTCACGTGCCGGAACCTGTCCGGGCGGTACGGAGGCCTGTCCGGGCGGTACGGGCGGTACGGGCGGCCCGGAGGCCTGTCCGGGCGGTACCGGCCGGACCGCGTGGTGGCCGGCGGCAACGCCCTCGAACAGCGCGACGAGTGCGCGGCGCGCGTCCGGATCGACCGCCGTCCCGTCCAGGTGATGCGCGGCCTGTTCGGCGAGCCGGCGCGCCTCGTCCTCGACGGCGGCGCGGGCGCCGGTCGCCGTCAGCACTTCGCGTACCCGTGCCAGCGCGTCCTCGGCGAGTCCGGCGTCGCCCACCACCCGGTCGAGGAGGCGCACGGCCTCCCGGTCCCCGGCGGCCTCGGCCCGCGCCCGGGCCACCGCCAGCAGGTAGGTCGCCTTCCCCTCACGGATGTCTCCCCCGGACGGCTTGCCGCTGCCGGCCGGGTCCCCGAACACCCCCGTCAGGTCGTCGCGCAGCTGGAACGCGACCCCCGCGGAGCGGCCGGCCGTGCAGAGGGCACGGACGACGTCCCGCCCCGCGTCCGCCAGGGCCGCGCCGAGCGCCAGCGGGCGCTCCACGGTGTACAGCGCGCTCTTGAGGCAGGCGGCACGGAGGGCCTGCTCCGGTGACCGGGAGCGGGTGATCTGACCGTGCAGGTCCAGGTACTGCCCCGCCACCATCTCGGTGCGCATCGCCTGCCAGATGCCCGCCACGCGCCCGCGGCACTCCGCAGGCATGGGAGTGTCGGCGACGGTGTCGTCCGCCCAGGCCAGGGCGAGGTCCCCGGCGAGCACCGCCGCGGACCTGCCGAACGACTCCGCCCGGGCGGGGCCTTGCGCCGTGTCGGCCAGGGCCGCGAGGCCTACGTGCACGGCCGCCCGGCCCCGGCGCAGGGACGAGCCGTCCATGACGTCGTCGTGGACCAGCGCGCAGGTCTGGATGAGTTCGAGGGCGACCCCGAGGCGCAGCGCGGCCGTCACCGCTCCCCCGCCGCAGGCCCGCATCCCCCACCAGAGGAACGCCGGCCGCAGGCGCTTTCCGCCGTCCAGGGTGAACTCCGCCACCCGTTCGGCCACGTCCCGGGCGAAGACCGGGTCGACGGCGGCGGACCTGGTCACCCGTTCCCGCAGGACGGACCGGGCCGTGCGCAGGACCGCCGCGGCGACGTCCGCGTCCACCGCCGCGGCGTCCTCGGCCGGGGGCGGGGGGTGCGGCGGCTGCTCCCCGGTGCGGCCGTCCTGCTCGTCGGCGCGCACGGGCACGGGATGGGCGCGGCCCTCCGGGCCCGGCCGGAGGTCGGCGGAGGCGGGGTCCTCCGTCGGGTGACTGCGCATCGCATGTCCCTCGAATCGCATCGGGTGGGTGGGCGTGATCCGAGGGGACCACAGCGGGAAGCTCCGTCCCGTTGTTGCCGGGCCCGCAATCGTGTGAAGGCGTCACGTAGCCGGTGTTCCCGGCGCAACACGCCGACGGGCGGAATGAGCCCGGAAGTGCGCCGGGGAGGAAAAACTACGGGCCGGAGCGGAGGACCATGGGAAGCGACAGCAACGAAGCGGGTCTGCGGTGTCTGGTGACCGGCGCGACGGGGTACATCGGGGGCCGCCTGGTGCCCGGACTCCTGGAGGCCGGTCACCGGGTGCGCTGTCTGGCGCGCAACCCGGGAAAACTGCGGGACCATCCGTGGGCGGGCGAGGCCGAGGTGGCCAGGGGTGACGTGACCGACGCGGGGTCCGTCGGGGAGGCGATGCGGGACATCGACGTCGCGTACTACCTCGTGCACGCGATGGGCGCGGGGAGCGGGTTCGAGGAGACGGACCGCACGGCGGCCCGGATCTTCGGCGAACAGGCGCGGGCCGCCGGGGTGCGGCGCATCGTGTATCTGGGCGGGCTCACGCCCGCCGGTGTCCCGGAGAAGGAGCTGTCGCCGCACCTGCGCTCGCGTGCCGAGGTCGGCCGGATCCTCCTCGACTCGGGCGTGCCGACGACCGTGCTCCGTGCGGCGGTCATCATCGGTTCCGGCTCCGCCTCGTTCGAGATGGTGCGGTACCTCACCGAGCGGCTTCCGGTCATGGTGACACCGAGCTGGGTGTCGACTCGGATCCAGCCGATCGCGGTCCGGGACGTGCTGCGCTACCTCGTGGGCAGCGCGCACATGCCGGACGAGGTGAACCGAACCTTCGACATCGGGGGCCCAGACGTCCTGACGTACCGGGAGATGATGCAGGAGTACGCGCGGGTCGCCGGACTGCGGCACCGGGTGATCCTGCCGGTGCCGATGCTGACCCCGGGGCTGTCCAGTCACTGGATCGGGCTGGTCACCCCCGTGCCCCGCTCGATCGCGCGCCCTCTCGCGGAGTCCCTGCGGTACGAGGTCGTCTGCCACGAGCACGACATCGAGCGCTACGTACCGGACGGCCCCGGGCAGCCCTTCTCCTTCGGTACGGCCCTGTCGCTCGCCCTGCAGAGGGTCCGCGAGGCCGGGGTGACGACGCGGTGGTCCTCGGCGTCCACGCCGGGGATCCCGAGCGATCCGTTGCCCACCGACCCCGACTGGGCGGGTGGCAGCCTGTACACGGACGTGCGCGAGCTCGACGTGGACGCCTCGCCCGAGGCGCTGTGGCGGGTCGTCGAGGGGATCGGCGGTGACAACGGCTGGTACTCCTTCCCCCTGGCCTGGGCCGTCAGGGGGTGGCTGGACCGGCTGATCGGGGGTGTGGGCCTGCGCCGGGGCCGGCGGGACGCCGAACGTCTCCGCGTCGGGGACTCACTGGACTTCTGGCGGGTCGAGGAGATCGAACCGGGCCGTCTGCTCCGGCTGCGCGCCGAGATGCGGCTGCCGGGTCTCGCCTGGCTGGAGATGTACGCGCTGGAGGGCCCGGGCGGCCGGTCCCACTACCGGCAGCGCGCCGTCTTCCATCCGTCCGGTCTGCTCGGCCACGCGTACTGGTGGGGCGTGTCGCCTTTCCACGCCGTCGTCTTCGGCGGGATGGCACGCAACATCGCGCGGGCGGCGGGCCGGGAGACGGCCGGGCGGCGGACGTGAGCGTGTCGGTCGTCCTGTTCACCTCGGATCTGCGGCTGCACGACCATCCGCCCCTGCGCGTGGCCCTCGCGTCGGCCGACGAGGTGGTGCCGCTGTTCGTCCTGGACGACGGCATCGGGCGCGCCGGGTTCGCCGTGCCCAACCGGCGTGCGTTCCTCGCCGACTGCCTGCGTGATCTCGACGCCGGGCTCCGGGACCGCGGTGGCCGGCTCGTCGTCCGTTCGGGTGAGGTGACGGCCGAGGTCTGCCGGATCGTGGACGGGACCGGCGCGGACGCCGTGCACATGTCGGCCGGTGTCAGCGGTTACGCGCAGCGGCGTGAGGAGCGGCTGCGCGAGGCGCTCGGTGGCCGAGGGTGCCGGCTGCACGTGCACGACACGGTGATCACCGCGGTCGCACCGGGAGAGGTGACTCCCTCCGGTCCGGGCAGGGACCACTTCGCCGTGTTCACCCCGTACCTCCGGCGCTGGTCAGGGGTGCGGCTGCGCGCCCCCTTCGCCGCGCCCCGTGCCGTGCGCGTCCCGCCGGAGCCCGCTTCGGCATCGCTCCCCGTCCGGTCGGACGTCGCCGGGGTGTCGCCCGGGCTCGCCGAGGGCGGGGAACGGGCGGGCCGGGCGCGTTTCGCCGCCTGGCGCCGTCAGGGTCTCGGCGCGTACGAGGCCCGGCACGACGACCTCGCGGGCGATGTCACCTCACGTCTGTCGCCGCATCTGCATTTCGGCACGATCTCCTCGACGGAACTGGTCCGGCGGGCACGCGAGGCGGGCGGGCCGGGGGCGGAGGCCTTCGTACGGCAGTTGTGCTGGCGGGACTTCCACCACCAGGTACTGGCCGCCCGGCCGCAGGCCGCGCACCGCGACTACCGCTCCCAGGGTGACCGTTGGCGCGGCGAGCGGTCCGCCCAGGAGGAGATCGACGCGTGGAAGGAGGGCCGCACCGGCTATCCACTGGTGGACGCCGCGCTGCGGCAACTGCGGCACGAGGGCTGGATGCACAACCGGGGGCGGCTGGTGACGGCGAGTTTCCTCGTCAAGACGCTGTACGTGGACTGGCGCGTAGGGGCACGCCACTTCCTGGACCTGCTGGTGGACGGGGACCTCGCCAACAACCAGCTGAACTGGCAGTGGATGGCGGGGACGGGCACGGACAGCCGGCCCAACCGGGTGCTGAACCCCCTGCTGCAGGCCAGGCGGTACGACCCGGAAGGTGTGTACGTGCGCCGCTGGGTTCCGGAGCTCGCGGGTATCGGGGGAGCCGCGGTGCACGAGCCGTGGAAGCTGCGGGCGGCGGGGCGCTGTGACGGATATCCGGAGCCGCTGGTCGAGCTGGGCGAGGGCCTGGCCCGCTTCAAGCACGCACGGGGGCTCGACTGAGCGGACCGGGGCCGCCGTCGAGCCGGGTGCGGGTGGTGCCGTCCCGACGGGCGGAACGGCCTGCCGTTCAGATCCTGCGGTAGCGGGCGGAGGCCCAGGAGAAGGCGCCGAAGGCGGCCAGGCCGAGCGCGATCAGGGCCAGCAGCCAGGGTCCCGCGGGGGTGTCGGTGAACGAGCGCAGGGTGTCGTCCATGCCCTTGGCCCTGCCCGGTTCGTGCCGCACGGCCGCGGCGACGGCGAATCCGCCCGCTGTCGCGAAGAGGACACCGCGTGCGGTTCCGCCGAAGACGCCGAGGACGTCGACGACACGACGGATCTTCGTGGTCATCTCCGCCATCTTGAGGCGCTTGTGGAACGCGCGCGTGACGGCCCGGTAGACCATCCAGAGCCCGGTACCGACCACGGCGGCACCCGCGATGCCGACGATCCACTGGCCTCCGGTCCAGCCCAGGGCCCGGGCGGTGACGTCCTCGGTCTGCCGATCGCTCGATCCGCTGCCGCTGCCCTGGTCACCGGCGGCGTAGGACAGCACGGAGTAGGACACGAAGGCGTAGAAGACGGACCGCGCGGCGGCCATCACCCGCTTGCCCGGCTTGTGACCGTCGGGGCCGGCCTGGCCGAAGACCGCCTCGGAGAGGCGCCACAGGGCCATCCCGGCCAGTCCCACACCGAGCGCCCACAGCAGGATGTTCCCGAAGGGCTTCTCGGCTATCTCCGCGATGGCGCCACCGCGGTCGGCCTGCTCTCCGCCGCCGTCCGAGAAGGCGATGCGCAGTGCCAGCACGCCGACCAGGAGGTAGATCACCCCGCGCGCGACGAACCCGGCTCGCGCCCCTACGTCCATGGCCTTGCTGTTGGCCGCCCCTCTGGCGCGGCCCCGTCCGTTCGCCATCCACGCGTTCGTATTCATGAACTGCCGGATGCCCCTGAACGGGCGATCAATGCCGGGGACGCTCCCGACGGGTCCGCGGACACCCCCCGGGCCCCTTCGGACGCCGGGCGCCTTCGGACGCCGGGCGCCTTCGGACGCCGGGCGCCTTCTGACGCCGGGCGCCTTCTGACGCCGGGCGCCTTCTGACGCCGGGCCCCTTCAGGCCCCGGCGCCTTCAGGCCTCGTCGTCACCCGCTGCCGCGGCGTTGTCCTTGGCGCGGCGGCCCACGACTGCGGCCGCGGCGAGGGCACTGCCCGCGAACGCGAGGGCGACCGTCCACGGCTGGTCGAAGAGGTGACCGGTGACGTGGTCGAGGGAGTAGCGGCCCGCACCCGTCAGGCCGATCGCGGCCGCGGTGAAGCCGAGGAACGCCGGGTACTCGTAACCGCCGCCCATCGCGAAGAATCCGGCCGGCGCGTGCACGGCCACCGCGCCTGCCATCGTGCCGGCGGCCGCGGCCCCGGCCGCCGGGGTGGCGAGGCCGAGTGCCAGCAGGACCCCGCCGCCCGCCTCGCCGATTCCGGCGGCGACGGCACTGTGCTTCGGCGGATGGAAGCCCATGGCCTCCATCGCCGCGGTGGTGCCCTGGATGCCGCCGCCGCCGAACCAGCCGGCGAGTTTCTGGCTGCCGTGGGCGGCCAGCACGGCTCCCGTGCCGACCCTGAGTACGAACAGTCCGAGGTCACGTCGGTTGAGGGCCGTCATGGGTGTCTCCTGTCGGCGCGGAACGGGCGGGTAGTGAGCCGTACGCAACCACTGTCGCCGGGTCCGGGCGGCGAGGTGCGCCGGTGTTACGCCGTTCGTGGCCCGCCCCGTGCGGCGACTGCCCGAACCCTCCGACGAGTGGGACGAACGCCATTGTGCAACTAGTTGCACAATGGCGGGGAGGTGGTCTACAACTGGCACGACGACACCGTGCGAGGAGAGACCCCCATGAGCCCGTACCCCACCCTGCTGAGCCCGCTCGACCTCGGATTCACCACCCTTCCCAACCGGGTGCTGATGGGATCGATGCACATCGGCCTGGAGGAGGTCGAGCGCGGCTTCGAGCGGATGGCCGCCTTCTACGCGGCCCGCGCCCGCGGCGGGGTGGGGCTCATGGTCACCGGAGGCATCGCCCCCAGTGAGCGCGCGTGCTCCTTCCCGGGCGGCGCCAAGATGACCACGGAGGCCGAGGCGGCGCAGCACGCCGAGGTCACCGCCGCCGTGCACGAGGCGGGCGGCAGGATCGCGATGCAGATCCTGCACTTCGGCCGCTACGCCCACCACCCGGACCTGGTGGCGCCCAGCGCTCTGAAGGCCCCGATCAGCGCGTTCACCCCGCACGCCCTGACCGGGGACGAGGTCGAGGAGACGATCGAGGACTTCGTCCGCGCGGCGGAGCTGGCGCGGCAGGCCGGTTACGACGGTGTCGAGATCATGGGCTCCGAGGGCTATCTGATCAACGAGTTCATCGTCTCCGCGACCAACCACCGCGACGACCGCTGGGGCGGCAGCTACGAGAACCGCATCCGCTTCCCCGTCGAGATCGTGCGCCGGGTCCGCGAGCGGGTGGGCCCCGACTTCATCCTGATCTACCGGCTCTCCATGCTCGACCTGGTCCCCGGCGGTTCGACGCTGGAGGAGGTCGTGCGGCTGGCCCGCGAGATCGAGGCGGCCGGCGCGACGATCATCAACACGGGCATCGGCTGGCACGAGGCCCGCATCCCGACCATCGCGACCTCCGTCCCGCGCGGCGCCTTCACCTGGGTGACCGAGAAGGTGCGCGGCGCGGTCTCCGTGCCCCTGGTGACGAGCAACCGCATCAACACGCCGGAACTGGCCGAGGAGATACTCGCCTCCGGGCGCGCGGACATGGTGTCGATGGCGAGGCCCTTCCTCGCCGACCCCGACTTCGTGGCCAAGGCGGCCGAGGGCCGTGCCGACGCGATCAACACCTGCATCGGCTGCAACCAGGCCTGCCTGGACCACATCTTCAGCCTGCAGATCACTTCCTGCCTGGTCAATCCGCGCGCCTGCCACGAGACCGAGCTGGTGCTCTCGCCGACCCGGAGCCGTAAGCGCGTCGCCGTGGTGGGGGCCGGTCCCGCCGGGCTGGCGTGCGCGGTCACCGCCGCCGAGCGGGGACACTCCGTGACCCTCTTCGACGCGGCCGACGACATCGGCGGCCAGCTCGACGTGGCGCGCAGGGTGCCCGGCAAGGAGGAGTTCAACGAGACGCTGCGCTACTTCCGCACCCGGCTGGCCGAGGAGGGCGTGGAGCTCCGGCTCTCCACCCGCGCCACGTCCGCCGCGCTCGACGGCTTCGACGAGGTCGTCCTCGCCACCGGGGTCGAGCCCCGCTCCCCCGCGATCCCCGGTGTCGGCCATCCCAGCGTGGTCAGCTATCTGGACGTCCTGCGCGACGGAGTCCCGGTCGGCGACCGGGTCGCGATCGTGGGAGCGGGCGGCATCGGCTTCGACGTCGCGGAGTACCTCACCGACGGTGGCGAAGCGGCGAGCCTGGACCCCGAGGTGTTCTTCCGGCAGTGGGGCGTGGACACCGCCTACGCGGACCGGGGCGGACTGCGCGCCCCGGAGCGTCCGAAGCCGCCGCGCTCGGTGCACCTCGTCCAGCGGAAGGCGACCAAGGTCGGGGCCGGGCTGGGCAAGACCACCGGCTGGATCCACCGCACCGAGCTGCGCCACCGCGGAGTCACGATGATCGCGGGCGCGTCCTACGACCTGATCGACGACGAGGGCCTGCACCTGACCGTCGACGGCGAGCAGCACCTGCTGCCGGTCGACACCGTCGTCCTGTGCGCGGGGCAGGAACCGCGTCGTGAGCTGTACGAGGAGCTGCGTGCGGCGGGCCGCCCGGTGCACCTGATCGGCGGCGCCGATGTGGCCGCCGAGCTGGACGCCAAGCGCGCGATCCGCCAGGGCACGGAGCTCGCCGCGGAGCTCTGACGGCCCCCGCCCTTCCCGTGTGCCCGTCCGTGGCGGGGCGCGGTCCGCGGGAAGGGCCCCGTCCGACCGTCCCTAGGATGCACTGCATGTCACTCCCGCACGCGATCCTCACCGCCCTGCTCGAGAAGCCGTCGTCGGGGCTGGAGCTGACCCGTAGGTTCGACCGGTCGATCGGCTACTTCTGGCCCTCGACGCACCAGCAGATCTACCGCGAGCTGGGCAAGCTGGAGCAGGCGGGGCACATCAGGGTCCTGCCGACTTCGCAGCCGGCCCGGGGGCAGAAGAAGGAGTACGAGGTGCTGCCCGCAGGACGCGAGGAGCTGGCGGCCTGGGTTGCGCTCGCCGAGGACCCGCGCCCGATGCGCGATCCGCTGCTGCTGAGGATGCGGGCGGCGGCGGTGGTCGGGGCGCCCGGCCTCGTCGCGGAGCTGCGCAGGCACCTGGCACTGCACCAGGGGCAGCTGGCGGAGTACGGGGAGATCGAGCGCCGCGACTTCCCGCCGGAACGCACGGCCGAGGAGGACCGGCTGCGGCATCTGGTGCTGCGCGCGGGCATCGACCTCGAGACGTTCTGGACGGGGTGGCTGGCCACGGCGATCGGCGAACTCGAGGGGCCTGGCAGCGGGCGGGCCGACCTCGGGACCGGGCCCTGACCCTGACCCGGGTCCGGCTTCCGGGCTTCCGGGCTTCCGGGCTTCCGGCTTCCGGCTTCCTACTCCGAGATCGCGGTCTCCCGCCAGCCCGTTCCTTCCCGGGCGGCGGCCGTTCGGTCAGGGGCCGCCGACCGAGGTCCTGACCGGCTCGGCATGCAGCGTCCGCGGCCCCGGAGCGGACGCTGCGGTGCGTGACGGCCCGGTGCGGGACGGGCCCGCGATGACGACGCGTGGCGGTGTGCTCACGACGCTGCCGGCAGCCGGGGCCTCGGCGGGGGCGGGCCGGTCCTGCGCGCGGCTGAGCAGCATGACTCCCCGTCCGGCTGCCGCGGCGCCGATGAGGGCCGGGACCAGGCCGATCGCCCCGGCCTGCAGGTGTTCGCCGAGCAGGACGAGGCCGATGGCCGCGGCGGCGACCGGGTTCGCGAGGGTGACCACGGCGAGCGGAGCCCCGAGACCTCCGCGGTACGCCGTCTGGGAGAGCAGCAGGCCGCCCATGGCGAAGAGGGAGACGAGCAGCGCCACGGTCACCAGTCGCCAGCTGAGCAGGGGACCGGTGTGGTCGGTGGAGGCGACCGTCAGTGTCTGCGTGAGCGCGGAGGCCACACCCGAGGTGATGCCGGACGCGGCTGCGTGCCGGAGTCCGGGACGTGTGCCGGGGCGGCTGAGACCGGCCACGAGCGCCATGGTCACCGCGCCGACGGCGAGGGCTTCGGTCAGGGTGAGCGTGTCGTGCGGTGCGGATCCGCCCGCGGCCAGCAACAGCGCGCCGAGGCCGAGCAGGGTGAGGACCGTGCCGCGCCATTCGGTACAGCTGACCCGGCGTCCCGCGGCGCGGGCCCCGAGCGGGACGGCCGCGACGAGGGTGAGCGCACCGAGCGGCTGGACGAGGGTGAGCGGTCCGTATTTCAGCGCGGCGACGTGCAGGAGTGCTCCGCCCGCGTTGAGGCCGACCGCCGACCACCAGGCACCGCGGCGCAGCATGCTCAGGACGCCGGTCGACGCTTCGGTCCGGCCGGCGAGGCGGGCCTGCGCCACCGCTGCTGCCGCGTATGCGCCCGCGGAGACGAGGGACAGCAGGACGGCTATGAGCGTGGCGTTCATCGGCCCACTCCGGTCCGTGCGTAGCTGTGGGACGGGTGGGACCCGTGGGAGGCGTAGGCCGGGGCCGGGAGAACCACCGGCGCGGTCGGCCAGGGCAGGTGGACCGGGGTGCCGTCGGGGCTGGGCAGCCGGAGCGCGGCGAAGGCGACCGAGAGCAGCGCGGAGACCACGAGCGCGTCGAGCCAGTAGTGGTTGGCCGTGCCCACGATGACGAGGAGGGTGAGCAGCGGGTGCAGCAGCCACAGCACCCGCCAGCGCGAGCGGGTGGCGACGATCAGCCCGACGGCGACGGTCAGGGCCCAGCCGAAGTGCAGGGAGGGCATCGCGGCGAACTGGTTGGCCATCGAGTCGGTGGACGGCGTGGCGCCGTAGACCGTCGGGCCGTACAACTGGCCGGTGTCGACGAGGCCCGTCGCGTGCAGCAGGCGCGGGGGTGCGAGCGGGAACAGCAGGTGCAGGGCGAGTGCGGCCCCGGTGAGGGCGGCGAGTATGCGGCGCGACCACACGTAGTGGAGCGGGCGCCGCCAGTACAGCCAGACCAGGAAGAGCAGCGTGGCCGGGAAGTGCACGCTCGCGTAGTAGGTGTTGGCCGCCTGCACCAGCGTGTGGCTGTGCATGAGCACGCTCTGCACGCCCCCTTCGCCGGGAAGGTGGAGGGCCCGTTCGAGGTCCCAGACGTGCCCGGCGTTGCGGAACGCTTCCTCGGTGTGTCCGTTCGCGGCCTGGCGGCCGAGTTTGTAGACGAGGAAGAGTCCTGCGACCAGGAGGAACTCGCGGAGCAGGGGCGGTCGGGCACAGGTGTCCGGCTCCCGGTCCGCAGGCTCGCTGCGGGTGTGCATCACCCGTGCCCCTTTGCTGACGAAGCGCTGTTACGGGACCGGCATGGTGGTCCATGCCGTATCGATACGCCAGTGTACCGATACGGAGGCGTATCGGTACACGCACGTATCGGTACACTGGCGTATCGGAGGTCCCCGTCGCAGGTGAGCGCAGAGAGGGAAGCACATGCAGTCGTCCGTTTCCGCACAGGAGTCACCGCCGGCGTCGCGCCGGTCGAAGATCACGCCGGAGCGGGCGCAGGAGCTCTACACGGCCGTGCTGGAACTGCTGCGCGAGGGTGGCTACGAGTCCCTGACCATGGAGGGGGTCGCCTCGCGCACCCGGTGCGGCAAGTCGACCCTCTACCGCCAGTGGGGCTCCAAGCCCGAGCTGGTCGTCGCCGCCCTGCACGGCACCCGCACCCCCCTGCTGGCCCACATCGACACCGGCAGCCTCAGCGGTGACCTCCGCGAGGCCGCGCGGGCCATCGACGCGGCGTCGAACCGCGACACGGCCCTGATGCACGCGCTGAGCCACGCCGCCCTGCAGAACCCGGGCCTGCTGTGCGCGCTGCGCGAGGCCCTGATCGCGCCCTCGATCGCCGCGATCGACGCGATGGTGCGGCGCGCCGTCGAGCGCGGCGAGGTCGCGGCGGACAACCCCGCCGTACCGTTCGTCGCCGCCCAGCTGCTCGGCGTCATGCGCGCCCGGCCGCTGCTGGAGGGGCGGTACAACGAGGATGGGTTCCTCACCAGCTTCATCGAGTGCGCCGTGCTTCCCGCACTCGTGACCCCGGGGCCCCCACCCAGGTCCTGATGAACGTGGACCGTCGTCCTCGCGGATGACGACGGCCCGCCGCGCCGCACCGTGGGGACGGGGTCGGCGCACCTCCGGCCGGTGGTTTCCACGGAAACCACCGGCCGGCCGCGTTTCCGCGCGCCCCCCTTTTCGTCCTCTTGACGATATACAGGGACGCGCGTTATCGTCGCTATGACGAAAAAGAGGGGGTCCTGATATGGCCGACATCACCCGGCGCTTCGGCCGGCGGCACCTGCGCTCCGCGCCCACCGCCCACATCCGCCATCACAAGCGCGGCAGACTCGCCCACGACGGCCCCGGCCTCAGCTTCTGGTTCCGGCCCCTGTCCGCCGCGATCTCCGAAGTCCCCGTGAACGACCGCGAGCTGGCCACGGCGTTCCACGCCCGTACGGCCGACTTCCAGGACGTCACGGTGCAGGCCACCGTCACCTACCGGATCAGCGACCCCGCCGAGGCCGCCGCCCGGCTCGACTTCTCGGTGGACCCCGACACCGGCGTGTGGCGCGGCGCCCCGCTGGAGCAGATCGCCACCCTGCTCACCGAGACGGCGCAGCAGCACACCCTGGACGCCCTGGCCCGCACGCCCCTCGCCGTGGCACTGGTGGACGGGGTCGCCACCGTGCGGGAACGCGTGGCCACCGGGCTCGCGGCCGAGCCGCGGCTGCCGGCCACGGGGATCGACGTGGTGGCCGTACGCGTGGTCGCCATCCGCCCCGAGGCGGAGGTGGAGCGAGCCCTGCGCACCCCGGCCAGGGAACAGATCCAGCAGGACGCCGACCGTGCCGTCTACGAACGCCGGGCCGTGGCGGTCGAGCGCGAGCGGGCCATCGCCGAGAACGAGCTGGCCAGCAAGATCGAACTGGCCCGCCGGGAGGAGCAGCTGGTCGACCGGCGCGGCATCAACGCCCGCCGCGAGGCCGAGGAGAAGGCGGCTGCCGACACGGTGCGCACGGAGGCCGAGGCCGGCCGCACGGTGCGTCTGGCCCGCGCGGAGGCGGAGGCCGCCCGCGACATCGGGGCGGCGCGCGCCGAGGCCCAGGCGGCCTGGCTGCGGGTCCACTCCGAGGCGGACGCCGGCACGCTCCACGCGCTCGCCGCGACCAGGGTGGCCGAGAACCTCCCCCGCATCGACAGCCTCACCCTCTCCCCCGACGTACTCACCGGCCTGCTGGCCAGGCTCGGCAGGGCCGAACCGGGGGCGGGCGCGTGAGCCTGGCGCCACGGGCGGTGCTGGTGCACCGCAGGACCGAGTACGAGGAACTGCTGGAGCGGCACGGGACGCACGGGCAGGCGGCGTTCTTCCTCTCCACCCGCGGGCAGTCCATCGAGGAGGTGGCCGAGCGCCACGCACGCAACCGGCGGGCGATCAGCGACGTCGCGGGTGCCGTACCGCTGCAGTGGCGCCGCACCCGGGTGGAGCGGGCGGACCTGGACCGCTTCCTGTTCGCTCCCGAGGACGTGGTGCTCGTCGTCGGACAGGACGGCCTGGTCGCCAACGCCGCGAAGTACCTGTCCGGACGGCCGGTGATCGGCATCGACGCGGACCCCGGCCGCAACCCCGGCGTCCTCGTACGCCACCGGGCCGCCGACACCGCGGCACTGTGCCGGGCCGCCGTCGCGCCCGGTGACCGGACGGAGGCGCTCACCATGGTCGAGGCCGTCGCGGACGACACTCAGCGGCTGCTCGCCCTGAACGAGATCTACCTCGGACCGCCCGGCCACCAGACCGCCCGCTACCGCATCCGCCCCGACGGCGCCGCCCCGGTCGCGGAGGAGCCCCAGGCCTCCTCGGGTGTGCTGGTCGGCACCGGTACGGGCGCCACCGGCTGGCTGCGCTCACTGTGGACCGAGCGCGGCAGCACGCTGCGGCTTCCCGGACCGGCCGATCCCCGGCTGCTCTGGTTCGTGCGCGAGGCCTGGCCCTCCCCCGCGACAGGTACCGCGCTGGTGGCGGGCGAGCTGGGACGCGGGGACGGTCTCGCGCTCACGGTCGAGTCGGACCGGATGGTGGTCTTCGGCGACGGCGTGGAGTCGGACGCACTGGAGCTGACGTGGGGCCAGAGCGTCCGGCTCGCGATCTCCCCCACCTCCCTCGACCTGGTCGTGTGAGGATGACGGAGTCGCGTCCGCCCACCCCCGACCAGCCGGGAGCAGAGCAGCCCATGGCCACCGACTCCGCACACCCCTCCACCCGCAACACCCGCCCGCCGCTCGCCCAGGCGGCCTTCGGAGTAGGTGTCGTCGTCCAGGACGGGGAGGGCAGGATCCTCCTCGGCCGGCACCGCGACGGCACCTGGGAACTGCCCGGCGGCAAGATCGATCCGACGCACGAGTCGGTCGCGGCCGCCGCCGCGCGTGAACTGCGCGAGGAGACGGGGCTCCGTGTGTCCGAGGGGGCCGTGAGCGTGTTCGCGATGCTGTACGACGTGGTCGGCGGCATCAACCGGATCAGCATGGCGGCGCTGGTGAGGGTGGAGGCGGCCGACGCCGAGGTCACCGAGCCCCACCTCATCAGCGCGTGGCGGTGGACCGCGCCGGACGAGCTGCCGGACGCCTTGTTCGATCCCTCCGCCCAGATCCTCGCCGCCTGGCGCCCGGACCTCGGCATCCGGCACCCCCCGGCCCACCACCTGCCCATCGCCCTCCCGTCAGGCGCTGGCCTATAGCTGTTAATCATTTGCCTAAAGCTCATAGGCAGATCTAGCCTCGCCGACATGAGAGCAGTCAGTGAGCAGGACATCCGGGGTTCGTTCGTCAATTGTTCCAAGGGCGAGGCGAAGCGCCTGCCGCTGCCCCGCGACCTCGACGAGCAGCCGTGGGACGACCTGGACTTCCTGGGCTGGCGGGACCTCTCCGCGCCCGACCGGAGCTACATCGTCACCGAGCACCACGGCGAGCTGACCGGGGTCACGCTCCGCTTCCCGTCCCAGCAGCGCGGCTTCCTGCACCGCAGCATGTGTTCCGTCTGCCTGACGACGCATCCGGGCAACGGCGTCTCGCTGATGACCGCCCGCAAGAGGGGGCAGGCCGGCCGGGAGGGGAATTCGGTGGGCATCTACGTCTGCACCGACCTCGACTGCTCGCTGTACGTCCGGGGCAGGAAGCTCCCGGCGTCCGGACGGCGCTTCGAGGAGTCACTGACCGTGGAACAGCAGATCGAGCGGACCAGGAACAAGCTCTCCGCCTTCCTGGACACCCTCGCCGCCTGAACGCCGACCTCGCACCGTCGCCGCCCACGTCGCCCCGTCACCCGATCACCCGCGTCGCGGCCGGAACACCCTCACGGCCGGCCCCTCCTCCGGGGCCGGCCGTCACCGTAGGCGGTGACCGCCGAAGGCCGGCCTGCGCGGTGATCGCCGAAGGACCGGCCTACGCGGTGATCGCCGAAGGACCGGCCTACACGGGGCGGGCCGGAGCGGGGGTCTCCCGGAGCGCCTCGATCACACTCTCCACGTGCGCCCGGGCCGCGGCGTCCGCCGCCCCGGGATCTCCTGCGACCACCGCGTCGATGATCGCCAGGTGCTGCGGCAGCGACTGCGCCGGGCGGCCGGGGCGCAGCGCGAGGCGGAACTGGTACCGCACCATCTGCCCGTTCATCCGCTCGAGCAGCGCCTGGGCGACCTTCTGTTCGCCGACCTCGGCCAGGCACTCGTGCAGCCTGCGGTTCAGTACCGAGTAGGCGTCCGGGTCGCCGTCCGCCACGGCCCGGCTCATCCCGGCACCGATGTCCCGCAGTTCCTTGCGCACCGCGTCCGTGGCCAGCTCTGCCGCACGCCGGGCGCACAGGCCCTCCAGCAGGGCTCGGCACTCGGTGATCTGGATCGCCTCCTCGACGGAGATCACCCGGACCCGTGCCCCGCGCCGCGGGATCAGCTCCACCAGACCTTCCGCGGCGAGGTCCTGCAGGGCTTCGCGCACGGAGCTGCGGGTGGCCTGGTAGACCTCGGACAACTCCTGTTCGACCAGGCGCTGTCCGGGCACCATGTCGCCGGCCGCGAGCGCCTCCCGGATGCCACTGCAGACCGCACTCCGACCCTGTCGGCCGGTGACCTGATTCGACGTCACCCCTCCGCCTTCCGTACTCGTCCGGAAATCCCCTCCGTGGCGCGCACCCTCCACGCCGACGCTAGCAGCGATGATGCACGAAACTTTCTCGTCAGGCATATTGTCAACAATTTCGTCGACGGTTACGGTGGCGTGACAGCCGGCCGGGGTGTGGCGGTACGGGGAGGACGCGCTCCGGACCGGCACGCCCCGGGTATCACGAAGAGGAACACGATGATCATCGACTGCCACGGCCACTACACGACGGCCCCGCCCGCACTGGAGGCCTGGCGCAAGCAGCAGATCGCCGGGCTCGGCGGCCCTTCGCCGGCCCCCCTGCGTTCCGACCTCAGGATCAGCGACGACGACCTGCGCCGGAGCATCGAGCCGAACCAGTTGCGGCTCATGGACGAACGCGGCATCGATCTGACGGTCTTCTCCCCCCGCGCGTCGTTCATGGCCCACCACGTCGGTGATTTCGCCACCTCTTCCGAGTGGGCGGCTCTCTGCAACGAGCTGTGCTTCCGCGTCAGCGAGCTCTACCCGGAACGCTTCGTCCCCGCCGCGATGCTGCCCCAGTCCCCGGGCGTCGACCCCGCGACCTGCATCCCCGAACTCACCCGTTGCGTGGAGGAGTACGGCGCCGTCGCACTCAATCTCAACCCGGACCCCTCGGGCGGCCACTGGACGTCACCCCCGCTCACCGACCGCTCCTGGTACCCGGTCTACGAGAAGATGGTCGAGTACGACGTCCCGGCCATGATCCACGTCAGCACGAGCGTCAACCCGGCCTTCCACACCACCGGTGCGCACTACCTCAACGCCGACACCACCGCCTTCATGCAGCTGGTGCAGGGCGACCTCTTCGCGGACTTCCCCACCCTGCGGCTGATCATTCCGCACGGCGGAGGCGCCGTCCCCTACCACTGGGGGCGGTTCCGCGGCCTGGCGACGGCGCTCGGGAAGCCGTCCCTGGAGGAGCACGTCCTGGGCAACGTCTTCTTCGACACCTGCGTCTACCACCAGCCCGGCTCGGACCTGCTGTTCGACGTCGTCCCCACCCGGAACATCCTCTTCGCCTCGGAGATGATCGGTGCCGTCCGGGACATCGATCCGCGGACCGGTCACCACTTCGACGACACCCGCCGCTACGCCGAGGCCGCAGGGCTGTCCCCGGAGCGCCTGGCCGACGTCCAGGAGCACAACGCCCGCTCCGTCTACCCCCGTCTGGACGCGCTGCTGAAGCGCCAGGGCCGCTGAGACCCCGCCGAAGAAGGAGAGCACAGCCATGCACGAACTCGGAGTCGTCCACCGCGGCGTCGTCCGTCCCGACCGCCGTGCCGTCGACGCGCTGAAGCCCTTCGGTGTCAGCACCGTCCACGAGGCCATGGGCCGCCTGGGCCTGATGCGCCCGTACATCCGACCCGTCTACCCGGGTGCCGCGATGTGCGGCACGGCGGTCACCGTACTGCTGCAGCCCGGCGACAACTGGATGCTGCACGTCGCGGTGGAGCAGCTCCAGCCCGGTGACGTGCTCGTGGCGGCGTGCACCACCGAGTGCGAGGACGGGTTCTTCGGCGAGCTGCTCGCCACGTCCGTGCGCGCGAGGGGAGGCATGGGCCTCGTCATCGACGGCGGCTGCCGCGACGTCACCGCCCTGCGGGAGATGGACTTCCCGGTCTTCAGCCGGGCGGTCAACTCCAAGGGCACGGTCAAGGCCACCCTCGGATCGGTCAACGTCCCCGTCGTCTGCGCCAACGCGCTCGTCCGTCCCGGTGACGTGGTCGTCGCGGACGCGGACGGAGTGGTCGTCGTGCCCGCGGACCGGGTCGCCGAGGTCGCCGAGGCCTCCCGGCGCCGGGAGGACCTGGAGGAGGAGAAGCGCGCACGGCTCGCCGCGGGTGAACTCGGCCTCGACATGTACGCGATGCGCGAGCCGCTCGAGGCCGCGGGTCTGCGGTACGTCGACTGACGGAGGCCGGGAGCCGGTGAGGCTCAGCCTCGGTGAGGCCCCCGAGCGGCGGGGAGGATCACATCGCCTCCGTGAGCGGGCCGCTCCTCGGTACGACGACCGGTGATCCGTCGCCCGGCGCCCGCAGGATGTCCGCGTCGAGCGCGTAGAGCTCCTTCACCAGCGACTCGTCCACCGTGTCGGCCGGTGTGCCGCGGGCGACGACGCGCCCGTCCTTCATGGCGACGAGGAGATCGGCGTAGCGGGCCGCGGCGGCAAGGTCGTGCTGGACCATGACGACGGTCCGCCCCGACCGGGCCACCTCGCGTACGAGCTCCATGACCTCCACCGCGTGGCCGAGGTCGAGGGCGCTGGTGGGTTCGTCCAGCAGGATCACGGGGGTGTGCTGGGCAAGGACCATGGCGAGCCAGCACCGTTGGCGCTGGCCGCCGGACAGCCTGTCGAGGCGTTCGGCGGCCAGTTCTGTCGTTCCGGTGGCCTCCAGCGCGTCGCGTACGGCGTCCTCGTCCGCGCGTGACCACTGGCGCAGGAGCCCCTGCTGGGGGTGGCGGCCATAACGGACGAGTCCGGCCACCGTGACGGCTTCCGGGGCGCGGGGTGACTGGGGCAGCAGGGCCACTCGATGGGCGGCGCGGCGCCGGTTCAGCTCCCAGATGTCCTCGCCGCCGATGTGGACGGTGCCGGAATCGGGCCGGTGCAGGCGTGCGATCGTGCGCAACAGGGTCGACTTGCCGCAGCCGTTGGGGCCGACGATCGCGACGACCTGTCCGGTGCGGACGGTGAGGTCGACGTCCTCGACCACGGGGCGGCCCGGGTACCCGGCGTGGAGGGCCCGGACGTCGATGCCGGGCGCCGGTGTGCCGGTGCCGCCGGGGGCGCCGGTCGCGGGGGTGGTGGTGTCGGTCATGGGGGTGGTCACGCCTTTCCGGTGGCACGGTCCGGGCGGAACAGGACCCAGAGCAGGAAGGGGCCGCCGAGGACGCTGGTGACGACGCCGACGGGCAGTTCGACGGGTGCGGCGACGCGCCCCAGCGCGTCGGCCGCGGCGATCAGAGCGGCCCCGGCCAGTGCGGAGCCGGTGATCGGCACCCGGGTGGGACCGGCAAGCCGCTGGGCCAGGACGGGGGCGGCGAGCGCGACGAAGGCGATGGGACCGCCGACACCGACCGCCGTACCTGCGAGGGCCACGGCGAGCGCGAGGGCGCCCGCGCGCAACCGGCGCAGGTCGACGCCGAGGGAGGCCGCCATGTCGTCGTCGAAGCGCAGCAGTTGGAGCCTGTGCCCGACGGCGAGGGCGAGCGGGACCAGGAACAGCAGGACGAGCGCCAGTGGCGTGCCGACGCCCCAGTCGCGTCCGTTGAGGCTGCCGACGGCCCAGAGGAACACGCCGCCCGCGGTGTTGTCGTTCTCGCGGGACATGATCAGGTCGCTCACCGCGCCGATGAACGTCGAGACCCCGATCCCGGCCACGAGGACGCGGTAGCCGGCGCTGCCCGCTCCGCCGGCGCACAGGACGACGACCACCGCGGCGGCGGCGGCTCCGATGGGCCCGAGCCACCAGTCGCCGACCATCCCTGTGGTGGAGCCGGCCGCGGCGGCGACGACGGCGGCCGTGGCCCCGTCGTTGACGCCGACCAGGTCGGGGGTGGCGAGGCGGTTGCCCGCGAGGGTCTGGGTGAGGCAGCCGGCGATGCCGAGGGCCGCGCCGACCATCAGTCCGGCGAAGATGCGGGGCAGCCGGAAGTCCCGCACGATCATGACGGTGCCGGGGTCGCCGGTGCCCAGGAGCCCGGAGACGGTTTCGGACAGGCTCATTCCGGTCGAACTCGCCATCACGGCCAGGGCGATGAGGACGGCGATGAGCGGGACGAGCAGCACGGCGGCGAGTGCGCTGCGGCGCGGGAGGAGCCAGGAGAGCGTCCCGGTGCGCAGGACGGTGCTGTCGGGGGGTGTCACATCCGTCATGCCGTGCCTCCCGCGGTGGACAGGCGGTCGGAACGGGCGATCCAGACGAGCAGCGGTCCGCCCACGAAGGCGAGCAGCACGCTGACCGGCGTCTCCCAGGGCCGGATGACAATCCGCGCCAGGATGTCGGCGACGATCATGATGTCGGCCGCGATCACCGCGGACAGGACGAGTTGGGCGGTCATGCGCGGCCCGGTCAGCGCCCGGGCGGCGTACGGCGCGAGCAGTCCCAGGAAGGCGATGGGCCCGGCCACGGCGACGGCGCAGCCGGCGAGCAGGGAGACGGCTCCCGCGACGACGAGACGGATACGGCCGGGGTGGTGGCCGAGCGAGCGTGCGCCGTCGTCCCCGAGGCCGAGCGCCGAGAGGGGGCGGGCGCAGCCGAGCGCGACCAGCAGACCGAGGGCGACGAGCGGCAGGAGCGGTACGAGGTCGGAGATCTCGACTCCGGCGAGCGAACCGATCGTCCAGTAGCGGTAGGTGTCGAACGTCGACCGGGTGCCGAGCAGGACGTACGAGGTGCAGCCGTGGAAGGTGGCGCCGAGTGCGGATCCGGCCAGAACGAGGCGCAGCGGAGAGCCCGCGGTGCGTCCGGAACCGGCGAACAGGAGGACGACGGCGCTCGCGGCCATGCCGCCGGACAGGGCCCACACCAAAAGCGCGCCCGGGGAGTCGGCGCCGAAGAAGGTGAGCCCGAGCACAACGGCGAACGCGGCACCGGAATTGACGCCGAGCAGTCCGGTTTCGGCCAGAGGATTGCGGGTGGCGGCCTGGAGGAGGCAGCCCGCCGCACCGAGGCAGGTACCGACGAGCAGGGCGGCAATTGTGCGCGGGAGGCGTACGTCCATGACGGCCAGCCGGATCTGGGCGTCGCCACGGGCGGCGGCGTCACCGGTGATGAAGTCCCA
The DNA here is from genome assembly GCF_030816615.1 of Streptomyces sp. B1I3. Lineage (NCBI taxonomy): Bacteria > Bacillati > Actinomycetota > Actinomycetes > Kitasatosporales > Streptomycetaceae > Streptomyces > Streptomyces sp. B1I3. Next base: position 1,121,821 of record NZ_JAUSYD010000001.1, read on the forward strand.
GGCGCGGCCCGCGGAACTGGAACCGGTGCCGACGAGGAGGGAGAGCACCACCAGGCCGAGGAGAAGGACGAGAAGTCCCGCGGTGGTCCACGGAACGGTGCGCCCCTCCGCCGTCATCGGCGGGCTTTCACGTTGGCGGGTTCCGGCTGTTCCGGGCCGGCCCCCTTGCGCTATCGACATAAGGGTAGCCTAACCTAAACCTATCCGCCCGGTTCCGGCGGGTGCCCGGACTTCGTCATGCCCTGAAGAGGTGTCATGGCCCCAGCCCACTCCCGTGATGCCGCGGGAGAGCCCGCCGGAACAGACGACCATACGAACACAGACGGAGACCCCAGGCCATGGCGCCCAGCTCGTTCCCCTCTTCCCGCGGTCACGCCCGCCCTGTCGTTGCGGCGTCCTTGCTCACTCTCTGCGCACTGACGCTGAGCGCCTGCGGGTCCTCCGAGCCGGAAGCCGCGTCCGACGACTCGGGCAGGTCGGGCGCCACCACCCACATCACCGACGCGACCGGCACGAAGGTGGACGTGCCCGCCGAGCCGAAGCGCGTCCTGGCGCTCAGCGAGATGGACCTGGACTCCGCACTCACCCTGGGAGTCGAGCCGGTGGGACTCACCGCGGGACGTGGCCAGAAGGGCGCCCCCGCCTATCTCGCCGACCGGGCCGAGGGCATACCCGTGGTGGGCGCGGTCACCGGCCCCGACATCGAGAAGGTCGTCCGGGCGAAGCCCGACGTGATCCTGGCCGGCCAGATGGCCGACGAGCAGGTGCTCGCGCAGCTGCGCAAGATCGCCCCCACCGTCGTCACCATCGACGGCACCAAGGACTGGAAGAAGTCCCTGGAGCTCACCGGCAGGACGCTCGGCAAGTCCAACGAGGCGGAGAAGTTCCTCGCGGGCTACGACACCGAGGTCGCGGCCCTCAGGACGGATCTCGGTACACAGGCCGGCGCGAGCGTCTCCGTCGCCCGCTACTCGGCCAAGGGCACCGCGGTCATGCAGCAGGGTGTCTTCATCAGCGACGTCTTGAAGGACCTCGGTTTCAAGCGCCCCGGCATCCAGAACGACAAGGGCGAGGGCCACTCGACGCCGCTCAGCGACGAGAACCTCGAGGAGATCGACGGCGACTGGCTGTTCATCGGCACCCTGGACGCCGGGACGGACGCGGGCCTTCTCACCGAACTCTCCGAGAAGCCCGCCTACCAGCAGCTGGGCGCCGTGAAGGACAAGCACGCGACTGTGGTCGACGGCTCCAAGTGGACCAGCCTCGGCGGCGCCCAGGCCGCGGTCTCGGTGCTCGAGGACATCCGGAAGGCCATGGTCAAGTGAGCACCGATCAGGAGCTCGCCGGCCGGCTGGCCCTCGTCACCGGGGCCGGCCGGGGCATCGGTGAGGCCGTGGTCCACGCACTCGCCGGACACGGCGCACGCGTCCTCGCCACCGACCTGCACACGGAGGGCCTCGCTGCCGCCGTCGCCGGCAGGTACGACGGCCGGGTCACCGCCCGCGAACTCGACGTGACGGACGCCGAGGCCGTGGAGGAACTCGTGGCGGAGACGGAGGACACGCTCGGGCCGCTCGACATCGCGGTCAACGTGGCCGGGATACTGCGCGGTTCGTCCGTCGCGGAGCTGACGGACGAGGACTGGGCGGCCACGTTCGCCGTCAACACCAACGGCGTGTTCCACGTCTCGCGGGCCGCGTCGCGCCGGATGGCCGAGCGGGGCCGCGGCAGCATCGTCACCGTCGCGTCCAACGCCGCCGGCATACCGCGCACGAACATGGCGGCCTACGCCTCGTCGAAGGCGGCGGCGGTCATGTTCACCAAGTGCCTGGGACTGGAAGTGGCGTCCCGGGGGGTGCGGTGCAACACCGTCTCCCCGGGATCGACCCTGACCGACATGCAGCGCGGCATGTGGGCGGCGGGCGGCCCCGGCAACGAGGAGGCCGGGGCCCGGAGCGTCCTGGAAGGGGACGCGGCCAGTTACCGGACCGGTATCCCGCTCGGCCGCATCGCCGACCCGTCCGACGTGGCCGACGCCGTCGCCTTCCTCGTGTCCGACCGCGCCCGCCACATCACCATGCACGACCTGTATGTCGACGGCGGAGCCACGCTGCGTGCCTGAGACGCACCGACCCGGTGCCGTCCTGCCGCAGTTCGAGCCCACCCCCACTGGAGACGAAACCATGTCTGCCTCCCTGCGCGTCCCCACCGACTCCCCCCCGCTCCGCTCCGCCGGCGCGGCGACCGCCCTGCTGGAGGCCTACCGGCCCGGCACGGACAGGTTCCTCGCCACACCCCGTCACACCCTGCTGGGCAGCGGCACCGCGGCCGAGATACCCCACGACGCACGCCCGGTGGCCCTTCGGGTGCGCGACGTCCTCGATGCCCGACGACGCGCGGGCGACCCGGCCCCCATGGTCATCGGCGCTCTGCCCTTCGACCCGGACGGAGCTCCCGCGCTGGCGGTTCCGTCATCCGTACGCCGGGCACCCGCCCTGCGCGAGGACCCGCTCATCGCTCTGCGGGGGCCGGACGTAGAACACGCCGCCGACTGGGCGATGCGCGAGGTCCCGGCCGCCGCCCGGTACGGCGACGCGGTGGCGTCGGCCGTGCGGCGCATGCGGGCCGGGGAGTTCGACAAGGTCGTGCTCGCCCGCACCCTGGAGCTCACGTCCTCCCACGCCCTCGATCTGCCCGCGATGCTGGGCCGGCTGGCACGCCGTGACCCGAGGGGCTACACCTTCGCGGTGCCCAGCGGCCCCGGCCGCACCCTCATCGGTGCCAGCCCGGAGTTGCTCGTGGCGCGCCGGGGCGGACAGCTCGTCGCCAATCCGCTGGCCGGATCGGCTCCCCGCAGCAGCGACCTGGCAGAGGACGTCCGGCGGGCGGCGGCGCTCCTCGAATCACCGAAGGACCTGCACGAGCACGCCGTCGTCATCGATGCCGTACGGGAGGCCCTCGCCCCGTTCTGCACGCGCCTGGAGGTCCCCGAACACCCCACGCTCGTACGGACGGCCACGATGTGGCACCTGTCGACGACCCTCACCGGAGACCTCGCCGACCCGGGGACCACCACGGCACTGGACCTGGCCTCCGCCCTGCACCCCACACCGGCGGTGTGCGGGACCCCGACCGACGTCGCCCGCGCCGTCATCGCCGAGTCGGAGCCCTTCGACCGCGGTGCGTACACCGGCATGCTCGGCTGGCAGGACGCTGACGGTGACGGCGAGTGGGTCGTCACGATCCGCTGCGCCGAGGCCGAGGGCCGCACCCTGACGCTGTTCGCCGGGGCCGGCGTGGTCGCGGCCTCGTCCCCCGCCGCCGAGACCGCGGAGACCGGGGCCAAGTTCCGGACATTCCTCGACGCCGTGGGAGCGACACTGTGACCATCGACTCGGGCGCCGACGCGCCCACCTGGCCCGCCGAGTTCGCCGAGCGCTACCGGGCGGCCGGCCACTGGCGCGGTGAGACCTTCGGCTCCGTGCTCGCCGGGCGCGCAGCCGCGCACCCCGACCGGATCGCGGTCGTGGACCCCGCGCCCGAGCGGCGCACCTGGACCTACCGGCAACTGGAGGAGAACTCGGCCCGCCTGGCGGCCGGTTTCGCCGCCCGCGGCATCTCCCGGGGTGACCGGGTCGTCCTGCAGCTCCCCAACATCGGCGAGTTCATCGAGGTGGCCTTCGCGCTGTTCCGCCTCGGTGCCCTGCCCGTGTACGCGCTGCCCGCGCACCGGGAGACGGAGATCGAGTACTTCTGCTCCTTCACCGAGGCAGTCGCCTACGTGATCCCCGACGCGCACGCCGGTTTCGACCACCGGGCGCTCGCGTCCAAGGTCAGGGAGCGGACGCCCACCCTGCGACACGTGTTCGTCGTCGGCGACCCGGGTGAGCACACCGCGCTGTCGGACGTGCCGTGCGCCCCGGCCGGAGAGCTCGCCGGACCGGAACCGCACGACCTGGCCTTCCTGCAGCTCTCGGGCGGTACGACGGGGGTGCCCAAGCTCATCCCCCGTACGCACGACGACTACATCTACTCGCTGCGCGGGTCCAACGAGATCTGCGGAGTCGACGAGGACACCCGCTTCCTCGTCGTCCTTCCGGCCGCGCACAACTTCCCCATGAGCTCGCCCGGCTGGCTGGGTGCGCTGTACGCCGGCGGCACCGTCGTCCTCTGCCCCCGCCCCGACCCGGCGACGGCCTTCCCCCTCGTGGAGCGCGAACGCGTCACGATGACGGGGATGGTGCCTCCGCTCGCCCTGGTCTGGACGGAGGCCGCCCCCGACGCCGAGGAGGACCTCTCCAGCCTGGAGCTGGTCCTCGTCGGCGGTGCCAAGTACAGCGAGGCGGCGGCCCGCCGCCTGGAACCCGCGCTCGGCTGCCGCCTCATGCAGGTCTTCGGCATGGCCGAGGGGCTCGTCAACTACACGCGCCTGGACGACGACCACGAGACCGTCGTCACCACGCAGGGCCTCCCCATCTCCCCGGACGACGAGATCCGCATCGTGGACGACGCGGGCGACGAGGTCGCGGAGGGCGGCTACGGCCATCTGCTGACCCGCGGCCCGTACACGATCCGCGGTTACTGGCGTGCGGACGACCACAACGCCCGGGCCTTCACCCCCGACGGCTTCTACCGCACCGGCGACATCGTGCGCCGCACGCCGACCGGCCACCTCGTGGTCGAGGGGCGGGCCAAGGACCAGATCAACCGGGGTGGTGAGAAGGTGGCGCCCGAGGAGATCGAGAACATCATCCTCTCCCACCCCGCCGTGCACGACGTGTCCGTCGTGGGCGTCGCCGACGAGTACCTGGGTGAACGCTCCCTCGCCTACGTCATCCTGCGCGAGGGCGCCGAGCCGCTGAAGCCCGCCGCCGTCAAGCGACTGGTCCGCGAGCGTGGTGTCGCCGCCTACAAGGTCCCCGACCTCGTCGAGTTCGTCGACGCCTTCCCCCAGACCGGTATCGGCAAGGTCAGCAAGAAGGGACTGCGTTCCGAAGCGGCCCCCGCCCGGTCCTGACGACGTCCCCCCGAGTCCGCCGGAACGCACCCGCACCCGGCCCCTCCGACACACGCCGGCCTACGCCGGCACCCCCGAGTCCGCCGAGAGCGGCACCGAAAGGCCCCATCTCCATGGCACTTCCCGCCATCGCCCCCTACGCCCTGCCGACCGAGGCCGAACTGCCCACGAACCGCGCCGACTGGACCGTGGACCCCGCACGCGCCGTGTTGCTCGTCCACGACCTGCAGAACCACTTCCTCAGCGCCTACCCGGCCGGACAGCAGCCCCTGACCGGGATGCTCGCCAACACCGCCCGGATCATCGAGGCGTGCCGCAGAGCCGGTGTGCCGGTGGTCTACTCGGCGCAGAACGGCGGCCAGACCCCCGAGGAACGCGGACTCCAGCTCGACTTCTGGGGCCCCGGCGCGGCCGACGACCCCGAGGCCCTGGCCATTCCGGCGGCGGTCGCTCCCGTGGACGGGGACACCGTCCTGACCAAGTGGAAGTACAGCGCGTTCGTGCGCACCCGGCTGGAGGACGTCCTGCGTGAGTCCGGCCGCGACCAGCTGGTCGTCACCGGGGTCTACGCGCACATCGGCGTCCTGATGAGCGCCTGCGACGCGTGGATGCGGGACATCCGGGCGTTCGTCGTCGCCGACGCCGTCGCCGACTTCTCGCGCGAGGACCACGACATGGCGCTTCGCTACGCCGCCGGCCGCTGCGCTTCGGTGACCACGACCGACGCACTGCTGAAGGAGATCTGACCGCTGTGGCACTCACCCGTGAACTCATCCGCGCCGACGTCGCCGACTCGCTCGGCGAGGACCCCGCCGACATACCCGTGGACGAGAACCTCCTGGACTACGGGCTCGACTCCGTCCGCATCATGGCGTTGCTCGGGCGCTGGCGCCGGGACCACGGCGTGCGGGCGGACTTCGCCGACCTGGCCGAGCAGCCCTCCGTCGAGAGCTGGGCCGCGCTGCTGGGAGCCGTCTCGTGACCGTCCCGCTCACCGGGGACACCGGTCAGGATGGCCTCGGCCAGGGCCTTCTCCCGCTGACCGCCGCCCAGTCCGGCATGTGGTACGCCCAGTCGCTCGACCCGCTCAGCCCCGCACAGAACACGGCGGAGTGCCTGGAGATCGACGGGCCGCTCGACGCCGGACTGTTCACCGAGGCCCTGCGGCAGGTGGCCGACGAGACGGACTCCCTGCGGGTGCGGGTCGAGGAGTCCGCGGACGGGCCGCGCCAGTACCTCGGTCCCCTGGGCGAACTGCCGTTGACCGTGCACGACCTGCGGGACGCGCCGGACGCGGACCGGCGGGCCGAGCAGTGGATGCGCGCCGACCTCGCCGAGCCGTGCGACCTGGCTGCGGGCCCGCCCTTCCGCCACGCGCTCTTCCGCGTAGGCGACGAGCGGTGGCTCTGGTACCAGCGGATCCACCACCTCGTCATGGACGGTTTCGGCTACTCGCTCCTCGTCCGGCGTACCGCCGAGGTCTACTCGGCGCTGGTGCGGGGCACGGACCCCGGCCCCCGGGTCTTCGGGGCGCTGGCGGACCTGGTCGCGGAGGACACCGCCTACCGCTCGTCGGACGCCTTCGACGCCGACCGTACACACTGGCGCGAGGCGTTCGGCGACCGGCCGGAGGTGCCCCGGCTCGCGGGCCGGGGCGCACTCCCCTCGCGTACGTTCCTGCGCAGCACGGCCCATCTGGGACCGGCCGCCACGGAGAGTCTGCACGGGCTCGCCGAACGGCTGCGCGCGACATGGCCCGACGTGCTGATCGCCGCCCAGGCTCTGTACACCGCCCGGGCGACCGGTCGCGGCGAGGTCGTGCTCGGCCTGCCGATGATGGGCCGGCTGGGCTCGGTGTCGCTGCGCGTGCCCGGCATGGTGATGAACGTGCTGCCGCTGCGGCTGACGGTCGCTCCCGCCATGACCTTCGCCGAGCTCGTCCGCCAGGTCGTCCTCGGCATTCGCGAGGTCCGCCGCCACCAGCGCTACCGCTACGAGGACATCCGGCGCGACCTGCGACTGCTGGGCGAGAACCGGGCTCTGGTCGGCCCGCTCGTCAACGTCATGCCCTTCGACTACGCCCTCGACTTCGCGGGAGCGCCTGTCCGCGCCCGGAACCTGTCCGCCGGGCCGGTCGACGACCTCACGGTGAACATCTACGACCGGGCCGACGGTCTCGGGCTGCGCATCGACCACGACGGCAACCCCGCCCTGTACGACGAGGGCGAACTCGCCGCGCACCAGGCACGGTTCCTGCACCTCGTGGAGCGGCTGGTGCGGACGGACCCGCACAGCCCGACCGCCGTGCACGCCATCGTCACGCCCGCCGAACACACCCTGGTCGTCGACACGTTCAACGACACCGCCCGTGCTCTGCCGCCGACGACGCTCATCGGCCCGATCGAGTCGCGCGCCGCGCGCACCCCCGAGGCGACGGCCCTGGTGCACGGGGACACCTCGCTCACCTACGCGGAGCTCAACACCCGGGCCAACCGGCTGGCCCGGCACCTGCAGACGCTCGGCGCCCGGCCGGGCACGGTGGTCGCGGTGTCGGTGCCTCGTTCGGTGGAGCTGGTCGTGACCCTGCTCGCCGTACTGAAGGCCGGGGCCGCGTACCTTCCGCTGGACCCGGACTACCCCGAGCAGAGACTCGCCTACATGCTGCGGGACGCGGCGCCGGTGTGCGCCGTGACCGACCGGGCCGGACGGCTTCCCGACGGCACCGGTACCCCGCTGGTCGTCCTGGAAGGGCTCGACGTCTCCGGACATCTCTGGGTGAACCCGGCGCGCCCCCTCACGCCGGCCCATCCGGCGTACGTCATCTACACCTCCGGCTCCACGGGCCGCCCCAAGGGTGTCGTCGTGTCGCACGCGGCGATCGACAACCGGCTCCGGTGGATGCAGGGCGAGTACGGCCTGACCGCCGAGGACCGGGTACTGCAGAAGACCCCGTCGTCGTTCGACGTGTCCGTGTGGGAGTTCTTCTGGCCCCTGCGTCAGGGGGCCACGTTGGTCGTCGCCGACCCGGGGGGCCACAAGGACCCGGTCCATCTGGCCCGTCTGATCCGCGAACAGGCCGTCACCACGTGCCACTTCGTCCCCTCGATGCTCCAGGTCTTCCTCGCCGGGGCGGAAGCCGGCGCGTGCGGGAGCCTGCGCCGGGTCTTCTGCAGCGGTGAGGCCCTGCCCCGCGAGACGGCGACCTCCTTCGGGCGCGCGCTTCCCGGCGTCGAACTGCACAACCTGTACGGGCCCACGGAAGCGGCCGTCGACGTCACCCACCATCCGTGTGCGGCGGACGGTTCCGGACCGGTTCCGATCGGCAGGCCCGTGTGGAACACCCGGCTCTACGTGCTGGACGCGGCGCTGCAGCCCTGTCCCCCCGGGGTCGCCGGAGAGCTGTACCTGGCGGGCCGTCAGCTCGCCGACGGCTACCTGGACCGTCCGGAGCTGACCGCTTCCCGGTTCGTCGCCGATCCCTTCGGCCCGCCGGGCGAGCGCATGTACCGCACGGGGGATCTGGCCCGCTGGACGCCGGACGGCGAGGTCGACTACCTCGGCCGCACCGATCACCAGGTCAAGCTGCGCGGCCAGCGCATCGAACTCGGCGAGATCGAGGCGGCGCTGGCGGCGCGGGCCGGGGTGGACGGGGCCTGCGCCGTGGTTCGGGAGGACAGGCCGGGCGAGCAGCTGCTGGTCGGCTACGTGACCGGTGACGCCGACCCCGTGGCCGTACGCGCGGCGCTGGGGCGGGAGTTGCCGGAGCACATGGTGCCCACGGCCGTGGTGGTCCTCGACGCCTTCCCGCTGAGTCCGAACGGCAAGCTGGACCGCAGGGAGCTGCCCGCCCCCGTCTTCACCGGCGGAACGGCGTCCCGGCGTCCCTCCGGTCCGCGCGAGGAGACCCTGACCCGGCTCTTCGGCGAGGTCCTGGGCGTGGACCGGGTGGGCCCGGACGACGCCTTCTTCGACCTGGGCGGCACGTCGTTGCTCGCGGTGCGGCTCGTGGCCCGCGTCCGCGAGGAGTTCGGCGCCGAGCTGACCATCGGCTCGCTCTTCGAGGCGGCCACCCCTGCCGCCCTCGCCGTCCGGCTCGACACCGGGTCGACCGCGTCCGAGGACGCGCTGGACGTCGTACTGCGGCTGCGCGGCGGGGACCACCGGCCACCGCTGTTCGCCATCCACCCGGCCGGCGGCATCGCCTGGTGTTACGCCGGCCTGTCGGCCGGGCTGGGTCCCGGCCAGGCGCTGTACGGCATCCAGGCCCGCGGGCTCGTAGGCGACGAGCCCCTCCCGCGCACCCTCCAGGAGGAGGCGGCCGACTACGTCGGGCGCATCCGTGAGGTCCAGGAGCACGGTCCCTACCGGCTGCTGGGCTGGTCGGTCGGCGGGGTACTGGCGCATACGGTGGCCGTCCTGCTCCAGGAGGCCGGCGAGGAGGTCCAGCTCCTCGCCCTGCTGGACTCGTTCCCCGCCGAGCAGTGGAGGGAGAGGCCGGCCCCCGAGGAGGGTGACGCGCTCACCGCGGTGCTGCGCATGGCGGGCTTCGAGCGCACCGGCGAACGCACCCGGGCCGATGTGGTGACGACGCTGCGCAGGGCGGGCAGTCCGCTGGCCGGGCTCAGCGACCTGACCTTGTCGAAGATCGTCGACATCGTGCCCAACCACGCCCGCATGATGCGTGAGCACGAGCACCACGTCTTCGACGGCGACCTGCTGTTCTTCACGGCCGCAGCCCCGCGGGCCGAGGACTGGCTCACCCGCGAGGCCTGGCGGCCGCACGTGACCGGGAGCATCGTGAACCACGATGTCGACTGCACGCATCCGCAGTTGATGCAGGACCGGTTCCTCGACGACGTCACCGCCGTCCTGGCGGCCCGGCTGAAGGAGCTCGACGCATGAACGGCGAGAGCGGCCCGTTCGATCCCGGCGCGGAGGACGACGCCACCCATCTGGTGCTGGAGAACGCCCGGGGGCAGCTGTCCCTGTGGCCGGTCTGGCGCGAGGTACCACCGGGGTGGTCCGCCCGCCCCGGCCCGCCCCCTACGGGGCCTGCGCCCGCGAGTGGGAGCCGGGCCGCCGAGGGGAGGCCGGGCCACTGAAGGGAGCCCGCCCCGGTGCCCGCACCCCGGGGCGGGCCTCCTACGGCCTGGCCCCCGGGGTGTCCGGAGACAGCAGCTCCACCAGGCCGTCCGCCATTTCCGTTCGCCAGCACAGGTAGTCGTGCCCGCCGTTGAACTCCCGGTACGAGGCGTCCTCGTACCCGGCCGCCTCGAGGGTGTCCCGGAGCCTGCGGGCGGCCGGGAGGGCCACCCACTCCTGCTCACCGAAGGAGAGCCGGAAGCGGACCGGGAGCCTCGGCCCCCGGGCGATCTGCTGGGTCAGCCACTCGGCACCCGGGCCGTCCGGCCACCAGAAGGAACCCGACTGGACGAGGACGTTGCCGAAGCGCCCCGGTGCGGACAGGGCCGTATGGGCGGCACACAGCCCGCCCAGACTCTGCCCGGCGACGACGGTGCGCGCGGGGTCGTCCGTGACCGGCAGCCGGGCGGCCGCCCAGGGCAGCAGTTCGTCGGCGAGGAAGGCCGCGTACTCCGGACGGCAGGTCATGTCCGTCCAGCGGGTGTCCGCGTCCACGGACTCCGGAAGCAGGGCGACGAGCGGGGGGATCCGGCCGTCCGCGATGAGGTTGTCCAGCAGGTGTGCCAGGCCGAGACGCGGCTGCCAGTGCTCCCCGTCCAGGAGGACGAGCACCGGGAGGTCGGCCGGATGCCCGGCGGGCAGGGCCGGTTCGTAGAGCCATACGCGGCGGTTGCCGCCGAGGCCCCGGGCAGGGACGTCGTGGACGGCGGTACGGCCGTGGGCCACGTCCGGCCTGGGCTGCCAGTCCTGGGCGCGTGGGGCAGCCGGGAGTTCGGCGTAGGAGACCGGATCGCCGCTCCACCGGCGCGGCAGTGCCCGGGGATTGTGCGGGTCGGGCCGGCGCTGGGTGCGCAGCCACTGCCAGTAGGCGGGGGTGCCGCTCTCCGGGCCGCCCCCCTCGTCCACGTAGAAGTCGTACGTGCCCCGCCAGTCGTGGCGCAGCCGCAGCGTCCAGTGCCACACGTCCGTGCCGGGCAGCCGTTCCATCAGATTGCCCTCGGGGGCCCGGGGGTCGCCGAGCTTGTTGGGGAGCACCTGGACGGCGCGAGTGGCGGGGCCGCCGCGCCACAGGAACGTCACCGCGCGGTGGTCGTCGCTGCCCCGGGGATCCGGTGAGACGACCGGTCCGCGCACGGCGGCCCAGAAATCCTCGGTCCCCTGAGCGGCGGGAAGCGGGCATCCCGGTTCGGTGAGTCGCGTCAGGGGATCCGGACGCGCCGTCCTCGGCGGTCTGCGCGGGGCGTCCTGCGGCGGTTTCGACGTGATCACGAGGGAACTCCGAACAGAGGGACGTGCGACTTAGGGTCACCTTACCTTTTGTCCGGCCCCTCGCCACGAGGGGGTCACGGGGCGCGACTCCGACACACTAAGGCTAGGCTAACCTAAGCGAATCCGGGGGACGTTCGGCCACTCGCGAGCCGGGCGCCTGCCCGTCCCTCTTCACTCCGCCGCCAGGAGCAGCTCACCATGATCCCTGCCAGACCCTCCCGCACGCCCGCACCGGCCCCCTTCGCCTCCCGGCCCCGGCTGAGCCGGGTCGCCGCGCTCGCCGCCGGCGCGACGCTCGGCCTCGGCGCACTCGCCGTCCCCCTGACCGCCACCGGCCCTGCCGGAGCGGACGCCACCGAAGCGGTCGCACTCGTCGCGGACACCGTGGCGCCCGCGGTCACGCTGGGCACGACGTCCGTGAAGGCGGGCGGTGAGGTGACGTTCCAGGTGTCGGGCTTCCCCGCCGGAACGAAACTGGCCGTCAAGTTCGACGACACGACGGTCCTCCTGCGGGACCTGCCGATCGGCGACGACGGCAGCGCGTCGGGGCGGGTGACCGTCCCGGCCGACGCGGCCCCCGGCGGCGAACACTGGCTGCGGTTCCTGGCACCGCAGACGAGCGTCCGCAGCGAGAACCTGTCGGTGACGGGCACCACTTCCACTCCCGGCCCGACCCCGGCGCCCACCGCGAAGCCGACTCCCACACCGACACCCACGGCCACCGCTCCGGCCGCCACACCGAAGGTGCGGCTGGCCGGATCCGAGGTCGCAGCCGGCGGAAAGGTCACCTTCGCCCTGTCCGGATTCACCAGGGGCCAGAGCGTCACGGTCAAACTGGACGACACCGGCATCATCGGGCAGTGGCCCTCCGCCGTGAAGGCCGACGGCACCCTCACCGCAACGGTCACCGTACCCAAGTCGACTGCCGCGGGCGCGCATTGGCTGCGCTTCCTGGCGCCCGCCCCGTCGACGAGCCTGAAGGCGGACATCTCGGTGACACCCTCCGGCACGGGCGGCGGTGACACCGGCCCCTCCGCCGGAGGCACCTCCGGCGGAGGGGACACCTCCGGCAGTGGCGGCTCCTCCGGCACGGGCGGGTCCGGCACGGGCGGGTCCAGCACAGGTTCCTCCGGCACGGGCGGGTCCGGCACGGGCGGGTCCGGGAGCGGCACCGGCGCCGCCTCGGCCACGATCACGGCGGGCTCGCAGGTCGCCGCCGGCGGCAGGGTCTCCTTCCGGGTGACCGGATTCCCGGCAGGGCAGCAGCTCACCGTGAAGCTCGACGACTCGAAGATCATCGGGCAGTGGCCGGGCATCGGCGCGGACGGGTCGTTCTCGGGCAGCGTGACCGTACCCGCGGACGCCACCGCAGGAGCCCACTGGCTGCGCTTCCTCGCCCCCAACCCTTCGACGAGCCTCAGAGCCGACTTCACGGTCACCACGGGTGCGGCGGCCGACGCCGGGGCAACCACGGGCGGGAGGGCAACCGGCGGCTCCGACGCGCCGGTCCCCGCGGCCTCCGGCGCGCCTGCCGCCGCGTCCAACTCGCGGGGCGCCAAGGCCGAGGTGACGGCCGACCAGGTACAGGCGGGCGGGAAGATCCACTTCAAGGTGACCAAGTTCCCGGCCGGACGGACCGTCACCGTCAAGTTCGACGACGAGGAGATCCTCGGCCAGTGGAAGGCCGACGCCGCCGGCGCGTACGAGGGTGACGTGACCATACCGGCCGAGACCCAGGCCGGGGCCCACTGGCTACGCTTCCTCGCGCCCAACCCCTCCACCACGCTCAAGGTCGGCATCACGGTCAGCGCGCCCGGCACGGCGGCCGTGGTGGACGGCGCACAGGCAGCCGCCTCCACCGCGCCACGGATCGCCACCGACACCACCGCCACGGCCGCCTCCGTGAGCAGTCCGGTCTCGTACGCGACCATCGGCTGGTCGGCGGCAGCCGCAGCGGTGGGCGGAGCAGCCGGGGCGGCGGGGACCACCCTGTTCGCCGTCCGCCGCCGGACGGGCCCGGCCGCACAGGCCTGACATACGCCGACCGCGCACCCTCACAGGGAAGTTGTCGCTCAGGTCACACACCTGAGGGTGCGTTACTTAGGTTAGCCTAAGCTAAGTTCTAAGCATCGCGAATCCTCCGTAGCCAGCTGTCAGGGAGTTGACCCCAGCATGACCCCGTCCGTCCGCAGAAGCCCTCGCACAGTCATCCGCGCCGCCGTCGCCGTCGCGATCGCCGCAGGTACCACCGCCGCACTGACGGGTACCGCCGCCGCGCACACCGGCGGCGACGCCGTCACGGTCGCGCCGTTGGTCAAGGGCCTCTACCAGTCCTCGTACTCCGAGCGGAACAACGTCCTGTGGGTGTCCTCCGCCGTGGGCAGGCCGCCGGTGGTGAGCTCCAGCCTCCTCAAGGTCGACCCGAGGACCTTCGAGGTGGAGCAGACCATCACTCCGCCGGTCACCGACGCCGCCACGGGCGCGCTCGAGGCCGTCTACGGTGTCGCCGTCGACGACGAGCACAACACGGTCTGGACGACGAACACCCGCAACAACACCGTCGCGGTCTACAGCCAGCGCTCCGGCAAGCACCTGGCCACCCTGCCGAACGTGAACCACGCCCGCGAGATCGTCGTCGACGAGCGTCACGACACCGTGTGGACGAGCGCCTTCACGGACGGCTCCCTCGTCGCCTTCGACTCGAAGACCCTCAAGGAGAAGAAGCGCGTCACCGTCGCCGGCTCGGGCCCGACCGGCCTGGTGGTGAACGAGAGGACCGGCACGGCCTACGCCGCCGACCTCAACGGCGATCAGGTCATCGAGGTCACCACCCGGTCCGCAGCACCTCGGCTCGTCCCCGCCGGTGACGGCCCGATCTCGATCGCACTGTCCAGGAACGGCCGCACCGCGTACACCGCCAACCAGACCAGCGGTGACGTCTCGGTGATCGACCTGAGGAAGGGCCTGGTCACCAAGTCCGTCGCGACGGGTGCGGGCGCCCTGTCCGTCGCCCAGGACGACCGCACGGGCAACATCGTGGTCGTCAACCGCACCGCGGCCGACGTGACGGTGGTCGACCCCAAGAAGGGCAAGATCGTCCGGACCGTGACCACCGGCGCCGGCCCCAACCACGTGACGGTCGCCAACGGCACCGCCTACGTCGTCGACAAGTCCGGAGCCGGCCTCGACGGCGCCGACCAGCTCCACAGCTTCCGCATCACGCGCTGATCCTGGGCCGCTCCCCCAGCCCGAGTGCCGGGCCCGCCGCCCTGAGCGGCGCGGGCCCCGCACCCCCTTCGCCCCCGGCCGACTCCCGGCCGGGGGCGTTCGACGTCCCGGGCCCCCGACAGAGCCGGGCACCCGCGCGGCCCGACACCCGCAAGGCCCGCCCGACACCCGCAAGGCCGGGCGCGGCGGGGCCGACAGCGCCGCCGAGCCTGACACCCATAACGTCGTCAAAATCGTTGACAATATTGTTTCCCTGGATTTAGGTTCAACAAGCACTCACCAGGGAGGGCGCGATGGGGAACGATCCCCGCCCAGGCATCGGGGAGCGGGCCGGACAGCACGTGCTCGTGCGGCTCGGGCAGGGCATCCTGCGCGGCGACATGGCGCCGGCTCGACGACTGGTGGAGAAGGCCGCCGAAGTGGCGGTCCGGGCCCGTCTGCGCGGTGTGATCGACGCACTGCGCGACGACGGGCACATGGGGGCGGGCGCACGCCCGCCCGTCGAGAGGATTCCCGCCGATGAGGGAGATGGCATGAGCGGCGCGACCGTCACCGAGCCGCCGAAGGCGAAAGCGAAGGGTGTCGCGGCGCCCGCCGGCTGCCGCGTGGTCTCCGGCCACGGGTCCACGCGGCGCACCGGCCCCCGCGAGCCCTTCGTCCGTCCCGGCGCCACGGGCCGGGCGCGCGAGGAGCACACCCGCGACGGGGCCGAGTCGTGACCGGCCCCCTCGACGGGGTGCGTTGCATGCTCATGCGCGGCGGCACCTCCAAGGGCGGTTACTTCCTCGCCGAGGACCTGCCCGCGGACTCCGCCGTCCGTGACGGGCTGCTGCTCCGCGTCATGGGCAGCCCCGATCCGCGGCAGATCGACGGCCTGGGCGGTGGGCACCCGCTGACCAGCAAGGTCGCGGTCGTCTCCCCGTCCGGCCACCCGGATGCCGATGTCGACTACCTCTTCCTGCAAGTGGGCGTGGACACAGCAGAAGTGGCGAGCCGTCAGAACTGCGGCAACATACTCGCCGGGGTCGGCCCCTTCGCGGTCGAGCGGGGCCTGGTCCCGGCCGGTGACGGCGAGACCTCGGTACGGATCCGGATGGTGAACAGCGGGGACTTCGCCACCGCGACCTTCCCGACGCCGGACGGTCGCGTCTCGCACACGGGACCGGCGGAGATATCCGGGGTGCCGGGTGCGGCCGCCCCCGTGGTGATCGAGTTCCTGCCCGGCAACAGCCCTCTGCTCCCCAGCGGCCGCGCCCGTGACACCGCGGCCGGGGTGGAGGTGACCTGCGTGGACAACGGCATGCCGACCGTGCTGGTCGCCGCGTCCGCCCTCGGGGTCACCGGTGACGAGGACCCGAAGGAACTGGAGGCGGACCGGGCCCTGGCCGAACGTGTCCGGGAGATCCGCCTCGTGGCCGGCGAACTGATGGGCCTGGGAGACGTCTCGGACACCACGGTGCCGAAGGTGAGCCTGCTGGCCCCTCCCCGGCACGGCGGGTCCGTGGCGACGCGCACGTTCATCCCGGTGCGCTGCCACACGTCCATCGGCGTGCTGGGCGCCGCCGGCGTCGCCGCCGGTCTGCGCATCGTGGGCGGCGTCGGCGAGGAGGTCGCACGGCTGCCCGCCCACGGGGACCGGCTGCGCATCGAGCATCCCACCGGGTTCCTCGACATCGAGTCGAGCATCGATCCGGGCACGGCGGGCGGCCTCCCGACGGCGCGCCGCACCGCCGTCGTACGCACGGCCCGAAAGATCTTCGACGGCACCGTCTTCCCACGCCCCAACTGACTCCTAACCCCTGTCCCCGCACCCGCACCCGCACTTCAAGGAATCGCAGATGACCCCGCCCCTCGGCGACATCGCCCACCTCGGCCACGTAGAACTGCTGACCCCGGACCTGGACGCCAGTGTCCGCTTCTTCACCGACTACCTCGGACTGACCGAGAACGGCCGCTCCGGTGACTCCGTGTACCTGCGGACCTGGGACGACTACGAGCACCACAGCCTGAAGCTCACCGCCCACACCACACCGGGCATCCGCCGTACGGCTCTGCGCACCTCCGGCGAGGAAGCGCTCCGCCGCCGGGTCGAGGCACTCGAGAAGGCCGGCCGCCCGGGCCGCTGGGTCGAGGACGAACCGGGCATCGGCCCGCTGTACGTCACCACCGACCCCGACGGCCACGAACTCGCGCTGTACTGGGAGACCGAGTGGTACGAGGCCCCCGAGGAACTGCGGCCCGGCCTCAAGAACCAGCCGCAGGCGAAGCCCGGCCACGGGGTGGGCGTGCGCCGCCTTGACCACGTCAACTTCCTGGGCGCCGACGTGGCGGCCGACGGCGACTTCCTCCGTGAGGTCCTCGGCGCCCGCCCCACGGAGCAGATCCGGCTCGACAGCGGCAGGATCGCCGCACAGTGGCTGACGTTCACCGACAAGTCCTACGACATCGTCTACACCGAGGACTGGACGGGCTCCAGCGGCAGGCTGCACCACATCGCCTTCGCCGCCGACACGCGCGAGGACATCCTGCGCGCGGCCGACCTCGCCCTCGACACAGGCGTGTTCATCGAGACCGGTCCGCACAAGCACGCCATCCAGCAGACGTTCTTCCTCTACGTCTACGAGCCGGGCGGCAACCGCATCGAGTTGTGCAACCCGCTCACCCGCCTCGTGCTCGCTCCCGACTGGCCCCTGATCACCTGGACCGAGGCGGAACGCGCCAAGGGCCAGGCATGGGGTCTGCAGACCATCGAGTCGTTCCACACCCACGGGACACCGCCCGTCGCCTGACGTCCCGCACTGCTCCTCCGGCCCCGGTCCGGCCCTGCGCCGAACCGGGGCCAAATTGTTTCTTAGATTGTCAACAAAAACGTTGACATGCTGTTCGGGTGTTTCTACCGTCAAGGCCACCATCGCGAGCATCCGTCTCGCCTCGTGTCGGGCCGGCGGATCGAGCCGCGCCGACCACCCGCCCTTCTTCGCACCGATCTCCAGGGACCCTCCTCCCGGACGAGAGGAAACAACGATGTCCTCCTCGCTCGCCCCGGCCGCCCGCGGCAGCAGAATGGCCATGCTGGTCATCGCTCTGTGCTGGCTCGTCGTGCTCTTCGACGGCCTCGACATGTTCATCTACGGCTCCGTGCTGCCCCACATGCTGGAGGAGCACGCTCTCGGCCTCGAGCCGGGCACGGCCGGTGACCTCGGCAGCTATGCCACCTTCGGCATGCTGATCGGCGCCCTGTCCTCGGGCACGCTCACCGACCTCATCGGGCGCAAGAAGATGATCATGGCCTGCACCGCGTTGTTCTCGCTGGCTTCGGCCCTCTGCGCGGCGGCCCCCACGGTCGCGGTCTTCGGGCTCGGCCGGACCCTCGCCGGGCTCGGCCTCGGAGGCCTGCTGCCCACCGCGATCACCATGGTCTCCGACTACGCCCCGCGCGGCCGCGGCGCCTTCGTCATCGGCGCGCTGATGACCGCCCACCACGCCGGTGGCATCCTCTCCGCCTACGTGGCCCTGTGGATCGTGGAGCCCCTCGGCTGGCGTGCGGCCTTCTGGGTCTGCGTGATACCGCTGGTCATCGCGGTTCCGCTGGTCGCCCGGCTCATGCCGGAGTCACTGAGCTTCCTGATCGCGAAGGGTCGGACCGCCGAGGCGCGCGAGCTCGCCGACCGCTACGCCGTCGAACTCCCCGCCCCCGCGAAGAACCGCCCCGCGGCAGGCGAGCGCTGGAGCGCCCTCGCCCAGCTCTTCCGGGGCGGCGAGTGGATCCAGACCGCGATGTTCTGGCTGGCCTCCTTCGGCGGCCTGCTGCTCGTGTACGGCGTCGCGACCTGGCTCCCCACCATGATGCGCGGCCAGGGGTACGAGCTCGGCTCCTCCCTGCACTTCGTCGTCGTCTTCAACCTCGGCGGCATCGTGGGCATGCTCGTCGCCGGCCGTTGCGCCGACCGCTTCGGCGCGCCACGCATCTCGGCGATCTGGTTCCTCCTGACCGCCGTCGGCGTCTACCTGCTGAGCGTCCACATGCCGCTCGCACTGACCTTCACGGTGATCTTCTTCACCGGTCTGTTCCTCAACAGCGCCCAGACGATGATCTACGCGACGGTGGCCGGCTACTCCACCTCCGGGAACCGCGCCACGGCCGTGGGCTGGACCTCCGGCATGGGCCGCTTCGGCGCCGTGTTCGGTCCCTGGCTCGGCGGTCAGCTGCTCGCCGGCGGAGCGGCTGACTGGGGCTTCACCGCGTTCGCCCTCTCCGCACTGTTCTCCACGGTCTTCATCACCCTGGCCGGCCTGCGCATGTCCCGCCGGACCCCGGGTCCGGCCACCGTGCCCCCTCTGACCGCCACCGGCTGACCGGCCCCGTCCCGCCGACCCGCGTGGACTGCTCCAGCGCCCCCTCCCGCCCGGTGGGCACCGCCGTGGCCGGTCCCCTGGAGCAGTCGGCGCTGGTGCCACCGCGCGTGCCGGGCACACACGGACGACGCGAACAGAACGGGTCCACCCGCCTCTCGCGCGAACAGGGCGTGGCCTGCCGGCAGGACCCGCGAGCAGGGCGGGCCCGCCGGCAGGACCCGCTCACTCCTCCTCCCCGCCGCCGAGGTGCGCCGGACGGTGCTGGGGCTCCACCAGCCTCGTGCGGGAGGTCGTCCCCAACTTGCGCATGGCCCTGGCGACGTGCTGTTCCACCGTGCGGTGCGACAGGTGCAGCGTCGCCGCGATCTCCCGGTTGGTCAGGCCGCCGGCCGCCAGTTCGCCGACCTCGCGCTCCCTCGGGGAGAGCTCGTCCGCGTACGACGGACGCCCCCGCGGACGCCGCTTCTCGTAGGGCTGGTGCGCACGCAACTCCGCCCGCACACGTGCGGCGTCCCAGGTCGCCCCGCGATCCGCGAACTCACGCTCGCAGGTGGCCAGATCGGACAGCGCCTGCGCCTTGGCGTCCTCGTCCCCGGCCGCCAGCGCGCAGCGGGCGGCGGCCTCGGCGGTGATCGTGCGGCTGTACGGGCGACGCATGTGCCCGAAGGCCTCCGCGGCCCGGCGGTAACGCGGAACCGCCTCCGTCAGCGCCCCCTCGGCCTCCGCCAGTGCGGCTCGCGCCCATTCCAGGCAAGCCGATGCCGACGGGGAGTCCCGTCCGACGAGTCCCGCCGCGAACCTGTCCGTCATGCTCCGGGCCGTCGCGGCGTCGCCCGTCCGCGCCAGCGCCTCGACGGCCCACGGGGCCAACTCGGCGGCCCACACCCACACGTTCTTGTTCTCGATGCCCGCCCATGCCTCCCGGGCCTGCCGTGCGGCGGCCGCGAGATCCTGGCGGGCCAGCGCGAGACGGACGAGCCCCGCGGACGCGGCGGTCGCGGTGGGAGCGGCCGTGCGGTCGGTCACCGACGCGTCCACCCCGCCCAGCCACTGTTCGGCCTGCCCCCACTCACCCTGGGCGACGGCGTGCAGTCCGAGCACCAGACGGGCGTCGGCGTTGACCGCGGGCAGGTCGCCGGCCCGCGCGACGAACGCCTCGCACCGGGCGACGAGCCCCGTCCAGTGTCCGGTGTTCCAGTCCAGCAGGAGCCGCGCCCCCAGTCCCGTCTGGCGGACGTAGTCGGAACCGCTCCTGGCCGACAGGTCGAGCCCCTCCGTGAGCAGGTCGGCAGCTCTGTCGTAGTGACCCAGCCACACAGCGGCGTCCCCGGCGTTGCACACACCCCGGGCCGCGTGCTGGGCCACCAGCCGGTCCGGACTGTCCGTCGGCAGCCCCCGCACCATCTGCCACGCCTCCGGGTCGCCGCAGCACATCGCCATGGCCGCCCCGTTTCCGGCGACGGCCGCGCGTGCGGCCGCGGAGCCGCTGTCGGCCGCGGCCCGTGCGGCCCGCCGCAGCCACGTCTCGTGCACGTCCAACGACGCCCCCAGCCATTGCGGCATGGCCAGAGCCGCCATCGCGCGGGCAGCGAGATCGGCCCGCTCCTCGCGCAACTCCTCGGCCGCGCGTTCCAGTTCCGCCCACCCGCTGGCGCTCCGGCCCACCTGGTTGCACAGGAGCAGCCCGAGGTCCAGGCGCAGTTCCCCGCGGACGGCGACCGGCAGGCTCGTGTCCTCCATCAGCTGTGACAGCACCTTCACCGTCTGGTCCGAACGCAGTCCCACCACCGCGTTACGAGCCAGTACGGGAGCCAGCCGGCCACGGTCCGCCTGCGGGACGACGTCGGAGGCCAACGCCCCCTCCAGCAGCGTGACGGCCTCGGGGTGGCGCCCGGCGTCAGCCGCCTGCCGCGCGGCCCGTTCGACGGCGCGCAGCCACCCGCGGACGTCCCCGGCGGCCTTCCGGTGCCTGGCGGTGGCCGCCCAGGGTACGGGCTGCCGCCGTGCGAGCACCTGCGCCGCCCTGCCGTGCAACTCCTGCCGCACCGACCACGGAACCACCTCCAGCACCGCAGGAGCAGCCAGCGGAACGAAAGGAACATACCGCCCCTCTTCGTCCCTCGTCAGCGCCGCACCGGTCAGAGCGGCGGTCAGCGCCGCCCTGCCCGCGCTCCCGGTCAGCCCGGCCACCGCCGTCAACTCGGGGCCGAACACCGGCTCGTCGAGCAACGCCGCGGCCCACACCACGGCCGCAGACCCGTCCCCGAGAGCGGCTGTACGGCTCAGAGCGAGCTCGGCCAGCCGGACCGGAACCCCGACGGCGTCCACGTCGGCGGCTGTGCACCGCTGTGGCCTGCTGTCGCGCAGCGCGGTGAGGACGTCGACGACGACCTGTGCCACACCGCCCGAACGCTCGTGGAGCCTGTCCACCGCCTCGGGTGTCGTCCCACCGCCGAGGGCCTCCGTCGCGGCCTGCAGGACCTGTTCCCGCGTCCAGGGCGCGACCCTGTGCCGCAGTACCACCAGCTCTCCCGGGTACCGGACGGGTGGGGCGCCCAGGGGGAGGCCGGGGACTGCCAACTCCTCGGACCGGTACGCCAGGACGGCGGCCAGTCCCGGCCTCGGCTGCTCCAGCAGCCCCCGCAACCAGGCCACCTCCTGCCCGCCCGCGAGGTGCACGTCATCGACCAGGAGCAGCACGGACCGGCCGGCCGGCACCTCGGGCACCGGCGCGCCGCCTCCGCACGTCCACGTCACCCGGGCCACCGGCGGTTCGGCGGACTCGGCGAGCGCGCGCAGCAGCCGGCTCCTGCCGGAACCGGCCGTCCCCTCGACCAGGACCAGCGCCGGGCGAGCGCCTTCGCAGGTCAGCGTCCGCCGCAGCCGGGGCTCCCACGCCGCTTCACCTACCGTGACCACTTCGCTCCCGTGCTACCGCATGACTCGTGCTCGGCCGGCCACACGCTCCGTCCCCGCCGAGGCGCGACGGTTCTCGTCCGGCGGACCTGCGACGGACAGGAGTATGCCCGCGGACCACACGTGAGCGCACCCGTTACGCGACATGCGGGCGCCCGGCCCGGGACCGCGCCGAGTCATCAGCCGGCCGCGGGGGCCTGGCGCACCTCCGCCGCTTCCGCGAGGAGAGCGACACCGGCGGGTTCGGCGACCCAGCGGACGACGTCCATGTATCCGGCAGCCCGAGGGGCTCCCGGGAGTGCTCCGGGCGGAAGGGTGAGCACGGCCCAGCACCTCTTTCCCGTGGCGGTGCGTTCCGCGCCGTGCGCGTGGGAGTAGGCGTCGACGAGGGTCAGTCCGCGGCCGTCCTCGGCGCAGGTGTCCAGCGGGCCCCTCCGAGCACCGGGGAGCTCGGGCGAGGTGTCGTGCACCTCGAGGATGAGACGGTCACCGTCCAGGTCGAGGCAGACCACCAGCGGCCCCCCGGCGTGACGCACAGCGTTGGTGAGCAGCTCCGAGGCGATCAGGGCGGCTGCCGAGGCCGGCTCGTCGTCGGGCACGAGGCCCCAGGAGCGCAGGGTGTCGCGGACGTGGTCACGGCCTCGGCGGACTGCCGAGGGCGTCGCGGGGAGGGAGAGGAGCGTCCTTTCCGCCCTCGCGATGGGTCTGTCTGTTTGATCGGGCATGACGCGTGTCCGGCCTTCGGCATTCGATGACGGTGGCTGCGGCGCCGCGGCGGGCGGCCCCCCTGCGGGTGACCGGCTTGTCGGCGTCGTTCTGTTCTTGGCTCGACGGCCTCGGCGACCTCGACGCGGTGGGCCGGGTGGGACCGAGCACGGAGGGCCCGCACGTACCGTGAGGTGCTCCGCGGGGCCCAGCCCGTCCGGGGTTTCGACGAGCTGGGTCACACGCAGTGCTTGCTTCGTGCATGTGCACCACCCCCGGCCGACCGACGCACCCGCTTGGGGGTGAGTACGCCCGTTCGGCCGGCAGTGAGGAATCTACGGACCGGGAGCACCGTGCGCCTATACGGAGCCGAGTCGCTACGGATACGTAAAAAATGCGGGGCGGTGCCCACCCGGCCTCATCCGCGCCTCGGCGCGACCAGGAACAGAGGCGGCCCGAAACGGCCAGAGGCCGTGTCGGATTGCTCCGACACGGCCTCTGATCTGCGACTCCTTCGAGTCGGGACGACAGGATTTGAACCTGCGACCCCTTGACCCCCAGTCAAGTGCGCTACCAAGCTGCGCCACGTCCCGATGCGATTCCCCCCGGCGTTCCCGGGTGGCCGCGCAGGACAAACATTACCTCACTCCGAGGGCCGCATCGACGTGCGTACCCGCTGGGCGCGGGTCGCCAGCGCCTCGGCGCCGCACGCGGCGGCGATCTTCTGGGCGCGGGCCAGCTCTCTCGGGGAACGGCTCGCGACCCCGTACTCGAAGCGGGCCGCCGCGTGCTCGTACGCGGACGACGACGCCTCGAGGTGCCGCACCGACTCGGCCAGCAGGTGCGTGGCCTCCTCGGGCGGGGCGAACAGGGCGACGCAGCGCAGGGCTTCACCGATCGCGGTGTCCGTGCCGAAGCGTTCCGCGTGGACGCGGGCGCGGTTGGCCACCTGGGCCGCCCTGACCGGGTCGGTGTCTGCCAGGGCGCGGGCGAGATCGCCCGCCCACGGCGCCCACACACCGTTGAACCGGCCGCGCGGCTCCAGCGCCGCACCGGCCGCCTCGAGTTCGGCGACGGCTTCCTCGGTACGGCCTTCGGCCAGCAGCAGCCGGCCGCGGACGCACGGGGCGTCGGGCAGGACCATGGCGCTGGGATACGGCGGACCGAAGGAGTAGCGGTCGGCGACGAGTCTGGCCTCCGCCGTCCTGCCGCGTGCGATCAGGGTGTCGACGAGCAGGCAGGTGGCGTCCCAGTGGACGGGCAGGCCGCTGCCGACACGGTCGGCGAGGCGCAGTCCCTCGCGCAGGAAGCCCTCCGCCTCGGCGAGACGCCCGCGTCGCCGGTGGACGAGTCCCAGCAGGGTGTGGGCGAACGCGAGGTGCGCCCCGCTCCAGCCGGAGATCTCGAAGGCGCGGACGGCTTCGCCGAAGAGCTCCTCGGCGCGGTCGAGCTGGTCGGTGAACGCGTAGGTGATACCGACCATCGTGGGGAGCTCGAAACCCCATTCGGTGTCGGTCCAGCCCAGCCCGCGTGCGGGCCGGCCGTCCACGAGGGCGCGTTCGCAGAGGTCCACGACGAGTTGGGCGTTCTCCCCGCGGAGCATGGCGTCGAAGGCCCGCAGGGTGAGCAGGGCGCGCTCGGCGTTGTCGCGGCCCTTCAGGTGGTCGGCGTTGCGCGCGAGCCGGGCCGACCGTGCGGGCCCGTCGTCCTCGGTGGCCTGCATCCCCTCCCAGAGGAAGTGCGCCGCCTGGAGCCTCATGAGCCCGGGTCCGGGAGCGGTGCGGGCCGCTTCGGCGGCCAGCGAGAGCGCTGCGTCCTTGAGCTGGTTGTTGTGGGACAGGGCGGCGGCGAGACGGAAGGTCGCGTCGACCCGCAGTGCCTCGTCGAGGCCCGGCGTGTCCAGTGCGGCACGCAGGTGCTGGACCGTGGTGGGCGGTGAGCTGAGCAGTGTGGCGCAGCCGAGTTCGTACAGCAGGGCGGCCCTGTCGTGAGGGCGCGGCGGCTCCTGCAGGGCGCGTTCGAGGCAGCGCCTGGCCGCCTCCGGGGCGCCGACCGCGAGGTGCTGGCCCGCTGCCTCGCGAAGCTGTGCGACCACCTCCTGGTCGTCGTCCGGGTGGACCTCGAGGAGGTGGCGGGAGGCCGCCGCGGCTCCGAGCCCGGCCTCGGTGATGGCCCAGGCGGCCCGCCCGTGGAAGGCGGTGCGGGTGGCCGGCGGGATGGAGCGGTAGACGGCGGAGGCGATCAGTGGGTGCACGAACTCGAGCGGGTCGAATCCGCTGACGATACGGGCGTCGCGCAGCCGCGCCGTGCAGTCGGCGGCCTCCGCCGGGCTCATCCCGGCGAGGTTCGCCGCGAGTTCCTGCGAGATCTCGGTGCCGAGTACGGCCGCGGCCCAGGCGAAGCGGTTGGCGTTGGTGCCCAGCCGTTCGAGGCGGGCGACCAGCCCGCTGCCGCGTGCCGACGCCCCGAGCTCCCGCAGCAGGCCGGCGGACTCCTCGACCGGGGACAGTTCGCGGTCCTGTGCCTTGGCGACCAGTTCGACCGCCTCGTACGGGTTGCCGCCGGTGACGGCCCACACCTCGCGGCAGAACGGGTCGTCGGCGTGGTCCCCGAGGGCGGCCCGGACCAGCTCCGCCGTGGCGTCGGGTGTGAGAGCGCGCAGCGCGACCCGGATCAGGGCCGGGTGGCCCGCGAGGCTCTCGTTCTGCAGGGCGCCGGCGACGGCCCGGTCGGCGTTGCGGTCGGCGAACTCCTGGGGGCGGTGGGCCTGGACGACCAGTAAGGGCAGTTCGGACAGGCGGGCGGTGAAGCCCGCGAGCCAGGCGAGCGATTCGCCGTCCGCCCAGTGTGCGTCGTCCACCATCAGGAGCAGCGGCCGGTGGCTGAGGCGGGAGGCGAGCCGGGAGACGACGTGGTCGAGACCGTCCCTGACGCCCTGGGGGTCGGGTTGCGGTCCACTGGGTTCGGCCAGGCCGAGTGCGGGTGCGGTGATCTCGAACCAGTCGCCGAACAGTGCCCTGGCCTCGTCGGCGGGGAACTGGTCCAGCGCGGGCTGCAGCAGCTGGCGTACGACGTGGAACGGTACGGACGTCACGGTCTCGCCGCCCCGCGCCGACCAGACGGTGCAGCGGTCGGCGGCCATGGCCCGGATCTCGCCGAGCAGGGCGGTCTTTCCGATGCCCGCCTCGCCGCTGAAGACCAGCAGTCCGCCGGTCGCCTGCCCGCCGCAGAGGGCGTCCACCGCCTGTGCGGCGGCGGCGAGTTCCGGTTCGCGCTCGTACAACGGCCGGGACGGCTTCATGCCTCCCCTTCCCAAGGTGGTTGCGGAGACTCCGAGCCTAGTCGTGCGCGGGTGCTCAAGGACAGGGTTCACGTGGTTCCTCGCAGGTGCGAGGCACAATCGGGGGGTGGACGAATCTCGCAGGGACCGCGACGAGGAAGGACGGGCGCGCAACGCGCGCCCCCGGGACGGGCTGGGGCGCCCCCTGCCCTACGGGACCCCGGGGGTGGAGCGCCAGCCCGAGGGTGTGGTGCGCTCCCCCGACGAGACGGTGCGCGAGGCTCAGCGGCTGCTGGACGCGGGCATGCCGTTCCATGCGCACGAGGTGTTCGAGGACGCCTGGAAATCGGGGCCCGACGCGGAGCGGGAGTTGTGGCGGGGGCTCGCGCAGATGGCCGTGGGTCTGACGCACTCCGCCCGGGGCAACACGGCGGGTGGTGCCCGGCTCCTCCGGCGGGGCGCCGCCGCGGTCGAGGCCTTCCGGGAGGCGGAGCCGTACGGGATCGGGGTGGGCCCGCTGATCGCCTGGGCGCGGGAACTGGCAGGACGGGTGGAGGACTTCGGGCAGGGGCCCGGTGACGCGCGCGTGGTGGACGCCGCGGCGGAGGCACCCCGGCTGCTGCCGGGGGGCCACACCGCGTGACACCCGCGGGTGCGATAGGTTTTGCTTTTTCTTGACCGCGTGTCACTTCGCGCGTGCCAGGTGCCATCCTTCGATCCACATGCTCAGGAGACGGACGCCCCGATGACCGACATCATCAACGGCCTCGGCCGTGCCACCGCGTACGGTGCCCTCGGCGTCGTACTGCTCGTTCTCGGCATCTTCCTGATCGACGCCCTGACTCCCGGCAAGCTCGGCCGCCAGATATGGGAGGAGCGCAACCGCAACGCCGCCCTGCTGCTCAGCTCGGCGCTGCTGGGCATCGGCGGCATCGTGTTCACGTCGATCTGGACGACGTACGAGGACTTCGGCAAGGGCCTGGCGTCGACTGCCGCGTTCGGGCTGCTCGGCCTGGTCATGATGGCCGTGGCGTTCCTCGTCGTCGATCTGGTCACGCCGGGGAAGCTCGGCGCGACTCTGGTGGAACGGGAGCCCCACCCGGCGGTCTGGGTGACGGCGAGCTGCAATCTGGCGGTGGCCGCCATCGTGTCGGCTTCGATCGCCTGACCGCGCCCGGCGCGATCCGGTCGAAGGAACCTCACGGTCCGGCGGCCATCGGGGCGTGCAGCTATTACGATCCGGCGTCATGAGCACTTCTGACCAGGACCAGGACCAGCAGCCCCAGGACATAGCGGAGCCGGTGGCGGGGGAACGGAGACTGACGCCCCGTCAGGCACGGCGGCTCCGGATCGTCCTCTCGTCGGTGGGCATGGCCGTGATGGCCGCAGTCCTGGCCCTGCGCATCGCCAGCCGGTCGTCCGTCCTGGTCGTCGGGGTGTACGGGCTGGCTCTCATCCTCTGCGGAGCGGTGATCGAGCTGAGCAGGAACGGCCGGACCCGCCTCGGCAGCTGGTTGCTGGGCATCGGCCTGCTGGCGGCCGTCGGCGCGGACTGGCTGCTCATCCCCTAGCCGAGGGGGCCGGACGGCGGCGTCACGTCGCACCGGTGGGGGCCGACCGACCCGCTCGGTCCTCTCCCGGAATCGGTGGGCGACCGGGCCAGGCCGGCGGCCCGTCCCTCAACGGCCCGGAACGGTGATCCGTACGGGCGGGCCGTGCGGATCGACGCGGTCCAGCCACTCCGCTGCCAGGTGGAACGGCCGGCCGGGGACGGCCGGCACCAGCAGTCGCTGCCGGTGGAGTTCACGGTCCCCCTGGCTGACGAGGAAGCGCGGCCGGGGCAGTCGCCGTGCGGTACGCAGGACGAACCGGCCCCCCGCCGGCCGTTCGCCGTACGGGCCGGTCACATTGGGCGCGATCCATCGCAGGGGCGCGTCCACCACGAGCGGCCGTCCCGGTGCGGTGGGCAGCTCGGTGCCGGACAGGCGGTGCAGTACGGACACGGCGACGGCACGGCCCTCCCTTGCGGCGACGTCCGCGCGCTCGACGGCGTGCAGCAGGTTCCCGACGGCGAAGACGCCGGGCTGCGACGTACGGAAGGCGGCGTCGTACGCCGGCCCCCGGGTGCCGGGGTCGAGGGTGAGACCGCCGCGGCGGGCCAGCTCGTGTTCGGGGACGAAGTCGCCGGTGAGGACGACCGTGTCGCAGCGCAGGATCGTGGTGCGGCCGTCGTCGCGACGCAGCTCCACCCCGGAGAGCCGGGTCCTGCCGGTGAGGGCGGTGACCGTGGCACCGGTGAGCAGCGGAAGGCCGGGGCGCCGGACACGGAGCGGGGCGGACGGCCGGTCGGTGACCATGGCGACGACGTGGACGCCGGCGGCGCGCAGGGTGGCCACGGCCGCGTGTGCGACGGGCTCGTCGCCGACGACCACCGCGCGGGTGCCGACCCACTGCCCGTGCAGGTGTACGGCCTGCTGGAGCTCTCCCGTGGTGTAGACGCCCGCGGGCCTGGTGCCGGGGATCAGCCGGGCGCTGCGCGGGCGTTCACGGGCACCGGTGGCGAGGACGACGGCCGTCGCGGTGATCCGTTCGAGCCCGGCGGGTCCGGTGGTCTCGACGGTGCGGGGACCCGCCCAGCCCGTGACGGTGACTCCGGTACGCAGGGCGGCGCCCGCGCGCACGGCGGCGGCCACGCTCTGCCGGGCGTACGCCGGCCCGCTCGTCCCGCCCCGGGCGTATGTCCGCGCGGGCGTGCCGAGCGGCCCCTGCGGCCCGGCCCCCGTGCGGCCCCCGCCGAATCCGCCGTGGAGGCAGTGACGGGGGACGCCGCCCGCCTCCGCTTCGCGTTCCAGAATCTCGACGTGGCCCGCGCCGGCGGCGGCGAGTTCGGCCCCGGCGGCGAGGCCGGCGGGGCCCGCCCCGACGATCAGGACGTCGACTCGGCGGGCGGTCCGGGTCACGCGCGGCCCCCTTCGAACAGGGCGCGGACGGCCGCGCCGCAGTAGAAGCCCTGGCAGCGGCCGCCGCGGGCGCGGGTGCGGCGCCGCAGGCCGTCCGGGGAGTGCGGCGGGAGGGTGGCGGAGAACGCGTCGCGGATCTCGCCCAGGGTGACGTGCTCGCAGTGGCAGACGAGCGTGCCGTACGCCGGGTCGCGCGCGATCAGATCCGCCCGCAGGTAGGGCCTCGGGAAGGCTTCGCCGAGGTTCGGCATGGTGAGCTCCGGGAGGTCGTGCCGGTCTCCGAGGTCCAGCCCGATGCCCGCGAGCAGGCCGGTGACGTGCCGCGCGATGGCCATGGAGGCCGTGAGGCCGGTGGACCGGATGCCGCCGACGGTGACGTACCGCCGGCCGGGGTGGTCCCGGATGCGGTAGTCCTCCTGTCCGGTGCCGGCACGCAGTCCCGCGTAGACAGCGGTGACCTCCTCGTCGAGGAGCGCGGGCACGATCCGGCGGCCCTTCTCGCGCAGGAGGTGCAGGCCTTCGGCGGTGGAGCCGGTGGCAGTCCTGTCGTCCAGGTCCTCGGAGGTGGGCCCGAGGAGCACGTTGCCGAACACGGTCGGTGCGACCAGGACCCCCTTGCCGGCCGCGGTGGGGACCGGCAGCAGGATGTGGTCGACGAGACCGCGGGCGAGCTTGTCGAAGACGATGAGCTGACCGCGGCGCGGGGTGACGGTGAACTCCTCGTGGCCGAGGAGCCGGTCGACCTCGTCGGCGTACAGCCCGGCCGCGTTGACCAGGTACCGCGTGCGCAGCGGGCCGCGCGAGGTGCTGAGCGTGTGGCCGCCGGCATCGCCGGCGATGCCCCGCACCCGGCAGTTGAGGTGCAGATGGACGCCGGCGCGGACGGCCTGGGTGGCGAAGGCGAGCGGTGTGGTCCAGGGACAGATGATGCTCTCGTCGGGGACCTCGAGTGCGCCGAGCGCGCCCGGTCCGAGGTGTGGTTCGCGCTCACGCAGTTCCTGCGCGCCGATGAGGCGGGCCGCGTGGTAGCCGTTGCGGGCGGCCTTGGCCAGCAGTCCGGGCAGCGTGGCGAGCTGCTCGTCGTCCCAGGCCACGAGCAGGGCGCCGACCCGCTCGACGGGGATGCCGGTCCGGGCCGCGTAGGCGGCGAGCAGTTCATGCCCCTCGCGTACGAGCCGTCCCTCCAGCGAGCCGGGCACGGCGTCGAAGCCGGTGTGCAGAATCGCGGTGTTGGCCTTCGACGTTCCGTTGCCGACGTCGTCGGAGGCCTCCACGAGGGCGGTACGCAGGCGGTGTCCGGCCAGTTCGCGGGCGATGGCCGCCCCGACGACACCCGCGCCCACGACGGTGACGTCGTACGTGCCGTCGCCGGGGCCGTCCGTGCTGCCCGGGCCGTCGCCCGTGGGCAGAGGCCCGGCCGTGGTGACCGTGACCGTCATGCGTGCTCCAGCAGGGTGTCCACCGCTGCCCGGAAGTGTGCGAGGCGTGCGGCAGCCTCGTCCGGGCCGATCCGGGGTTCGTAGACGGCTGAGGGCTTCCAGCGCGGTGTCGCCTGCCCCACGGACAGGTGGGGGTCGAGCCCGAGCCGGGCCACGGCTCCGGCGCCGAGCGCCGTCACGTCGGGCAGCGCGGAGACCTCGACCGGCCGTTGCAGCAGGTCCGCCTGGGTCTGCATGAGCAGGGTGGAGCGGGTGAGGCCACCGTCGACGCGCAGGGTGGTGAGCGGTTCGCCCAGGTCGCCGGCCACGGCGTCGGCCAGGGCGACGACCTGCGCGGCGATGCCCTCGCACAGGGCCCGCACCAGGTGGCCTGCGGTGGTGTCGAGGCCGAGGCCGGTCACCGAACCGCGCAGGTCGCCACGCCACCACGGAGCGGCGAGGCCGGCGAGCGCGGGGACGAAGACGACTCCGTTCGTGCCGGGGACCGTGGCCCCCACCGGGTCGAGGTCGGCGGCGCCGGAGATCACACCGAGGTCCGAGAGCCAGCGTACGGCGGAGGCCGCCGTGTAGACCTGTCCGTCGAGGCAGTAGTCGGTGCGTCCGCCGATCCGCCAGGCGACGCAGCTGACCAGGCCGGAGGAAGTGGTGCGAGGACTGCTTCCGGTCTGCGCGAGCAGGAAGGCACCGGTGCCGTAGGTGCATTTGGCCTGGCCGGGTTCGAGGGCGTTCTGGGCCAGCAGGGCGGCCTGCTGGTCGACGAGGAGGCCGGTCAGGGGGATCTCACCGCCGAAGGCGGTGGTGGTGCCGACGGGTCCGGCGCAGTCGACGACGGTGGGGAGCCGCTCGTCGGACAGGCCGAAGATCTCCAGGGCGGCGGGTGACCAGGCGACGTCACGGAGGCCGAGCAGCTGGGTGCGTCCCGCGGTGGCCGCGTCGGTGACGAAGGCTCCGGTCAGCCGGTGGACCAGCCAGGAGTCACTGGTGGTCACGACCCCTTCCCGGGTCAGCTCACGACGGATCCAGGCCATTTTGGGCGCGGCGAAGTACGGGTCGAGCGGCAGCCCGGTCAGATCCCGTAACTCCTCGGCGTACGAGCCGAGTTCCGCACAGATGCCCTCCGCCCGCCGGTCCTGCCACACGACGGCGTCGGTGAGCGGGCGGCCGGTCGCGGGGTCCCAGGCCAGGACCGTCTCACCCTGGTTCGCCAGGCCCACCGCCACCACGGGTTCGGCAGCCGCGGCCACCGCCTGACGGCCGGCGTCGATCACCGAGGTGAGCAGCTCGCCGGGATCGGCCTCGACGGTCCCGCCTGCGCCGTACCGGGGGCGGACGGGTGCGGAACCGGAACCGATCACGCCCCGTTCGGGACAGATCACCAGCGCCTTCGTGCCGGACGTCCCCTGGTCGACGGCGAGTACCGCGCCTGTCATCGACACCCCCGTCGTGCGGGCCGCCCACGGCGGGCGGACACGTGATCATCCGGTTACTGCGCCCACAGTCGTGCAGACCCAGCCGTTGCGTCAAGCCTCGCCGGACTTCCCGCCCATCGGCCCTTGTGACGTTCAACGTCCGGCAGATGCACGCAACTTGCGTAAGATCCGCGAAGTCGCCGGATCGCGGGCGCACGGCGCCTACACTCACCGCCGAGCAACCAACCGGACGCTTGACGGCAGTTCACGGCCCGAGCTGTCCCACCCCCACGTCCTTGAGGATTCATGACGTACAGACCATGCCCCGTGCCGCTCCGCCCGGCACCCCGCCCCGTCCCCGCAGGCCGTCCGGGGACGGGGCGCGCAGATGGCATCCAGTGATTTCCGCCCGGTCTACCACCCCGCGGGCCACGACCACGCGTTACGCGCGGCGCTCCAGGATCTGCGCACCGGCCGCTGGCTCTCCATGCGCGACCTGCTGGAGAGCACTCCGGACTGGGCGCTGTGGACCCAGCGCACCCAGGTCCTCGCGACCGTCGCGGCGGGTTCCGACGCGGTCCGGGCCTGGCTGGCCGAGGAGCCGCGGAGCGTGGCCGCGACGGTGATGCACGCCCGGGTGGTCGTGGAGCGCGCGGTGCGCGCCCACCGCGAGAAGCACGCGCGCGCCCAGGAGTTGTGGCAGGAGGCCTGGGAGGGGTGCCGCTCCGCCGCGCACGCCTCCCCCGCCGATCCCGTGCCCTGGGTCTGCCTGCTGGCGCTGTCCCAGCTCGACGAACGGCAGCGCCTCGAGGAGCACCGCGTGCCGCCGCCGGGCCCCATGCTCTTCCCCGGGCCGTGGGGGCTGCTGGCGGAGGCGGACAGGCGCGACCCGTTCAACCGCGAGGCCTACCACCGGATGCTGCAGTTCGTCTACGCGAGAGCGGCGAGCGGAACGCTGTCCGAAGCGGTCAACTTCGTCCAGTGGGCGGCCTCCTCGGCACCGGAGGGCTCCCCGCTCCACGTGCTGCCGTTGTACGTGCGGGTGGAGCGCTACCGGCGCGAGCGCGGCAACGAGAAGGCCCTGGACCTGCACTGGGTCACCGAGGACGGCGAACGCGACGCGCGCCGTGCCCTGCGCGTCTGGTTCGCCGGCGCCGATCCGGCGGCACAGTCACTGCTCGACCTGAACCAGCTGGCCCACGCCCTGTGGGGTTCGCTCCAGTTCGCCGAGGCGGCGCCGGTCTTCCGGGCGCTGGGCCCGTACTACACCTCGGTCCCGTGGGTGTACCGCACCCGCGTGACGGCTGATCCTGCCGGGGCCGAGGACGTGTTCCTGCGGGCCCGCAGCCGCTGTCTGGCCGCCGAGCGCGAGCCCGGCACGGGGCCGCACGGCTGACCGGCAGGCGCCCGGCAAAGCACTGCCCGGCCGAGCCGTCGGCCCCTGGGCAGCACACCTCACGGCCGGCCGGACGGTCCCCGGGGAGGGCCGCTCGGCCGACCGGCCCAAGCCCGCCCCACGCCACTCCCTGTCTGTCCCCCGAACTCCCTGTCTGTCCCCCGACCCCTCCCGGAGGTCTTATCCATGTCCATATCCGCCTCGCCGCCGAGCACGGAGACCGCCCCGCAGAAGGACGAGGAGCAGCGGCTGCGCGAGCTCGGCTATCAGCCGGTGCTGGCCCGCCGTATGGGCGGCTTCGGTAACTTCGCGATCAGCTTCTCCGTCATCTCGATCCTCTCCGGCTGCATGACGCTGTACGGGTTCGGCATGTCCACCGGCGGGCCGGCCGTCATGCTGTGGGGCTGGGCCGGTGTCGGGCTGTTCGTGCTCTGCGTCGGCATGGCCCTGGCCGAGGTCACCAGCGCGTACCCCACGTCCGGAGCGCTGTACTACATGGCCGACCGGCTCGGCGGCCGCAAATGGGGCTGGTACACCGGCTGGCTGAATCTGCTCGGTCTGCTGGGGGCGATCGCCGGTATCGACTACGGGGCCGCGCTGTTCACGGGCGCGCTGCTCAACCTGCAGTGGGGCTTCGACCCCACGCCCGGCTCCACCATGCTGATCTTCCTCGGCATCCTGCTGCTCCACGCCGTGCTGAACCTCTTCGGTGTCCGCCTGGTCAGCGTGCTGAACTCGATCAGCGTGTGGTGGCATCTGGCGGGTGTGGCCGTCATCGTCACGGTGCTGGCGATCGTGCCCTCCCACCACCAGTCGCCGTCGTTCGTCTTCACCGAGTTCGTCAACGACACCGGGTGGGAGAATCCGGTCTACGTGGCGGCGATCGGACTGCTCCTGGCCCAGTACACCTTCTGCGGCTACGACGCCTCCGCCCATCTGTCCGAGGAGACCTCCAACGCGTCGGTGACGGCGGCCAAGGGCATCGTCCGGGCGATCTGGGTCTCCTGGGTCGCCGGGTTCGTGCTGCTCGCCGGGCTGACCTTCGCCATCCAGGACTACGCGAGCACCCAGAACAGTGCCACCGGGGTGCCGCCTGCCCAGATCCTCATCGACGGGCTGGGCACGGCGGGTGCCACCGCCATGCTGCTGATCGTGATCGCGGCGCAGTTGTTCTGCGGCAACGCGGAGGTCGCCGCCGCGAGCCGGATGGTCTTCGCCTTCAGCCGCGACAACGCCCTGCCCGGTTCCGGCCTGTGGCGCAGGGTGAGCGCCCGCACGCAGACCCCGGTGCCCGCCGTGTGGCTTTCGGTGTGCGTGGCCGCCCTGCTGGCCGTGCCGTCGCTGTACTCCGCGACCGCGTACGGAGCGGTCACGGCCATCAACGTCATCGGCATCACTCCCGCCTACGCCATCCCGATCTTCCTCAAACTGCGCGCCGGGGACCGCTTCGAGCGCGGCCCCTGGCACCTGGGCCGCTGGTCGAAGCCGATCGGCTGGATCGCCGTGGTGTGGGTCGCTCTCGTGACGGTGCTGTTCCTGCTGCCGCAGTCCTCGCCGGTGACCATCGACTCGATGAACTACGCGTCCATCGCGCTGGTCGCGGTGCTGGTCCTGGCCACGGTGTGGTGGTTCGTCGCGCGCCGTTCGTACGGCACCCCGGCCGCGTACGGGACCGCCCGCGAACAGGCGGAGGTCGCCGAGGGCATCGTCTGACCGCTCCCTGCCGGGGCGGCTCCCGTCCTTGCCGGGCGGCCTTCAGCGCAGCAGCAGCTGGAGGCCGCCCATGACGGTCGCGCCGATCACGATGCGGTCGAAGAGCTTCTGATCGATCCGCCCCACGCAGGCACGGCCGAGGTACGCCCCGGGGACGACGAACAGCACCAGGGCTGCGTCCAGCAGCAGTGACCGGGCGTCGATGAGCCCGAGCCCCACGCTGAAGGGCACCTTGGAGGTGTTGACGATCAGGAAGAACCACGCCGACGTCCCCAGGAAGCCGAGCTTGCGGAAGCCCGCCGAGAGCAGGTAGAGCGACATCACGGGGCCGCCCGCGTTGGCGACCATGGTGGTGAACCCGCCGAGCACCCCGTACGAACGGGCCGTGAGCCGCCCGGCGCGCGAGACCCCGGCAGGTGCCCCGCCCTCGGGCTCCTCCTCCTCGCCCACGGCGGGCCGCCGGGCAGCGCTCCGCCGCCTCCAGAGGGTGACGCCCGCCATGAAGAGGAGGATCGCGCCGATGGAGGTGCGCACGGCGTCGTCGTCCGCCCACATCATGAAGACGGTGCCCGCCACCACGCCCACGGCGACGGCGGGGAAGAGCCGGAGCAGGGTGGGCCAGTGGGCGTGCCGCCGGTAGATCAGCACGGCGAGTACGTCGCCCGCGATCAGGATCGGAAGCAGCACTCCGGTCGACTCGCGGGCCGGGAGGACGGCCGCGAAGACCGCGAGGCTGATCGTGTTGGCACCGCTGACGGCTGTCTTGGAGAAGCCGACGAGTGAGGATGCCGCCGCGAGCGCGGCCAGTTGCCAGAGCGTGAGGGTGTCCATGCCAGGTCAGATGGTATACACATCTGCTTCTCGGACGATGATCGTCCACGGTGCGGTACCCGGCGGGCCGTCCCTCGCTATGCTGCGATCGCTCACGAAAACGTTCAAACGAACACCGCGTAAGCGAACACGGCACGAGCGGTACGGCAAGGGAGCCAGCAGCATGCGGGAGCCGGTGGAACTGAGGCGCAAGCGCATCCTCGCGGTGGTGCACGCGCGCGGGGCCGTCAAGGTGAGTGCGCTCGCCGCCGAGCTGGACGTCTCCGTGGTCACGCTCCGGCGGGACGTGGAGGAGCTGGCCCGGGCGGGAAAGCTGCGGCGCGGACACGGGGTGGCCCGTCCGGTGGGGGACGCCGAGGCCACGACGGCCGCCCGGAACGGGAAGCCGGCCACCCGGAACGGGGCGGCGGAGGGCGGGCCGGCGGGTGACGGCGGTGCGATCGCACTGGTCGTGCCGGAGCGGCATTCGTATCTGTACGAGACCCTGCACGGCGCCCGCACCGCGCTGGCCGAGGCGGGGGTGCGCATCGCCCTGCACATCTCCCCGCAGCCGGCCGGAGCCGAACGTCCGCAGGTGGAACAGGCCCTGGCGGGCGGGGCGCGGGGATTGCTGATCGCTCCCCGGTGGCGCAGCGCCGTTGAGGAGGAGAGGGACTACGGCTGGCTGGCGGAGGTCGGTGTGCCGACCGTCCTGATGGAGCGGCGCCCGCGGCCCGGCAGCGCGCTGCACGCCCTCGACTCGGTCTGTTCCGACCACTGGTACGGAGTGCATCTGGCCGTAGACCACCTGGTCTCCTTGGGCCACCGCCGGATCGTCCTGGCGGCCCGGAACGACAGCCCCACCGCGCGGGCGATCCGGGTGGCGTTCGCCGAGGTCGCGGCCGGGCGGCCCGAGGTGGAGGAGTGGTCGGTGGTGCTGAGCTCGCCGAACGCCGGCCCCGGGTCGGGTCTTCCCGCCGCCGCGCCGGAGGGGCACGCCCCGGACCTCGCGGGGCTGTTGCGTGAGCGCGGGTTCACGGCCGCGGTCCTGCACGGCGACGAGGACGCCCTGATGCTGGTGCAGCGGCTGGCGGAGGGTGGCATCCGGGTGCCTCAGGACCTGTCGGTGGTGGCGTACGACGACGTGGTCGCGGCGCTGGGCAGTCCGCCGCTGACCGCGGTCGCCCCGCCGAAGGCCGAGATCGGGCGGGCCGCGGCCGAGCTGTTGCTGCACCGGCTCGGGCACCCGGACGGGGCGGCCGGTCCGGTGCGCAGGACGGAACTGCTGCCGACACTCGAAGTGCGCGGTTCGGCGCAGGAGTTCTCCCCTTCGAGTCAGTGAGCGTTTGACCGCTTCAAGCTTCTTTTGATCGCTCTATTGACCGTTAACGATCAGGCGATCAGTATTCCCGTGTCTTGAATCAGGAGCCGCGGGAGGCACCCATGCCTGATCGGCAGAGCCGTCGATCCGTGCTGGCCACGATCGCCGCGTTGCCTCTGACAGGTGCGCTGAGCGCCTGCAGCGGCGGCGGCGGCACACGGTCGGGCAGCACGAGCAGTACCGGCACGACCGGCAGCACGAGCAGGACCGGCAGGACCGGCAGGACCGGCAGAAAGAAGCGGGTCACCTTCTGGTCAGCCCTGCGGGGCAGCCAGGAAGTCGTGGACGCGTTCAACCGCGGGCACGACACCATCCAGGTCGACTTCCAGCAGGTGCCCTCGGGGGGCCAGGGAGGCTACGCCAAACTGAGCAACGCGGCCCGGGCGGGCAACGCCCCGGACGTCGCCACCATCGAGTACCCGCAGGTACCGGGCTTCGCCATCGACGGAGTCTGCCGCGACGTCACGGACCTGGTCAGCGACGGGCTGCGGGCCAAGCTACTGCCGCAGGCGCTGGGACTGACCACCTTCGACAAGCGGGTGTTCAGCGTCCCGCTCGACGTCGAGCCGATGGTCA
Organism: Streptomyces sp. B1I3; assembly: GCF_030816615.1. NCBI lineage: Bacteria > Bacillati > Actinomycetota > Actinomycetes > Kitasatosporales > Streptomycetaceae > Streptomyces > Streptomyces sp. B1I3. The sequence goes on from NZ_JAUSYD010000001.1 coordinate 1,159,418, forward strand.
TGCACTACCGCACCGACCTCTTCGAGCAGTACGGCCTCCGCGTTCCGCGCACCTGGGACGAGTTCGAGGAAGCGGCCGGGGCCGTGAGACGCAAGGGCGGGGGCCGGCGGTTCGTGCTCTTCCCCACGGACGGCGCCACCCAACTCGCCGCTTACGCGTGGCAGGGCGGCGCACAGTGGTTCGACACGGCCGGCGGCGCGTGGAACGTCTCGCTCGCCGACGCCCCGACCCGCCGCGTGTGCGCGTACTGGCAGCGGCTGATCGACCAGGACCTCGTGTTCGTGAACGCGGTGGAGAGCAGGCAGAGCGACGCCCAGATAGGCAACGGCCTGGTGCTCACACGCCTGTCGGGGGCATGGGACGCCGGAGCGCAGATGAAGGCCCGCCCGGGCCAGAAGAACCGGTGGACCCTCGCCCCGCTCCCCCAGTGGGATCCCTCCGACCCCGGTGTCGGCACACACGGCGGCTCGACCTTCGCGGTCACCGAGGGCAGTTCGGACCCGGAGGCCGCCATGGAGTTCATCGAGTGGCAGGTGTCCCACCCGGACGCGCTGCGCGCACGTCTCTCCAGTGGCACCAGCAGCCAGTACCCCGCCGCCCCCGGGCTCGTGGCCGTCGGCCGCGCGGCGTTCGACCGCGGCTACTACGGCGGCCAGGACATCTACACCCTGTTCGAGCAGGAGGCCGAGAAGATCCGCCACGGCTGGGTCTGGGGCCCGCGGATGACCGCGACCAACAGGGTCATGCAGGACGGCTTCGCGCGCGCGGGCGGCAGCCAGGGGTCCCTGATCGATGCGGTCCGGACGGCTCAGCGCGGCACCATGCCGGACCTCGAGGCGCTCGGCCTGTCCACCACCCAGCACTCCACCTGACGTGCGACCCGTATCCAGCAGCCAGCAGCAGAGAGGCAGGTGACACCCATGACCAGCGCGACCCCCGTGTCCGCCCCGGCCCGGCCGTCCGCGGCTGTGCCGGCCGCCGCGGCACCGGCGCCGGCCGCCCGCAGGTCCACCCGGCGGCGCGAACTCGGCGCCTGCGGCGTCCTGATGACTCCGTTCTTCGTCCTCCTGGTGACCGTCTTCCTGATCCCGGTCGGCACCGCCGTCTACCTGAGCTTCTTCAGTGACGACCAGCCGGGACTCGGCTTCGGCCCCGAACGCACGGTCTTCGCCGGGTTCCGCAACTACTCGGCGGTGCTGACCGACCCGACGTTCCTCGGCAGCCTCGGCATCGTCGCCCTGTACTGCCTGGTCTACATCCCGCTGATGGTGCTCGGCGCCCTGGCCCTCGCGCTGCTGCTGGACTCCGGTGTGGTGCGCCTGCGGGCCACGGCGCAGCTGGCGCTGTTCCTGCCGCACGCCGTGCCCGGCATCATCGCGGCCCTGATCTGGCTCTACCTGTACACCCCCGGCATCAGCCCGGTCATCGAGCTGCTCGGCAAGGCTGACGTCACCGTCGACTTCCTCGGGGTGCACACCGTGCTCCCGTCCATCGTGAACATCGCCCTGTGGAGCAACCTCGGTTACAACATGGTCGTGTTCTACGCCGCGCTGCAGGCCGTGCCCCGCGAGGTGATCGAGGCGTCGGTCGTCGACGGCGCCGGACCGGTCCGCACGGCCCTCCAGGTCAAGACCCCGCTGATCCGCCCGTCGATCGTGATGGTGGCGATGTTCACCCTCATCTTCGCCCTGCAGCTCTTCACCGAACCGATGCTCGTCAGCCAGTCGACGCCCATGATCAACTCTCGCTTCTCACCCAGCATGTACATCTACGACGCCGCCTTCACCCGTAACAACTACGGCCTGGCGGCAGCCGCCTCGGTCGTCCTCCTGCTCTGCACGATCGCCCTCTCCTACGGCGTCACCCGCTGGACCAACCGCGCTTCCGCAGAGGAGGACGCCCGATGAGCGCGTCGACCGCATCCCGCACCGCCTCGCCCCTGCGGCCCCGTCTCCTCGGGCGCTCGGTCGTCAACGTGGTGGTCGGCGTCTCGGTGCTGTACACCGTGCTGCCGTTGCTGTGGCTGGTACTCGCCGCGTCAAAGGACAGGGACGCCCTGTTCAGCAGCAACGTCCTGTCGCTGACCGACTTCTCCTTCGCGCGGAACCTCACGGACCTGTTCGCCATGGACGGCGGCCTGTACGGCCGCTGGTACGGCAACAGCCTGCTCTACGCGGTCCTGGGTGCGGCCCTCGGCGCGCTGGTGAGCGTCGCCTGCGGCTACGCCTTCGACAAGTACCGCTTCCCGCACAAGGAGAAGCTGTTCGGCCTGGTGCTGGCCGCGGTCATGGTCCCGCAGACCGTGCTCGCGCTGCCGCTCTACCTGATGGCATCCGGCACGGGTCTGGTGAACACCTTCTGGGCGGTCTTCATCCCCGTCCTCTTCAACCCGTTCGGGGTCTATCTCGGCCGGATCTTCAGCCAGGGCTACGTCCCCGACGAGGTGCTGGAGGCGGCGCGCATGGACGGCGCGGGCGAGCTGGCCGCCTACTTCCGGGTGGCGCTGCGCATGCTCGGCCCGGGACTGGTCACCGTCTTCCTCTTCCAGCTCACCGCCATCTGGAACAACTTCTTCCTGCCCATGGTGATGCTCTCCGACCAGGACCTCTACCCGGTGAGTCTCGGCCTGTACGCGTGGAACAGCTCCGCGTCCGTCTCGCCCGAGTACTACCCCGTCGTCATCATGGGCTCGCTGCTCGCCGTGCTGCCGCTGATCCTCGCGTTCGCCCTCCTCCAGCGCTTCTGGCGCTCCGGCCTGACAGCGGGCGCCGTCAAATAGCCGTACCGCCCTTCCCGGACCACCGCACAGGAGAACCATGCCCAGCACTCCCCCCCACCGCCGCCCCCGCGCAGCGCTCGCCATGGGCCCCGACGCCGCAGCCGCGGTACTCCGCCCGGACTCCCTGGCCGCTCTCGCCGAGGTGTGCACCCTCGCGGGCGGGCCCGTGATCGACGACTTCACGACCCCGCGGGCCCGCGCCGCTCTCGCGGACGCGGAGCTCCTGATCACCGGCTGGGGCTGCCCGCCCGTCCATGCGGGTGTCCTGGCCGCCGCGCCCGAGCTGCGGGCCATCGTGCACACGGCGGGCAGCGTGCGCGGCCATGTCACCGACGCCTGCTGGGACCGGGGCATCGAGGTGGCGTCGGCGGCCTCGGCCAACGCGTTGCCGGTCGCGGAGTACACGGTCGCGATGATCCTGCTCTCCGGCAAGCGGGTGCTGGAGCGCGCCCGTGACTTCCGGGCCGAGCGCCGCCGTGACGCCTGGCTCGCCGTCCCGCCCGATGTGGGCAACTACGGCCGCACGGTGGGCATCCTGTCCGCCTCCCTGATCGGCCGGCGCGTGATCGAGCTGCTGCGCCCCTACGACCTGCGGGTGCTCCTCCACGATCCGTACGTCTCCGAGGCGGAGGCCACCGCGCTGGGGGTCCGCCCCGTCACGCTCGACGTTCTCTTCTCACGGAGTGACGTCGTCAGCGTCCACACCCCGTTGCTGCCCGCGACCACGGGGCTCGTCGGCCGCGAACTCCTGGCCTCCATGCGGCCCGGCAGTGTCCTCATCAACACCTCCCGGGGCGCGGTCGTCGATCAGGACGCCCTCGCCGACACCCTGGGGCAGGAGCGGATCCGCGCGGTGCTGGACGTCACGGACCCGGACCCGCTGCCGCCCGGCCACCCGCTGTGGGAGTGCGAGAACGCGCTCATCACCCCGCACCTCGCGGGTTCCCAGGGCAACGAACTGCGGCGGCTGGCCGACCTGGCGGTGGGCGAGGTCGCCCGCTGGGCCGCGGGCGACGGCTTCGCCCATCCCGTACGACGCGAAAGGCTGGCATTTCTCGCATGACCCCTCCCCCCTTCCACCTCCCCCCGCAGGACCGCACGTCGAGCCCTCACACCGGCTACACCCGGGCGCACTGGGAGGCGGCGGCCGACGGCCTGCTGCACGCCGCCTGGCAATGGGCCACCCCCGGCCGGGCGCTGCTCGACCTGCCGGGGCGGCCTTCGCGCTCCGGTGTCCGCTCCGACGGCCTGGAGGGCTACGCCCGTACCTTCCTGGCCGCCGCGTTCCGGGTCGCCGGGGCGGACGGCAAGGACCCGCACAACTGGCTGGAGCGGTACGCCGACGGGCTCACCGCCGGGACGCTCACGGCCGGGCGGGACGACGCCGAGTCCTGGCCGCTGATCCTGGACCACACGGTCTTCGGCCAGCCCATGGTCGAGTCGGCGTCCGTGGCGATCGGGCTGCGGCTGACCCGTCCCTGGCTGTGGGACCGGCTGGACGCGGGTACGCAGGACCGGGCGGAGGAGTGGCTGCGGGGCGCCCTGCGGCACACGCCGGCGCCCAACAACTGGTACCTGTTCCCCTTCTCCGTCGCCGGGTTCCTGGAGTCGGTCGGCCGCGGCGACGCGGAGACGGCCCGGGCCCGGAAGCGGGCACTGGACCTGCTGGAGGTCTGGTACCGCGGCGAGGGCTGGTACGCCGACGGGGACGGGCGCGCCTTCGACCACTACAACGGCTGGGCGCTGCACCTGTATCCGGTGCTGGACGCGTACCTCTCGGGCGACGCGGAGCTCGCCGGGCACTACGGTGCACGGCTGAGCGAGCACCTGGAGTCCTTCTCGCTGATGTTCGGCGCGGACGGCGCTCCGCTGCACTTCGGACGCTCCCTCACCTACCGTTTCGCGGCGGGCGCGGCGGTGGCGATGGGCGCGGTGTCCGGGCACACCCCGCTGACACCCGGAGTGTCGCGCCGGCTCATCAACGGATCGCTGCGCTACTTCCTGGAGCGCGGTGCGACCGGCGACGACGGACTGCTGAGCCTGGGCTGGCACGGTCCGCACGACGCGACGCTCCAGGTGTACTCCGGTCCCTCGTCGCCGTACTGGGCGTCGAAGGCGTTCGTCGCGCTGCTCGCGCCGGCGGAGCATCCGCTGTGGGCGGCGACCGAGGAGAACGCCCCCAGCGAGGGTCCCGACCGGGTGCTGTCGCTGCCGTCGCCGGGGCTGCTGGTCCAGTCGACCCGGGCGGACGGCATCGTCCGGCTGCACAACCACGGCAGCGACCATGTCCGGCCGCACGAGGGTGAGACGGCGGAAGTGTCGGACCCGCACTACGCGCGCCTCGCGTATTCGACGGCCACCGGTCCCACGGCGTCCGCCAACACGGCGGACAACCACCTGGCACTGCGGGTCGAGGGCTCCCGCAGCAGCCGGGTCCGCATCCACCCGCTGGGTGCGGGCCACGGCGAGGGCTGGGGCTGGGCCGCGTCCTGGCACACCCCGGTCTTCCCCGAGGGACCGCCGACCTGGCCGGGACTGCGGGTCGAGAGCGTGACCGTGGTCAGGGGACGGTACGAACTGCGGGTGCACCGGATCCTTGACGCCCCGGCCGGGACGCGCGCCGAGCAGACCGGCTGGGCGACGGATCCTCAGGGGGCGGTGCGTTCCGCGCTGCACGGGCTGCACGGCTGGGAGGAGCAGGAGGAGGTACGGGCTCCGCAGGGCACGGCGTTCACCCGATGGGCGGTGTTGCCCCGGCTCGGCGCGGCTACGGAGGGAACGGAACTGCTGGTGGCGCTGGCCTCGCTGACGGCGGAGCCGGATCCCGCACCGCTCGGCACGGCCGTTAACGGGGTGAACGTGGACGGAGAGACGGTCGAGGTCGTCTGGGCCGACGACGGTTCGACGACCCGTATCGCCTTCGCCCCTCTGGAAGTCACTCACGGGCTGTGAGGGCCTTGCGTTCGGACCGGGGCACGCGAGGCCGGCAATGATCCGGACGCGAGGGCCGACCCGGTCGAGGCGGACCGCGGCGCCTGAGCCGGGCAGGAACTTCGGTGCTTGCGGTGGGGCGTGGCACCGAAGTGCGAGTCCTGCAGGTGCGCGTTCGTCGTTCCCGGGAGATGCGGCCCGACAACCTGTTCCGAGCAGCCACGAATGTTGGCTGAAACGTCAACTAGTCACTCCTGAAACTCAGTTGTTTTCGAACTCGCCCGTCGCCCAGACTCTTCCCGCTGCTGACGGCACACCACGTCGGCGGAGTGACAACCGTCTTCCTTGGGGGGAACACAGATGAAACTCACCATGCCCGGACGCGCTCTGGCCAGAGGCGCGGCCGTGCTCACACTGGCCCTCACCATGGCCACCGGTACGACGGGGCTTCTGTCCGGGCCTCAGGCCCATGCCCAGCCGGTCACGAACGGGTCCCTGGCCTTCAGTGGGGACGAGGGCGACTGGATCAGCGGTGGCGGGTCCTACTCCTACTCGACGGACTCCCAGGACAAGGTCTCGGTGTCCGGATCGAGCGACCACCGAGTGGTCTCGCTGTCCGTCGACGGGGCCAACGGGGACTGGTGGTACCTCGACCTCGCGGCCCCTGAGGGCACCACCCTGGCCCCCGGTACCTACGCCGGGGCCACCCGGTACCCGTTCAACGAGGCGGCCGAACCGGGTCTGTCCCTCGGCGGGAACGGGCGCGGCTGCAACACGCTCACCGGCAGCTTCACCGTCACAGCCGTGGAGTTCGGCCCGCTGGGATACGTGAAGGAGCTCGACGCCTCCTTCGAGCAGCACTGCGAGGGCGGCGAGACCGCCGCGCGCGGTGAGGTGCACATCGACAACCCGGCCCCGCCCGCCGAGCTCGGTCTCGGCCTCGCCGTGGCACTCGACGGCACGGCGAGCACCCTGAACGGCAAGGCCACCCTGCACGGCACGGTGAGCTGCAACAAGCCGGTGCACGTGGAGGTGGCGGGCGACGTCACACAGGTGAAGCGGAACCAGCTCATTCGGGGCTCGTACTCCACATCGGTGGAGTGCGTCCCCGGCGCGCCCGTCGCCTGGACCGCAAAGGCCGTCCCCACCGGGTCGGTGCCGTTCCAGCGCGGTGACGTCGAGGTGGAGGCGCGGGCCACTGCTACGGACCCGGACTACGAGCAGCCGGTGTCCGTCAGCGAGACGTCGGCCGTCCACCTGAGCCGGGGCTGAGGCACCCACGGCACACCGTCCGCCGGCCCGGCCCTCCGAGGCGCCGGGCCGGCGTCGGGCGACGCCACTCCAGGTCGTCCGCCGCCGAGCGGACGCACGCCTAGGCGTCCGTGCGGATCACCACGACGAGGTTGCGCGGGCCGTGGACACCCTCCACCCGCTCCAGCTCGATGTCGGAGGTGGCCGACGGACCGCTGATCAGGGTCGTCGGCCGCTCCGGCACCAGCCGGGCGACCGCCTCCGGAACCCCCGCCACGACCGAAGACAGGTCGACGACGCACACGTGCAGGTCGGGTACGAGGGAGAGGGCACGCCGGCCCTGGTCGGGCGATCCGTCCAGGAAGATCGTGCCGGTCTCCGCGCAGCTGACGGCAGAGGCCGTCACCACGCCGTCCAGTGCGTCGAGACTCGGCGCGGGAATGTCCGCCGAGTCCCGCTGGACCTCGCCGTCGTAGGCGCCGAGCCACTGTTCGTCCAGGCCGTCCGGCACGCCGATCCGCCGCGCGCCGCGTTCGCGCATGATCTCGGCGATCACTTCGGCTGTCCGGTCGCCGGTGCAGGGGTACACCTTCGCCTTGTAGTCGACGAGCCGGTGCGTCAGGAGGGCGAGTCGTTCGTCGTCGGGGAGGGTGCGGCCGGTGCGGTAGCCGCGGGGAACGGTGGCAGTAGGGACGGGTGCGAGGGCCAGGGCGTCCCTGACCCGGCCGAGCACCGTGTCACGGGCGGTCGTCGTCACCGGTCCTCCTTGTGATCGTCGGCGGTGCGCCGGGCGCCCTCTTCGGCGGCGGCGCTCATCGTTGCCGCGCCCTCGGCCGATGCCAGCCACGCACGGAAGGTCTGCTTGGGCGGGGCAGCGGTGTCGCGGCTGTCGCTCCAGCCACTGAGCGGGGCGGGCAGGTGCGAGATCGTGCCGCTCGGTCCGCCGGCGATCCGGCCGAGGGCGGCGCCCTTCTGCGCGGCGGTGAAGAGCTTCGGCCGCTTCATCACGCCGGCGGCGGCCTTCATGGCCAGCTTCTCCGCGGTGGTGCCGGACTGTTCGGTGTGCTGGTGGCGCAGTTCGACGAGCATCGACGGGATGTCGATCTTGACAGGGCAGGCGTCGAAGCAGGCACCGCACAGGCTGGAGGCGTACGGCAGCGAGCTGTTGGGGTCGTCCTTGGCCGCGTCCATCCCGGCGAGCTGCGGGGTGAGGACCGCGCCGATCGGGCCGGGGTACGTCGATCCGTACGCATGGCCGCCGGTCCGCTCGTACACGGGGCAGACGTTGAGACAGGCCGAGCAGCGGATGCAGTTGAGGGCCTCACGGCCGATCGTGTCGGCGAGCGCGGCGGTGCGGCCGTTGTCCAGGAGGACCAGGTGGAAGTCCTGCGGCCCGTCCCCGGGTGTGACGCCGGTCCACATCGAGGTGTACGGGTTCATCCGCTCGCCCGTCGAGGAGCGCGGCAGCAACTGGAGGAAGACTTCCAGGTCCTGGTAGCGCGGCAGGACCTTCTCGATGCCCATCACGGTGATGAGGGTGTCGGGCAGGGTCAGGCACATCCGGCCGTTGCCCTCCGACTCGACGACGGACAGCGTGCCGGTCTCGGCGATACCGAAGTTGGCCCCGGAGACCGCCACCTTGGTCGTCATGAACTTCTCGCGCAGATGGACGCGTGCCGCCGCGGCGAGATGCGCGGGGACGTTGTCGAGGTCCGGGTCGACACCGGGGATCTCGTCGAGGAAGATCTGCCGGATCTCGTCGCGGTTGCGGTGGATCGCGGGCACCAGGATGTGCGAGGGCTTGTCGTCGGCGAGCTGCACGATGAGCTCGGCCAGGTCGGTCTCGTACGGGGTGATGCCGATGGATTCGAGGTGCTCGTTGAGGCCGATCTCCTGGGTGGCCATCGACTTGACCTTGATGACGTCGCTGCTGCCCGTCGCCCGGATCAGCCGGGCGACGATCTCGTTGGCCTCGGCTCCGTCGCGCGCCCAGTGGACGGTGCCGCCGTGCTCGGTGACCTTCTGCTCCAGCTGCTCCAGGAGTTCGGGGAGCCGGTTCATCGTGTCGGTCTTGATGGCGGATCCGGCGTCGCGCAGCTGCTCCCAGTCGGGGAGTTCACCGGTGACGCCCAGCCGCTTCGTGCGGATGGTGCGGGTGGCCCTGCCGAGGTTGCGGCGCAGCTGCTCGTTGCGGAGCTCGTCGTGGGCGGCCTTCGGGAACTTCCGGTCGCCGCGCAGGTTTCCCGTTCCGTACGGGGACCGGGGCGGCGCGGCGGGCATGCCGAGGAACGTACTCATCGGGCGGCCTCCGTCAGGGCGTACGGCGCGATACGGGTGGATCCGAGGATCTGGGCGAGGTGCAGGGTGCGCGTACCGGACCTGATGCGGGAGAGTCCGCCGGCGATGTGCATCAGGCAGGAGGAGTCCCCGGCGGTGCACACGGCGGCCTCGGTCGTGGCGATGTTGCGCATCTTGTCCTGGAGCATCGCGGTGGACGTCTCGGCGTTCTTGACGGCGAAGGTGCCGCCGAAACCGCAGCAGGAGTCGGCTTCGGGGAGCTCGACGAGATCGATCCCCTCGACGGCACGCAGGAGCTTCAGCGGCTTGTCGCCGACCCGGAGCATGCGCAGCGAGTGGCAGGTGGGGTGGTAGGTCACTCGGTGCGGGAAGTACGCGCCGACCTGGGAGACGCCGAGGACGTCGACGAGGAACTCCGACAGCTCGTACGTCTTGGCCTTGACGGTGGCGACGCCGGCGCGCAGCGAGGCGTCCCCGTACCGCTCGGCGACGATCTCGTGCTGGTGGCGGACGCAGCCGGCGCACGATCCGGACGGCATGACGACCGCGTCGATGGACGCGTCCCCGAACTGCTCGGCGAACCTGCGCACCAACGGGACGGGTTCGCGCTGGTAGCCGGTGTTGACGTGCATCTGGCCGCAGCACGTCTGGTCCGGCGGGAACACCACGTCGTGGCCCAGGCGGGCGAGCAGTACCGCGGTGGATTTCACCGCCTCGGGGAAGAGCGTGTCTCCCAGACAGGTGGCGAAGAGTCCGATGCGCATGGGACCTCCCCGGTCGTTTATGGTCCGACCATACTAGCCTCGGTCCGCATGGGGAACCGTCGGGCGCGTGGGAGAAAAAGGTGGCGGGCAAACAGGAGCGGGGACGGTGCTCGTGCGCACCGTCCCCGCTCCCCTGCCGCCCCGTGCGGGCTATGTCTCGTCCACCAGCGTCCCGTGCAGACCACGGATGTGTTCCTCGACCAGGTCGGCCGCCTCGCCGCCCCGCCCCTCGCGCACCAGCGCAAGCAGCCGCGTGTGCTGGGCGTTGAGTGCACCCGCGGTGGCCGGCCAGTCCTCGGCCTCCTCCAGCGCCCGCAGGATCAGCGGACGTACGGACTCGCGCACCGCGGAGGTGAGCGTCGAGGTCAGCGCGTTGCCCGAGCTCCCGGCGATCAGCACGTGGAAGCGGGTGTCGAGGTCGTTGAACTCGGCCACGCCCACATCCGGCTCGCCCATGCGTACGAGGAGCCGCTCGGCCTCGTCCAGATCCTCGGCCGGGGCGTGCCGGGCAGCAGCTTCCCAGCTGGAGCGCTCCAGTACGACGCGCGCCTCCAGTACGTCATGGAGGCTGTAGCTGCCGAGGGCGAAGTGCAGACGCAGCAGACGACCCAGGGCATCGTCCGGGTTGCGCACGATCCGGGCCCCTGAATCCGGGCCCCTGCCCGGCTGCGCGACCAGTACGCCGATGGTCTCCAGCACCCGGAGCGCCTCACGCAGAGCGGAACGGCTGACCCCGAGCACCGGTGCCAGCTCCCGCTCGGGCGGAAGACGGTCGCCCGCCTTCAGCTCTCCGGCGAAGACCCGCTCCTCGATGCTCTGGAGCACGAGTTCGTGCGTACGGGACTGCCGTACGGGTTGCCACTCGACCGGCATCCGCTACTCCCCGCTCAGGGTGATACGTATGGTCCGACTATGTCACACATGGCGTGTGGTCGGACCAAATACGGCGGGTCGCCGCGACGCTCTGGAGCGCACCTGGTACGCGATGCGGGCCGCGGCGGTCGAGCCGCTGGCGGTTTGGTGACGCGGGACGGCTCAGGCCACCCGGAACGTGATCACAAGCACCTTGTGTGTTTCATACGATTCTCACCGAGTGCGCCTACGGTGCTGTCGTGACCCAGACGAGCCCGCCCGGTTGGCATGCAGACCCCGGGTATTCAGGAATCGGCCCCGCACAGGAACGCTGGTGGGACGGGAGCCGGTGGACCGATCAGCTGCGCATACCGCCCGCCACCGTCCGGCGCCGCCGGATACGCATCGGCGCCGGCATCGCCGCCGGTGTCGTCGTACTCGCGGCCGTCGGCGGTGGCGCCTACATGCTGGGGGACGACTCCGGCGGAGGGGACGGCACTTCGGCCGCCACCGCCCCGTCGCAGAGCCCCGGCCGCCAGGGGGCGCCCGATGGCGACGGGCAGGACGGAGGCAGCGGCGGAGAGGACGGGGGCGGCCAGGGCCCCGGCCAGGACATGCCGCAGACCGAGGAGGGGTATGCCACCGACCTGGCCAGTGGCATCAGCATCCCGGTGCCCGACGGCTGGAACGGCCGGTCGGGACCGGTCGGGGCCGGTGTGACGACCGGCGAGTACGCCTGTCCCGGCGACGAGGAACAGAAGTGCGTGCGCGGCGGCGTGTTCTCCGCGCCGGCACAGGCATTGGAGATCGCGGAGACCACGGCGAAGGCCGCGGCGGAGGCGGACATCAAGGTCAACGCCGAGGAGTCGTACGGCGAGAAGATCTACGGCGGCATCACCTCGCACGAGCAGCTCAGGTCCGAGGCGGTCACGGTGGCCGGGCAGAAGGGCTACGTGGTGCGCTGGAAGGTGGTGACCAAGGAGGGCGACGACGGGTACGTGGAGTCGCTCGCCTTCCCCTCCCCGAACATCAAGGACATGCTGGTCGTCGTCCGCTCCGGGTTCGACATCAACACCAAGGCCCCGAAGCTCTCCGTCCTGGACGGCATCACCAAGGGCATCAAGGCGGCGACGGGAACCGGTTCCGGCAGGACCGCCTGATCGAACGGCCGTGTGCGCCACCCCGGAGGCCGTACCGGATCATTCCGGTACGGCCTCCGGCCGCCGGGGCCGCCGGTGCACCTGAGGCCGGGGCCGCCGAGGACGATGCGTCCTCCAGGGACACCCGGTGATCGACGCAAACGGGTTCGTGACCACCCACCCAAGTGCGGTATTGTTCTCATGCACGTTCGGCCAGGGCGAAACCCCAGGTCAGGCGGGCAACGGGACGTGGCGCAGCTTGGTAGCGCACTTGACTGGGGGTCAAGGGGTCGCAGGTTCAAATCCTGTCGTCCCGACTCGAAGGAGTCGTGGTCCGAGGGGCTGGACCGGAGCAATCCGGTCCAGCCCCTCGACCGTTTCCGGCATACCTGCCTGCTCAGCCCCGGACGGTGTCTTGCGCCCGCCCGGCCTCGCACGGCGCCTCCGCGTGCCCGCCCCCGGACCGGGCCCGCAGCCGTCCCGGTCGGCGATGCACCGGTCACTCGCGCGTGGCTGAGTGTGCCGGCGGACTCGTTCGCGCGCTGTCCTGAGCGGGCGGGCCGACGGTCCCGGCCGGATGGGCCCGCGTCCCTCAGCCGTGGAAGATCTCGCGCCGGTCGAGGTGCCCGACGAGTTCCCCTGCCAGCAGCTTGATGGTGTCCAGCCCGGCCCGGCCCCAGGGGCGCGGCACGGTGTCCACGGCGCAGACCGTCCCGAGGGCGATGCCCGTGCGGTCGATGAGCGGGGCCCCGAGGTAGGAGCGGATGCCTATGCCGTCGACGACGGGGTTTCCGGCGAACCGCGGATAGTCGCAGACGTCTTCCAGGACGAGCGCCTTGCGCCGCACGAGGACATGGGGGCAGTAGCCGTGGTCCCGGGCCAGCCGGCGGATGCTGCGGCTGCTGCCGGCGGCCGCAGCCGCGCCGAGGTCGGCGCCGGTCCGGATGCCGGCCGGAGTGTGCAGGCCGGCGAAGAACTGCCTGTTCTCGTCGATGAAGTTGACCATCGAGAACGGTGTCGCGGTCACTTCGGCCACCCTGTCGGCGAAGGCGTCGAAGCTGTCGAACGAGAAATCGGCACGCTCTCCCAGGCCGAGTCTGCGGAGCCTGGAGCCCCTGCGGGCACCCTCCCGGTCGACGGGAGTGAGCAGCGGCCGGCCGGCCCCGTAGGGGATCACTGATGGGCTCCGGAGCCCGACAGCGGTGCCGGCGCCGTGGCGTTGATGAGGTGCTGGACGAGGGTGACCAGCGCCCCGGTTCCTGAGCTGGCGATCCGGGCGTCGCAGAGGACGACCGGCACTTCGGGCGTGAGGTCGAGCGCGGCCCGCACCTCGTCCGGCTCGTAACGGTAGGCGCCGTCGAACTCGTTGACGGCGACGATGAATCCGATGCCGCGGCGCTCGAAGAAGTCCACGGCGGCGAAGCACTCCGCCAGTCGCCGCGTGTCGGCCAGCACGACGGCGCCCAGCGCCCCTTTGGAGAGTTCGTCCCACATGAACCAGAACCGCTCCTGGCCGGGGGTGCCGAAGAGGTAGAGCACGTGCTGCTCGGAAAGCGTGATCCGGCCGAAGTCCATGGCCACGGTGGTCGACGTCTTGGACTCGATGCCCTCGAGACTGTCGGTCGCCACGCTGATCTGCGTCAGGAGCTCCTCGGTGCTGAGCGGGGCGATCTCACTGACTGCCCCCACGAACGTCGTCTTCCCCACGCCGAACCCGCCCGCCACCAGGATCTTGAGGGCCACGGGAAAGTACTCGGAGCTTCCGGTGCTGTCAGAGCTGTCGTCGTAGACCATCGAGCACTGCCTCCAGCAGGGATCGGTCGGTGGGCATGTCGTGGAAGGCGGGAGCGTGCGCGGTGACCGCGCCGCAGTCGACCAGGTCGGACAGGAGGACCTTGGTGATGACCGCGGGCAGCCGGAGGTGGGCGGCGATCTCGGCCACGGACGTCGGGCCGTCGCACAGTCCCAGGGCAACGCTGTGTTCGGGCCCGAGGTGGACCTGGGGCTCGCTCCCCGTGGCCATCACCAAGGAGAGCAGGTCGAGCACGGTCGTCGGCCTCGTCCGGCCGTTGCTCACGGTGTACGGGCGGATGAGCCGGCCGGCCGCGTCGTCGAGCAACGGCCCGTCCTGCGGGGCCGGCATCCTCACAGCCCCGGGGTGAACGGCGCTCCGGCCGTCTGCCGGAGCGGCGTCATCAGGTAGGGGCGGACGCTCTTGACCAGCATGGCCATCTCGTAGCCCAGTACGGCGGCGTCCGCCTCGCGCCCGGCGAGGACGGCGAGGCAGGTTCCCGATCCGGCGGTCGAGACGAACAGGAGCGTCGAGTCGAGCTCGACGACGACCTGTCGCACGTCACCGTTGTCGCCGAAGCGGGCGCCGGCGCTGCGGCCGAGGGAGTACAGGCCGGCGGCGAGGGCTGCCATGTGGTCGGCGCTGTCCCCGTCCATGCCGTGGACGGATTTCACCAGGCCGTCTGCCGAGAGCAGGACCGCACTGCGCGTGTAGGGCACGCGCTGTACCAGCCCGCTCAGCAGCCAGTCGAGGTCCGAGACCTGACCGGACGGCATGTCGCTCGTCATGGTGCATCTACTCCTTGGAGGGGGTGTGGCGGCTTTTCGGGGTCGGTCGGGGCGGGCCTGGGCGGATCGGTCCGCCCGGTGGACCCGGACCACTCGGTGCCACGCGGCGCACGGGGTGCATGGGGTGCACATGCCGCACGTGGCGTCGTGACGCACGTGGCACACAGCTCACGGCCCGTCCGGGCCGTGCGGCCGGTTCGGGCCGGGTAGCCGCGGCCCGGAGGGGCCGCCCGGCTCCGTCGTCGTGGAGGGGCCGCGGACCGGCAGCGGGGCGAGGCCGTGGTTCCGCTGCGGCCCCACGGACACCTCGGGGGCGTCCCCCGTCGCCGTACCCGGCGCGGCGGCGCCGGCTCCCTGCCCCGAAAGGCCGGAAGGCGGGGCGTACGGGAATCCGGGCTCCGGGTCCTCGGCGGACTGTGCCCCGGCGAGGTCGACCCCTCGCCGGAAGGCGGCCATGAGCCCGGGGTCGTGCAGCGCGTTCTCGTCCTCCACACGCGGGACGGGGGCCTGTCTGAGCTGGGGAACCAGATGCTCCTGGTTGCTGCGCCTGGGGAGTTGCGGGCGGGCCTGGGTGCTGCTCGCCGTCCCCGGATCATCCCGCCCGGCCGCGGAGACGTGGGCGGCGGCGCCGTCGGCCGGCCTGGTGGGAGGCGGGCCGGCCGCGGGGTTGGGGCCGTCGACACGCTCGGCGCGCAGCGGCAGCGCCGGCCCCTCCCCCGGGCGGCGGGCCGTCTCCTGCGGCTGGTCGCGCCGGAGGACGGGCTGTTCGGGCGGGGGCAGCGGCGCGTGGGACGCTGGCGCGTCTTGGGGGGACGGCGGGCCGTGGACGGTCGCGGACTGCGGGACGGGCGCCGTACCAGGCGTCTCCTGCACATCGGTGTCGATGCCCAGGAGGATCTGCGGCAGCACGAGCACCGCCTGCGTCCCGCCGTAGATGTTGCTCTGCAGCCGCACGGCGATGCCGTGCCTGCGGGCCAGCGAGGCGACGACGAACAGCCCGATCCTGCCGTCCTGCAGCAGATGTGCCACGTTGACCCGGTCGGGGTCGGAGAGCAGGGCGTTCATCCGCTTCTGCTCGGGACCGGGCATGCCGAGCCCGCGGTCCTCGACCTCCAGGGCGAGTCCGGCGGTCACGCGCTGGGCCCGCAGCAGGACCTGGGTGTGCGGGGCGGAGAACACGGTCGCGTTCTCGACGAGTTCGGCCAGCAGGTGGATCACGTCGGCGACCGCGTGACCGCGCAGCGTGCCGTCGATCGGTGGCACCAGTTTCACCCGCGGATACTGCTCGACCTCCGCGATCGCCGAGCGCAGCACCTCCGTCACGCTCACCGGACTGCTCCACTGCCGTCTCGACACAGCGCCGCCGAGCACCGCGAGGTTCTCGGCGTGCCGGCGGATGCGGGTGGCGAGGTGGTCGACGTGGAAGAGTCCCTTGAGCAGGTCGGGGTCCTCGACCTCGTGCTCCAGTTCGTCGAGAATCTGGATCTCCCGGTGCACGAGGGACTGCAGGCGCCGTGCCAGGTTGACGAAGACCTCGACCTTCTGTTCGTTCCCGGCGCTCCTGAACAGCTGGGACGCCTCGACGACGGCGGACACGGCTCCGTCCTGCGCCCGGCCCATGTCCTGGGCGAGCAGGTCGAAGGCGTCGGCGTCGGGGGCGGCGGGCGGTCTGGCCGCAGGGGGCGGCACGGGTGCGCCCTCGCGGAGCTGTTCCATGACCCGTCGCAGCTCGGCGGCGTCCTGGGCGCTGGTGCGCCGGAGGGCGAGACAGCGGTCGAGCACCCCGGCCGCGACACGGTTGGCGCCGAGGAAGGCCGCGGCCACGGCGGCGACGGCCAGCGCGCCGGAGCCGCCGAGGGCCGCCAGCAGGCTGGCAGACGGCCGGACACCCGAGGACCGTACGGTGAAGATGACGGCGGCGGCACCGCTCAGCACGGCGGCGACGGCCGGCAGGAGGGCCGTACGCAGCACCTGGGGCCGTACGCGGGCGTCGGGGGCGGGGGGCGTGGCGCGCGGCCGGCCGGCAGCCGAGTGTGCACGGCCGCCCGGACGGCCGTGCCGCCCGCCTTCGCGGCGTTCCGGTCGCGCGGTGGGTGCGCGAAGTTGAGACATCATCGTCCTCGGTACGTGGGGCACCAGGAATCGGCATTCGTGTGGTGACACCTACGGTGGTCGGTCAGGCCCGGGTCAACGGCGTGGGCGGACTCGACCGATAGGAGCCCACCGTTGATCACCGACCACACACGGTAGTCGCGAAGCGCCCGCGTCCGATGTGCAGTTGTCGAACTTGCCCACCAGGCGTCCCGCTCTGGTATGAGGCCTCGTACGGGTAGCCGAATCCGCGCGAAGGCCTCTTGGTACTGGTGACCGAACTCCGTTCGGACGAGCGAGTCGCAAGGGCCGACGCAGGACGGTGTCACCACGGCGGGCCCACGGCGGCGAAGGGCCGGGGCACCGGGCGGATCACCGGGGGACATAGAAGACGATCGGTTGTTTATCGACTTCACGGCGGGTACCCGGACGGCGTGTCGAAAGACGTCCGGCAGGGAGATTCCTGTGCGCACGGACGACCGCCGGCACGGCGCCCGCGGTGGTGGCCGTTTGGGGCGGGACACGAGTTCTCCCGTGTGACACCACCAGGCGCGGACCTTCCCGCGTGCATCACCGACGAGCAGAAGGAGATCCACCATGGCCGAGACGAACCCCATCGAGCTGCAGAAGGCGCTCAAGGGAGCCGAATATCCCGCCGCCCGTGACGACCTGGTGTCGGTGGCCCGGGACAACGGCGCCGATGACGCCTTCGTCGACAAGCTCTCCCACGTGAACAGGGACCGGTTCGACGGTCCGAACGACGTGCAGAAGGCCGTGTTCAGCGACAGCTGACCCCCGGAGCGCGAGGTTCCACGTGGACGCCCCCACCGTGCGGCGGGGGCGTCCTCACGAATCGCGGGGGCGTCCGGCGCGCCGCGTGGTTCAGAGGAGGATCGCGTACACGAGGAAGAAAGCCGCCACGAGGACCACGCAGACGACGATGGCCAGGAGTGGTCCCTTGGCCCAGCCCTTCGGTGGGCTGTGCTGCGGCCCGGCCTCGGACATGCTGCCCTCGGCGGGGGGCGTGTCACCCGGAGGCACAGCTCCGCCGGGCTCCAGGCCGGGGGTGCTGTCCGGGTCGGGATCAGGATTCGATGCGCTCATGCGCCACCGGGTTCCCACCGAACAGCTGCTCAACCGTGCGCCGACGGCCCGCGTCGGTACACGGCCGGCGGAAACGCGCTCCTCGCACTCGTCGCCCGGCGCCGGATCCGGCCGTGGCAGGCTGCCCCACACCACGCCGTCACCGGGCGTCCCTGCCCCGCCGTGCCGCGGCGACCGTCGCGAGCACCACTCCGACGGCGAGCACCAGGAGTCCGCGCAGCCACACCTGCGCCTCGATCTGCGTGGCGAGCAGGACGCAGGAGGCGCCGCCCAGCACGGGGAAGGCCGTGGCGACCCGGAAGTGGCCCGCCTCGCCCGGCTCCCGGCGAAGGACGAGGACGGCGGTGTTGACGATGAGGAACACCACGAGGAGGAGCAGGACGAGGGTGGAGGCCAGGGTGGCGACACTGCCCGTGAGCGCCAGGATCATCGCCGGGACGGTGGTGGCCACGATCGCGGCCCAGGGGGTGCGCCGTCCGGGCAGCACCTTGGCCAGACCGGAGGGCAGCAGCCCGTCCCGTGCCATGCCGTAGGTGAGACGGGAGGACATGATGCCGGTCAGCAGTGCCCCGTTGGCGACGGCCACGAGGGCGACCGCGCTGAACAGCCAGGTCGGCACCCCGCCCGTGGCCTCGACGACCTCCAGCAGCGGGCCGCTCGACTCCGCGAGCCGGCCTGTCGGGACGGCGGCGGAGGCGGCGATGCCCACGAGGACGTACACGGCGCCCGCCGTGGCGAGTGCGCCGAACAGGGCGCGCGGGTACGAGCGCCGCGGATCGCGGGTCTCCTCGGCGACGTTCACCGAGGTCTCGAAGCCGACGAACGAGTAGTACGCCAGTACGGAACCGCTGAGGACAGCCGTCGCTGCGCCCTTCTCCGCCGTGCCGAGCTGGGTGAGTCGGCCCGGGTCCCCGTCGCCGCGCAGCAGCAGCCATGCGCCCAGTACGACGATGACGGCCAGGCCGCCGACCTCGATGAGGGTGGCGACCACGTTGGCGCGCGTCGACTCCTTGATGCCCCTGGCATTGACCAGCGCCAGCAGCGCCAGGAACACCACGGCGACGAGCCCGACGGGCAGCGTGACGAAGGCCGACAGGTAGTCCCCGCCGAAACCGCGGGCGAGCGCGGCGACCGAGACCACGCCCGCCGCCAGCATGCAGAACCCGGCGACGAAGCCCATGAAGGGGCCGAACGCCCGGGTGGCGTAGTGCGACGCTCCCCCGGCCCTCGGGTACTTCGTGGCCAGCTCGGCGTACGAAGCGGCGGTGAGCAGGGCCAGCAGGAGGGCCACCAGGAGCGGTACCCACACGGCCCCGCCCGAGTCGGCGGCGACCTGGCCCACCAGGACGTACACGCCGGCGCCCAGGACGTCGCCCAAAATGAAGAAGTAGAGCAGCGGGGTCGTGAGGGCCGGTTTGAGCGCCGGGCCGGACGCAACCGTCGCCGTCTTGTCCTTGGCTGTCGACATGTCGCCTCCGGTCCCCCGTTTCGCGGGAATCATGCTTGTGTGTTTCACGCCGGCTCGCGTTCGCACGCCGGTCTCGCTCGCGCCGGACGGAGGGCCGGCAGTCGCCTGCCGGCCCTCCGTCGATGTCGCGCTGTCTCGTGGCGGGGTCAGATCCGTCCGCCGGTGAGCCGGGTGATCGGCCCGCCGTGGACCTTGGCGGTCTGGCGTCCGAGGGCGAAGGCGCCCCCGACCAGGCCGACGGCACCGGCAGCGGCACCCGCCGCTATCGCCTTGCGGTGCTTGACCACGGTCCACGCGGTGGTGGCGGTCGAGGCCACCTTGCCCACCGTGGACCTGACGGTCTGCTGGCTCGTGTCCCATCCGGCAGCGGCGGCGCGCTTCGTCGCCTCACCCGCCGAGCGGACACCGGACTGCGCGGACTTTCCGGCTTCCTCAGCGGACGAGGTGGCCTTCGAAGCTGCGACCGCCGAGTTCGTCTTGGCGCGGTTCCCGGCGGAAGCGGTGGTGCTGCGCCCCTTGGAAGCGGCGGCCTTGGCATTCGCCCCGGTCTTCGCCGTCGCACCGTTCACGTTCTTCGTCTCTTCTCTCTCTGCAGTCATGGTATGCGTGTTGCCGCTCGATCCCGCCTGAAACAGGGGCGGTTGTTCTTCGCGGTGCTTGTTCTGTGCGGTGCTTGTTCTGTGCGGCGCTGTTCCGCCGTGGTCCTTCCACGCGGCTGCTCCAGGTGACTGCTCTAGGCAGCGTCCCGGGGCAGCAGAGATCCCAAGGGCCCCAGGTCGAGATTCAGGTCTTCCATGGTCAGGTCGTAACGCTCGCAGAGTTCCGTCATGCGGTCCTGGAGAATCATCAGCGTCATCCCGATGCGCTCTTCCTGGTCCTCGCGCAGATCACCTTGGTCGACCCTGTGCAGCGCGGTGCGTTCCATGAGTTGACGCAGCAATTCCACGATGGTCAGCACGAGCTTGATCAGGTCACGCTCGACGGTGTCCGGGTCGGTCTCCAGCCGCTGGGCGATGCCGCTGCCGGGTCTGTGCTCGTCAGGTCCCGCGGGGACGAGGTCGAAAGCCCGAGCTGCCGCCTGTGCGACGTCCTGCAGGTCCGCTCCTCGGGGGCCCGGTCCTTCCGCGTCCTTCATGAAAGATCTCCTCGTTCGTTCGGTCGCCCGGGGAACGTGCTCCCTCACCAGGGTGCCGGTTCGTCCGATGTGATCGACCGGATGACGGCCCGCAGGTTGATGTGGACCAGGTCCACGTCGGCGACGGACAGCACCAGGTCGCCGGTGAGGACCGCGCCGCCGTTCAGCAGCCTGTCGAGCAGGTCGATGAGCGCGACCTGGCGGCCCGCCAGGGACTCGACCGAGTCGTCCGTGGCACCGGCCTGCCCGGCACCGGTCTCGCCGAGACCGGTGCCGGGCAGTCCCTCGTACGGCCCGTTCATCGAGGTCCGCCCCCACTCGCCGGCGGTGTCGCGAACGAGTAGGGGGCCCACGGGCCGGTGACCTCGACCTCCACTCCCGGGACGCCGTCGGCCAGCCCCCTGAGCGCCTCACGGAACTCCGCCTCCTGCGACGCCCTCACCAGGTACGCCTCGTTGGCGATGTTCTCGCCCGCAGCCCGGGCCAGATCCCCTTGCTGGGGCCGGTGCGACATGTGCGCCCGGGCGATGTCCGCCACCCGGGCGGATATGCCGGCCGCCACCGCTCCGGCCGCCCGGTAGGCGTCCCGGTGGTTCTGGCGCTGCGCCCGGCGCTGCTGCAGGTACGCGCGTCCCGGGCTCGACGCCTGCCCGCTCTCCTGCCCGCCGCCCACCGCGGCCGCGGTGGCAGCGCTACGGGGGTCGGCGTAGACCTTGACTCCCAGCTCCACATGGCCTTCGAGACGGGCCAGGAGCGCGTCGAATTCCGGCTCCCGCCCTTCGAGCATCGCGCGCACCCGGGCGTCGTCGACGTACACCGTCGCCAGCCGCATCGGCAGGACGGTCGTGTGGGCCGAGGCGCTCTCGACGACGGCGTGGTGGGTGCGGGCCATCACCTCGAGCAGCCCGAGATCCTCCATGCGGGAGGCGATACCCGCCGAGTCGTACGACGCGGACGGGACCGAGGACACCACCGCGAGGAGGCCGCCGCCCCGTACGGTCCGCAGCGTCCCGCCATCCAGGCCGGGGTGTCCGCTCAGGGCCGTATCGAGGGGGGTGCCGATGCGCCCGACGGCGTATACGTAGGAGAGCTCCTGCCCGGTCCCCGGGTCGAATTCCGCCGTCACTGCCGTTCCCCGCCTTCCGCGTTCTGTGCTCCTGCCGTGCCGGGCAGCGCTTCGGGCGCCTTCCCGCCGGCGGTGGCGGTCAGTCCGGCGGCAGCCCGCAACTCAGCGATCTCGGCCCGGAGCCGGGCATTTTCCTGGGCGAGTGTTCCCTGCGGTTCCTCGCCGCCGGACGGATCGTGGGCGCCGGTCACCTGCCGCTCGGGGCGCGCACGGGAGGAGAGCGAGGGATCGTGCTCCCACCAGTCGATACCCATTTCCTTGGCCTTGTCCACGGAAGCGACGAGCAACCGCAATTTGATGGTCAGCAGCTCGATGTCAAGAAGGTTGATCTTGATATCGCCCGCGATCACGATTCCCTTGTCGAGAACGCGCTCAAGGATGTCGGCGAGATTCGCGGAAGAGCCTTGCTGACCGTACGAGGAGACTCCCGAAGAGCCCCCCATCCGGCCGGCCAGTGAATCGGACACGTGGAATCAGCCCCGTCCGCTGTCGTATCGGCGCCGCATGTCAGCCACGCGCCGATGCGGTACGGCGCCGACTGCGCGGGGCCGGCTCCTCGTCGGCCTCTTCACCCTGGCCGGGCTCGTCGGCCTCTTCGTATTCGTCGTACTCCTCGGAGTCCTCGACCTCCTCGGGCTCGTCGCCCTCCTCGGCGTCCTCGGCCCCATCGGCGTCCTCGGCCCCATCGGCGTCGTCGCCCTCCTCGGCGTCGAGGGGTTCCTCGTCGTCGTCCTCGGCACGCGGCTCGTCGTCGTCGGGGTCTTCCTCGGCCTCGTCCTCGTCGGCGTAGGCCTCATCGGTGTCGGAGGGCTCGCCGTCCTCCTCGTCGGCGTACCCGGACTCCTCGGGCTCCTCCCCGTCCGCCCCGGTCTCCTCCTGGGCGCGGGCCTCCTCCTCCTCGACGGCCTCGTCGTGGCCCACCACGACCTCGCCGTCCCTGATCTCGCCGCGCCATCCGTCGGTCGCCTCACCGCGCATCATGATGAACTTGCGGTAGAGCTTGAGATCGAGGCGGGCCCGGCGGCCCTGCGCCCGCCAGATGTTGCCCGTCTTCTCGAACAGGCCCTTCGGGAAGTACTCCAGCACGAGCAGGACCCGCGTCAGGTTGTCGGTGATGGCGTGGAAGGTCACGACGCCCTTCACCGTGCCCTTCGCACCTTCCGTGGTCCAGGTGATCCGTTCATCGGGCACCTGCTCGGTGACGTTCGCCTTCCAGCTACGCGTGGACTTGGCGACCTTCACCTTCCAGTTGCTGGTGGTGTCGTCGGCCTTCTCGACGCTGACGACACCCTTGGCGAAGGTGCTGAACTCCTGGAACTGCGTCCACTGGTCGTACGCCTCGCGCACCGGCACACCGACGTCGATGTCCTCGCTGACGGTGACGCTCTTCGACTTGCCGCCACCGCTCTTGCGCCCCTTGCCGAACAGCCCCTTGACCTTCTCCTTGACCGCGTCCTTCACGTGCGAGGCGCCGGCGGCCATGGCCGCCTGGGCGGGTGACTTGCCCTCACTGAGCTGTTGGCCTCCCTTGGCGATGCTCTTGGCGGCACCACCGAGGCCACCGCCCTTGCCGTCGGCCATCGAGCTGACGCCCTCACCGAGCCGGTGGCCGAGGCTGGTGACCGCGTGCTGGGCCCGGGCCGCGAGGTAACTCTGCAGTTCCTGCTTGAGCCGGTCGGTGGCCGGGTTGTTCGCGACGCCGTCCTTGACCTTGCTGAACGTCGAGTCAGCCATTGCTGCCACCCCGCTCCTTGCGGGTGGCCGACGTCGTCTTGCGTGCGCCGGAGGAGGCCGTGCGTGTCGCGGAGGACGTCTTCTTGCGTGTGCCACCCGAAGCCGAACGACCCGCTCCGGAGGCGGACCGGCCTGCGGACTTCGCGGGCGCCTTGGCCGTGGACTTCGACGAGGACTTCGCCGCCGTCCTGCGGCGCGGGGCCGGCTTCTCCTCGGCGGGCTCCTCCTGGTCGTCGTCCCGCGCGTCCCGGTCGTCGTACTCCTCGTCGTCCTGTTCCTCGTCCCGGCCGTCGGCGCCGTCCGGGTCCCCGAGCGCGAGGGTGCGACGGTGGAGGGAGTCGGCGAGGCCGCCGGCCCGCTGGGTCAGGGCGTTGGTGGCGGCCGTCTTCGTGGCGCCCAGCACTTCCTTGCGCACCTGCTCGTTGAGTGTCCCGAGAACCGGCGAGTCGGCCAGCATCCTGCCGAGCTGCTTGGGGTCCAGATTCAGCTTCTTCCCGGCCAGGAACATTCCGAAGCCGATCGCCATCTTGGCCTTTTTCGTGCGGCCCAGAAAATATCCACCCACGAGGGCCGCAGCTATCTTCGCATTGCCTGTCATCTCTCGAACACCTCAATCTCCCGTCTCAGGAGTTGTTCTTCAGACGCTCCTGGTATGCCTCGCATATTTCGAGGCGGTCCAACAAGTCGTCCTCGCGCCGGTCGAATTCGTCCTCGTCAATGGCACCGCTCAGCAGTTCCTGCTCGAGTTCCGCCAGTTGCCCGCGCACGAGCTCGGGGTCGTAGTAGTCGCGCTCGGCCGCGAGCACGACCTGGTCGAGCACCCAGGCCGTGCCCCGCACGGGAGCGAGAGGCAGTGTGAGAATCTGCGAGATGAGACCCATGACAAGGGCTCCTCCCCTTCACGAGGGGCCCGCCGCTCAGACGAAGCTGTAGGGCGGCAGCGGACCGTTCAGCCGGAACTGGAATTCGTCGCCCCGGCGCTCGGCCTCGTCGTGCACCGCCTGCGAGAAGGCGGCCGCTTCCTCCCGCTTGACGAGGTAGGACACGTTCAGGAAGTGCTTGGCGGTCGGCTCGGCCTCGGCGGTGCGCTCCGCCGCGGGGACGAGGGCGGAGGCGATCTCGCGCCCCACCGCCTCCTGGCGGGACTGCACTTCCTTCGCGACGAGTTCGCCGAGGGCCATCATCTTGTCCTGAGCACCCGGATTGCGGCGTGTGTACTCGGTGAGCTCCCGCGCCTCCTCCGAGTCGTGGAGGATCTCCCTCAGCTGCCCTTCCTCGTCACGGGCCACCTTCAGGTTGTACTCCAGACGCCCGTCGAGTTCGGCGAGACGAGCCGTGTAGCGTTCCTTCTCCCGTTCGAGAGCGTCCAGGACCTGGCCGTCGTCCGGCCCCACGAGCCCGAACCGCATGGGCAGCGCGGCACCTTCTGCCATCAGCCGCTCCAGCACGCTCTGGTGGGCGACGAGATCGCGGCGCTTGGCGCGCAGGCCGGGTGGCGTGTCGCTGACAACGGCTCCCAGATCCCGCGTCTTCACGGTCCGCAGCTCCGACGGCGGGTCTCCGACACCGGAGAGGCCTTCCAGCCGCAGCGGATGGTCGGCCGCGGTGATGGCGTAGATATACGTGGCCATGAACTATTCCTCCCGTCGCTGACCGGTACGGCGGCTGCTGCCGGAAGCAGCGGTCTTGCGTGCCGGCCTCTTCGCCGTTTCCTTTTCCTTCTCGTCCGAGTCGTCGCGCCCGCTCTGGAAGGACTCGGTGAAGGCTTCCACCGCGCCCGTCAGGGCGCCTTTCGACTTCCCTTTGGCACCGCTCTCCACCGTGTCCCCGACGATGTCCGTCAGCTGGGCCGGGGCCTTACGGCCCGACTCCAGGTCCAGCCGGTTGCATGCCTCGGCGAACCGCAAGTACGTATCCACACTCGCGACCACCACACGGACGTCGATCTTGAGGATCTCGATTCCTACGAGCGAAACACGAACGAAGGCATCGATGACGAGCCCCCTGTCGAGAATGAGCTCCAGGACGTCGTAGAGATTTCCGGATCCGCCTCCACTGTTGGAGGCGTTGCTCTGCTGTACGAGACTCATGGTCGGTCTTCCTTCCAATGAGTGATGTCACGTGCGCCGTTCTTCTCCGGGGACCGATTCAGCGATCGACCTGTCCTCGTGAATACCGGCGAACCCTTTCGTAGCCCATGAGTTGGCCCTGACCGTCGAGAGTGACGCGATAGGAGGCCATGACGCTGGTGGTGTCAGGGATCTTCTCGATCTCGACAACCTCCACATCAGCCGTCCAGCCGTCCTCCGTCGCCTTCATCGCGGAGACGGAAGCGGGCTCGCACTGAAGCAACTCGGCGAGCTGGCCGGCTGCATTGCGTATCGCCGTGGAAAGGCCGACGCGCTCCGGGCCGCTGCTACCGCTTTTGTCGTTGGTACTTTCAGTCGTCGCCATGCGTCCGCCTGCCGTGTCTTCGGGACTGCCGTCGGAGTTCTCCGGTCAGCCATTTGTTCGGGGCTGAACTGCGCGTGCCCGTCGAGCCCGAACGTATGCATCCCGGAAACGCGCGTCACGGTCGGCGCAGGCGGGAACGGCCTGACAGCCCGACGGCACCGCTACGCCCGACACACCCGCAACATCCGCTGCATCGGACGGCCGGTCGCGTCGGACGGTCCGTTCACATCACATGGTTACGGTTATTCAGGATGTTCAGGTCATATCGGACGGCTGCGGTCAGGTGAACAGGGCCTCCGCGAGGGCGATGCCCGCGAAGGCGGCACCGAGGCCGGCCACGATCGAGGCGGTCACATTGGCCACGGCGAAGTACCTGGGCTCCGCTCTCGGCCAGGCGCAACGTCTCGTACGAGAACGTCGAGTACGTCGTCAGCGCCCCGCACAGCCCGACACCCAGCAGGAGTTGCAGGGAGTGCCCGGCTGCCCCGGCCGCCACGGCGCCGGTCAGCAGGCCGAGGCTCAGGGAGCCGACGACGTTGACGGTGAAGGTGCCCCAGGGGAAGACCGTGTCGTGCCGGGTCTGCACGGCCCGGTCGGTCAGATAGCGCAGCACGGCGCCCACCGCACCACCCGCGACCACCAGGAGGAGGTCACTCACGGCGCCGTCCCACCGGAGCCGGTGAAGCGGACGGCCCGCACGGGCTCCAACGTCACCGGACCCTTGATCCCCAGGTCCTCCAGCTCCGGGACAAAGGCGTGGATGCGCTCCTCGGTGTCCACGACGACGACCATGACCGGCAGGTCGTCGGCCAGGGACACCAGCCGGGTGGTGTGTACGGTGCGGCTCGAGCCGAAGCCCTCCACGCCGCGGAGGACGGAGGCACCGCTCAGCCCGGCGGCGTGAGCGCGGTGCACGATCTCGCTGTACAGCGGCCGGTGGTGCCAGCGGTCGGTGTCGGCCACCAGCGCGGTCAGCCGCAGCGCGGGGACGGTGGTCCAGCTCATCGCTCACTCCACTTCGCCAGGAAACGGCGCGCGACCCACGCGCCGGTGCTCACCGCGGACAGTGCGGCGGCAAGGGTTGCTGCCAGGTAGGTGAGGGCCAGGCCCGCGTGCCCGTCGCCGACCAGTCGCTCGATGTCCACGCTGTAGGTGGAGAACGTGGTGAAACCACCCAGCACGCCGGTGCCGAAGAACGGCCGCAGCAGCCGGTGTACCGGGAACACCTCGGTCACCGCGACCAGGAAGACCCCGATCACCAGGCATCCCACCGCGTTGACCGTCATGGTCGTCCAGGGGAACGCGCCCGCGTCCGTCGGCCATAGCCGGGCCGCCTCGAAGCGGGCGACGGCACCGAGTGCGCCGCCCACCGCGATAACGGCGAGCACGTCGAGGTGCGGACGCAACGGACCGTGGCGCCGGGCCGTGGCCCCGGGAACGGCGTCGGGTCCGGTCGGCTGCGCCACCCTCGGCAGGTCGGTCTCTTCCGGAGGCATACCCTCTCCTACACGTGGTTCCACTTCCGCGTAAGCGGAGGCGGCCTGTCACGAGTAGGGGCCGTCGGCAGTGGATGCCACGGTCCGGGTACGGCGGGCCCCACCGCCGCGCGGCACCATGGATACCGCAGGGCGTCCAGCATAGCGGGCCGCGCCATCCGGACGGGGCCGTGCCGGTTCGGCGCCGGGCCCCGTGTCGGGACGCCCATGGTCACGCGCTGGGGTTCGCGGTGTTCGGATCACTCTTTTCGGCCCACGACCGGCGCGGGGTACGGCAGATACCCGCGCAGGGCGTGGTCGATCGGGCCGGCAGCATCGGCGCCGGGGCCCGCGAGCCATTCCCGCCAGGGAGTCGTCGCTGCCCCGTCGGTCTCCTGGCTCACCCGCCCAGGTGTCCGTCGGCGTTCCCATGGCCGCGCGCGCAGCGCCCGGTGACGGGGCTCATCCGGCGCTGCCGAATTTCCAGGCTTCGACGTCACGGTAGTGGATCGGCCCCGGGCGGCGCCCGGTGTTGCTGCCGACCAGGTGCAGACGCTCCGCCTCCCAGGTACGGCCGGTGAACGCGGACAGTCCTGCGGCGGCCTGTACCACGCTGGAAGCGTCGCCGCGCCGGGAGCGGGCGAGCGTCAGGTGGGGGTTCAGCGGCCTGTCCATGAAGGTGACTCCGTGCTCCCGGACCAGCGCACGCACGTCCCCGGCGAGCGACCGCAGTCCGTCGAGGTCCCCGCCGATCCCGCTCCACAGCACGCGCTCGTCGAAGTGCCCGCCGCCACTCAGGGCCAGACGCAGAGGACGGCGCCGTGCCGCGAGTTCCGCCAGCGGCGGCCGCAGGAGCGAAACGGCTGACGTAGGCAGCTCCCCGAGGAACGCCAGGGTGAGGTGCCAGTCCTCGATGCGGTTCCACCGCATGCCCGGATAGGCGTCATAGGCAGGCCGCAGCGCCCGCGCCAACTCCTCCTTCGCGTCGTCGGGCGGAGCAAGGGCTATGAAGACGCGGACGGTCGCGGCCTGGATCTGCTCGTGCACAGAGGACTTCCTACACCACCGACGTCAACTGCTGCTGTGGCCCTCCAGGTCAGCGGTGGTTACCGGAACCGTCGCTGCGCCCTCCCGCTCCATGCCGTCGCCGACCCGCCGGCGCATCTCCCGCGCCGCGACTTGGTCGGGCGTTCGGAGCGGCCTGCGGCCTCTCGCCAGCTCGGGCAGGTCGGCATCGGGATCGAAAGCCGTGGTGGAGGCGGGCGATCGAGCGCGGCAGTCCGATCCCGGCTGCCTTCGTCAGGGGGCAGGACGTGACCATCCCTGCGACATACGGAGGTATTCCCGTGTCACCCACCAGTTGTTTCTCTTGTTTCTCATGGATCTCGAAGTGGTCCAGTCAGCCGTCAGGAATTCTCCGCTGCTGCGGCGTTCCAATCCTGAATCTGCTGCAGCCCACGCAGAACGATTTTCGGCTTCACCGGATCATTGCCGGCATTGTGCACCAGGACTGGCGTGTCACCCGCCGGCAGATAGTACGTATGCAGGCCATCGACCGTGAGGTTGTACGTGCGGGCGTGCTGGGTGAACGCGCGGTTGGCCGTGACGACGGTGTCGCCCTCGTCGGTGAGCAGGGTCATGCCCGAGGTTGCCCGGACTGTCGGTGTGGTGCGGTGTGCAGCGGCCTGTGAGCACCACGGCATACCGCTTGTGGCTTCCCGGCCCTTCGCGACCTTCTGACAGACCGGTGCCTCCCGGCGCCTTCGGGCGGCATGGGCGCCCAGGCGCAACATCTCTCGCATGTGTCGCTGTCGACGCCGAAACGTTTGCGGGAACCTACGTACGAAATGTCGCACGTCGTACCGATCAGGGCCGAGTCACACCACACTTGCTGCCGGAGTGGGGGTGGGCCGGCGCGAGCCGAACACTCACGCCGACGCCGAAGCCGTGGATCGGCGAGCAGATTTTCGGCGCCGTACTGCCGCGCCGCTGCCTTGCCCACGACTAGGGCGTGTTTCGAAAGTCCCGCCTGCCCGGGGGCGTCTGGCACGCACGCTCGCCGCGTTGTCGGGATCACCCCGATACACCCGGTATCGAGGCGACCCTCCGCCTTGAGATCGCACGCACCAGACGCCCCCGGGCCTGCCCTTCGGGCAGACGACGCTACTTTCGAAACACGCCCTAGGAGACCCGCCCACCGGCGCGACATCGTGGATCCGCTGATCGATGGCTGCCGTATGACCTGCCGGCTCACCGGCCGCGACGCGCAGGCCTGAGGGGACCCACCGCCCTTGGGGGCCAAGGCGCCGACATGCGGGCGACGCGTCCGTGAGCTCCTCGCCCAGATCGACGAACGGCAGGTCGCAGGCCGCGAGGAAGGGGCCCGCCGGCCAAGCAGATCACCCAGCTGACCGAGCAGCTCACGGCGCTCGCCAATCTGTCCACGAACAGTTCCTCCCCCTTTGGCCTTGGCAAGCTGTCAGGCGGACCGGAAACACTCCGGAACTGCGCGATACAGCTCGCCGGTCCGACGGTTGCACGGGGAAGAGGAGCTGAGTAAGAGGCGTCACGCTCGTCCTGGCCCCCGGCCCTACGACGTCCGCCGATGGCGGCGCCGAGGGTTCACCGTCCGACTCACCCGATCCCGAAAGTTTCGAACGAAGAACAAAAACTTTTGCTGCGGGAGTATTGACGATGCACCGTCAGCACCTCAATCATTCCTGTCTGAGAAACCGGCCGCAGTTCGATACTTCGAACCGCACCGGCCTTGAGATACCCGTGCCGCACGGTAGATCCACGCACAACTGCACTGCAGATCCGCGCACCAGAACACCCGTGCCACCCGTTTCGTTCCGGTGAGGTTCGCACCAGCGCATTTTGGCTCTTCACGCAGTCCGGCCCGCCCCGCCCGCCCGCACGTCTGCCGAATGGGAGCGGACGACGTAATCCCCTGCGTTTCAGTCCTTCCGTGATTTCCACCTTGGAGGTACAGCCATGGAGTCGTATGCCCTTCCCGGGCCCGCTATCCGCCGTAAGATCCGCAGCCTGCTGTTGGTGCTGGTCGTCGGCGTCCTCGGTGCGGTCGCCGCACTGGTCGCACCCCCGGCCGCACACGCCGCCGAGAGCACGCTCGGCGCCGCAGCGGCGCAGAGCGGCCGCTACTTCGGCACCGCCGTCGCCTCGGGCAGGTTGGGCGACTCGACATACACGACGATCGCGGGCCGTGAGTTCAACTTCGTGACGGCCGAGAACGAGATGAAGATCGACGCCACCGAACCGCAGCGGGGCCAGTTCAGCTTCACCGGCGCTGACCGCGTCTACAACTGGGCGGTGCAGAACGGCAAGCAGGTGCGCGGCCACACCCTGGCCTGGCACTCCCAGCAGCCCGGCTGGATGCAGAGTCTCAGCGGCAGCACACTGCGCCAGGCGATGATCGACCACATCAACGGCGTGATGGCCCACTACAAGGGCAAGATCGCCCAGTGGGACGTCGTGAACGAAGCCTTCGCCGACGGCAGTTCGGGAGCCCGGCGGGACTCCAACCTGCAACGCACCGGCAACGACTGGATCGAGGTCGCCTTCCGCGCCGCGCGCGCCGCCGACCCGGCGGCCAAGCTCTGCTACAACGACTACAACGTCGAGGACTGGACCTGGGCCAAGACCCAGGCCATGTACTCCATGGTCCGGGACTTCAAGCAGCGCGGCGTGCCGATCGACTGCGTCGGCTTCCAGTCGCACTTCAACAGCGGCAGCCCTTACAACAGCAACTTCCGCACCACCCTGCAGAACTTCGCCGCACTCGGCGTCGACGTGGCCATCACCGAGCTCGACATCCAGGGCGCCCCGGCCTCGACCTACGCCAACGTGACCAACGACTGCCTGGCCGTCCCGCGCTGCCTCGGCATCACCGTCTGGGGCGTGCGCGACACCGACTCCTGGCGATCGGAGCAGACGCCGCTGCTGTTCAACGGTGACGGCAGCAAGAAGCCCGCCTACACCGCCGTCCTCAACGCACTCAACGGCGGCTCCACCACGCCCCCTGCGGATTCCGGACAGATCAAGGGCGTCGCTTCGGGCCGCTGCCTGGACGCGCCCGGCACCAGCACCACCGACGGCACCCAGCTCCAGCTGTGGGACTGCCACAGCGGCACCAACCAGCAGTGGACTTACACCGACGCCGGCGAGCTCAGGGTCTACGGCAACAAGTGCCTGGACGCCGCCGGCACCGGCAACGGCTCCAAAGTCCAGATCTACAGCTGCTGGGGGGGCGACACCCAGAAATGGCGCCTCAACTCCGACGGATCCATCGTCGGCGTCCAGTCCGGCCTCTGCCTCGACGCCGTCGCAGGCGGCACCGCCAACGGAACCCTGATCCAGCTCTACTCCTGCTCGAACGGCAGCAACCAGCGCTGGACCCGTACCTGATGGGACCTGCCACAAACGAAAGGGCGAACCGATGACGGCCTACGGTGCCGCTTCTGCCGCCCCTCCAGGAAAACATCGTTGATGGTCCGGGGTCGCCGCCGTGGTGGCGGCGACCCTCGCGATCGGCATGCTCGCCGCGGTGAATCCGGCGCCCGCCGAGGCGGCGACGGTGGACAACGGATACAACCAGCAGTTCCGCTCCGCCGACCCCGACGCGGGCGACGCCCGGCTGATCAACCGAGCCCGGGCCACTGGGGCCACCTCTTGGTAGGACGCCTCCGGGCGCTCGTCAGAACCGCCTGCACCGGGCTCGTTCCCCGCACGGCGGGGCCCCGCGGCCCTGTGAAGGTCTGCATGCCAAGAAGGCCGCGGCAACCGCAGGACAGGGGGCCGGTCAGGAAGGAAGCGGGCGGGGCCGCGGCACCGCCGACCGTCCCCCTCGGGAGGGCCCGTCGACAGCCGCCCACAGACGGTCCCTCTCCTCGCCCGGCACGTCACCCACCCTCCGGGCGAGCTGCTCGAAATCTCTCCTGCCCTCCGTCAGCGCTCGCCCGCAAGGTCGACTTCTTCGCGGTGCACCGGTGCCGCATCCGTCACCTTCGGACGACGCCACGGACGTGCCACGGGCGCCGACACCGCACGCCACCAAGGGTCCGCGGGGAGCTCCCCTGCCGGTTCGAAGGGCTCACCCGGCCGGGGAAACGCCACCGCCTGCCCCGCCTCCTCGGCGGCGTCCATCATCCACTCACCGGGCTCGGCCCACGGGTGCGGAGCGAGGTTGAAGGTGCCCCAGTGGATCGGCAGCAGAGCACCGGACGGCCGACCGCCCTGGAGGTCGAGATGTGCTCGCACACCCTCCGCGGGCGTCATGTGGATGTCGGGCCAGTACTCCGAGTAGGCACCGACCTGGATCATCGTCGCGTCGAACGGGCCGTGCTCCGCTCCGATCTTCTGGAAACCGGAGAAGTAGCCTGTGTCCCCGCTGTGGTAGACGCGGTGCTCCGGGCCGGCCACGGCCCACGACGCCCAGAGCGTGTGCTGCTGGTTGCGCAGTCCCCGGCCGCAGAAGTGGCGCGCAGGGGTGGCGGTCAGGCTGAGGCCCGCGACGTGCGCGGTCTCGTTCCAGTCGAGCTCGTGGACGCGGTCGTGAGGAACCCCCCACGCCTCCAGATGGGCACCGACCCCGAGCGGTACCGCGAAGACCGTGTCCGTGCTGGTCAGGGCCTTGATCGTGGGCAGATCGAGGTGGTCGTAGTGGTCGTGGGAGATCACGACGACGTCGACGGACCCCAGAGCGGCCGACGGCAGCGGCACGGGGTGCAGCCTCTTCGGGCCGGCGAAGGCGAACGGCGAGCAGCGGTCGCCCCAGACCGGATCGAACAGGACCCGGCTGCCGTCGATCTCGGCGAGCACCGTCGAGTGGCCCATCCAGGTCAGCCGCAGGCCGGTGGTGGGCGGCTTCGCGAGGTCGGCGAGTGTGGTGGCGTGGACGGGCACCGTGCCGGTCGGGGACCTGCGGGCCCGCTCCTCCCGGCGGAAGTAGACCTGGGCGAATTCGAGCATGGAGCCGGAGGGCCTGGTGCGGGCACCCTCCGGGTTCTGGAACACCCCGTCGGCGAAGTTGGGTGAGCGGCGTATGCGCTCCATCCGCGCGCCGTCCGGGTCCGCGCCGAAGGCGTCGGGGCGCAGCGCGCGGAGTCTGGTGCGGAGCGAAGGATGAGGTGCGGCGCCGGTCACAAACGTCTCCTGAACAGTGGGTGTCGTCTCATTATGGTCGGCGGACCCGGCTCATGCGCGGGCCTGGCCGTACACGTGCTCGATGTGCAGGGTCAGGACCACTCTGCGGTCCTCGACCATCACCCGTCGGTATTCGTCCCAGTCCGGGTGCTCGCCCCGTACGTCCCGGTAGAGGGCAACCAGTTGTTCCACCGTCGCGTCGTGAGGGTCGGCGGCGGGGGGAGTCAGCTCGGCCCTGGCGTCGACGACCGTCCAGGCCCATCGGTCGTCGCTGGTGACGTGGTAACCGGCGCGTGGGTCACGGCGGAGGTTGCGGGTCTTGGCCCGGCCCTCCGTGACGGACACGCGGATCGCCCTTTCGTCGGGGTAGTAGGCGTGGTTCACGTTGGACAGCTGGGGCCTGCCGTCCCGCTTGAGGGTGACCAGTACTCCGCCGTCGTACGCGCCGAGGAGTCCCAGCAGTGCTTCGTCCCCGGATTCGATGTCCGTCATGCCGACTCCAACGTCCCTGCGGGTCGCGGGATTCCGCGTCCGGCGGCCGGTGGCGTCACCACGGGCCGGAGGCGCCGCCCGTGCCGCCTGCCCGCCCGTGCGGAGGGGGCCTGGCCGGTACGGGTGCGGCCGGTGCGCGGACCGGCACATTGGTTAGGGTGAGCCCGTGGCGAGAGTGCGGCTGAGTGTGGCGGAGCGACGTGAGGAGCTCCTGCGCGCTGCCGTCGAGCAGATCGAGGTGCGGGGTGTGGCCGCGGTACGGATCGCCGATGTGGCTTCCGTCCTCGGGGTGAGCAACGCGCTGGTGCTCTACCACTTCTCGTCCAAGGAGAAGCTCGTGGCGGCCGCCTTCTCGTACGCGGCGGAGGCCGACCTGGCCCACCTGCGCAAGCTGCTGACGCGCCGCACCACGGCGGTCCGGCGACTCAGGGCCGCCGTGCGCTGGTACGCCCCCAGCGGCCAGGCCAAGGGCTGGCGACTCTGGATCGAGGGCTGGGCGGCCTCCCTGCGCGACCCGGCGCTGCGCGAGGTGGCCGGTGACCTCGACCAGCAGTGGAAGGCGGAGCTGGCCGAGGTCATCGAGGAGGGTGCCGCGGCGGGTGAGTTCCACTGCGACGACCCCGTGTCCGTGGCCTGGCGGCTCACCGCCCTCCTGGACGGCCTGGCCGTCCAGATGACGTCGTACGGCGGGACCCTCTCCCAGGCCACGATGGTGCGGTGGACCGAGGAGGCGCTCGCCCGGGAACTCGGCCTGGAGCACTCGGTCACCACGGGCTGAGCGCTGACACGCGGCGACCGGGGCGGTACGGCCCCAGCAGCCCTGACGCCGCCGTGTGCCGTGACGGCCCGCCCGGTCAGGTCTGGCGCAGCGGGGCGTAGGCGGCGCCGTCGAGTCCGAAGGTCCAGGCGACGCCCTCCTTCGCTGTCCGGATCCTGGGTGGGACGCGCAGCCAGTAGGTGCGGTGGGTCCCGTCCGGCTCGGGGGTCGAGTTGACGACTTCCACCATCACCACGTCCTCGTCGCCCTCCAACGCGATCCGCCACAGGACACCGGTCTCGTCGCGGTGCACGGGCTCCGCGCCCGATTCGGCCAGGTAGCGGTCGTAGCCGTAGTACTCCAGCATCACGCGGCGCAGCTCCGCGTTCTCCTCGGCGCGTATTCCCTCGGGGGTCAGGTCCGGCAGCCCGTCGAGGAACTCGGGCGGGACGGGCATTCCCCGCCAGGCGTGCAGCGCGAAGCCGTCGCGGTAGGACAGGGCCGGGCCGTCGCCCCGGTCGAGCCGGCCCGCCTCGTCGCGGTGGAGGGCGACGGGCCGTTCGCTGATCACCACGGCGCGCTCGTAGGGCCACCACCATCCGGCGTTCCTGGCGACCTCGGCCAGCCCCGTCAGCCGCTCGCCCCGGCCGTCGAAGGCGGCGAGCCAGGCCGCGTCGTGCTGGCCGAGGACCGCGTCGAGCAGCACCATCCGCACGTCGGACTCGTCCTCCGGCACTGTGGCGAGTTCCGCGACGACGCCCGTCCGTATCCGGTCGGCCAGTCCGGCTGTGGTCTCCCAGAGCCGGGCGCCGGTGGCCGACCACAGCGCGGACCAACCGGCCGGGCCCAACTCGTCGTACACGCGGCGGCGTTCCTCCGCCCAAGGACGGGTGCGCACGTCCTCGCGCACCGAACGCCCGGCGTCGGTCAGCTTCTCCACCGCCTCGACCGCCGACCTGGGCGAGTCCGCCCAGACGATGCGCTCCGGTTCGGCGAGCCCGGCGATGCGGTAGGCGAGCCGCACCCCGTCCTCGGCGGCGCCCCGGTCGCCCTCGCCCGTCGCCGCCGCCACGGCCCGCCATCTGTCCACGTACTGCATCGGTCTCCCCGTCCCCTGTCGGTCCTGCCGTCCGTGCGCGCGTCGCCGCGTCGTCACGTTGCCGCGTCCTCGCGTCGCCCCTTCGTGCGAGCGCGCTCCGTCACCGCTCACCGCGGGGAGCTCAGTCCGCGACGACGCGCACCGCGCCCGGGGCGTACTCCCGCTGGCGCACCACGCGGAACCAGCCCTTCGGCAGCGCGATCGCGGCGTGCTCCTCGTGCACCACGCGCCCCCCTTCGGGGAGATGGAGCAGCATCGGGTCGAACGGCCCTGCCTCGCGCATCAACCGTCCCGGTCCCTGTACGGCGTGCGCGTGCCCGGTGACCTCACCCAGCGCCAGGACCAGCCGTCCCCGTCCGTCGCGCGGTTCACCCGGTACGTCGAGGAACCGTGCGGGAACCTCCGACTCGTCCAGCGCCACGATCAGCACATCGCCCTGCCGGTACACAGACGTCTCCCCTCCGCGGCGGCACCCACCGTGCCGGCCACCGTGGAAAACGCTACGACGAGGGACTGACAACCGGTCGCGCCCGGTCGCCGAGGGCCCGCCCACGCGGTTGTCAGTGGCACTTGATACACCTTGCGGACATCAACCGCCCTCAGTTTCAGGAGCTCAGTGCCATGTCCGGTGTGGAACATCTGCACGAGTTGCTCGGCCTTCCGGTCGTCGATTTCCAGCAGGAGGCCGACGGGGCCGCCCGCCCGGCGGCCGATGCTGCGGCCTGGCGCATCAGCGTCGATCCGTACGACTCGGAGAGGGACGGCACGTGGGAGGAGCAGTTCACGGCCTTCCTCGACACCGTCGACCCGTCGCGGGTCAAGGCGCTGATCATCGGTCAGTGGGGAGAGGTGTACGAGGAGGATTCCGCCTGCCCCATCGGTCTCGTCGCTGCCGCGGCCGGCCGGCTGACCTCTCTCGAGGCGGTCTTCGTCGGGGACCTGGTGATGGAGGAGGCCGAGATCTCGTGGATCGAGCAGTCGGACGTCACGGCCCTCCTCGCCGCCTACCCGGCCCTGACGTACCTCGGCGTGCGGGGCGGCACGGGCCTGGCGTTCCCTCCGACACGGCACGCGTCCCTGCGGGCCCTCTCCATGGAGACCGGCGGTCTGCCCGCCGAGGTGGTGCGCGGGGTCCTGGACAGTGAACTGCCCGCTTTGGAGCGCCTCGACCTGTGGCTGGGCGTCTCCTCCTACGGCGGTGACGTGACGCTGCCGGATCTGGGGCCGCTTCTCAACGGCACCCGTTTCCCCCGGCTGCACCACCTCGGTCTGCGCAACAGCGAGCTGCAGAACGAGATCGCGGCCGCGATCGGCTCCGCGCCGGTCGTCGCGCGGCTCCGCACACTCGACCTGTCGTTCGGCACCCTCGGCGACGAGGGGGCGGCGGCCCTGCTCGAGGGCCAGCCACTCACCCACCTCACCGCGCTCGACCTGCGTCATCACTTCCTGACCGAGCCGATGGAACGCCGGATCGCGGAGGCCCTGGAACCCCACGGCGTGCGGGTCGACCTGTCCGAGCGGTGCACGCCGTGGGGCGACCGCGGGGTCGAGGGACGCTACACCGCGGTTGGGGAGTGAGGCGGCCATGACCGAGATCGAGCACCTCGACGTCGACCACCCGCACGTCTTCCACGGCCTGCCGGTGCTGACCCTGCCGCCCGCCGACGCACCGCCGGCGGCCTCCTTGCCGGCAGCCGGCGCCGTCGCCTGGCGGCTGGAGTGCCCACCCGACGGCTCCGCGTTCCCGGAGCTCTGGCAGCACTTCGCCGGCTCCGTCGACACGAGTCGGGTCCGCGCGCTGCTGATCGGCCCGTGGTGGGAGAGCGATTACACGTCCTTCGCCCCCGTGGTGGAGCTCCTCGCCTCCGAGGCCTCCCGCCTCCCGGAGCTGCGCGCCCTCTTCCTCGCCGATGTCACCGGCGAGGAGTGCGAGGTCTCCTGGCTGCAGATGTGCGACATCACCCCGGTACTCGAAGCCTTCCCCCTGCTGGAGGAGCTGGTCGTCCGGGGCGGGGGCGCCGCCGCTTCCGGCGAGGATGAACTACGGCTGCGGCCGGTCCGTCATCACGCCCTGAAGTCACTGCGGTTCGAGTCCGGCGGGCTGCCGGGACATGTCGTCCGCGCGGTGGGCGAGGCCGAGCTGCCCGCTCTGGAGCGCCTGGAGCTGTGGTTCGGCACGCAGTGGTACGGGGGCGACGCCACCGTCGAGGACATACGGCCCCTGCTGTCGGGCGGCACCTTTCCGCGCCTGCGCCACCTCGGCCTGCAGAACAGCGAGATCCAGGACGAGATCGCGGCCGCGCTCGGTTCCGCCCCGGTCGTCGCCCAGCTGGAGGCGCTCGCGCTGTCGATGGGGACGCTCAGTGACGCGGGCGCCAGGGCACTCCTCGACGGCCAGCCGCTGACCCACCTCGTCTCACTGGATCTCCACCACCACTACCTCACCGACCCTCTGGTGTCCCGGATCCAGGAGGTGTGCGCCCGGGCGGGCGTGCATGTCGACCTCGGCGAGGCGGACCACTGGGACCCCGAGGACGACGAGCCCCGCTATGTCGCCGTCAGCGAATAGCACGCCGCCGCTCGCGGTCGTCGGCAATCCCGGCAACCGCAGGGTGGCGCTCTTCCAGGAGGCGGTGCGCGCCGCCGGGCTTCCCCGGGCGCGCACCGTGTCCTGGCGTCAGGTGTTGCGGGGCGAGGCCGCCTTCCTGCCCGGTGAGAGGGTCCGTATCGACTCGCCCGGCGAGGACGCCGAGGTCGAGCGGCTGTTGCGCGGGGTGGACGACCCGGCCAGGGTCGAGGGCTCCGCCCTCTGGTACACCCGGTTCACCTCTGCCGTCCGGGATGTGGGCCGGGCGGCCGCTGCGGCCGGGGCGGTCCTGCTGAGCGATCCCCACGACATCGCGGTGCTCTTCGACAAACGGCTCTGCCACGGTGTCATGGACGCCGCCGGAGTACCCGTGCCGGACTCGGCCACGTCCGGGCCGGCCACGGCCCCGGTCCGGGACTGGACGGGCGTGCGCAGGCTGATGGCCGAGCACCGTATGCCGAGGGCTTTCGTCAAGCTCGCCCACGGCTCCTCCGCCTCCGGAGTGCTGGCCGTGGAAACGGCCGGCCCCGGCCGGGTGCGCGCGACGACATCCGTGGAGCGGGACGAGGCGGGCCGTCTCTTCAACTCACTGCGGGTGCGCACCTACCGGACGGAACGCGAGGTGGCGGCGGTCGTCGACGCGCTCGCACCGGACGGCCTGCACGTGGAGCGCTGGCTGCCGAAGGCCTCGGTCCGGGGCGGCCGGGTGGCCGACCTCCGGGTCGTGGTGATCGCGGGCCGCGCGACCCACGCGGTCGTGCGGACCAGCCGCTCCCCCATGACCAACCTGCACCTCGGCGGCGCCCGCGGCGATCTGCACGAGGTCCGGGCAGCCGTCGAGGGGGCAGGAGGCAGCTGGCACGAAGCCCTGGCGGTGTGCGAGCGGGCTGCCGCCTGCTTCCCTGACACCCTGTGCGTGGGTGTCGATCTGCTGCCCGCCACCGGTTGGCGGCGCTTCGCCGTCGGCGAGGTCAACGCGTTCGGAGACCTCCTGCCGCGCCTGACCGGCCTGCCGGGCAGTGGCGCCGAGGGCATGGACACCTACCGGGCGCAGGTGGCCGCGGTGCCGGCGAAACGGAGCCCCGCCGGGGAACGGCCTGCCGGGAGACGACCTGCCGAAGAACGACGAGCGAACGACCCAGCGAAGAACTACCGAGCGAGGAACGACCGTGACACCCCAGCCGCCTGACTCCGCCTGCGGTGTCACCGATGCCCGTGACCCCGATATGAACGCCGTCGTGGGGAGCCACGACCTGCTGATGGTCACCCTCGACACCCTGCGGTACGACGTGGCCGAGGAGTTGGCCGCCGCCGGGCGCATACCCCGTCTCGCCCGTCACCTGCCCGGGGGCGTCTGGGAGAAGAGGCATGCACCGGGCAGCTTCACCTACGCCTCCCACCAGGCGATGTTCGCCGGTTTCCTGCCCACGCCCGCCACCCCCGGACCGCACCCCCGGCTCTTCGCGGCGCGCTTCGCGGGAAGTGAGTCCACGGCGGACGGCACGTTCGTCCACGACGCGCCCGATCTGCTCGCCGGACTCGCGGACGCCGGTTACCGCACGGTGTGCATCGGCGGCGTCGGCTTCTTCGACCGGCGCCCGCCGCT
This sequence comes from Streptomyces sp. B1I3, assembly GCF_030816615.1. Classification (NCBI taxonomy): domain Bacteria; kingdom Bacillati; phylum Actinomycetota; class Actinomycetes; order Kitasatosporales; family Streptomycetaceae; genus Streptomyces; species Streptomyces sp. B1I3. Next base: position 1,199,302 of record NZ_JAUSYD010000001.1, read on the forward strand.
CGGCTCGGTGCTGCCCGGCATGTTCCAGGAAAGCCACTGGGAGCCCGGATTCGGCGTCGCCTCCCCCGCCTCCTTCGAGAACCAGGTGTCGCGCGCCGAGCAGATCGTCGCGGAACTTCCGCGGGAACAGCGACTGTTCCTCTTCGTCAACGTCTCGGCCCTGCACCAGCCCAACTGGTTCCACCTGCCCGGCGCCACCGCCGAGCACGGCGATTCCCGGGCCACCCACGCCGCGGCACTGGAGTACGTCGACCGGCACATCGACCGCCTCTTCGCCGCCGCGAGCAGCCGCCGCAGGTGCTTCGCCATCGTCTGCTCCGACCACGGCACGGCGTACGGCGAGGACGGATACACCGGTCACCGGATCGGTCACGAAGCCGTGTGGACCGTGCCCTACGCCCACTTCATCCTCGACCCGGGGGCAAGCCGATGACCGGCGTGACCAGTACGACAACAGCCACGACCGGAACAGACCCGGCAACCACCACAGCGGGCACCACCGGCACCACGGCGGCCACCACCGGCACCAGGCCCTATCAGAGCTACGTCTACGCCTACCCGCACAAGACCGCCTACCGCCCGCTCGGCGACCACCCGGCAGGACGGCCTCTGCTGAGCCGGCTGTGGGCCGGCGAACGGAAGGACGCCCTCTCCCTCTATCTCCACATACCGTTCTGCGAGGTCCGCTGCGGCTTCTGCAACCTCTTCACCCGGATCGGCGCCCCCGACGAGCTGACCACGCGTTATCTCGACGCACTGGACCGGCAAGCCACCGCCGTCCGCGACGCTCTCGGCGACGACGAGCCGGTGCGGTTCGCCGCGGCCGCCTTCGGCGGCGGAACCCCCACCTTCCTCACCGCCGGCGAGCTGGAACGCCTCTGCGACATCGCGGAGAAGCGGATGGGTGCCGACCTGCGGTCCGTGCCCCTGTCCGTCGAGACCTCGCCCTCCACCGCGACGGCCGACCGGCTGACGGTTCTGGCCGATCGCGGCACCACCCGGATCAGCATCGGGGTCCAGAGCTTCGTCGACGACGAGGCCCGAGCGGCGGTCCGCCCACAGCACCGCTCCGAGGTGGAGGCGGCCCTGGGCCGGATCCGCGACGCCCGCATCCCGGTGCTCAACATCGACCTGATCTACGGCATCGACGGGCAGACGGAGGAGAGCTGGCACACCTCTCTGGAGGCGGCACTCGCCTGGCGCCCAGAGGAGCTGTACCTCTACCCCCTGTACGTACGCCCGCTGACCGGTCTCGGGCGGCTCGGCGACGCGGCAAGGACGACAGGCGCACCGGACAGTGCGGACTCCGCCTGGGACGGGCAGCGGCTGCGGCTCTACCGCGCGGGCCGCGACCATCTGCTGGCCCGGGGCTACGAGCAGGTCTCGATGCGCATGTTCCGCCGCGTGGACGCCCCGCCCGCGGGCCCCGGCGACCACGCGTGCCAGACCGACGGCATGATCGGGCTGGGCTGCGGTGCCCGTTCGTACACCTCCTCGCTCCACTACTCCTTCGACTACGCCGTGGAGATGCGGGAGATCCGGGGCATCATCGACGGCTTCACCGCGACGCAGGACTTCTCCCGCGCGGAGGTCGGCAGGTACGTCGACGAGGACGAGGCGCGCAGACGCCATCTCCTCCAGTCACTCCTCCAGGCCGACGGCCTGGCGCCCGCCGAGTACCGCGCGAGGTTCGGTACGGACCCCGGCAGCGACTTCCCCGCGGAACTCGCCCTGTTCGCCGGGCGTGGCTGGCTGGACGACTCCGCGGGCCCCGGCCTGCTGCGGCTCTCGCCCGAGGGCCTGGCCCATTCCGACGCGCTGGGCCCGGAGTTGTTCTCCCCCGCCGTACGGGCCGCCATGGCCGCGTACGAACGAAAGTGAACGGCCCGGTGAGCGTGCACCGATGAGGGGACACGAGCCGATGACACGAGCCGATGGGCGGACACCGATGAGCGGGGACGGACGACCGTGGACCTGACGATCCTCTACCGGGGCCCGCTGGCCTCGTGCGACTACGACTGCCCTTACTGCCCGTTCGCCAAACGGCGCGACAGCACGGAGCAGCTCCGCGCCGATCGCGCGGCTCTCGAGCGGTTCACGGCGTGGGCCGCCACACAGACCGGTGACCGGTTGTCGGTGCTGTTCACCCCGTGGGGCGAGGGGCTGGTCCGCTCCTGGTACCGCAGGGCGATCGTCGAGCTGTCGCACCTCCCGCACGTGGGCCGGATCGCCATCCAGACCAACCTCGGCGGCCGCACGAACTGGCTGGCCGACGCCGACCGGGACAAGGTCGCCCTCTGGTGTACGTACCACCCGGGCCAGACCCCGTACGAACGGTTCCTCGGCGCGTGCAGGGAGCTGACGGATCTCGGGGTGCGTCACAGCGTCGGCGTCGTCGGCCTCGACGGCCATCTGGACGAGGCCCGGCGGCTGCGCGCGGCGCTGCCCTCCGAGGTCTACCTCTGGGTCAACGCCGCGGAGGGCCACACCTACACGGACGAGGAGGCGGGCCGCTGGACGGCCCTCGACCCGCTGTTCCCCTACAGCAGGTTTCCGCACGCATCGGCCGGACTGCCCTGCCGGACGGGCGAGTCGGTCGTCTCCGTGGACGGCGACGGCACGGTGCGCCGCTGCCACTTCGTCCGTGCCGAACTGGGCAACCTTTACGACGGCAGCTACCGTCGCGCCCTCGGCCCGCGGGGGCTGCCCGCTCGAGGTGTGCGACTGCCACATCGGCTATGTCCACCTGGAGACGCTGCCGTTGTACGACGTCTTCGCGGGCGGCGTGCTGGAGCGGATACCGGCCGGGCTGTCACGGGCACCCGTCCGTCCGTCCCGGACACCGGCCGGTCCGACGCGGACAGCCGTTCCGGACGGGCTCGTCCCGCCGGTCCCGCCCCGGCACGTCCTCCCCGTCATCACTCCGTAGGCAGGCCTCACCCGGCGCGGAACGCTCGAAGCGCCCAGGACACTCAGAGCGGCAGCAGGTCGGGGCGCTTGGCCTCGACGTGGTCCCCGGACGACTCGCCGCGAAGGCGCCGTCCGATCCACGGGACGAGGTACTCACGCGCCCAGTGGATGTCGTCACGACGCACCTCGAACGTCCCGCGCTGCGCCTGTGGCGGCCACACCTGGTCCGGATCGGCCGGCACTTCGATACCCAGGACCTGGGCGGCACGCAGCGCGACCCGGGTGTGCCCCTCGGCCGAGAGGTGCAACCGGTCGTCGTCCCAGGCGCGCCTGTCCTGGACGGACCGCAGCGACCACAGGTCGAGGACCGGGCAGTCGTAGCGGTCGGCGATGGACCGGACGTGGGCGGTGTACGTGGCGATCTTGCCGCGCAGGTGGCGGAGCACCGGGATACCGCGTGTGTCGAAACCGGTGGTGACCATGACCGTGCCGACCACCTGCGTCAGGTCCGCGACCGCGCGCTCGAAGCGTTCGGCCACGTCGTCGGGGTCGGAGCCCGGCCGGAGGATGTCGTTGCCACCCGCGCAGAAGCTGACCAGGTCGGGGGCCAGCTCCTTGGCGCGGGGCACCTGTTCCTCGACTATCTGGTCGAGGAGGCGTCCGCGTACGGCGAGATTGGCGTACCGGAAGTGCCCGTGCGGGTCGTCCACCGGCTCGGCCGCTGCATCAGGAATTGGGAGCTGGTCCGCGAGGAGGACCGCGAGCCGGTCCGCCCAGCCGACCAGTCTCCCGTCGGGGCCGGGGTCTCCGACGCCCTCGGTGAAGCTGTCACCAATCGCTGCGTACGACCCGATGATGCCTCGTAGTTTGTTTCTCGAATCGTCTGCCACAAGGGCACATCCTGCACCTTCGAATGTGACCTACGCGACCGTAATACGGGGTTGACGGGTGGTGAGATAAACCACCCGGTCAGGTTTTGGTAAAGCCGGAATAAGGAGAGGGGCGGTGCACCGCCGCGCACCGCCCCTCTCCCGGGCACTCTGCTGAAGCCGAACCGGACCGCCCTGTCCCGCGGCTGCGTCAGACGGAGACGCCGTGCGAGCGCAGGTAGGCGATCGGGTCGACGTCCGAGCCGTAGCTCGGGCCGGTGCGGACCTCGAAGTGGAGGTGCGGGCCAGTGGAGTTGCCGGTGGAGCCGGACAGGCCGATCTCCTGGCCGCCGGTGACGGTCTGGCCGGCCGAGACCTCGAGCGAGGACAGGTGGGCGTACTGGGAGTACATGCCGTCGCTGTGCTGGATGACGATCTCGTTGCCGTACGCGCCGCTCCATCCGGCGGAGACGACGGTGCCCGGGCCGATGGACCGGACGCTCGTACCGGAGGCCGCCTGGAAGTCGGAGCCGGTGTGGTAGCCGCTGGACCAGCTGGAACCGGCGGCGCGGTACTGGGTGGTGACGTTGGCGTCGGCCACCGGGGTGGTGTAGCCGGAGCTGTTGCTCTCGGACGTACCGGCGGACGCGGCGGTGTCGGTCACCTCGGTGGTCTTCTCGGCCGGAGCTGCGGCCTTGGGGGCGGCGGCCTTCGGGGCGGCGGCCTCGGCCTTCGAGGGGGTGGCCTTCGAGGGCGCGGCCTTCGTGGCGGGGGCGGACGCCTTGGCGCCGAGGGTCAGCTTCATACCCGGGAAGATCAGGCTCGGGTTGTCACCGACGACCTCGCGGTTGTCCTTGTACAGCTTCTGCCAGCCGCCCTTGACCTTCTGGTCTGCGGCGATCTTCGACAGGTAGTCGCCGGAGACCACGGAGTAGGTCGTGGGGGCGCTCTGCTTCTTCGCCACCGACGCGGCCGGTGCGGCCTGCGTCGCGGCGGCGGCCGGCTTGGCGGCCGGGGCGGCCTGCTCCGCCGCGTGGGCGCCGGTGGCGCCGATCAGCGGAAGGGCGAGGACGGCGCCGCCGGTCCCCGCGGCGAGAACGCCACGGGAGATCGGTCCGGTCTTCGTACGGCGGTGCTTACCCTTTGCGGGCATGGTGCGTTCCTCTCCGGCGCCTGCGAGGTGAGCTGTCGGGTTCGGACTGGAGATGCCCGGCCGCGGCGGACGCGACTTGACCCCGAGCCGTCCGGATCTTCCGGTCGGCGGCTTACCTGGTTCCCCCGCTCCTGCCACACGTGGGTGGGTGCGGATTCCGGGCGGCGGCAGGATTAGGCGTTCCGTCCGGATTGACGGTGACCGTAAGCGAGTCGGGACGCGGGGAACAAGCCACCGGGCGCGGACCGGAATGGGCGCTTCATTTCCGGTCCCGAATTCCGGTCACACTGCGTGGATTACGGATCTTGGCTTTCCGCGCGACGCCGGGAATACCCATCGGCGCTTCCGCCACACACCGTCACGGATATGATCCCGCTCACCTGTGGCCACCCATCTCCCCCATAAGACCGGCATGTTCGGCTAAATGCACCAATACGGACACCTCGACCCGCACTCCGGACAGGCCGGGGTGCGACGACGCCGGTCGGCCGCGGGCACGACAAGTGCTCGGTGCACCCATGTCGTATCGTCGCGAGCGTGCCCTTCGCCGGCGAGCGGCGCCGGCGCCAGACACTCCAGGAGTCCTTGTGACGCAGCTGCCAGAGGTTCCGTCGACGACCATCGACATCGAGCTCACCGGTGTCCGTAACTTCCGCGACGTGGGAGGGCTCCCGACCGTCGACGGCCGCAGGGTGCGCCAGGGGCGCCTCTACCGCAGCGGCCACCTGGCACACGCCACCGAGTCGGACGCCGCCTTCCTCGCCGGTCTCGGGCTGCACACCGTCTTCGACTTCCGCAACGCCGCCGACCACAAGCTGGACGGCCATGACGTGGAGCTGCCAGGCATCCGGAATGTCAGCATTCCGCTCTCCGACCCGGCCGACGGAGCCGAGTTCTGGCGCCTGGTGAGGGACGGCAACATCGAGCAGCTTCGCTCGATCCTCGCCGACGGCAAGGGGACGGAACGGATGATCGCCTCCTACCGGGCCATCATCACGGACCGCACGGCGGAGCACAGCCGCGTGCTGCACGCGCTGGCCGAGGACAGCGTCCCGGCGCTCATGCACTGCGCCGCGGGCAAGGACCGGGCCGGACTCTCGATCGCGGTCTCGCTGCTGGCCGTCGGCGTCGAGAAGGAAGCCATCGAGGCCGACTACCTCAAGTCCAACGACGCGCACCGCCGCTACAGGATCAGGCGGAGCGACACGTCGTCGGCGGGGATGTCGGACGAGGTGATGGAGCTCCTGAACCCGCTCTTCGGCGCGCGCCCTGAATACCTCGCCGCCGCCTTCGCCACCATCGAGGAGACCTGGGGCAGCACGGACCGCTACCTCCTGGACGGCCTGAAGCTCTCCCCGGAGACGCGGGAGAAGCTGCGCGAGCGTCTCGTCGAGGACGCGTAGCGTCCACGTCCGACCCCGCCCGCCGTCAGCCCTTTCCCGCCACGGTGAACAGCAGGAAGAGGAAGGCCGCGACGACGTGCCCGGCCACCAGGTAGGCGAAGAGCCGGATGATGACACCCCGGGGCATCTTGCGCTCCTGGGTGTCCTGGCCCTTCGGCCGGCGTGGGGTGAGCGGGTCGTAGTCCTCTGAATCAGACATGACAGTCCTTCCTCTCGGCCGCCTGGCCGGGAGAGCGAGTGGGCGGTGCCCGGCAGGGGTCAGAAGCGATGGGTTCCGCTGCCCAGGCACAGCTCCGCGGCGGGGCTCTGCAGCAGCGTGTGGACGAAGAGCAACTGGACGCCCGCACGGTCGAGCGCGGCGATCCGGTGCGGAGTGAGCGAGTCGAAGTGCGCGCTGTCGCCGGGGTCGAGGTCGTGCACGGTCTCCCCGAGCACGACCCTCAGCCTGCCGTCGAGGACGTACAGCCACTCCTCGCCCGGGTGGACGCGGACGAGGTCGCCCTGGGCGCCGTACGGGACGCGGACCCGCAGTGCCTGCATGGCGCGACCCGAACCGCCCGCCTGCCGGTACAGCCAGCCGTCGGCCTCGGCGCCCGCGCCCCCGAGTGGACCGCCCCGGACGATCGCGTCACGTTCGGGCGGCATCTCGCCGAGGAGCTCGGAGACCGTCGTACCGTAGATTCTGGCGAGGCCGAGCAGCATGGGCAGCGAAGGCTGCCGGTTGCCGGTCTCCAGGCGGGAGAGGTGGGCCGGGGAGAGCCCGGCACGCCGGGCGGCGCCCTCCAGGGTGAGACCCCGGTTGCGGCGCAGGTCGCGCAGGCGTGGCGCGATGCCGGGCAGTTCGTCGGCCACTCCTGTGTCAGCAGGATTCATGCCTCCATTGGGCCAGCACCTTTCCTCTGAGGCAAATTTCTTGCCTGCGAGGCAAAGCGCGGGAGCGGTGTGGCGTCCAAGGGGCGCGGGGTCCGGCGAAGATCCGTGGGAAGCGGTCCTCAGCGGTTGCCGACGGCCTGTTTCACCAGTGTCCTGCCGAAGTCCCACATCAGTCCGCCGCCGTTGTGCGCGTCGTCCATCACGGCCGTGAAGGCGGTCACGAAGCGGTCCACCTCGGGCTCCCCGATGACCAGCGGAGGGATCAGTTTGATCACCTCCAGATGATCGCCGGAGACCTGCGTGAGGATGCGGTGCTTCTGCAGCAGCGGCACGACGACCATCTGCGCGAAGAGCCCCTTCCGTGCCGCTTGCAGCATCGCCCACCGGCTGCGGAGTTTCAGCGAGGACGGCCGTCCGAACTCGATGCCGATCATCAGCCCGCGCCCCCGCACCTCGTGCAGCAGCTCGTAGCGGCCGACGAGCTCGGCGAGCCGCTCCCGCAGCAGGTCGCCGGTGCGGCGGGCGTTCGCGACGGTTCCCTCGTCGTCCATCACCGACAGCACCGCGAGCCCGGCCGCCATGGCCTGGGCGTTGGCCCCGAAGCTCGCGGAGTGGACGAGGACCCGGTCCATGGAGGAGTAGACGCGCTTGAAGATCCAGTCCTTGCCGAGGGTCGCCCCGACCGGCACGTATCCGCCGGAGAGCGCCTTGGCGACACAGAGCAGATCGGGCTCCACCCCCTCCTCGTGCTGGTACGCGTAGAAGTCGCCGGTCCTGCCGAGGCCCGTCTGGACCTCGTCCGCGATGAGCACCGCCTTGTGGCGGTGCAGCAGTTCCTGCGCGGCCCGCAGGAAGCCGGGCGGCGAGGCGTGGACGCCCTTGCCCTGGATGGGCTCGACGACGAGCCCCGCCACGTCACCGTGCTTCAGTTCGCGCCGCAGGGCGTCGAGGTCGCCGAGCCGGATCGCCGTGTCGGGCAGCAGGGGTGCGAACCCGTCCCGGAACCCCGCCTCGCCGTTGACGGAGAGCGAGCCGGTCGTCAGCCCGTGGAAGGCGTGGGTGCAGTAGAGGATGCGCGGCTTGCCGGTGGCGTACCGGGCGAATTTCAGCGCGGTCTCGACCGCCTCGGTGCCGCTGTTGCCGAAGAACACCCGGTCCAGGTGCGGACTGTGCTCCAGCAGCTTCTCGGCCAGCAGTCCGGGCAGCGGCTGGCAGTCGAAGCGGGTCAGGTCGGCGAGCGAGGCGTCGAGGACGTCGTGGAGCGCCCTGCGCACGACGGGATGGTGCCTGCCGAGCCCCATCACCCCGAAGCCGGCGAGCATGTCGAGGTAGTCGTTGCCTTCCGCGTCCCAGAAGTACGCGCCCTCGGCCCGCTCGTAGACCTTGTCGAAGCCGATGGTGCGGAGCATGCGCGGCAGCTGGTGGTTGAGGTGGCGGGTGTGCAGGTCGTAGCGTTCCGCGCCGCGCTCGGCGAGGAGCCGCGTCAGGTCGAAGCCCTCCGGACGGTCGTTGCTCATGCTCCGCTTCCCTTCCGCACGTCCCGCTCCCCCGCTGCCCCGAGACGGGCCAGCGACTCCCCGATCCGTCCGGCGATCTCCACCGGCGTGAGCCCGATGTCGGCGAGGACCTCGGCGCGACCGGCATGCGCGAGGAACTGCTCGGGGATGCCGAACGTCCGCAACGGTACGTCGACCTCCGCGTCCCGCAGCGCCTGACCGATCGCCGAACCGACGCCGCCCGCACGGCTGTTGTCCTCCACCACCGCGACCAGCCGGTGCTCCGCGGCGAGGGCGGGCAGGTGCGCGTCGACGGGTCTGACCCAGCGCGGATCGACGACGGTGCAGCGGACGCCGGCTCCGGCGAGCAGGTCGGCGGCCTGCAGGCAGAGGGAGGCCATCACCCCGACCGCCACGAACAGCACGTCGGGGTCCGCCGACCTGTGCAGGACGTCCATGCCGCCGATCCGGCCGACGGCCGCGACCGGCTCCCCCACCGACTCCTTGGGGAAGCGGATCACCGTCGGGGCGTCGTCGACCTCCACGGCCTCACGCAGCTCCTCGCGCAGCCGGTCGGCGTCGCGCGGGGCGGCGATCCGGAGACCGGGGACGACCTGGAGCAGGGACATGTCCCACACGCCGTTGTGCGAGGGGCCGTCGACCCCCGTGACACCGGCCCGGTCCAGGACGAACGTCACGCCGCACCGGTGCAGGGCGACATCCATCAGCAACTGGTCGAACGCCCGGTTGAGGAAGGTCGCGTAGACGGCGACGACCGGGTGCAGTCCGCCGGTGGCGAGCCCGGCCGCGGAGACGGCCGCGTGCTGCTCGGCGATCCCGACGTCCCAGACCCGGTCGGGGAACCGCTCGGCGAACCGGGTCAGCCCGACGGGGTGCAGCATCGCCGCGGTGATCGCGACGACGTCGGGGCGCTCCTCACCGATCGCCGCGATCTCGTCGCCGAACACCGAGGTCCAGGAGGGTGCCGCGGGTACCACGAGCGGTTCGCAGGTCAGCGGGTCCATCGCGCCCACGGTGTGGAAGCGGTCGGCATCGTCCGCCAGGGCGGGCGGGTAGCCCCGCCCCTTCTCGGTGATGCAGTGCACCAGGACCGGACCGTGGAAGCGTTTCGCCCGGTGCAGGGCGGACTCGACCGCGGCCGTGTCGTGCCCGTCGACCGGACCGACGTACTTGAGCCCCAGGTCCTCGAACAGGCCCTGCGGCGCGAAGGTGTCCTTGAACCCCTTCTTGGCCCCGTGCAGTGACCCGTACAGCGGCTGACCGATGACGGGTGTCTGCTGGAGGACGCCTTTGCCCCAGGACAGGAAGCGCTCGTACCCGTCCGTGGTACGCAGGGTGGCGAGGTGGTTCGCGAGGCCGCCGATGGTCGGGGCGTACGAGCGCTCGTTGTCGTTCACCACGATGATCAGCGGGCGGTTCCTGGCGGCGGCGATGTTGTTCAGCGCCTCCCAGGCCATCCCGCCCGTCAGCGCCCCGTCGCCGATGACGGCGACGACGTGGTGGGGCCGGCCCAGTAGCTCGCCGGCCTTGGCGAGTCCGTCGGCCCAGCCCAGCACGGTCGAGGCGTGGGAGTTCTCGATGACGTCGTGCTCCGACTCCTCGCGCGAGGGGTAGCCGGAGAGGCCGCCCTTGCTGCGCAGCTTGGAGAAGTCCTGGCGTCCGGTCAGGAGCTTGTGGACGTAGCTCTGGTGTCCGGTGTCCCACAGGATGCGGTCCGCGGGCGAGTCGAAGGCCCGGTGCAGAGCGACGGTGAGTTCGACCACCCCGAGGTTGGGGCCGAGGTGGCCCCCCGTTCTCGTCACGGCCCCGACGAGGAACGTCCTGATCTCGTCGGCGAGTTCGCCCAGCTCCGGTCGGCTCAGCCCCTTGAGATCCTTCGGCCCCTTGATGGTTTCCAGTATGGTCACGCCTCGGGCCCCCTCTCTGGTCCTGTCTTCGGCTCACGGTCACGGCCGGGCCCCGGAAGGGGCTCCTGCCTCCTTCGTGCCGTCGGCGCTCTTCATGGCTTCCTCGACGAGGGCCTCCACGATCTTCGGCTCCGGGCCGGTCCTGACGGTCTCGCCCTTCACGAAGATCTGCCCCTTGCCGTTGCCCGGGGCCACACCCGGATCCGCCTCACCGGGACCGACGACCGCACAGCCCGCCGAGGCGACCCGCGGCGGTACCTCCACGACACGATCTCCGGACGCCGCTGCTCCGGATGCGGCGCCCGCAGAATCCGCGGCCCGACCGTGGCCTCCTCCGCCGGCGGAGCCGACGGCGAGACCCGGATCGTGTGCGAGGTCGCCACCGACAGCGGCGCGCAGGACGCCACCGCCGAGGTGATCGCCCCCTGGGACGCCGGACCCGGCCCGGACGCGCCGCGAGGGGCGGCGCACCGCGAGCGGCCGGGCCGGCGGCCCGGGGAGGCCCGGTGCGACCGGTCCTCCGCGGGTCACGACGTCACCGGTTCCCTCCGATGGTCTCCCGTGCGGCGCGCAGGGACTCCTTCAGCGACCCCATGGTGGCGAGGACTGCGGTGGGCTCGTATCCGCAGTGCGCCATGCAGTTGGCACAGCGCGGGTCCTTGCCACGGCCGTACTTGTCCCAGTCGGTCTCCTCGATGAGCTCGCGGTACGTGGGGACGTAACCGTCGCTCATCAGGTAGCAGGGCCGCTGCCAGCCGAAGAGGGAGTAGTTCGGGATGGCCCAGGCGGTGCACGGGAAGTCCGCCTTGCCCTCCAGGAAGTCCAGGAAGAGCGGGGAGTGGTTGAGCCGCCAGCGGGCCCGGTTGCCGCCCGCGAACGACTTCTTGAAGAGTTCGCGGGTCTGCTCGACGCCCAGGAAGTGCTCCTGGTCGGGTGCCTTCTCGTAGGCGTAGGCGGGCGAGATCATCATCTCGTCGACCTGGAGCTCGTCGTTGAGGTAGTTGAGGACCTCGATGACGGTCTGCGGGGTGTCCGTGTTGAAGAAGGTGGAGTTGGTCGTGACGCGGAACCCACGCCGCTTGGCCTCCTTCATCGCCTCCACCGCCTCGTCGAAGACGCCCTCCTTGGCGACCGACTCGTCGTGCCGCTCGCGCAGTCCGTCGATGTGCACCGCGAAGGCGAAGTAGGGCGAAGGGGTGAACTTCTCGAGCTTCTTGCGCATCAGCATGGCGTTGGTGCACAGGAACACGTATTTCTTCTTCGCCACCAACTGACGCACGATCTCGTCGATCTGAGGGTGCATCAGGGGCTCGCCGCCGGCGATGGACACCATCGGGGCACCTGATTCGAGCACTGCCCCGACCGCCTGCGCGACCGGCATGCGCTGCTTGAGCACCCCGGCCGGGTGCTGGATCTTCCCACATCCCTCGCACGCCAGGTTGCAGGCGAACAGGGGTTCCAGCTCGACAATCAGCGGGAACTTGTCCCGCTTGCGGATCTTCTGTTCGATGAGATACGTCGCAACCTTGATGGACTGACGGAGCGGCATGGCCATCTGGGCTCACCTCCTGGGGAGCAGCAAAGATCGGTGCCATTCATGGAAAGCGGGAAGCACGGCACGGAGAACGCGGAATGCCGATATTCCACCGCGGACCGTGCCGATGCGGACGAGCTCATGCTCTGGAGCGTCCACGACCACCCGTACGGCCGCAACCGGGCGTGGCCCGGTCCGTACGGCGGTGCGAAGTGTGGCGGCGGACTCCATGTCCACCGCGACGGCCCCGGTCGCCCGCAGCCCGGCACGCTCGGCTCCGCGGACGACATGGTCCGAGCCGGCGAGCGGACCGGTGTGGACGGTACTTCCGGGCACCACCCTGGTCAGTGCGTCGACCAGCAGGCCGGCCCCGGTGCAGGCCGTGGTGCCCGCGGCGTCCCGCGTCTCCTCGGCCACCACCAGGTCACCGGGGTGCATGCCCGGGGCCAGCCCGGCACAGAAGCCGGAGGCGATGACCGCGGCGCCCCCCGTCCCCTGCCTTCCCAGTGCGTCGCGGACCGCCTTCTCGGCCGCCCTGGGACCCATCCCGGTCCTCACGACGGTCACGGGGCCCGGGCCGCCGCCGGCCCTGCCGGTGCGCAGGGCCAGTCGCTCGATACCGAGTGCGCAGGCGATCAGGAGCGGCAGGGCGGGACCGGGCGGCTCCTGGGCATCGCCCATCGCTTCAGGCCCCCTTTCCGCTGCCCGCACCGTCGCGGGCAGCGAACGGGTCGCCGTACACGTACCGGCCGAGGGCGGTGAGGGGGAACACCTGCCGGTAGAGGTGGTAGTTGATGGAGAAGTCCCACGGGAAGCCCGTGCCGGTGAAGTACGGCTCGTCCCAGGAACCGTCGGCCTGCTGGGTGCCGGCCAGCCAGGCGATGCCCCGTTCCACGGCCCTGCCCTCGCGTTCCCCGGCCGCGAGCAGCGCGAGGAGCGCCCACGCGGTCTGCGAGGCGGTCGAGGCGCCGTGCCCGATCCACTTCTCCTCCCGGTAGGAGCGCAGGTCCTCGCCCCAGCCTCCGTCGTCGTTCTGCACGGACTCCAGCCAGCCGACGGCCCGGCGGACCGAGGGGTGCGCGGCGGGCAGTCCCGCGGCGACGAGAGCGGGCACCACGGAGCCCGTCCCGTAGATGTAGTTGACGCCCCAGCGGCCGAACCACGCCCCGCAAGCCTCCTGTTCGGCGAGGAGCCACTCGATGCCGCGGCGGGTACGGGGGTGATCGGCTCGTCCCTCGACGGCGAGCATCTCCACCACGTGGCCGGTGACGTCCGCGGAGGGCGGGTCGATGACCTCACCGAAGTCGCAGAACGGGAGCCGGTTGGGGAAGGGGCTCGTGTTGTCCGCGTCGAAGGCGCCCCAGGCCCCGTTGCGCGACTGCATGCCGAGGTTCCAGCGCACCCCTCGCTCGATGGCGGCCTCGAGCCTGTCGGGGTCCGGGTGGCGGACGCGGCGCAGCGCCAGCACGACTTCGGCGGTGTCGTCGATGTCGGGGTAGTTGTCGTTGTGGAACTCGAACGCCCAGCCACCCGGCGCCAGTCGAGGTCGGCGTACGGACCAGTCACCCGGCCGTACGATTTCCTCACCGAGCATCCAGTCCGCCGCCTTCACGAGCGCCGGGTGCTCGGGGCTCACCCCGGCGTCGGCGAGCGCGATGGTGGCGAGGCAGGTGTCCCAGACCGGGGACTGGCAGGCCTCGACCATGCGAGCGCCGTCCTCACGCCAGACGGTGAACCGGTCGAGCGAGGCGAGCCCCGCCCGCATCACCGGGTGGCCGAGGTCGTAGCCGAGCAGGTGCAGGGCGATGACGGAGTACACGGCGGGTGGCTGGATCCCGCCCCAGCAGCCGTCGTTCTCCTGGCGCTCGATGATCCAGCGGGCGGCGGCGTTCATGGCGCTGCGGCGCAGCCTGCGCGGAGCGACCCTGTGGTAGGCGTGCAGCGCCTTGTCGAGCCGCTGGAAGAGGCCGTCCCAACTGGCCGCGGGCGCCATGGGTCCGGGCGGGTTGGGGCGGGCCGGGTCGGTGTGCAGCTCGTCGAGGGTGAACGGCGCGGGGCGTACGGGCCGCTTCGCGGAGACGATGGTGAGCGGCACGATGGTCTGGCGGGCCCAGCAGCCGAAGTCGTAGATGTTGAGCGGGACCCACGTGGGGAAGAACATGAGCTCGGGCGGGAGTTGCGGCAGGTCGTCCCACTTCCACCAACCGAAGAGCGCGAGCCAGATCCGGGTGAAGACCCGGGACGCCGCGATGCCGCCCTGTTCCCTGACCCAGCGGGCCGCCCGGATCATGTGCGGGTCGTCCGGCCGGTCGCCGGCCAGCCGGAGGGCGACGTACCCCTCGATGGTGGCGGAGAGGTCGGGGGGTCCGCCGTGGAAGGTGGCCCAGGTGCCGTCGCCGAGTTGTTCGCCGCGGATGAAGCGGGCTGCCGCCTGCACCGTGTCCGGGTCCTGGATCCCGAGGAACTGGCGGAGCAGCAGGTCCTCGGCGTCCATGGTGATGTTGGTGGCGAGGTCTCCCTTCCACCAGCCTTGCTCGTCCTGCCTGCCGAGGAGGTGCTGCACCGAGCGTTCCGCGGCGCGCCGCGCGGCGGCGAAGGCCTCTTCCGCCGCGGTGGTGGTGGTCGTTGCTTCGGTCGGTTGGCTGGCCGAGGCTGCGCGGAGGTTCGCGGCTCCGGTGCTTCCGTCGGTCGTCGCTGTCATGGCTTCCCCTTCGTGCAGTGTGGTCCTCTGCTGTGCTGGGGTCTCCGTCGGCGGACGCCCGGTGTGGGCGCCCGCCGGCGACTGCGAGTCATATCTGAATGGTGATCATCTCTTTCGTACGACGACGAAGTCGGCGAGCGCGGTGAGCTGCGCCCGCACGTGTTCCGGCATGTCGACGCCGTCCAGCGCCCGGATGGCTACCGTGTGCTGACGGCGGGCTTCCTGGGCGGTCCACTCGCGGCCACCCGCCTCCTCGATGAGTGCCGCACGCGCGGCGAACTCCTCTTCGGAGAAGCTGGCGAAGTCGTTGCTCTTCGCGTCGGCGGCCAGCAGGTCACCGAGCCGGGCGGACGCCGGTCCGCCCGCGGCGAGCGCGGCCACGACGGGCAGGGACTTCTTGCGCTGACGCAGGTCGCTCCAGGTCTGCTTGCCCGTGGACTCCGGGTCGCCCCAGATGCCGAGCAGGTCGTCGACGGCCTGGAAGGCGAGGCCGAGGTGGTAGCCGTACGCCTCGAGGGTGTCGGCGGTGCGGTCGTCGGCACCGCCGAGCACGGCGCCGATGGACACGGCACAGGCGAGCAGGGCGCCCGTCTTGTTGCCCTCCATCTCCAGGCACTCCTCGACGGTGACCCGCTCGCGGTGCTCGTAGGAGATGTCCTGGGCCTGCCCGTCGATGAGCTTGCGGGTGGCCGTGGTCAGCCGGCGGGCCGCGCGGCCGGCCTCCGCGGTGCCGAGCTCCAGCAGGACCTCGTTGGCCAGCGCGAAGAGCGCGTCGCCGACGAGGATGGCCTGGGCCGGGCCGTGCACCTTCCATACGGTGTCACGGTGGCGGCGCTGTTCGTCGCCGTCCATGAGGTCGTCGTGCAGCAGCGAGAAGTTGTGCACGAGTTCGACCGCGACGGCGCCGGGGATGCCGGCCTCGGCCGGGGCGCCCGCCGCCTCCGCGGACAGCAGGGACAGCGCCGGGCGGACGGCCTTGCCGCCGTCGCCGTCGGCGGGCCGGCCCTGGGCGTCGATCCAGCCGAAGTGGTAGGCCGCGACGGTGTCCATGGGCGGCGCCAGCCGATCCACAGCAGCTCGCAGCACCGGCGCTGACAGGGCCCTTCCGCGCTCCAGAAGCGCGGTGACATCCGTGGTGTCCGCCACGGTGCCGTAAGCCGGTTTCGCCGGGGTCACAGACTCTCCTCTTGTTCCGGTGGTACTGCTCATGCCGCCTCCTGCAGCGGATGTACGGGGGCCCGGCCGAGGGCGCGGAGCGCGGCGTCCGCGGCGCTGAGGCCGCTGCGGACGGCGCCTTCCATCGTGGCGGGCCAGCCGGTGGCGGTCCACGCGCCCGCCAGGTGGATTCCGGGGGCGCGGGTGTGCGTGTCCGGCCTCAGTCGCCCCACTCCTGGCACGGGCGCGAAGGTCGCGGTGCGCTCGCGGGTCACGAAGAAGTCGCGGATCCCGGCGCCGCGCGCGGCCGGGAGGAGCCGCTCCAACTCGGGCAGGTAGCGGCCGCGCAGTTCCGCGACGGGCAGGTCGATCTCGTCCTGCGCCGCGGACTGGGAGACCGCGAGGTACTGACCGGCGCCCTGGAGACCGGAGGGCCCGGTGCGGTCGAAGACCCACTGGACGGGTGAGCCCAGAGCGGCGAAGAACGGTTTGCGCAGGACCTTGCGGTCGTAGACGACGTGCACGTTGAGGATCGGCGCGTCCTTGATGTCGAGCAGGCGGTCGGGGTCGTCGAGCGCTCCGTCGGGCAGCAGCCGGTGGGTCTCGCCCTGCGGGACCGCGAGGACGACGGTGTCCGCGTCGATCAGCTCGCTGCCCGTGTCGACGGCCCAGCGGCCTTCGCCGGCGCGGGTGACCGAGCTGACCCGGGTCCGCAGGCAGGTGCGTACGCCCGCCGATTCCAGCGCCTTGCGGGCGCGTGTGTCGTGCAGGTCGCCGAGCGGGACGGCGGCCCAGCCGATGTCGGCGGCGCCGGGTTCGGAGAGCAGACCCGTCTTGAAGACCATGGCGGCGAGTGCCATGGAGGCGTTCGGCGCCGTGGCGTTGAGCGTGGCGACGCCGACGAGGTCCCAGAGCGCCTCGATCGTGCGCCGCGACTGCCCGTGCCGGCGGAGCCAGGTCGCGAAGTCGATGCCGTCGAGTGCGGGGTCGGCCGGATCGAGGCGGCCCAGGGCCAGCGCGGCGCGTGCGACGCCCGCCTTCTCCGCGAGCGAGAGGTGCGGGTAGCCGGCGAGCCCGCCCGCGAGGTGCAACGGCACGGGCAGCCCGGTGCGGCGCAGCCGGCCGAGCCTCGGCCCGGCGGGCCGGGCGACGTCGAGCACGGGCACGTCGAGGCGGTCCTGGAGCGGCGCCAGGTGGGCGCCCTCGATCCGGTCGAGGAACCAGCGGTAGCCGGTGCAGCAGCGCAGGTACACGTGCTGGCCGTTGTCGACGGACAGGTCGCCGCGGCAGAAGGAGAAGGCGAGTCCGCCGAGGCGGGGCCTGCCTTCGAGCAGGGTCACGTCGATCCCGGCGTCGGCCAGACGCAGGGCGGTCGTGACCCCGGCGAGTCCGCCGCCGACGACCACCGCGCGGTGGGGGTGCGGTTGCCGGCCGGTCATGGGTTCCCCTCTCGCCGTTCCGTCGCAGTCAGGGACGCGGCGCGCGGGCGGGGGGTTGCCCGCCTCGCGCGCCCGGAGCCGGTCCGACGATTCATCAGACCCGCCCCCTGGCCGTCCGGCGCGAGATGTACCGCGCGTCGAGTCCCGACAGGCCGCGTATGGCAACGTACGCCTTCTCGTGGCCGGGCAGCGAGACCCTGCCGCGCAGGACCGCCTCGGGGTCGCGTTCGATCCGGTCCAGGAGCCGGCGGTAGATGCCGGCCATGGCGGCCACGCAGGCACCACTGCGCCGGTCCAGCATGGGCAGCAGCCGGTAGCCCTCGGCGAACAGGGCGCGGGCACGCCGCACCTCGAAGTGCACCAGCCCGGCGAAGTCGGATCCGGGCGGCGGGGTGGCCCGCCGGAATCCGCCGGCGCAGCCGAACTTGGCGAGGTCGTCGGCGGGCAGGTACGTACGCCCGTTGCCCGCGTCCTCGCGGACGTCGCGCAGGATGTTGGTGAGCTGGAGGGCGAGGCCGAGGGTGTCGGCGTACTCCGCGGCCCGGTCGGCGCCCGGCGCACCCGGTTCCGTGCCGAAGACGCCCAGGCTGAGCCGCCCGATCGCACCCGCGACGCACCGGCAGTAGGTCTTGAGGTCCTCCCAGGTCTCGTAGTGCTCGCCGCGGACGTCCATCAGCACGCCGTCGATGAGCTCGTCGAGTCCGCCCAGCGGCAGCGGGAACCTGCGCGCGGCGTCGGCGAGCGCGACGGCCACCGGATCGGTGTCGTCCTCGTCGACCTCGCCCTCCCGGATCCGGCCGAGCAGTTCACGGGTGCTCGCCAGCCGGGTGCGCTTGGTCGCCGGGTCCAGCTCGCCGTCGCCGATGTCGTCGACCCGACGGGAGAAGGCGTACAGGGCCGACATGGCCTGCCTCTTCTCGTACGGCAGCAGCCTGATGCCGTACGCGAAGTTCCTGGCCTGCTGTCCGGTGACGGCCTCGCAGTAGCTGTATGCGGCCTGTACCGGTGCCGACATGTACGTCGTCTGTCCCTCCACGGTCCGGCTCACCCCTCTCTGTGCGCTCTTCGCAGGACGGTTCCCACGGCGCGCAGCAGACTGGGCGTGGTGGGTCCGGGTGGTCCGGGGAGTACGTCGAAACCGGCGCCCGCGATCGCGGTGAGGGCGGCCCGCCCGCCGCCGACGAAGCCGGCGAGGAGCAGCCTGAGCCTGCCGTGGACGCTGCCCACCAGGGGGATGCCCTCGTCCAGCAGGTCGTGGGCGCGCTGGGCCTCGAAGGCGATCAGGGCGCGCACGGACGCGCCTGCGGACGGTACGCACAGGTCCGGTTCGGCGACATGGAAGCGGGCCATGTCGGCGGCGGGCAGATAGATCCGGTCGCGGCGGAGGTCCTCGGCGACGTCCTGGAGGTGCTCGACGATCTGCAGGGCGGTGCAGACGGCGTCGGAGCGGCGGATCCTCTCGGGACTGGCCGTGCCGGTGATCTGCAGGACGAGCCGGCCGACGGGGTTGGCGGAGAGCTCGCAGTAGGCCAGGAGTTCCTCGTACGTCGCGTAGCGGCGGAGTTTCTGGTCCTGGCGGTTGGCCTCGATGAGGCCGAGGAAGGGTTCGGGGGTGAGCGCGCGGCGTCGCACGGTGGGACGCAGGGCGCGCATAAGGGGGTGCCGCGGGCCGTCGCCACGGGCGGCGAAGACGCGGTGCAGGTCGGCCTCGAGGGCGTCCAGCATGGCCGGGCGGTCCTCGGTCTGTGCGGCTTCCAGGCCGAGGTGGCGGGCGTCGGCGCCGCCGGGTGCCAGGTCGCCGTCGCCGATGTCGTCGACCAGCCGGGCGAAGCCGTAGACCGCCATCAGGTCGTCGCGCCAGGCACGGGGCAGGAAGAAGGGAGCCACGGGGAAGTTCTCGTCCGCGGCCTTGTCGAGCGTGCCGGTGGCGGCGCCGGTACGCGCCTGGTGGGCAGGGGTCACTGCGTACCGCCCGACGCGGGGACGGCGAAACCACGTCGGAGCTGGAGATTTCCCATCATTGCCGTCATATCTCCCGTTCTACACTGCTGACCCAAAACATCCCTTTTCGGACACGCCGCTCGTCTTCCCGAGTGCGACAGGCACACAACGGGCGGGGCGCCGGGGGACGTATCGACCCACATTGCCGCGAATCAGCACCGGTACAGCTTACGTTGTACAGCTCACAGGGCCACTCCGGGGTCCAGCGCGCCCTGGTTGAACACGCTGATCCCCGCCAACCTTCCCCGGGTCACCACTGATTGACGTCATCCGACGGGAGGAGATGGCTTCTCCGGTCTCCTACCGCGCCTGCCGTACTCCACGGCCCCTCACATCGCCGTGGCCCCCGCCGCAGTGCTCCGGCGGGGGCCACGGGAAAGCGACGGCCTACTTCCCGGTCTCCCGCTCGTAGGCCTTGAGCACCTCTTCGGTGGGACCGTCCATCAGGAGCTCGCCCTTCTCCAGCCACAGCACGCGGTCGCAGGTCTCCCTGATCGTCGTGTTGTTGTGGCTGACGAGGAAGACGGTGCCCGCCTCCTTGCGCAGCTCACGGATCCGCTCCTCGGAGCGGACCCGGAACTTGCGGTCACCGGTGGCGAGCGCCTCGTCGATCATGAGGACGTCGTGGTTCTTGGCCGCCGCGATCGAGAAGCGCAGCCGCGCCGCCATGCCGGAGGAGTACGTGCGCATCGGCAGCGTGATGAAGTCGCCCTTCTCGTTGATCCCCGAGAAGTCCACGATGTCCTGGTAGCGCGCGCGGATCTCCTCGCGGCTCATCCCCATGGCGAGGCCGCCGAGCACCACGTTGCGCTCACCGGTCAGATCGCTCATCAGTGCGGCGTTGACGCCCAGCAGCGACGGCTGGCCGTCCGTGTAGACCCTGCCCGACTCCGTCGGCAGCAGTCCGGCGATGGCCCGCAGCAGCGTGGACTTGCCGGAGCCGTTGGTGCCGATGAGACCGATCGCCTGGCCCCGGTAGGCGGTGAAGGAGACCCCCCGCACCGCGTGCACCTTGCGGACGCCGCGCGGCTCGCCCTTGCCACGCCGCACCATCCGGCTCAGCGCCGCCGTGGCGCTGCCCTTGCCCCCGCCCGTGCCGTTGACCCGGTACACGATGTGCACCTCGTCCGCGATCACGGTGGGGATGTGTCCCTGGGACGTTTCCTCAGCCACGGCCGTACCGTTCCTCTGCCTTCCAGAAGTACACGAAGCCCAGGACGCCCACCACGAGCGACCAGGCGATGCCGACGGCCCAGACGTGCTGCGGCAGGTTCTCGGAGCCGTAGCCGTCGATCAGCGCGAAGCGGACCAGGTCCATGTAGATGGCCGCCGGGTTGTACTGCAGCACGTCGGCGATCCACTGCGGCTTGTCCGCCAGCATCACCGGGATGGAGAACATGACGCCCGAGGCGTACATCCAGGTGCGCATGACGAACGGCATCAGCTGCGCGAGGTCCGGGGTCTTGCTGCCCAGCCGGGCCATGATCAGCGCCAGGCCGCTGTTGAAGAGGAACTGCAGCGCCAGTGCAGGCACGACCAGCAGCCAGGAGAGCGCCGGGTAGCTGCCGAAGCCCACCGCGACCGCGACCAGGACGATCATCGAGAACAGAAGCTGCTGGAGCTGCTGCAGCGAGAACGAGATCGGCAGGGAGGCGCGGGGGAAGTGCAGGGCGCGGACCAGGCCCAGGTTGTTGGAGATGGACCGCACCCCCGCCATGACCGAGTTCTGGGTGAAGGTGAAGACGAAGACGCCCGTCACCAGGAACGGGATGAAGACCTCCTGGGACATCCCCTTCTTGGTGCCGAGGATGATCCCGAAGATCAGGAAGTACACCAGGGCGTTCAGCAGTGGTGTGGCCACCTGCCACAGCTGGCCGAGCTTGGCCTGGCTGTACTGGGCGGTCAGCTTGGCCCTGGAGAACGCCAGGATGAAGTGGCGGCGGCCCCAGAGCTGCCGGATGTACGCGAACAGCCCGGGCCGGGCACCGCTGACCGTCAGGCCGTACTTGGCGGCCAGCCGGGAGGCGCTCAGTCCCTCGTCGGCGGACGGCGGGGGGCTCAGCGCAAGCCCGCCGTTGTGGGTCGTGTCACTCACAAGTCAGAACTCTCGTCTTCACAATGCGCAGCCGGGCACGGCCGAGGGCGGACAGGTTCCCCGTACGGATGAATACGGCTCATGGTCTCAGAGGGAAGCCTCTCAGATCACGGGTGGTCGGCCCAGTCTGGTCAGCCGCCACACCGTACGCCACCTCATCGGACGCCGGGGCCCGCAGGGCTTCGCCCACCCCTCCCGGAACCCCCCGAACCAGGCCTTCAGCGCGGGCAGGGACGGCTTGCGCACCAGTGTGAGCAGCATCCACACCCCGAGGTAGACGGGGACCAGCGGCACGGGAAGGTTCCGGCGGGCGAGCCAGACCCGGTTGCGGGCGACCATGCGGTGGTAGACCGCGTGCCGCGAGGGAGCGGTGGTGGGGTGGTTGAGCACCATGTCCGCGCGGTAGTCGATCATCCAGCCGGCGTCCAGGGCTCGCCAGGCGAGGTCGGTCTCCTCGTGCGCGTAGAAGAAGTCCGCGGGGAGCGGGCCGACCTCGGCGATCACCTGGGTGCGCACCGCGTTGGCGCCACCGAGGAACGTCGTCACCCGGGAGGAGCGCATCGGGTCGGAGGCCCGCAGCCGCGGCACGTGCCGGCGCTGGGTGGCTCCGGTGTCCGGGTCGGCGATGCGGAAGGTGATGATGCCGAGCTTCGGGTCGGCGCCGAACGCCTGCCGGCAGAGCTCGGCGGTGTCGGAGTTCGGCAGCAGCCCGTCGTCGTCGAGGAAGAGCAGGGCGTCCACGTCGGCGCCGGAGGGGCCGAAGGCCTCGATACCGACGTTGCGGCCGCCGGGGATGCCCAGGTTCTCGGGCAGTTCCACCGTCCGCACGCCCGCGGGGACGTCGGGAACCGGGGCGCCGTTGCCGACGACGACGACCTCGATCCGGTCGCCCTCCTGCCCCGCGACCGAGTCGAGGAGGGCACGCAGCTCGTCGGGCCGGTTGCCCATGGTGATGATGACAGCGCCGAGTTTCATGACATGACTCACTTCAGCCTGCTGGACGCCAGGATCGACACCAGGTGCAGGACGGTCTGGAGCAGGGCGATGCCGGCCAGTACCGCGACGGCGAGACGGCTGAAGAACAGGTCGTCCCTGACCACGTCGACGACGGCGGCCACCAGGACGACCAGCGACGCCTCGATGCCGAGGATCAGCCGGTGGAACTTGAGCGCGCCGGCGGCCCGGCGGGCGAACGCCATGCCGGAGGAGCGCGGCTCGGACGCGGCCTCCTTGACCGGCGGCAGCCCGCCCTGGTGCCGGGCGACCCCGACGAGGTCGGTCTCGGCCTTGACCAGGATGGCGCCGAGCGCGGCGAGCGTGCCCAGGAAGGCCCACAGCCAGTCGATGCGTCCCGGTCCCCACAGGTCGGCGGCACGCAGGCCGAAGCCGACCAGTACCGCCGCGTCGCACAGATAGGCGGCCACCCGGTCCAGGTACACCCCGCCCATCGAGAACTGCTTCTTCCAGCGGGCCACTTCACCGTCGACGCAGTCGAGCAGCAGGTAGAGCTGGACCATGAGGACGCCGAGCAGCGCACCGGGGATCCCCGGGACGAGCAGGGCGGGCGCGGCGAGCGCGCCCGCGACGGTCATCACATAAGTCAGCTGGTTGGGGGTGACCTTGGTGTTCACCAGGTGGCGGTCGACGCGCAGCGAGATCTCGCGCATGTAGAGCCGACCCGCCCAGTGCTCGCCGCTGCGCCGGTCCTTCACGCCCGCAGGGTGCACGACCGGGCGGAGTTCAGCTATGGATGGCTTGTGCATAGTCGGCGTACGCGTCCCTGATCTGGTCGGTGGACAGGTTGAGGTGTTCCAGGATCGTGAAGCGTCCCGGGCGCGTCTGCGGGGCGTACTCGACGGCCCGCACGAACTCGTCGGTGGTGAAGCCGATCTCGTCGGCCAGGACGGGCAGTCCGTGGCGTCGCAGTACGGACGCCATGTGGAGCGCGTCCGCGCGCGCGCCGCGCAGGTGCATGGCGAAGCAGGCGCCGAGGCCGACCTGTTCGCCGTGGCTGGCCGCGCGCTTCGGGTACAGCAGGTCGAAGGCGTGGTTGATCTCGTGGCAGGCGCCCGAGGCGGGCCTGGAGTCCCCGGCGACCGACATGGAGATGCCCGTCAGGACGAGCCCCTCGGCCAGCACCTTGAGGAAGGCGTCGTCACCGACCCCGCCGGGGTGGCGCAGCACGGCCTCGCCGGCCTGCCGGGCCATGGCCGCCGCGAGTCCGTCGATCTCCTCGCCCCGCTCGTCGTGCGCGAGCTCCCAGTCGGCGACGCAGGAGATGTTGGAGACCGCGTCCCCGACGCCCGAACGCACGTACCGTGCGGGCGCCTCGCGGATCACGTCGAGGTCGATGACGACCGCGATCGGGGTGGGGACCCCGTAGGAGCCGCGTCCGTTGTCGTTGTCCAGCGTCGCGACCGGGGAGCAGAGCCCGTCGTGGGAGAGGTTCGTCGCGACGGCGACCATGGGCATGCCCACGCGCGCGGCGGCGTACTTCGCCACGTCGATGATCTTGCCGCCGCCGAGGCCGACGAGGGCGTCGTACCGGTTCCCCTTGATGCCGTCGGCCAGGCGCACCGCGGAGTCGATCGTGCCGTCGGTGACGGAGTACCAGTCGGCTCCCGGCAGCACGGGGGCGAGCCGCTCGCGCAGGGCGCGCCCGGAACCCTCGCTGATCGCGATGGCGAGCTTGCCCGAGGAGGAGATCCGCTGGTCGGCGAGGAGACCGGCCAGGTCGTCCATGGCGCCGCGCCGGATGTCGACGACGACGGGGGACGGGATGAGGCGGGTCAGTACCGGCACGCGATCTCCCTGCCGCGGGCGAGGTCGTCGTGGTTGTCGATCTCGACCCAGGTCACGTCGCCGATGGGGGCCACGTCGACGGTGAAGCCACGGTTCACGAGCTCCTGGTAACCGTCCTCGTAGTACAGGTCGGGGTCCCGCTCGAAGGTGGTCCTCAGCGCGTCGGCGAGTTCCTCGGCCGCCTCGGGCTCGATCAGCGTGACGCCGATGTACTCGCCGGTCGCGGTGGCCGGGTCCATCAGCTTGGTGATGCGCCGCACACCCTTGTCACCGTCGGTGATGACCTTCATCTCCTCGTCGGCGAGGTTCTTCACCGTGTCGAGGGCGAGGATGATCTTCTGGCCCTTGCCGCGGGCGTCCAGGAGGGTCTTCTCGACGGAGACGGGGTGCACGGTGTCGCCGTTGGCGAGGATGACGCCCTGCTTCAGGACCTCACGCGCGCACCACAGGGAGTAGGCGTTGTTCCACTCCTCGGCCTTGTCGTTGTCGATGAGCGTCAGCTCCACGCCGTACGTCGCCTCGAACTCCGCCTTGCGGGCGTAGACGGCCTCCTTGCGGTAGCCCACGACGACCGCGACCTCGGTGAGCCCGACCTCGGCGAAGTTGGCCAGCGTCAGGTCCAGGACCGTCTTCTCGCCGTCCACCGGCACCAGGGCCTTGGGGAGCGTGTCCGTGTAAGGACGCAGACGGCGTCCGGCACCGGCAGCCAGTACGAGGCCGATCATGCGAGTTCTCCTTCGTCGTGAACAGCGGGCGCCGAGGAGGACACCCAGAAGCGGATGGACTCCACGAGCACCACCAGAGCCACGGCCACCGCGAGCGCGGTGAGAGCCGTGGTGAGCTCCGGGCTCCGGATCAGCACGGCGGCGAGTACGGCCACGACGAGCGTCCGGCCCTCGTGTCCGCCGATGGTGCGCACCAGCCACTGGGGCGGCGCACCGGTGCCGCCCCGGATGCGGTAGACCGTGTCGTAGTGATGGTAGGCGACCGCCGAGACCAGGCCGAATGCCGCGGGAACGGCGTGCGGCACCTCACTGCGGGCCGCCAGGACGAGGACCGTGCAGTACTCGGCGGCCCGGAAGAACGGGGGCACGAGCCAGTCGAGCGCGCCCTTGAGCGGGCGGGAGACCGCGAGGCCGGCCAGGACGGTGTACACGGCTGCCGCGCCCACGACGAGCCATCCGCCGTACGGGGTGAACAGTGCCGCGGCGACCATCAGCAGGCTCGCGAGCAGTGCCGTCAGCGGGGCCGTGAAGCCGCCGCCGGGGCGGCGGACCACAGCGGCGACGGCCTGCGCGAGCGGTCCGGAGTCGGCGAGGTCGGCCAGCGCCCGGGCCGCGCGGTCGGTGCGCCGCGCCTTGCGGGTGAGTGAGCGCAGCAGCCGCCCGGCCGTGGTGTAGCAGGCCGCCAGCGAGCAGCCGATGAGCAGGGCGCAGAAGACGACGCGGGGTGTGGTGGCCGCGGTCAGTACGGCGATCATGGCCCAGCGTTCACCGATGGGCAGCACTATCATCCGGCGCAGCCAGACCGTCCAGCCGACGCTGTCGAGCTTGTCGGAGAGCGCGGCGGTGGGGCTCGTGTTGGAGACCGCGTCGTGATTGGCCTCGTTGAAGGAGAAGTCGACGACGTGGCGGCAGGCCTGGAGCACCATCGCGCCCAGCGCGAGGGTCCACACGTCGTCGCTGCCGCCGCGGGCCGCACCGAGGGCGAGGCCCGCGTAGTACGCGTACTCCTTGGCCCGGTCGAAGGTGGCGTCCAGCCAGGCGCCCATCGTGGAGTACTGCAGGGAGTACCGGGCGAGCTGCCCGTCGGTGCAGTCCAGGACGAAGGAGAGGAGCAGGAGCACACCGGCCGCGACGTAGCCGCCGCGGGTGCCGGTCGCCGCGCTGCCGGCCGCGACGAGGGCGGTGATCAGCGAGGCGGTGGTGACCTGGTTGGGGGTGAGACCCCGGCGGGCGCACCAGCGGGCGATGTAGCGGGAGTACGGGCTGATGAAGTAGGTGGTGAAGAAACCGTCGTGGGCCTTCACGGCGCTGCGCAGCCGTACGGCCTCGTCGTCCACGGCGTCCACGGCGGCCCGTGCGGCGTCGCGGCCCTCGGGGTCGGTGGGTACCGCGGCGGTGAGCGAACCGAGTTCGGGGCGCTGCACCGCGGTGCCCTCGGCGTCCAGGGCCACGGCCAGCCGGCCGGGCACCGTGCGGTCCTCGGCGACGGGCTCCGCGCCCGGCGGCGCGACGGGGCTTCCGGCACCGACGGCGACGACGGCCCGTCGCAGGGCGCGCAGCAGCGCGCCCCGGGCCTCGGGCTGTGCTGTGAGGGCGCCGGGTAGGGCGGCGGCGGCGAAGCGGGGGTCGGTCAGTCCGAGCCGGAGGGCGTGGACGTGCCCGACGAACCGCGGGTCGACGAGCGCGACGCGCTGGTCGAGGGGGACCGCAGCGAGCAGCTCGGCGGCCTCGGTGGCGTCGGCGGCGGCGGTCACGTCGAAACCGAGCGACCGCAGATCGTCCTCGAGCGACGATCCGGGTACCGGCGCACCGGTGAGGATGGCGGTCGACAGACGAACTCACTCCTTGGGTGCTGACGGAACGGCGCGCGACGGTAGCGGTCCGGAGGCGGACCGGGCGGCGCATCGGCTGAGGCTATCGGATGAACGGAAGACCGAGTTCACCACCCGTTTGTGCTCCGTTCGGGCGAAGCGATCATCATGCGGCGCCGTTCGCGATCATCATCGTCGATCAACGCCTCGCCCCACAAACCGCGTCCGGTGAGCGCATAGGGTGACGGGTATGACGTGGTTGATCACAGGCGGAGCGGGTTATATCGGGGCACATGTGGCGAAGGCCATGACGGGCGCCGGGGAGCGGGTCGTCGTGCTCGACGACCTGTCCACGGGCATCGAGGAGCGGCTGCCGGCGGACGTCCCGCTGGTGCGCGGCTCGGCCTCCGACCGCGGGCTGCTCGACCGGGTCCTGGCGGAGCACGCGGTGACGGGTGTGGTGCATCTCGCGGCGAAGAAGCAGGTCGGCGAGTCCGTCGAGAAGCCGCTGCTGTACTACCGGGAGAACGTGAGCGGGCTCGGCGTCCTGCTGGAGGCCGTGGTCGCGGCCGGTGTGAAGCGGTTCGTCCTCTCCTCGTCGGCCGCGGTGTACGGGGTGCCGGACGCGGAACTCATCGACGAGGCCACTCCGTGCGCGCCGATCAACCCGTACGGCGAGACCAAGCTGGCCGGGGAGTTGCTGGTGCGGGCGACGGGGCGGGCGCACGGCCTCACCACGGCCTGCCTGCGGTACTTCAACGTGGCCGGGACCGCCGAGCCCGAGTTGTCCGACACGGGCGTCCACAACGTCGTGCCGATGTTCTTCGACCGGCTGACGCGCGGCGAGGCGCCCCGGATCTTCGGTGACGACTACCCGACGCCCGACGGGACCTGCGTCCGCGACTACATCCACGTCGCCGATCTCGCCGACGCACATCTTGCCGTGGCCCGGGAGCTGACGGGGCGGGCGCCGGGCGAGGACCTGACGCTGAACATCGGCCGGGGTGAGGGGGTCTCCGTGCGCGAGCTCGCCGCTCTGGTGGGGGAGATCACCGGACTGCCCGCAGAGCCCGTGATCGAGCCGCGCAGGCCCGGGGACGCGGCCAAGGCCGTGGCGTCGTCCGCACGGATGGCCGAGGAGCTGGGCTGGACGGCCCGGCTCGGCGTGCGGGACATGGTCGAGTCGGCGTGGGAGGGCTGGCGCCTGCACCACCCCGAGGCGCGCGCCCGCTGAGCGGCGTCCCGGCGCCCAGACTGTGACCTGCATACGTTTCCCCAGGTCAGAACAGATGACAACGGTGTTCAGTGCCGTGTTGCCCGATACCCCCCGCCCGTAGTTGACTGGCACGGTCGGGCGATCTGCGCCCGACGCGGCGACGCGTTGCGGAGGCGTTCTCATGGGGGTCGGCCACGATCACGGGCACACGCACGCAGGACCGCCGCCGACGGGAACGGCCGCCGCCGCGTACCGGGGCCGGCTCCGGGTCGCCCTGGGCATCACGCTCGGCGTCACGGTCATGGAGATCGTCGGCGGGCTGCTCGCCGACTCCCTGGCCCTGATCGCGGACGCGGCCCACATGGCGACCGACGCGCTGGGCCTCGGCATGGCGCTGCTCGCCATCCATTTCGCCAACAGACCCTCGGGCCCCAACCGCACCTTCGGCTTCGCCCGTGCGGAGATCCTCGCGGCACTGGCCAACTGTCTGCTGCTCCTGGGCGTCGGCGGCTACCTGGTCTTCGAGGCCGTCGACCGTTTCGTCACCCCGGCCGAGACCCGGGGCGGCCTGGCCATCGTGTTCGCCGCCGTGGGTCTGGTCGCCAACGTCGTCTCCCTGTCCCTGCTGATGCGCGGGCAGCGCGACAGCCTCAACGTGCGGGGCGCCTACCTCGAGGTCGTCGCGGACACCCTCGGTTCCGTGACCGTGCTGGTGGCGGCGGGCATCATCATGGCCACGGGCTGGCAGGCCGCCGATCCGATCGCCTCGCTCCTCATCGGCCTCATGATCGTGCCCCGTACGGTCAGGCTCCTGCGGGAGACGCTCGACGTGTTGCTCGAGGCGGCGCCCGAGGGGGTCGACATGGACGAGGTACGCGCCCACATCACGGCCCTGCCGGGCGTGCTCGACGTCCACGACCTGCACGCCTGGACGATCACCTCGGGGATGCCGGTGCTGTCCGCGCACGTGGTCGTGCAGCAGGAGATGCTGGACTCGATCGGGCACGAGAAGCTGCTGCACGAGCTGCAGGGCTGCCTGGGCCATCACTTCGACGTCGAGCACTGCACCTTCCAGCTGGAGCCGAGCGGGCACGCCGCGCACGAGGCACGGCTCTGCCACTGAGCCGGCGGGCCGGCCGGTGCTAGGGTCCTCGCCGTAGATCCGTGCACGAGCCCGTGCCGGTGCGCGGTGGAACCCGTACCCGGTCCGAGAAGAGGAGCTGAGGGTGATGACTGTCGCCACGACCGCTGCCCCGCGCAGCAAGCGGCCCTTCCTCGTCCTCCGGGTTCCCGGCTAGCCACTCGGCCGCTCTCACGTCGCGGCGTCGGCCCGGGGCCCTCTCACCCAAAGGGTTTCCCACGTTGTCCGACCACATGATCGACGCGTTCTTCGCACTGCACCACGCTCTGCCCAGGCAGAGCCCGGGCTCCGACGCCACCACGCGGCGGCTGCTCGCTCTCGCCGGCCCTCAGCCGGCCCGTCCGCGCGTCCTCGACCTGGGCTGCGGCCCGGGACGGGCCGCCCTGTTGCTCGCCGCGGAGGCGGGCGCCGAGGTGACGGCGGTGGACCTGCACCAGCCGTTCCTCGACGAGCTGCGGGAGGCCGCCGACGCCCGCGGGCTCGGCGACCGCGTCCGCACCGTCAGGGCCGACATGGCCGATCTCACCGGCCCCCTGTTCGCCGAGGCCTCCTTCGACCTGGTCTGGGCCGAGGGCTCGGCGTACATCATCGGGTTCGACACCGCGTTGCGTGACTGGCAGCGGTTCCTCGTTCCCGGCGGCTCCATGGTGATCACCGAGTGCGTCTGGACCACCGATGCCCCGTCCGCCGGGGCCCGCTCCTTCTGGGACCGGCACGCAGCGCTGCGTCCGGTCGTGGACAACGCCGCGGCCGCCGTGGCCGCGGGCTGCCATGTCCTGGGCGTGCTGATCCAGCCCGACAGCGACTGGGACGAGTACTACCTCCCGCTCTCCGAAAGGGTCGCGGCGGCCGACCCGGCGGCTCCGGGGATGGAGGCGGCGCTCGCGGCCACGCGTGAGGAGCTGGCGGTACGCCGTGAGTACGGGGCGGAGTACGGCTACGCCGGATTCGTACTGCGGCCGGTGGACCCCGGCTGGCGGACCCGACCGGAGAGGGCCGCCGACCGCGAGGCGGTGCGGGACGTCGTCGCCTCGGCGTTCCCGACGCACGCCGAGACCGCCCTCGTGGACGCGCTGCGCGCCGACGACGGCGCCTGGCTGCCCGGCCTGTCGTACGTGGCCGAGGCCCCGGACGGCTCCGTCGCCGCCCATGCCCTGCTGACCCGCTGCCGGGTCGGGGACGCGCCGGCGCTCGCACTGGCGCCGGTGGCGACGGCCCCCGGTCATCAGGGCCGGGGCGCGGGCCGTGCGGTGGTGCGGGCCGTGCTGGACGCGGCCCGGGTGCGGGGTGAGTCGCTCGTCCTGGTCCTCGGGCATCCGGGGTACTACCCGGCCTTCGGCTTCGTACCGGCGTCGCGCTTCGGTATCGTGCCCGGCTTCGAGGTTCCCGACGAGGCGATGATGGCGCTGGTGCTGGACGATTCCGTTCCGGTGCCGACGGGCATGATCCGGTATCCGGCGGCCTTCGGAGTCTGACGCGGTGTCCGCCCCGCCGCGCCCCGTGGTGCGGCGGGGCGGACATGCCAGCACCCGTAGTGCGGACAAGCGGCTTTTGTACGGCAGACTTGACCGCACTCGAGGGGGTCCGGCGCACGAGGCCGGGAACCGAAGCGAAGGATGGGTATGCCGACCACACCAGCCACCGCGGCGCACAGCTCGTCGAACGGCACAGCAGAAGCGATCATGCTCGAACTGGTCGACGAGGACGGCACCACCGTCGGTACCGCGGAGAAGCTCGCTGCCCACCAGGCGCCGGGCCAGCTGCACCGGGCCTTCTCCGTCTTCCTCTTCGACGAGCGGGGGCGCCTGCTGCTGCAGCGCCGCGCACTGGGCAAGTACCACTCCCCCGGTGTCTGGTCGAACACCTGCTGCGGTCATCCGTACCCGGGCGAGGCGCCCTTCGCTGCGGCGGCCCGGCGTACGTACGAGGAGCTGGGGATCTCGCCCTCGCTGCTCGCCGAGGCCGGCACGGTCCGCTACAACCACCCCGATCCGGTCTCGGGGCTGGTCGAGCAGGAGTTCAACCATCTGTTCGTCGGGATGGCGCAGGAGCAGCTGCGGCCGGACGCGGAGGAGGTCGGTGAGACGGCATTCGTCACCGCCGGCGAGCTGGCCGATCGCCATGCCGTCGCACCGTTCTCGGCGTGGTTCATGACGGTGCTGGACGCGGCGCGGCCGGCGATCAGGGAGCTGACGGGACCCTCGGCGGGCTGGTGACACCGCGCGGCGGACGCCGGGCGGTCAGAGCTGCGACGTCAGGGGCAGCGCCGCCCAGATGATCTTTCCGCCGCCGGCCGTGTGCTCCACGTCACAGGTGCCGCCCGCCTCGGCGGTGATCTCCCGGACGAGCAGTAGCCCGCGGCCGCCCGTCTGCCCGTAGTCCGTGACCAGCGCCGTGGGGCGGTAGGGGTGGTTGTCCTCGACGCAGACCCTGATCCACTCCGCCCCGATCGCCACCTCGACGGCGAGCTCGGGCGACAGCAGCGCCGCGTGCTTGACCGCGTTGGTGACCAGCTCGGACACGATCAGGAGCACGCCCTGGAGGATGTCGTCGTCGACGGGTACGCCCTGCCGGTGCAGCAGGTCACGTACCGCGTGCCGGGCCTGCGGCACCGAGGCGTCGACGGCGGGGGCGGTGAACCGCCACACACCCTCGTACGGCACTGGATGGGCCGGAACACTCCCGCGGCTCTCCATGGACCGACACCCGCTCTCGACTCGCACATCGCTGACCATCGGGTAACGAGTGTCGGGAACAGCGTGGTCCAGCCCTCGCCCATGACCACAAGTGGTCAGTTATAGAGGGAAAATGACTGGATGGGTATGACAGCGTCAGGTGATTGGACTACTTCTCGTCCGCTTCGGGCGTCATCCGGTCCGCCACCAGGCTGACGATGCGGCGGCCGCCGATCCCGGTGGCGATCAGCCCGAGCCCGTCGAACAGCAGGGCCGGCGAAGGGAAGCAGCCGAGCGCTCAGAGGCTGCTGTGCGGCCGGTGGACGAGCACCGGCCGCCCCGGCAGCAGCCCGAAGGCCCCTGCAGCAGCGTCCGGCCGGACCCGCGGTCCCCGTACGACGACGCTGCCGGCCGGCCGGAACGGATAGCATCCGGCGCATGGACCCCCTGTCACGGGCGGAGCCGGCGTCCCGGACGGAACCGCGGCTGGAGCACACGGTCGCGGACGGCGTCGCCACCGTCGTCATCAGCAACCCGGCCAAGCGCAACGCGATGACCGCCGGCATGTGGCGGGCGCTGCCCGGCCTCCTGGACCGGCTGGCCGCCGACCGCTCGGTACGGATGCTGGTGCTCACCGGCGCCGGGGACACCTTCTGCGCCGGCGCGGACATCGCCTCGCTCCGGGACCCCGGCGGCCGGCCGCAGGAGCTCGCCGTCCGGGCCGAGGAGGCCTTGGCGGCGTTCGCACTGCCGACCCTCGCCGCCGTGCGCGGGTACTGCGTCGGCGGCGGCAGCCAGCTCGCTGCCGCCTGTGACCTCCGCTTCGCCGAGGAGGGCGCCTCGTTCGGGGTCACCCCGGCCAAGCTGGGGATCGTCTACCCCTCGTCCTCCACCCGTCGGCTGGTCTCGCTGGTCGGGCCGGCGACGGCGAAGTACCTGCTCTTCTCGGGGGAGCTGATCGGGACGGAGCGCGCCCTGCGCACCGGGCTGGTGGACGAGGTGCTGCCGGCGGGCGGGCTCGACGACCGGGTGCGGGCGTTCGCGCGGGTACTCGCCGTGCGCTCCCGGCTGACCCAGGCAGCGGCCAAGGAGTTCGCCGACGGCCGTGAGGACCGGGACGGCCACTGGGCGCGGCAGGCGCGGGGCAGCGGCGACACCGCGGAGGGTGCCGCCGCCTTCCTGGAGCGCCGGGCGCCCCGCTTCACCTGGGCGGCCCCGCCCGCCGGTGACTCCCCTACCGCAGGATGAAGCGGCTCCTGGCACGCCATTCCTCGACGAGTGCCGCCGGCGCCTTCTCGGGCGATCCGGCGTCGTAAGGCGGCTGCGGGTCGTACTCGGTCAGCAGCTGGACGGACTGGGGTGCCGGGGCTGCCGGGCACGAGGAGCGTGCCGAACTCCGCGGCGTCCTCCAGAGCGCCGTCGGGGACCAGCGTCAGACCGCTCGACGTGCGGACGGGCGAACCGTCCAGCGAGGCGGTGCGCAGCTCGTAGGAGACCCCCGGGAATTGGGAGGCACCCGCGAAGACCTCCACGGGACCGCTCACATCGAGGCTCTGGACGCCCTCGAAGAGGACGACGAGTACGGATCGCTGCTTCATGTCCGCCATCCTGGGCGGAGGCCGCGGATGGCCGCAATGACGAGTTCCCCACCTTTCCTGCCACGGCAACGGACGAGGCCCCCCTCACGGCGCCCCAGGTCACCGGACGTACTAACCAGTCGGTAACGTGCGCGCATGAGCACTCTCCCGCCGCGCGCCGGCCGCCGTTGCCACAACGCACTCAACCCGCTGCACTCGACCGTCTACTTCTCCCCCGACCTGGCCGAGGAGCTCGGCAAGCTCGGCATCGAGGACCCGAGCGCCGCCTACTTCGCCGCACGCGGCGCCGCTCTGGGAGCCGTCGGCCCGGGCGCGGTCACGGCGGCCTTCTACAACTTCAACCACGAGCTGGTGGCGCGCCATCTGCCCGCGGTCTGGTCGATCGCCTCGCCCGCTGCGGTGCTTGAGGCGCGGCTGCGGGCCGCCGACTCGACCCTGCGCCGGGTGCTCGGCGAGGAGACCGTCGCCTCGTCCGGGATGGCCGAGGCGGCGGAGCTGGCCCTGCGGGCGACGGAGGCCTGCACGCGGCACGCCCGCCCGCTGTACGCCGCCCACGCCGATCTGCCCGTGCCGCAGCAGCCGCACCTGGCGTACTGGCACGCGACCACGCTGCTCCGCGAACACCGCGGCGACGCCCACCTCGCCGCGCTGGTCACCGCGGAGCTCGACCCGCTCGAGGCCCTGGTCAGCCACACCGCGACCGGCAAGGGCATGTCGCCCCGGTGGATCCTCGCCACCCGCGGGTGGCGGCGCGCGGACTGGGACGCGGCCGTGGAACGGCTGCGCGGGCGCGGCCTGCTGGACGCCGACGGCGAGTTGACGGACGCGGGCACCGCGCTCAGGGCGGACCTGGAGGAGACGACGGACCGGATGGACGCCGCGCCGTACGAGCACCTGGGGGCGGACGGGGTGGCACGCCTCACGGAACTGGGGCGCGGCTTCCTGTTCGCGGCGGCCTCGGCCGGCGCGTATCCCGAGGACCTGGTCGGCAAGGGCTGATCGCCGGCACGTTTACGGCGCCCGACAGCGAGTACGCGACGTGGTACACCCACGAACGAAGGAGGCACACCGTGTTCCGTGCGATCGCGAATGCTCTGAGTACCGTCGGTTCGGCCGTGGCCACCGTGGTGACCCTGCCCTTCCGGCTCCTGGCCGGCCTGTTCGGCGGCGCCTCCCGCGGCGGCAGGACCCGGCGCGCGTAGAGGGACGCGGCGGGGCCGTGTCCGACGACGTCACGCGACACGGCCCCCGGCCACCCGGCACAATGCAGGCGAAGGGGACCACCACAGATGTGGACCACCCCAGTGGCACAGCCAGCAGAGCCAGTACGAGAAGGCGAGTCGGGAAAACCGTGACGACGTCCATCGAAGGCAGGATCGCCGAGGAACTCGGCGTACGCGAGCGTCAGGTGAGGGCAGCCGTCGAGCTGCTCGACGGTGGGTCGACCGTGCCGTTCATCGCGCGCTACCGCAAGGAAGCGACCGAGATGCTCGACGATGCGCAGTTGCGCACGCTCGAGGAACGGCTGCGGTACCTGCGTGAGCTCGAGGACCGCCGTGCGGCGGTCCTGGAGTCCGTACGCGAGCAGGGCAAGCTCGACGCGGCGCTGGAGGCGCGGATCCGGGCGGCCGACACCAAGGCGCGGCTCGAGGACATCTACCTGCCGTTCAAACCGAAACGCCGGACGAAGGCGCAGATCGCGCGCGAGGCCGGCCTCGAACCACTGGCCGACGCGTTGCTGGGCGACCCGTCCACCGACCCGGTCACCGCAGCGGGCTCGTTCGTCGACGAGGCCAAGGGCGTGGCCGACCCGGCGGCGGCGCTGGAAGGCGCCCGCGCCATCCTGACCGAGCGCTTCTCCGAGGACGCCGATCTGACCGGTGAGCTGCGCGAACGCATGTGGTCGCGCGGCCGGGTCGTCGCGAAGGTCCGGGAGGGCAAGGAGGAGGCGGGCGCCAAGTTCGCCGACTACTTCGACTTCTCGGAGCCGTTCACCGCTCTGCCCTCCCACCGCGTCCTGGCGATGCTCCGGGGCGAGAAGGAGGACGTCCTCGATCTGGTCCTGGAGCCCGAGGACCCCGCGGACGCCGACCTGCCCGGGCCGTCGGCGTACGAGAACATGATCGCCCGCCGGTTCGGCGTCGCCGACCGCGGACGGCCAGGTGACAAATGGCTCGGCGACACGGTGCGCTGGGCCTGGCGGACCAGGATCCTCGTGCACCTCGGAATCGATCTTCGGCTGCGACTGCGTACGGCGGCGGAGGACGAGGCCGTGCGCGTCTTCGCCTCGAACCTGCGCGATCTGCTGCTGGCCGCTCCTGCGGGGACGCGGGCGACGCTGGGGCTCGACCCCGGCTTCCGCACGGGCGTGAAGGTGGCCGTCGTGGACGCGACCGGCAAGGTGGTCGCGACGGACGTCATCCACCCGCACGTGCCGGCGAACAAGTGGGACCAGTCGCTGGCGACGCTGGAGCGGCTGGCGCGGGAACACCACGTCGACCTGATCGCCATCGGCAACGGCACGGCCTCCCGTGAGACCGACAAGCTCGCCGGCGAGCTGTGCGACCGGCACCCGGAGCTGAAGCTCACCAAGGTGATGGTGTCGGAGGCGGGCGCCTCCGTGTACTCGGCCTCGGCCTTCGCCTCGCAGGAACTCCCGGACATGGACGTGTCGTTGCGCGGGGCGGTCTCGATCGCGCGGCGACTGCAGGATCCGCTGGCCGAGCTCGTGAAGATCGACCCCAAGTCGATCGGCGTCGGCCAGTACCAGCACGACCTGTCCGAGGTGAAGCTGTCGCGCTCGCTGGACGCCGTGGTCGAGGACTGCGTCAACGGTGTCGGCGTCGACGTCAACACCGCATCGGCGCCGCTGCTCTCGCGGGTCTCCGGCATCGGTTCGGGGCTGGCCGAGAACATCGTGGCGCACCGGGACGCCCATGGACCGTTCCGCTCCCGCCGGGCGCTGAAGGACGTGGCACGCCTGGGACCGAAGGCCTACGAGCAGTGCGCCGGCTTCCTGCGGATCCGGGAGGGCGACGACCCGCTGGACGGGTCGAGCGTGCACCCGGAGGCCTACCCGGTGGTGCGGACGATGGTCAAGCGGACGGGCGGTGACGTCGCCTCCCTGATCGGCAACACAGGCGTCCTGCGGTCCCTGCGGCCGGACGACTTCGTGGACGAGAAGTTCGGCCTTCCGACGGTCACCGACATCCTGCGGGAGCTGGAGAAGCCGGGCCGCGACCCGCGCCCCGCCTTCCGGACGGCCACGTTCAGGGAAGGGGTCGAGAAGATCGGCGACCTCGCTCCGGACATGGTGCTCGAGGGAGTCGTGACGAACGTCGCGGCCTTCGGCGCCTTCGTCGACATCGGCGTCCATCAGGACGGCCTGGTGCACGTGTCGGCCATGTCGCGGACGTTCGTCAAGGACCCGCGGGACGTCGTGAAGCCGGGCGACGTCGTGAAGGTGAAGGTCATGGAGGTCGACATCCCGCGCAAGCGCATCTCGCTGACGCTGCGGCTGGACGACGAGGCCGCCGCCGGCCAGGGCGGCGGCCAGGGGCCACGGCGTGAGAGGAGCGGTCAGGGCGGCGCCGAGCGCCCGCCGCGTCAGCGCCAGGGTCAGGGTCAGGGTCAGGGCGGCGGTCAGGGGATCCGCCAGGCCGGCGGCCAGGGCCGTGACCGGCGCGGGGGCGGCGGCCAGGGCGGCGCCCCACGCCCGGCGGCCGCGCCGGCCAACAGTGCGATGGCGGACGCGTTGCGGCGGGCCGGTCTGGGAAGCTCCGAGCCGGGCGGCCGCAAGCGCTGAGCCGGGACCCCGGACGACGGGCGGGCAGGAGACTTCTCCTGCCCGCCCGTCGTCGTCTCCGACAGCACACGCCCCGGGGTCCCCG
Source organism: Streptomyces sp. B1I3 (assembly GCF_030816615.1). NCBI lineage: Bacteria > Bacillati > Actinomycetota > Actinomycetes > Kitasatosporales > Streptomycetaceae > Streptomyces > Streptomyces sp. B1I3. Next base: position 1,236,717 of record NZ_JAUSYD010000001.1, read on the forward strand.
ACCGCCCGTCCACGACTGTCTCTGATCGTTCGTACCACCGTATTGACCGCCCTGGGCGGGTGTCGTACGGTCACGGCGGTTCATGTACACGAACTCGGTTCATTCTACGGAATGTTGTTCCGGAACCGGGGATGGTCCTCACCACCGCGCCAACCACCGACAGGTGCCTGCGGAGGATACCGCAGGCGGTGAAAGGAATACCTAGTGCGCACAGAGAATCAGCAGGTCAGAAGATGGGGCGGCCGTGCGGCCGCCGCACTGGCCGCCGTCGTATCGCTCCTCGTCGCCGGCCTCACCGCGCTGGTCGCGACCGGCACGGCCTCGGCGGCTCCGGCCGCAGGCTCGTACAGACTGGCGAACGCCGCGAGCGGACTGTGTCTGGAGGTGCCCGGCTCCGGCACCTCCGCCGGCGTCCAGCTCAGCCAGAGCGCGTGCGACGGCGGCGCCGACCAGACCTGGAGGCTCACCGCCTCGGGCGGCGGCTACACGCTGACCGCCTCGCACAGCGCCAAGTGCGCCGGGATACGGGGCGCCTCGACCAGCGCGGGCAAGGCGGTGGAGCAGCAGGACTGCAGCGGTGCCGCGACCCAGGTCTGGACGCTGACGGCGGTCAGCGGCGCCACGTACCGGGTCGTCAACAGCAACGGCGGCAAGTGCCTGAACGTGAAGGACGGTTCGACGGCATCCGGTGCCCTGGTCCAGCAGAACTCCTGCGACTCGGTGACGAGCAAGAACTGGACCTTCACCGCGTCGGGCACGGTCCCCACGGACCCGCCCACCGACCCGACCGATCCGCCCACCGACCCTACGGACCCGCCCACCGACCGGCCGTCATGGCCGACGGCGAACGGCAGCCAGGCGGTGTCCTCCACCATCAAGGTCTCCGGCACCTACGACGGGGGCATGAAGCGCCTCTACGGCAGCGGTGATCTGGGCAGCGACGGGCAGGACGAGGATCAGCCGGCCCTAATCGAGCTGGCGGACGGTGCCACTCTGCAAAACGTCGTCCTCGGTGCTCCGGCCGCGGACGGTGTGCACTGCTCGGGCGCGTGCACGATCAAGAACGTCTGGTGGGAGGACGTGGGCGAGGACGCCGCGACCTTCCGCGGCAGCTCGTCGTCCACGGTCCGTACGGTCGACGGCGGCGGCGCCAGGCTGGCGGAGGACAAGGTGTTCCAGCACAACGGTGCCGGAACTCTGATCGTCAAGAACTTCCAGGTCCAGGACTTCGGGAAGCTGGTCCGCTCCTGCGGCAACTGCTCCTCGCAGTACGCCCGGCACATCCAGCTCCAGAACATCTGGGTGACCACCCCCGGCGACACCCTGGTCGGCATCAACACCAACTACGGTGACACCGCGCGGTTCTCGGACATCGCGGTCTACGGTGACGGCGACCGCGACCTCGACATCTGCACCAAGTACAAGGGCACGACGAGCGGCGAGCCCAGCAAGATCGGGACCGGTGCGGACGGCACGAACTGCATCTACTCCTCGTCCGACATCAGCTACGTCGACTGAGGCATCCCCCGCGGACCGGCCCCGCTCCTCCCGCGCGTCGGGACGGGCGGGGCCTCGGCGTCGCCCCGTCCCCAAGGACATCGGCGTCGGTCCGTCCCGGTGGCTTCGGCGTCAGTCCGTCTCGGTGACCTTGCCGTCGGCGACCTCGACGCGGCGGGTCGTGTGGACGGCGTCGAGCATGCGCCGGTCGTGCGTGACCAGCAGCAGCGTCCCGGTGTACGCGTCGAGCGCCGCTTCCAGCTGTTCGATCGCGGGCAGGTCGAGATGGTTCGTCGGCTCGTCGAGGACCAGCAGATTGACTCCTCTGCCCTGCAGGAGAGCGAGGCCCGCCCGGGTGCGTTCGCCCGGGGAGAGGGTCGTGGCGGGACGCAGTACATGCTCGGCCCGAAGACCGAATTTGGCGAGCAGGGTGCGCACCTCGGCCGGTTCGGTGTCGGGAACGGCCGCGCAGAAGGCGTCCAGCAGGCTCTCCGTGCCGTGGAACAGCTCGCGGGCCTGGTCGACCTCGCCCACCACGACGCCGGAGCCGAGCGAGGCGTGACCGGCGTCGAGGGGAAGACGTCCGAGGAGAGCGGCCAGGAGCGTGGACTTGCCCGACCCGTTGGCCCCGGTGATGGCGACCCGGTCGGCCCAGTCGATCTGCAGGGTGGCCGGCCCGAACGAGAAGTCCCCGCGGGCGACGGCTGCGTCGCGGAGGGTGGCGACGACCGATCCGGAGCGCGGGGCGGAGGCGATCTCCATCCGCAGCTCCCACTCCTTGCGCGGTTCCTCGACGACGTCGAGGCGCTCGATCATGCGCTGCGTCTGCTTGGCCTTCGCGGCCTGCTTCTCGCTGGCCTCGCTGCGGAACTTGCGGCCGATCTTGTCGTTGTCGGTGGCCTTGCGCCGGGCGTTCTTGACGCCCTTGTCCATCCAGCCCCGCTGCATCTGGGCGCGGCCCTCGAGCGCGGAACGCTTGTCGGCGTACTCGTCGAACTCCTCGCGGGCGTGCGAACGGGCCCGCTCGCGCTCCTCCAGGTAGGAGGCGTAGCCCCCGCCGTAGAGGTTGATCTGCTGCTGGGCCAGATCGAGCTCCAGGACCTTGGTGACCGTACGCATCAGGAACTCGCGGTCGTGGCTGACGACCACGGTGCCGGCCCGGAGCCCCGAGACGAAGCGTTCGAGCCGCTCCAGACCGTCGAGGTCCAGGTCGTTGGTGGGTTCGTCGAGGAGGAAGACGTCGTAGCGCGACAGCAGCAGCGAGGCCAGACCGGCGCGGGCCGCCTGGCCCCCGGAGAGCGCGGTCATCGGGAGGTCGAGGCCGACGGTGAGGCCGAGGTCGGCGGCGACCTCCTCCGCCCGCTCGTCGAGGTCGGCGCCGCCGAGGGACAGCCAGCGCTCCAAGGTGTCGGAGTACGCGTCGTCGGCGCCGGGCGCCCCGTCGACCAGGGCCTGGGTCGCGGCGTCCATCGCGGCCTGGGCCTCGGCGACGCCGGTGCGGCGGGCGAGGAACTCCCGCACGGATTCACCCACCCGGCGCTCGGGCTCCTGCGGGAGGTGCCCGACGGTGGCGGTGGGTGGGGAGAGCCGGAGCTCGCCCTCCTCCGGCCGGTCGAGACCGGCGAGCAGGCGGAGCAGCGAGGATTTACCGGCGCCGTTGGCTCCGACGAGACCGATCACGTCGCCGGGCGCGACGACGAGGTCGAGTCCGGCGAAGAGGGTGCGGTCACCGTGCCCGGCGGCGAGTTCCTTGGCGACGAGAGTGGCAGTCATCAGGGTGCCGATCCTAACGAACCGGAGCGGCCGTGTTCCCGCCGGACGGTGGGTGCGACCATGGCCGCTGCGGCCTCGGGCACCCGGGGACGGCCCGGGGAGGGGTGAGCGCGGTGACGGACGTGATCGTGGTGGGTGGCGGAGTCAGCGGGCTGACGACGGCGCTGCTGCTGGCGGAGCGCGGCCACCGGGTGCGGGTCTGGTCGCGGGACGCGGCCTCGGCCACCACGTCGGCGGTGGCGGGGGCCCTGTGGTGGCCGTACCGGATCGAGCCCGCGGCTCTCGTCGGTGACTGGTCGCTGGAGACGCTCGAGGTGTACGAGGAGCTGGCCGCCGCGCCCGGGGAGACCGGCGTCCGCATGGTCGCCGGGGTGCACGGTGGTGAGCGGCTGTCCGCGCTCGGGGCCTGGGCGCGCCGCCTCGGCCGCGTGTCCGAGGTGGAAGAGGGGCTGCGGGTGACGCTGCCGCTGATCGACATGCCCGTCCACCTCGGCTGGTTGGAGGACCGGCTGGCCGCAGCCGGTGGTGCGGTCGAGCGGCGTACGGTGCGTGGCTTCGAGGAGGCCGCGGCCGAGGCCCCCGTGGTCGTCAACTGCGCGGGGCTCGGCGCGCGGGAGCTGGTGCCGGATCCCGGGGTGCGGCCGGTGCGGGGTCAGCTGGTGGTGGTGGAGAACCCGGGCATCGAGGAGTGGTTCACCCTGGCGGATCCGGCGTCGAGCGCGACGACGTACCTCTTCCCGCAGCCGGGCGGGCTGGTCCTGGGCGGGACCGCCGAGACGGACGACGCGCGTACGGAGCCCGATCCGCGCACGGCCGACGAGATCGTGGCGCGGTGCGCGCGGGTGCGGCCGGAGATCGCCGGGGCGCGGGTCATCGGCCACCGGGTCGGGCTGCGGCCCGCCCGGGACGCGGGCGTGCGGATCGAGGCGGAGGTACTGCCGGGCGGGGGCCTGCTGGTGCACAACTACGGGCACGGGGGCGCCGGGGTGACGGTGGCCAGGGGCTGCGCACGGGCTGCGGCCCAGCTGGTGGGCTGAACCGCCGGCCCCACGGTCCGGAGGCGTGACATCTCGGCCACGGCCCTGGCCCAGGCGCGCGGCACCGCGGCCACGGACCGGAGGCACGACGCCGGGGCCTGGCCGGGTCGAACCACGCCGTGCCCCGGTCCGGACGGACGGCGCCGGGCGGGAGGCGGCAGGGGTGCCGGGCCGCATGGCGGACGCCGGGTCAGGCGGGCGGGTCGTGCTTGTGCCGCTCGTCGGAGGTGACCTCCGCGGGCCCGGGGCCGATCCGGATCTCGAAGTCCCCGTCGTACTTGGCGTGCCCCTGGATGACCGCGCTCTCGACGGCTTCCACACCGAACTCCCTGCGGACGATCATCGGGTCACGCCGCAGGTCCCTCATCAGCGCGACGCACATGCCGATCATCACGAGGGTGAACGGGGCGGCCACCAGGATGGTCAGGTTCTGCAGGCCTGCCAGTGCGTCGCCCTGCCCGTTGCCGATGAGCAGCATGACGGCCGCGACCGCACCGGTGACGACGCCCCAGAAGATGACGACCCAGGTGGCGGGCTCCAGCACACCCTTCTGGGAGAGGGTGCCCATGACGATCGAGGCCGCGTCGGCACCGGAGACGAAGAAGATGCTGACCAGCAGCATGACGAGAACGCTCATCACCGTGGCGATCGGGAACTCGCGGAGCATGCCGAAGAGCTGGGCCTCCGGGGTGCTTCCGACGCCGCCGAGCCGGCCGGCCTCCTGCAGGCGGATCGCGGAACCACCGAAGATCGCGAACCAGACCAGGCTGACCGCGCTGGGCACCAGCATGACCCCGCCGACGAACTGACGGATGGTCCGGCCGCGACTGATCCTCGCGATGAACATGCCGACGAAGGGCGTCCACGAGATCCACCAGGCCCAGTAGAAGACGGTCCAGCTGGCGAGCCAGTCGGCGACCTCGCCCTCACCGGTCGCCTCGGTGCGCCCGGCGAGCTGCGGCAGTTCGCCGAAGTACGAGGCGATCGACGTGGGCAGCAGGTCGAGCACGATGATCGTGGGCCCGGCGATGAACACGAAGACGGCCAGGACGAGCGCGAGCACCATGTTGATGTTGGACAGCCACTGGATGCCCTTCTCCACGCCCGTGACCGCGGAGAAGACGAAGGCGGCCGTCAGGACGCCGATGATCACGATCAGCAGGCCGGTGCTCGTCTTCTCCATCCAGTTCAGCTCCTGGAACCCGCTGCCCACCTGGAGTGCGCCCAGGCCCAGGGAGGTCGCGGAGCCGAAGAGGGTCGCGAAGATGGCGAGGATGTCGATGATCCGGCCCCCGCCGCCGTGTGCGTGCCGTTCCCCGATCAGCGGCTCGAACACGGCACTGATGGTCTGCCGCCGGCGTTTGCGGTAGGTGCTGTACGCGATGGCGAGCCCGACGACGGCGTAGATCGCCCAGGGATGCAGAGTCCAGTGGAAGAGTGTGGTCGCCATCGCCGTCTGCATCGCCTCGGCGGCGTCGGCGGGGTGCGTGCCGGGGGGCGGATTGACGAAGTGGGCCAACGGCTCACTCACACCGTAGAACATCAGGCCGATTCCCATGCCGGCGCTGAACATCATGGCGACCCAGGAGATGGTCCGGAACTCCGGCTCTTCACCCTCCTGGCCGAGCGAAATCTTCCCGTACCGGCTGATCGCGAGCCAGAGGGCGAAGACCACGAAGCCCGAGGCCGCCAGCATGAAGGCCCAACCACCGTTGTGGATGAGGCCCTTGAGCATACTGTTGGACACGTCCTCCAGTGAGTCGGTGGCCGTGGACCCCCATACCACGAAGGCGACGGTGAGCACCGCCGTGACGCCGAAGACCACGCGGTCGGTGGAGGGCCGCCGACCGTGGTGCGGCTCGGCGGGTAGGTCGGCCGTGACCGCCAGCGGCTCCCCCTGCCCGCCCGATCCCTGCTCGTCTTGTGACACAAATGGCACCTTTCACGCAGTGCGAAATTTCGCTCCCCGTAGGCAGTACCACAAACGACGCGCCTCACACGGGATCAACAAGCTCTATCGGCTTGCCCGTTTGTGAGGTGATATGCGGCCCGTTCGTCCAGAAGCAACGGAATCAGTGCCCGGGCCGGCTGCCGCATCGGCACGTACGCTCCGTCACCGTCGCGGTGGGAAGCGACGCCGTGCAGCGCGAGTTCGTCCCCGACGTCCGCGTACTGCTGCGCGTCGAGCCGGTATCCGCAGGGCGGGTCCCGGAGGATCTGACCCGGCCGGGCAGGATCGTTGTCGGCGCCGCCCAGGTACACCGGCCCCGGGTCGCCGGCCGCCGCGTGGCGGGCGGCCCCGGTCGCGGCGGCGACGAGACCGCGGCGCTCCCCGACGAAGGAGAGCAGACCGTCCAGGGCGGCCCGGTGGGAACGGACCCTGCGCCGCTTGTTGAGCGCGTGGTCGGACCGCTCGGCCTCGCCGAGCGGATCCGCCCGGGACTCGACGAGCAGTCCCAGCGCGTGCTTGACGCCCGCGGCGTTACGCAGGATGCGCTCCTGGCCGTCCCCCGCCGTCTGCCCGACCGGTTCCTGGGTGACGGGGTCGGTCCGGATGCCGTAGTGACCGCTGGTGTACCCGGCCGCTGCCGCCGCGGGCCTCACGTAGTCGTCGGCCAGACTCCGCGCGGCGTCGCGCACCCCGGGCGCGGTGTTGCTGTTGCGGGGCCACAGGACGAAGAGGTCCTCGTCGTAGAACGGCGGGGTGGCACGGTATTCGTGCAGGTCCACGATCACGTCGGGCCGCCGGTCCCGGATCACCCTCGCCACGGCCCGGGCCTCCGCCGTGCGCAGCGCGATGTGGTCCCGGTTGATGTCGACGCCGTCGGCATTGCCCCGCGTGCCCGCCGCCCGGCCGTCCGGGTTGGCCGTGGGGATCACCAGGACACGCGTGCGGGACAGCAGGCCTCGGGTCGTCCGGTCCCCGGCGCGGGCGAGGTCGCGGACGGCCGACAGGCACGCCTCGCGGCCGGCCGGTTCGTCGCCGTGCTGGCCGCAGACCAGCAGGACCGTGACGGCGGCCGGGCCGGACACGCCGAGGTCGACGAGCCGCAGGGGCCGTCCCTGTCCGGTCGTACCGATCCCCTCCACGCGGACGCGGCCGCTCGACCGGTCGACCGCGGCGAGGAACGACCCCTCCTCCGTCTCCCCGGTCCACCGCGCGCCCCCGGTGCGCTCGAAGCCGGTGCGGGGCACCGGGAGCGCCGCCTCGGCCCGCACCGTCGCGTACGGCACGGCGAGCAGGGCCGCCGCAAGGCCCACGGTCAGGTCGCGGGAGACCGTGCGGCGGCGCGGAGGGGCGAGCCGCGGGGTGCGGGCGGGACGTGCGACCACCCGTGACGGCTGGGGGATCATGCGGCGACTGCCTCCCGGAAAACGGCGGGGCGAAGGACCCGGTGGTGCCTGTGCGTGCGTGAGTGTGAGCGGACGGTACACCGGACGGCCGCCGAGCGACAGGGGTTGATCACCGGCCCGGCCGCACGGCCCGTGCGGTCGGGCCGCCTCTCCCGCGACGGGGAGGACGACACCGCGAGCGGGGCTGCGCGGCGTCGGGTACCCGCTCCCTCGTGGACTCCGTCAGGCCCGCGGTCGTGGGTGCCGTCGGGTGCGGTCGGGGGCGCGATCGTGGGGCCGTCGCGGGCGAGGGAGGCCGTTAGGCTTGCGGCGTTCGTGCTGAATCCCGCCAGCTCCGGCCGCTCGCGGCCGGGACGCGCGCGTACGAGGAGCGTCTCCCTTGCCAGACCCCACCCCCGATCCGCAGCGTGACGTCCGGCCCACCCTGGAGGCCGTGGCGGCCCGCGCCGGTGTCTCCCGGGCGACGGCGTCGCGTGTCGTCAACGGTGGTGCGGGCGTACGGCAACCGCTGGTGGACCAGGTGCGCAGGGCGGTCGACGAACTCGGCTACATCCCCAACCACGCGGCGCGGACGCTGGTCACACGGCGCAACGGCGCGGTCGCCGTGATCATCGACGAGCCCGAGTTCCGGATCTTCTCCGACCCGTTCTTCTCACGCCAGATCCGCGGGATCAGCCGCGAACTGAACGCGCACGACGCGCAACTGGTGCTCCTGCTCGTGGAGGGCAGTGGCGACTTCGACCGGGTCACCCGCTATCTGGCCGGTGGGCATGTGGACGGGGTGCTGGCGTTCTCGCTCCACACCGACGACGAACTTTCCGCGATCATCCGGCGGTTCAGGGTCCCGACGGTCTACGGAGGCCGCCCGGAGCTTCCGGCCGCGGGAGCGGAGGCCGGCCCGACGGTGCCGTACGTCGACTGCGACAACCGGGGCGGCGCCCGGGAGGCCGTCCGCCACCTGGTCTCGCTCGGCCGGCGGCGGATCGGGCACATCGCCGGGCCGCGGGACCAGACGTCGGCTCTCGACCGGATCGACGGCTACCGCGACGTGCTGCCCGACGCCGATCCGGCACTGGTCGTGGACGGCGACTTCACCGTGGAGGGTGGCGCCCTGGCCATGACGCGTCTGCTGGAGTCGCGCCCGGACGTGGATGCCGTCTTCGCGTCCAACGACCTGATGGCCTCCGGCGCCCTGCGGGTGCTCCGCGAGCGGGGGATCCCGGTGCCGGACGAGGTGGCACTGGTGGGCTTCGACGACATGGGTTCGGTGGCGGAGACCACGGATCCGCCCCTGACGACGGTCCGTCAGGACGTGGAGGGGATGGGCCGCCTGATGGTCCGGCTGCTGATGGAGCGGCTCAACAGCGACAGCGGCGAGTGGCCCGAGTCCGTAATCACGCCGACCGAGCTGATCCGCCGCGCCTCGGCCTGAGGCCCGCCCGCTCCGCCCGCCACGCGGCCCGCGCCGACCGGGCGAGCGGCAGATAGCGCAGCCGGTCCGGGAGCACCGGCACCACCAGCCGGATCACGGTGCACAGCCGGCGGAGCCTGCGCTCCTGCACCGGGCTCCAGGTGAGGCCTATGGCCTCTCGGGCGTCCGGTGGCATCAGCCCGACGGTGACGAAGCTGCGGAACCGGGCCAGCTGCGGGAGCAGCGCCGGCCACACACTCCGCAGGAGCAGCCGTACGGCCGCCGGGCCCCGGTCGAGCGGGGGTACCGCGGCGTCGGTGGCGACCAGCTCCCGTACGACGGCGGTCGCCTCGATCTCCTCGGCCAGCATCTTGCGGTAGTACGGCCAGAACTCCTCGATCGTCTGCGGCATGTCCCGGTCGTGGATGCCGAGGATCCGGCCGACCTGGAGCCACTCGCGGTACAGGGCGCGCTCCTGCTCCCCGGTGAGCGGGCGGACCAGATAGCGCGCCGCGTGCTGGTACACGGGGAAGCCGGTGGCGTGGACCCAGGCGTAGTTCTCCGGCGTGAGGGCGTGGTAGCGGCGGCCGCGGGTGTCGGTGCCCTGGATGGTGCGGTGCAACTTCCGCAGCCTGCGCCCCTCCTCGGCGGCACCCTCTCCCCCGTACACCCAGAGCTGGAGCGAGCGCAGGGAGCGTTCGCCGCGGCCCCACGGGTCCGTGCGGAAGACCGAGTGCTCGTCGACGCCGGCGCCGACCGCCGGGTGGGCGACCTGGAGCGTGAGGGCGGCGGGCAGCATCAGCAGTCCCCGGATGTCGCCGGCGAGGCTCCACAGGACGCCGCCCGGCGGGGGCGGGGCTGGGGCGTCGCCCCTGACT